>JBDKER010000011.1:0-122720 GCA_039795165.1 Verrucomicrobiota bacterium | reverse complement strand
AGTATCTGAAGGACTACCATGGGCGGCGGCGGCCGTACCGCGGGCGGATTGTGATTGGGCGGCTGCATCCGGCGGTGGCGGACGAGAAGGTGAAGCGGGCGATCAGTTTCGGGATGGATGAGCTGACGAAGCCATACGACAACTGGGAGATTCTGCGGATTCTGGTGAGGATCCTCTTTGGGACGGGGCGGCGCACGCGGGACCGGAAGTACATCTGTTCGGAGCTGGTGCAGGAATGCTACCGACATGCGGGCATTGTCTTTCCGTACGTGCGGCGGTCGATCAGTCCGGACGACATCTGGAAGGACGAGCGGGTGCTCTCCGTATGCCGGATCCTGTAGAAATCTGAACTTCTGAAATTCCCATGATGACGCGGATACTTCTTCTGATGCTGGCGGTGAGTGCCGGGGCTGTGGCGGCTGAACCGAAGCGATTGGTCTTCATTGCCGGGCGGCCGAGTCATCCACCGCTGATGCATGAATTCCGGGCGGGATCGCTGCTGCTTGAGAAGTGTCTGCAGGGGGTGCCGGGGGTGGTCATGGACCGGCATGATCAGGGATGGGTGAAGGACGAGGCGGTGCTGGAGAAGGCCGATGCGGTCGTGATCTATGCGGATGGCGGGGGCGGGCATCCGGCGCTTCAGGGGAATCATCTGGAGACGCTGAAGAAGCTGGCGGCGCGCGGCTGCGGCATTGGTTTCATGCATTACGGGGTCGAGGTCCCGGCGGACCGCGGAGGCCCTGCGTTCAAGGATTTCGTGGGTGGATACTACGAGCATCAGTTTTCGTGCAATCCGATCTGGGAACCCGAATTCCGGAGTTTTCCGGTGCATCCTGTGACACGCGGGGTGCAGCCGTTTCAGATCCGGGATGAATGGTACTTCAATATGCGCTTTGTGGACGGCTTTACGGCTGACGCGGGCGCTGAGCGCGATGGGGTGAAGTTCACGCCGCTGCTGGTAGCGAAGCCCTCGGATCAGGTGAGGAATGGCCCGTATGTGTATCCGGCGGGGCCGTACAAGCACATTCAGGAAGCGGCGGGCCGGTCTGAGGCGATGATGTGGGCCGTGGAGCGGAAGGATGGGGGACGCGGGTTCGGTTTCACCGGCGGGCATTTTCACCGCAACTGGGGCAATGCGGATTTCCGGCGGACGATTCTGAACGCGCTGGTTTGGGTGGCTGGGGCGGAAGTGCCCGCGGGCGGGGTGGATTCGCGGGTTTCCGAGGAAGACCTCAAGGAGAATCTGGATCCGAAGTGAACGGAAATCCGGCGTGGCGGCTGTGAGGAAGTGCGCTTGCGTCAGGAAGCGTTCCGGGCGAACTCCTGACGAAGATTTCCGGAAAGGGCGGCGCGAATTTGTCCGTATCTGCGGGTAGGAGCGGTCCGGTCTGGAGATCAGCCATTCCTATCCCCCTCACAAGACATCCTTCTCCTGAAGCAACATACCTGATATGTACCGAATTCCGTTTGAGCGAGTCAACTGGACGACCAGTTTGTTCCTGATTTTCACCGCGATCATCGCCGTCGTGGGTGTGCCGTGGTATATTGTGAAGCATGGGCTCGATTGGTTCCAGGTGAGCCTGTTCATGTTCTACATCATTGCGACGATGTGCAGCATCACGGTGGGGTACCACCGGTTGTTTTCGCATTTGTCCTTCAAGGCGGCGTGGCCGGTCCGGTTGTTCACGCTGGTTTTCGGGGCCTGTGCCTTTGAGAATGCGTGTCTTGACTGGGCATCGGACCATCGCCGGCACCATAAGCATGTGGATCACGATGGGGATCCGTATGACATTTCGAAGGGGTTCATGTGGGCGCACATTGGCTGGCTGATGTTCAAGCTCAATCCTGAGCCGCCGATGGACAATGTGGCGGACCTCCGCAAGGACCGGATGGTCATGTGGCAGTACCGCTATGTGCACTGGATTGGCTTTGTGGTGGGCATTGTGGTGCCGATGGTGCTGGGTTACTGGTGGAATGCTTCGCACGGGATGGATCCGTGGGTGGGAGCGCTCGGTGGTCTGCTCATTCCTGGAGTGGCGCGCATCGTGGTGGCGCAGCACTGCACCTTCTTCATCAATTCGCTTTGCCACACGATCGGGCGTCAGCCGTATTCGTCGACGCACAGTGCGCGTGACAGTGCCGTGATGGCCTTTTTCACATTCGGGGAAGGGTATCACAACTATCACCATGAGTTTCAGCACGACTACCGGAACGGGGTGAAGCCGTGGCAGTGGGATCCGTCGAAGTGGACGATCTGGATGCTGTCAAAGCTGGGACTGGCGTGGGATCTGCGGCGGGTACCGGACAGCAAGATTGTGCTCGCGGAGATGCGTGAAGCACGGAAGCGGGCGCAGCATCAGCTTGACGCGCTGCAGGGCAAGGTGGCGGTTCCGGCGAAGGATGCTTCGCTGGCACTGGACGCGCTGCTGGACCGGCTTTCCGGGAACTATCATGAATTGGAAAAGGCGGTGAACGACCGCGTGGAAGTCTCGAAGCAGAAGCTGCACGAGTGGCACAAGCAGACGCGCGAGGCCATGCGGGAACTGTCGGTGGTCCTGCGGGATCTTTCGGCACATGGTCTGGTGGCCCCGCAGCCGGGGATTCACTGAGGCCTGCGCTGACCGGAACGAACTCCAGGAACGACCGGACTCGCTCTTGCGGGTCCGGTCGTTCCGTTTGATCGCGGGAGAGAACTAAAGTCATGGGATTGCGCGAAGATATTCAACTGATGGGGCGGCAGGCCCGGCGGGCGAGCCGTGAACTGGCGGTGCTTCCGGCTGAGCGGAAGAATGCGATTCTGCGGGCGATGGCGGATGGGCTGGAGGCGGGGGCTGGCCGGATTGAGGAAGCGAACCGGGAGGATCTGGCGAGGGGGCGGGAGAGGGGGCTAAGTGCGGCCATGCTGGACCGGTTGGCGCTGGATGGTGCGCGGATCCGGGCGATGGCGCAGGGGGTCCGCGAGGTGGCAGAGCTTGCCGATCCAGTGGGTGAGGTTCTTGCGGAGTGGGATCGGCCTAACGGGCTCCGGATCACGAAGGTGCGGGTCCCGATCGGGGTGATCGGGATCATTTACGAAAGTCGGCCGAATGTGACGAGCGACGCGGCGGCCCTGTGTTTCAAGAGTGGCAATGCGACGATTCTGCGTGGGGGGAGCGAGGCCATTGCGAGCAACCGGGTGATTGCGGAAGTGCTGCAGGTTGCTGGGGCGTCAGCGGGTCTGCCGGCGCACAGCATTCAGCTGATTGGGGCGACCGACCGTGAGAGTGTGCGGTATCTGGCCGAGATGGATGAGTCGCTTGATCTGATCATTCCGCGTGGGGGCAAGGGGCTCATTGAGACGGTGGTGAGTCTGGCGCGCATGCCTGTGATTAAGCATTACGATGGGATCTGCCATGTGTATGTGGATGCGGCGGCGGATCTGGGGATGGCGGAGCGGATTGTGTGCAATGCGAAGTGTCAGAAGCCAGGGGTGTGCAATGCGGCGGAGACGCTGCTGGTGCATGAGGCGGTGGCCGAGCGGTTTCTGGCTGTGCTGATTCCGGTGCTGCGGTCGGCTGGGGTGGAGGTCCGTGGGGATGAGCGGGTCCGGGGGATCTGTGCGGAGGTGGTGGCGGCGACTGAGGAGGATTGGGCGACCGAGTATCTGGCTTTGATTCTGTCGGTGAAGGTGGTGGCGGATGTGGAGGAAGCGATGGAGCACATTGCGCGGTATGGATCGAGGCACAGCGACTGCATCGTGACCGAGGATGCGGCTGCGGCGGGGCGCTTTCTGGCTGGGGTGGACAGTGCGGCGGTCTTCTGGAATGCGAGTACGCGTTTCAATGACGGGGGGGAATTCGGGTTCGGCTGCGAGATCGGGATCAGCACGGACAAGCTGCATGCGCGGGGGCCGATGGGATTGCCTGAGCTGACGATTTACAAATATCTGGTGCGGGGAACGGGTCAGGTGAGGAACGGGGTGTCATGAATCCGGTGGAGGTGGCCGGATTGTTTCTGGCGGCGGCGACGGCTGGCGTGATCAATGCCGTGGCGGGTGGAGGGACGCTGGTGACGTTTCCGGTGCTGCTGGCGTTCGGGGTGCCTCCGGTGACGGCGAATGCGACCAGTACGGTGGGATTGCTCGTGGGCACGGCTGGGAGCATGCTGGGGTACCGCAGGCATCTTGAGACCGTGCGGCCGTGGCTGCGGAAGTTTCTGCCGGTGAGTCTGCTGGGTGGGTTGGTGGGCAGTGGTCTGGTGATTGCGGGGGATCCGGATACCTTCCGGAGGCTGGTGCCGTTTCTGATTCTGTTTGCGACCCTGCTTTTCACGGTGCAGGGGGTCGTCCGGAGGCTTGCGGGGGCGCGGCCTTGTGGCGGTGAGGGCGGGATGGGTGGAACTGGCCGGCCGGTGGCCGGCGTGGTTCTGTTTCAGTTTGCGGTGGCCGTCTACGGAGGATATTTCGGTGCTGGTATCGGGATTCTCATGCTGGCGACCTTTGGTTTTCTGGGGCTTCCTGGGATTCATGAGATGAATGCGCTCAAGACCGTGCTGGGAGCCGTGATCAATGTGGTGGCGGCGTTTTCCTTTGTGGTGGCTGGGCTGGTGGATTGGCCGCGGGCTCTGGTGATGACGCTGGGGGCGTTTGCGGGTTACTGGGCGGGGGCGCAGGCCGCGCAGCGGATTCCTGCGGCGGCGGTGCGTGGGGTGGTGACGGTGACGGGATTCTGTCTCGCGGCGTGGACCTTCTGGAAGGAATTCGGCGGTCGCTGATGTAGTCCTCGTGGAGGGACTCTGTTGCCTGTGGGGCGGGGCCGATTTAGCGGAGGGAGATGCCTGCCGATCTGCCCGAACAATTTGTCCATCTTCATCTGCACACCGAGTTTTCGACACTTGATGGAGCGTGCCGGATTGATGATGTGGTCAAGAAGGCGGCCAAGCTGGGAATGCCAGCGGTGGCGATGACCGATCATGGCAATCTGTATGGTGCGATTGATTTCTATCAGGCGGCGAAGAAGGCTGGGGTGAAGCCGATCATTGGCTGCGAGCTGTATGTATGTGGCGAGGGGGTGAAGAAGACGCACCGGGCGGAGGTTCCCGGGAAGAAGAACAACTATCATCTGACGGTGCTTGCGAAGGACGAAGTTGGTTTCCGCAATCTCACGAAGATCGTGAGCGAGGCGCATCTGGAGGGGCAGTACTACAAGCCGAGGACCGATCATGATTCGCTTTTTGCGCATGGGGATGGGCTCATTGTGCTGTCTGGCTGTCTCAATGGAGAGGTCAACGAGAGCATCCGGGCCGGGCAAGTGGACCATGCGAAGCATCTGGTCGGGAAGTTCCGGGAGCGCTGGGGTGAGGATTACTATCTGGAGATTCACGATCATGTGAGCGGAGAGGTGGCCGAGCTGCAGCGGCGCTGCACGGGGCAGCTTCTGGAGTGGTCGCGGGAATTCGGGATCAAGCCGGTGGCGGCCAATGATGTGCATTTTCTGAACCGCGATGATCATCAGGCGCACGACGTGCTCATCTGCATCGGGACTGGCAAGATGGTGCTGGATGAGAAGCGCATGCGGTACAGCGAGGAAGTGTACTTCAAGACCCCGAAGGAGATGATCAAGCTCTTCCGTCACACGCCGCAGGCGCTCTGGAGCACGCTTGAGATTGCGGAAAAGGTTGATCTGAAGATCCAGCTCGATTCGTCGAGCAGTGAGAAGTATCCGCAGTTCGAGAGTCCGGATGGGTCGCCCCGCGGCGAGTATTTCCGGCGCATGTGCCGGGAGGGTCTGGAGGTGCGGTATGGGTCGCTGGCGTCGTCGGCGGAGCTGCAGGACCGTCTCAATTACGAGATGGACGTGATGGAGAAGATGGGGTTCCTGAGTTACTTTCTGATTGTCTGGGACTTCATCAAATGGGCGAAGGACCATGGCATTCCGGTTGGTCCGGGCCGGGGATCGGCGGCGGGATCATTGGTGGCGTATGCGCTGGGGATTACGGATTGCGATCCCCTGAGGTTCGGGCTGATTTTCGAGCGCTTTCTGAATCCCGAGCGGGTTAGTCCGCCGGATATCGACGTGGACTTCTGTCAGACGAGGCGGCCTGAGGTCATTGAGTATGTGCGGCAGAAGTACGGCGAGCGCTGTGTCAGTCAGATCATTACCTTTGGCACCCTTGGGGCGAAGAGTGTGATCCGGGATGTGGGGCGGGTGATGGGGATGAGTTATGGGGAAGTGGACCGGGTGGCGAAGATGATTCCGCAGGAACTGAACATTACGCTGGTGGAGGCGAAGAAGAAGAATCCGGAGTTGAAGGCTGCCATCGAGGCGGACCAGGCCGTGGCGAATCTGTATGAATCGGCGATGCGGCTGGAGGGATTGACTCGGGGGACGGGGGTGCATGCGGCCGGGGTGGTGATTGGCTCGTGTGATCTGACCGAGTATGTGCCGCTGACGCGTGGGAATGAGGGGGATGTGGTGACGCAGCTGGCGATGGCTCCGCTGACGGAGTTGGGGATGCTGAAGATGGACTTTCTGGGTTTGAAGACGCTGACGGTGATCAACGATGCCGTGAAGTTGATTCACCGGCATACGCCGGGGTTCCGGATTGAGAGGATTCCGCTGGATGATGGGAAGACTTTTGTGCTGCTGAGCCGAGGGGCGACGATTGCGGTCTTCCAGCTGGAATCTGGAGGCATGGCCAATCTGTGCCGGAACTTCGGGGTTGAGACGATTGAGCACATCATTGCGCTGTTGGCGCTTTATCGGCCGGGGCCGATGGATCTGATCCCGGATTTCATTGACCGGAAGAAGGGGAAGGCGAAGGTGGAGTATCTGCATCCGCTCATGGAGGAGGTGAGCAAGGAGACGTATGGGATTCTGATTTATCAGGAGCAGGTGCAGAAGGCGGCGAATCTGCTGGCTGGGTACAGTCTGGGGGCGGCTGACCTGTTGCGCCGGGCCATGGGCAAGAAGGATCCTGAGAAGATGGCGCAGCAGCGGAAGATCTTTGTGGAGGGCTGTGCGCAGACGAATGGGATTCCCGAGAAGCGTGCCAACGAGATCTTCGATTTGCTGGAGAAGTTTGCGGGGTATGGCTTCAACAAATCGCACTCTGCGGCGTATGGACTGGTCACGTATCAGACCGCGTATCTGAAGGCGAACTATCCTGTGGAATTCATGTGCGGGGTGCTGAGCAATGAAATCAGCAACACGGACAAGATTGCGGTTTTTGTGGGGGAATGTGCGGCCATGGGGATCCGGATTCTGCCGCCTGACGTGAACCGGAGCGGTCTGGGATTTCAGCCCGAAGTGCTGCCGGATGGGAGTGAAGGAATCCGTTATGGGCTGGCGGCGGTGAAGGGGGTGGGCGAGGGGGCGGTCGAGCTGATGCTGCGGGAGCGGGAGAGCGGCGGGGCTTTCCGGAGCATGGATGATTTTGCGCGTCGGGTGGAGAGCCGGGCGGTGAACCGGAAGCTTCTGGAGAGTCTGGTGCGGGCGGGGGCCTTTGACTGGACGGCTGAGGGTCGGGCGCAGTTGTTTGCGAGGATTGAGGGGGTGCTGGCGGCTGGGGCGTCGGCGCAGAAGGACAAGGCGAGCGGGCAGTTTTCGCTCTTTGGGGATGCACTTGATGAGGTGGCGTCGCCGCCGCCTTCGCTGGAGGGCGGGGAGGTGGAGGCATGGAGTCAGGAGAAGATGTTGGGGGATGAGAAGGAGCTGCTGGGATTCTACATCAGCGGGCATCCGCTGGACCGGTTCCGCGGGGCGCTGGAGAGTGGCGGGTACCGGAGGATCGGGGATCTGGAGGAGTTGAGCGAGAAGGAGCGGAAGAAGGCGAAGTTCGGGGTTTTCGTGGCTGATGTGACCGTGAAGTACACGAAGTCCGGGAAGCAGTTTGCGGTGATGCGCGTGGAGGATTTCACGGGAAGCCGGGAGATGATGGTATGGGGCGAGGAATTCGAGAAATTCGGCCGCGGCATTGTGAAGGGGAGTGTGCTCGAAGTGACTGCCAAGGTCGAGCAGGACAGCCGGACGGAGTCTCTTCAACTGGTGGCGCAGAGTCTGCGTGAGCTGACGCCGACTGCTGGCAATGCGGCTGGCGGCAAGGCGGCGGAGGGTCGTGGGGCAGTGCCCATTGTCAGGGCAGTGCCTGCGGTGGTGCTGCAGCTGGATGCGGAGCGGGATGGGAGTGCCGAGCTGGCGTCGATCCGGGCGATTGTGGATCGTTTCCCTGGGAAGTCGCCATTGGAGTTGCTGATCCGGAGCGGGGGGAAGGTGGTGCGGCTGCGGGCTGGGGCGCGCTATGCGATTGACCCTGCTGAGGCGACCCTTGAGGCGCTGGCTCCGTGGCTGTGAGGTTGGCCTACGCGGGTTTGCGCGTAGTGCCGATGTGCTGGCGGACGAGGTCGTTTCGTCTGGAGATTCCTGGTTTTCTCAGTGGGAGGATTTGGGCGGAGGGGCTCCGCAGGCGCTTTGGGTGGTGGCGGCTGGGATGGGCTCTTCCGAGTGATCGCTGAGGATTTCGAGGATGCGTCTGGTGCGGCCTTGATCTCCCGATGAGAGTTCGGCGATGGCGCGACGGAGGGCGGTGATGCGGAAGTCGTCGGTCTGGCCGTGGCGCTGGATGCGGTCGAGGAAGGCGGCGACATCGAGCACCCGGGCGCGGGCGTCGATGAACTGGAGGTCGACGAGCGGGGTGGTCATTATGATGGGAGGGCTCAGAAGCTGCCTGGGGAGAACGTGATGGGCGGAGGCGGTGCCTGCACGATGGGGCCGGAGGCACCGGGTTTGGAGCGGTTGCCCATGGCGATGAGGTCGCTCACCGTCACGAAGCGGAAGCCTTTGGCGAGGAGACCGTCGAGGGTGCCGGGCATGGCATCGATGCTGGAGGGATGGATATCGTGGACGAGGATGATGCCGCCGGGTCTGGTATTGGCGAGGATGCGGCTGCGGGTCATGGAAGCGCTGCGGGTGCGCCAGTCTTCCGGGTCCACGCTCCAGAGGATGGTGGGGTAGCCGAATTCGTTCATGATCCACTGTTTCTGTCGGGCGGTGATGGCACCGTAGGGTGGGCGGTACATGCGCGGGGCCGCTCCGAGGCTGACGAGGGAGCTGTGGCTGCGTTTCAGTTCATTACGGACTGAGGCGTCGCTCAGGCTGCTGAGTTTCGGGTGGGTCCATGTGTGATTGGCGAGTTCGTGGCCATCGGCGATGATGCGGCGCATGATGGCGGGGTAGCGTGCGGTATTCTGGCCGACGGTGAAGAAGGTGGCGCGGATGCCGCGGGCCTTGAGCATGTCTAGGAGGCGCGGGGTATTGGAGGCATGGGGGCCGTCGTCGAAGGTCATGGCGATGTAGGGGCCGGGGACCGAGACGCTGTTGTAGCTGATGCGTGTGCCTGGCGGCAGGCTTCCGGAGGACGGGTTGAGTTGCTGGCCGGCGGTGGGGCGGGCCATGCTGGCGGCGGCGCTCTGGCCGCGGCCCTGGGGTTTGCGGGCACAGGCAGGCAGGAAGGCGAGCAGGGCGGAGCAGAGAAGGAGAAGGGTCGGTTTCATCACGGGGAACGGCGCACCATGCGAGGGGGGGGGCGGTCGGTCAAATGCGAAGCCGATGGGGTGCCTTGTTCAGGCGTCGCCGAGGGCCGAGCGGAGGGCGGCGGCGAGTTGGGAGTCCTCGCGTGGGAAGACTGTGCGGAGGTCGCAGACGAGCGCGTGGTCGGCGATGCGGGCGGTGACTGGTGGTGAGCCGAGGCGGAGGCGGAGGGCGACGGTGTCCGGGCTGATCTGGTGCGGCTGCACGCGGAGGGCCATGGACGGGATGGCGCTTTTGGGCATGGTGCCGCCGCCGCATTGTGATTCTGTGGGGACGACCGAGAAATCCGCGGGGAGGTCTTGGAGGGAAGCGGCGATGGTGCCGGCACGGTCGGCGAGTGTTTCCGGGCTGGCGGAGAGCATGGCCATGAGGGGGATGGCGTGCGGGATGGCTCCGAGGCCGGCGTCGAGGCAGGCTGCGGCGGTTTCCTGGAGGGCGACGAAGGCGAGTCGGTCGCAGCGGAGGGCGCGGAAGAGGGGATCGCGCTTGAGGGCCTGGACGAGCGGGGTACGGCCGAAGATGAGACCTGACTGCGGGCCGCCGAAGAGTTTATCACCGCTGGTGCAGACGAGGTCGGCTCCTGCGGCGAGGGATTCGGTGGCGGTTGGTTCGTGGGTGAGTCCGGGGAACTGGGCGGTATCGGTGATGGCTCCGCTGCCGAGGTCTTCGGCGAGGGGGATGTGGTGTTCGCGGGCGATGGCTGCGAGTTCTGCGAGGGAAGGTTCGCCGGTGAAGCCTTCGATGTAGAAGTTCGAGCGGTGGACGCGGAGGATGAGGGCGGTGCGTGGGGAGATGGCGCGGCGGTAGTCGTCGGCTGAGGTACGGTTGGTGGTGCCGATTTCGCGGAGGGAGGCTCCGCTGGTTTCCATGATTTCCGGGATGCGGAAGCCGCCTCCGATTTCGACGAGCTGGCTGCGGGAGATGATGACTTCCGGGCGGATGGGGGAAGTGAAGTGGCGGAGGATGAGGACGAGGGCGGCGGCGCAGTTATTGACGACGGTGGCGGCTTCTGCGCCCGTGAGGAGGGCGAGGGATTCCTCGAGAAATCGGCCGCGGGGGCCGCGCGATCCAGTGTCGAGATTGAATTCTAGGTTATGGTAGGAAGAAGCGACTGTGGCGACGTGTTGGGCGATGGAAGCGGCGAGGGGGGAACGGCCGAGGTTGGTGTGGATGAGGATGCCGGTGGCATTGATGACCGGCTGGATGCGGGTGCGGGCGAGGGAGGTGAGGTCGTTCTGCAGCGAGGCGACGGCCTCCTCGAAGCTGGGGGGTGGGGAACCCGAGGAAGCCTGCTGGCGCCATGACTGGACCGAGCGGCGGATGAATTCCGTGGCGAGCGGGGCTGGCAGTCCGGGGATTGGGAGGACGGCGCGGAGGAGACGGTCGACTGACGGCAGGCTGCGGAGCAGGTTGCTGGAGGAGGATGGGTCCATGGGGCCTTGGGTTCCTGTCCGGGCTTGAGGAACGTTTATTCTGCGTACCAGTGGGAAACCTTATCCGTGCGGATGACTTCCGTGGCGAATTCGGCGAGGAATTCTGCGACGGTGCGGTCGGCGTCTTCCGGGGAGAGCTGGCGCTGGGGTGTCCGGAGGGAGGGGTCTTCGTCCATGCGGATGCCGTCGAGGTAGGCGGTGATGGTGATGTAGGCCCAGCGCTGGTCGTAGCCGCGCAGCATGCGGTCGGTGAAGTCGCGGATGCCGCGGGTGACGTGATTTCCGGTGACGGCGTCGTGGCCGACGAACCAGTAGTAGGCGATGGAGCGTGCGGCGATGCGGGTGCGTGGGTCCACGCGGGAGCAGACGAGGCGGCGGGTGGGGAGGGCCTGGCCAGAGCCGAGCCGTACTGTCATGGTGGAAGCGTTTTCGATGGTGAAGCCTTGGGCGGTGAGGCAGCGTTCGAGGGCGTGGATACTGTTGCTGAGGTCCTTGCCGGAGAGCACGATCCCTGCGTTGAGGACATCGGAGATATCGCCCTCGAAGGGGAGGCTGGCTCGTTTCCGTTCTTCGACGGGGACGGGGCGGAAGTAGTTGCGGCGGTGGAATTCGGTATCGGAGGCGAGGATGCGGCGTTCCTCCTCGCTTGGTTCGAGGGGTGGTCCGCCTTCCCAGCCGCCGGTGACCCATGAGGGAAGGTCGGTGGAAAGGGCAGCCTCGCGCATGGGCGGGGTTTGTGGCAGGAGGAAGACGAGGCTCAGGCCTGCCAGGAGGAGGAACTGAGCGATGACGAGTCGGCGGGTCATGAAGTGGGAGGAAATTATTCCGTTTCGCCGACTCTGCGGGTGGCGACTTTTGGTTTGAGTGCGCGGAGGCCGCCGCGCATGACCGCGCTGAGGGCGAGGAGGAGGGCGAGGGCGGCGGCGAAGCTGAAGAATCCCGAGTAATTGTGCCATGTATTCATGGCGAAGGTGCGGTCGATTCTGGCGATCACGAGGATTGAGACAATGCGGGCGGCGTTGGCGGGGATGGCGAGGGGGAGGGCGGCGGCGAAGATGAGGAGACGTTCCGGCCATTTGCGGTGGGCGACCATGGCGTAGATGTAGCTGATGAGGAGGAGGGCGACGATGGAGCGGATGCCGCTGCAGCCGTCATCGACTTTGAACGAGCCGCCGTCCGAGTCTAGTAGCTGGGTCCCGGACTGGATGGTGGGGAGGCCGATGAGATTACCGGCGTGGTGGGCGATTTTGGTGGAGAGGATGGCGAGGTCGTTGGTGCGCTGTTCGAGGCCAGGCACTGGGATCATGAAGAGAGTGAAGCTGAGGGGGAAGAAGAGGTGGCGGGCGGACTTCCAGCCGAGCACGAAGTGGGCGGTGCCCATGATGAGGAAGGGGAGGCTGAGGACAGCGGCGCGGGCCTGAATGCCGCGGAAGGCGCCGACCCAGAGGAAGAGACCGCCCGCGATCCACCAGAGTCCGGCCCAGCTGGGGGTGATGGGTTCGCTGCGCATCTGCTGGGCGGCGCGCCAGAGGAACCATCCCATGACCGGAATGACCATCCAGCCGTGTTCGTAGAGTTTGTTTTCGTTATTCCATGACGAGGCGAGCCATGGGAGAGTTGCCTGGGCGTTGCCCGCGGCGAATTTCGGGACGAAGCCGAAGAAGGCGACGAGTGTCAGGAGGATGGTTCCGGCGAGGATCCATGCGGTCGGTGACGTGCGGGGACCGTGGCTGGGAACGGGCTGGGGAGCATCCATGAACTTTTCATGTACCAGAACCGTGGATCCGGCAAGTCCGGGCGATGGTGTGGTTCAGCGGGGTTGGCTGCGGGCATGGTGCCATGCCCTTGTCATGTCCTCGTGGGAGGCGTGCGGATGGCTTTGCCGGAAAGCGCGGGCGAAGCGGTTGAATTCAAACACCTTTGGAATATCCCGCGCGGGATTGGCGAGGCTTGCGCGGTAGGTGGCGAGGGCGTCTGCGAGGGTTCCCGACCCTGAGCGGAAGAAGTCGCGCAGGGATTGGTTGAAGCGGAAGGATTTGCCGCAGTGGTGGACGAAGAACTGGCGGAGCTGGGCGGAGAGGGTCCATCCCGGGGTCACGGGAGTTTCCGGGGTGAGGGTGGCGGGTGGTGCGGTGCGGGCTGTGCTGGTCCGTGGTGGTGGTGGTCGATTCCCCAGGTGGGCGGCGATGCGTGCGGTGACTTCTTGCTTGTTTCCGGAGGCAGGGATGCCGAGGAGGCGGCAGAGCGAGGAGAGTTCCGAGCGCAGCCAGTACCAGCGGAGGAATTCGGTTTCGCTGAGATGGGCCGAGGGGCTGGGGCGGGGCATGGGGGTTGGCCCGCGGGCGGGTTCAGTCGCGGTCCATGACGATCTGGATGACGTACCAGAGGAGGGTGGCGAACGAAGCGAAGAGGGCGAGGGCGGCTGAGACGTGCTGATCTGTGTGGTAGTGATGGAGCACGTTGGAGGTCTGGTAGATGATGGAACCGCCGACGAGTGCGACCATGAGGACGCAGAAGATGGTGCCGAGGGAGAATCCGAAGAGGATGGAGGCGAGGATGGTGCCGAGGGCGATCATGCCTGCCATGCGGAGGAAGCCGCCGAGGAAAGAGAAGTCGCGTCTGGTGGCGTAGGCGATCCATGAGAGGCCCGCGAAGAGGCCGGCTGTGATGAGCGTGGCTTTCGTGAGGATATTAGGATCGAAGCGGAGGGCCATCATGATGAGCGGGGCGAAGATGATGGCTTCGGCGGTGACGTAGAGGGAGAGGCCGAGGTACTGGGTGGATTTGCGGGTGGCGGAGGCCGCCCAGTTTGAGGCGAGGCTGGAGACGAGCATGAAGGCGCCAAGGACGATGAGCCATGACCAGCGGCCTCCGAGCATGAGGCTGGCGAGGGCCTTGCCGGCTCCCGAGGTGATGAGGGCGGCTTCGAGGACGACGAAGGCGGCGACGGCGGCGGCGAGGTGGCCGTAGGTACGGCGGACGAAAGCGGCGCGGCTGGATTCCGGGAGTTCCGAGACTGAGGCGGGAGTCTGGTAGTAGTTCATGGGGGAGGGTGGTGATCGTTGGTTTTGTGGAGCAACGTAGCGGATTCTGCGGGCGGCGCAACGATTGTGAGGATGGCGAAGGCGGCGGCGTAGTGTTCCGTGTGGGTGAGGCTGATGCTGATGGCGGTGACGCCGAGGCGCTGGGCGGTGGCGGCGGCGGAGCCGTGGAGGGCGATGCTGGGTTGTCCCTGCGGGGAGCGGATGACTTCGATTTCGTGCATGCTGGCGTCGGCGCCGATGCCGGAGCCGAAGGCTTTGGCGACGGCCTCCTTGGCGGCCCAGCGTGCGGCGAAGGAGGGGTGGGGGTGGCGGAGGGAATCGCAGTAGGCGCGTTCGCCCGGGGTGAAGACGCGGGAGAGGAAGGTTTCGCCTTGTCTGGCGATGGCGCGGGCGATGCGGTCGGTTTCGACGAGGTCGATGCCGGGGACCGTGCGCGTCATGGCTGTGGATTTGTTTTCAGGGGCTGGTGATGGCGAGTTTTCCGGTGAGGACGCCATTGAGGGCATTGCTGGAATCGCTGGGGAGGAAGGGGCCGACGAGGCGGTCGCAATGGAAGAGGAAGACAGTTTCGTCGTCGCGGCTGAAGCGTTTCTGCGGGGAGAAGTCGGCGGTGTAGCGGATGGATTTGGAGAGGCGGGCTTCGCGGAGATCGCCTTTGAGGATCTGGGTGGGGTTCGAGCGGGCGTCCGGGTTGGCACCGAGGAAGAGGGGAAGCGGGTTGAGACCGCGCTGGCCGGAGGCGGGGACGGAAGCCATGCGGGTGCCGTTGACGTAGAGGGTGAGTGAAGAATTGTCGAAGACGCCGGCGAGGTGGGTCCACTGGGCTGCGGGGATTTGGGAGGTGGCGATGGCGCTGAGGTAGCGACCGCCGGCGAAGAGGTGGACGCCCGGGACATTGTGGGCGATGTTGAGGGCGAATTCCGACTGTTCTGCCTTGGAGATGAGGTCGCCGGAGACATCGTCGCTGGCAGGGCGGACCCATGTTTCGATGGTGAAGGGGCCATCCGGGAGGGATCGGGTCCCCATTTCGACGCGGACGGCGGATTTTCCATCGAAGCGCAGGGCTTTTTCGCCGGAGTCGCTGAAGAAGTCTGCGGGCAGGGAATTGAGACGGACGCCGAGGGTGATGGTGCGAGGGGGGAGAGGGATGCGGAGACCTTCGTGGAGCATTTCGACCCGGAGTTCGAGGGAGGGCGGGTTGAGGCCGCCGTCGAAGCCTTCTCTGGTGCGGACCATGGAGAACGAGCCGGTGCGGGATTCGCCGGGAGGGACAACGAAGTGGACATGGTCCGAGGTGGCGAGCCATTCTCCGGGGCTGCCGGCTGGGAGGACGGTGATATCGATGGGGGACTGGACTGGGTTGGTGATTTTGAATTCGACGAGGCCGGCTCCGCGTCCGTTGGGGTTGAGGGAGACGGGGGCGGCCTGGAGGTCGACTGGGAGGGCGCGGAGCCGGTCGATTTCCGCGATGAATTCCGGGGTGAAGTCCTTGGGGTCCATGACGGAGCCGACGGGGATGATGGCGGATTTGAAGCCATCGGGTCGGACCGTGACGAGGTTCATGTGGTGGACGTAGCCGGCGTTGGGGAAGTGGCCTGGCATGGAGCCGCCGGTGGTGGCAAGGGTGATATACTCGATGCCGTCGCGGATGCCGTCGTAGCGGAGGCGGTGGATGTGGCCGGCGAAGACGGCGCGGACATTGCCGGCGGCTTTGAGGACATTGTGGACTTTGTCCCACTGGGCGGCTGGGTAGGTGGCTTCGATCCAGCGTGGGTGGTGGAGGAAGACGAAGACGTGGCGGAGGGATTTGGTTTCGGTGAGGGTGCGTTCGAGCCATGCGAGTTGCCTTGCGCTCATGGATTGGTTCGAAGGCTTGGTGAATTCGCGCTGGGCTCCGGAGCCGTCGCCTTCGTCCGAGAAGAGCGTGATGAATCCGCAGTTCTTGTGCTGGAACCAGTAGTAGAGGGGGCCGAAGTGTCTTTCGAAATTGGCTTCGTGTTCCGTTTCCGGTCTGCCGGCACCGCGCCAGTAGATGTCGTGGTTACCGGCGACGGGGAACCATGGCATCTGGAGTCGGTTCATGATGGTGGTGTACTCCTTCATTTCCTTTTCCCATTCTGGGAACGGGCTGTAGCCATTGATGAGGTCGCCGACGGTGAAGACGAGGTCGGGGTCGAGGAGGTTGGTGTCCTTGACGGCTTGGTCGAGTACGAGGAGTCCTTCGGGTGGTCCGCCGGTGCGGTCGCCGAAGATCATGAAGTGGAACGAGTCCTCGCTTTTGGGGAGCGGGAGGGGCTTGGCTCCGGTGCGTTCCGTCTGGATGGCGGGTTGCTGGGCGTGGCCTGGGGCGACGGTGAGAGACGCGGCGGCGAGGCAGGAGAGGAAGAGAGAGCGGAGCACCATGACCGGGTATTCATGGGCTGAGGGAATGGCCGGGTCAATCCCCGGGCTGATCCGCATCAGGGGAGGGATCGGAAGAGATCGGCTGGGCTGGCGGCGGTGGCCCGGGAAAATTCTGCGGCGGCCTCGCGGGCGGCGTCGGCGTTTCCGGCCGACTTGGCTTCCGTTTCGAGGGCGTTGAGATCGAGGAGGTATTTTTCGCGGAGGGCGCTGGCTTCTGGTTTGGCGGAAGCGAGAGCCTTCTCGAGCTGGGTGGCCAGCGTTTTCTGGAGGCTGGCGAGTTTTTCGATTTTCGAGAACGAGGCTGGGGCGGATTTCTCGGATGCGAAGCGGGTGGCTTCGGCGCGGGCGGCGGCGGCGGCGGCGGGGTCGCTGCGGCTGGTGAGTTCCTCGGCCAGTTTCTGGAGAGCGTTGCTGTACGGTTGGCTGAGGCGGGTGGCTTCTGCTGAGAGTTTCTGGCCGGGGCCTTCGTCCCAGAGGCGGCGGTACTGGAGGCGGAGGGCGGCGAGACCGCCGCTGACGGGTTCCGGTTTGGGTTCCGGTTTGGGTTCCGGTTTGGGTTCCGGTTTGGGTTCCGGCTTGGGTTCCAGTTTTGGTTCCAGTTTTGGTTCCGGTTTTGGTTCCGGTTTTGGTTCCGGTTTGGGTTCCGGTTTGGGTTCCGGTTTGGGTTCCGGTTTGGGTTCCGGTTTGGGTTCCGGTTTGGGTTCCGGTTTGGGTTCCGGTTTGGGTTCCGGTTTTGGTTCCGGTTTTGGTTCCGGTTTGGGTTCCGGTTTGGGTTCCGGTTTGGGTTCCGGTTTTGGTTCCGGCTTGGGTTCCGGTTTGGGTTCCGGTTTCGGGCTATCGATGATGGAAGCGGCGGAGGGTGGGGGCGGAGGTTTGGGTTTGGTGATGGTTTTGGTGATCATCCATGCGGCGAGGCCGGTGAGGAGAGTGGCGGCGGCGATGAGGGCGAAATGGGGGACGTTGGAGGAGGTGCGTTCCGCGGGGACGGGAAGGTTTGCGGGTGGTGGCGCGGGCAGTTTGGGTGGTGGCGCGGGTGTGCTGGCGGCTGGTTTGCGGGCGGGGATGGCCACGGGCGGGGCGACTGGGTTCCGTGCCGGGGTTGCTGCGGTGGCGGGGCGGGGGACTGGGTTGCCGGGCGCTGCGGGTGGGCGGCGGGTGACGCTGGGCGGGCGGCGGGTGGCGCGGGTGACCTTGCGGGGGGCCGACTTCTGGGTTGTCTGGCGGGATTGGTGGAAGGCGTCGAGGATTTCGCGGGTGAGAGTGCGGATGGGCTGGACTGATTGAAACCGCTGGGTGGGATCTGGCTCCATGCAGCGGGCGATGATTTCGTCGATGCGGGGGTCGAGCTGGAGGGCAGAGGCCGGGAGATCGAATTCGCCTGATGGGGCGGAGCCGGTGAGCATTTCGTGGAGCACGACGCCGAGCGAGTAGATGTCGGCGCGGTGGTCCGGGGTGCTGTTGCGTTCGTAGAGTTCTGGAGCGGCGTATTCCGGTGTGCCCATGGGGGTCCACGAGGAACTGTCGCGGTCCTGCTGTTCCATGAGGCGGGCGAGGCCGAAGTCTGCGAGTTTGGCCTGGCCGTCGGTATTAACGAGGATGTTGCCGGGTTTGATGTCGCCGTGGACGATGCTGCGGCTGTGGGCGAAGGCGACGGCGTCGCAGATTTCGGCGAAGACTTCGAGGGCCCGGCGTGGGGGAAGCTGGCCGTCGCGGATGAGCTGGAAGACGGTGCTGCCATCGACGAGTTCCATCACGAGGACGCAGAAGCCGTTGGTGACGGTGAAGTCGAAGACTGCTGGGATATTCGTGTGGGTGAGGCGGGCCATGGCCTTGGCCTCGGTGCGGAAGCGTTCGATGGATTCGCCGTCGCGGGCGGCATCGGGCGGGAGAATCTTGATGGCGACCGGGCGATCGAGATCGCGCTGGAGGCCTGCGTAGACGGCTCCCATGCCGCCCGAGGCGATGATGCGTTCCACGGAGAACTGGGGGAGCATGTGTTCCAGCGATTCCGGTGGGGGAGGCACGAAGGGAACCGTTGGGCTTTCTGGGGCGTCGGGTGAATCCTCCGGCATGGCTGGGCGTGGGCGGGCTGGTCCTTTGTGAGTGGTGGAGCTGAATTGATTATTCCGCCGATGGGCGGTTTGTCATGCGGCAAATGTCCGCAGGGTGAGCCGGGAGGACGGCGGGGAAGGTCCCTGTGGTTTCACGGAGTTGCGGCGAGCGAGCGGGCGGCTTCGGCTGGCGATTGGCGTGCGAGGGAATCGAGTACGAGGATGGGGAGAGCCGGGGGGAGGACTTTGCGCCATGCGGCGAGGCGGGAGGCGGTGCGGTCCCTGTATTCCGGGAGTGTGGCGAAGCGGTCTTCGAAGGAAGAGGCGTCGAGGATGGCGAGGCAGTGGGGAGAGGGCGGGGTGGCCGCGACGGCTGCGAGGGAACCGTGGAGGTCCTGTTCCGGGGTGGCGGCGAAGGAGAAGAGGAGAATGCGGTGGGCGGGAGTGCTGGAAGCAGGGAAGGATGCGTATTCTTCGTTTCCGTAGGCGATGGACGGGTGGAAGTGGGCGAGCACCTGGGGACCCCAGAGGTGCCGGGCGATGGTGCGGATGGCGTCGCGGGCGGGGGATCCGGGATCCATGTGGACCGGGAAGACGTCGGCGACGGCTGGTGCGGGGTTGCTGGTGCGGCGGCAGCGCTCTGTTTCGCGGTGCCAGTCTTCGTCGATGCGGGCGAGGGCTTCGCGCCGGGTCGAGCGGGCCATGTTGGCGAGGAGGATCCGCGGGATGATGATGAAGAGGGCGGCGGTGGTGGCCCAGAGGTGGATCCATGGGGCGGCGCTGCCGCGGGAGGGATCCGGGACGGGGATGCCTGTCACGAGCGAGGCGGGTCCGAGGAAGATGCGGGTGACGGCGCGGACGTGGGGTTCGGCGAGGAAAGTGCTTTCCCATGTGACCGAGTAGGCGCGGGTGAGACCGCGGGAGTACATTCCGGCGATGATGCCGGTGGCGAGGCAGATGGCGGCGAGGTGGAGCCAGAGGGGGAAGCGGGCGCGGAGATGCAGGTGCTGCAGGGACTTCCAGCGGCTGGTGAAGAGAGCATCCGTTCGTTCCTCCGGAGTTGCGCCGGGGGGAACTGTGGTGCGGGGGGCGTCTGGTTTCCGTTTCCAGTGGGCGACGAGGCTGAAGATGGCGACGGCGAGGTTCCAGAGGATGAGGCCGAGGATGGGAAACGAGAGGACGTTGATAGTCCGGGACGGGCCGAGTTCGTTGGTGAACCAGCCGATCAGGAAGGCCAGGGCGCAGAGGGCAGCGGGTAGCCAGCGGAGCCATGGGTGGTCCGGTTTATTGGTGGCCGCCGACAGCTTCCCCTGCCATGCGGCCGGAAGTCCGGCGGCGACGGAGTTGGCGCGGGAGGTCAGGAAGGCGGCGTCAGTCTTCTCCTTGTCTGCGGCGCGGCTGGCGGCCGTGCGCAGTTCAAGGGGGATGACGGTGGCGGATCCGTCGGTTTCCTCGAGGCAGCGGAGGTAGAGGACGCGCCGCTGAGTTTCCGGTGGCAGGTTGGAGAAACCGGAATTCAGCAGGGAAGGCATGGAGTCTGTCGGTCCCGGGCCTGCGATTCCCTTTGGTGGGGACGACGGTTCAGTTTTTTCCCTTCAGCAGGTAGATGAAGGCCACCGTACCGATGCCGAGGAGGATGAAGGTGAAGACAATGCCGAGGGTGATGTCGGGGATCATGGTGAAGGAGTAATCAGAGAGCGGGGCTGATGCCAGCGGTTTTTTGCGGTGATGGGATGGCAAAGGCAGGGTGTGACGCCTTTAGTCCTTGGCGGTGCGGACGTCGAGGGCATCGCGGAGTCCATCGCCGGCGAAATTGAGGCAGAAGAGGGTAGCGGAGAAGCAGGCGGCGGGGAAGGCGAGCATCCACCAGCTGGTTTCGATGTTTTTGGAGCCGTCGTTGATGAGGGTGCCCCATGAAGTTCCCGGAGGCTGGACGCCGAGGCCGAGGAAGCTGAGTCCGGCTTCGAGGAGCATGACAGCGGGGACTGTGAGGGTGGCGTAGACGATGACTGGTCCGAGCACGTTGGGGAGGATGTGGCGGAAGATGATTTTCCGTGCGGGGAGGCCGAGTGAGCGGGCTGCTTCCACGAATTCCTGGCGGACGAGGGACTGGACCTGAGCGCGGACGATCCGGGACATGGTGAGCCATTCGACGGCACCGATGGCGGCGAAGACCACGTAGATGCTGTTACCGAAGCGTTGTTCGACGTAATCTCCGAGGGTGGCGGTGAGGAGGATCACGAAGATCATGAAGGGGAGAGCGTAGAGGATGTCCACGAGCCGCATGAGAAAGGCGTCCGTGCGGCCGCCGAGGTAGCCGGCGGTGGCTCCGTAGCTGACGCCGATGACGAGGGCGACGAGGGTGGCGATGAGGCCGACCATGAGGGAGACCCTGCCACCGTGGAGGGTGCGGACGAGGAGGTCGCGTCCGAGGGTATCGGTACCGAGCCAGTGGACGGCTTCGGTGGATGTTCCGGGGATGAGAGAAGCGGTGCCTGGCGGGACCGCCTTCAGTTTGAGGTCCTGGAGGTCAGGTTTCCATGGAAGGAACCATGGACCGGCGATGCAGAAGAGGATGATGAGCGAGAGGACGATAAGGCCACCGACGGCGGGGCGGTTGCGGCGGAGGCGGGCCCATGAATCCTGCCAGAGCGAGCGGCCGCGGACTGATTCCGGTGGACTGGCTGGAGGATCGGGGGTCATGCGCTGAGGCGGACGCGGGGGTTCATCCATGCGACGAGGATATCCGCGAGGAGGTTCATTAAGACGAGCAGGGCGGCGTAGAGCACCGTGGTGGCGAGGATGAGCGTGTAGTCGCGGTTGAAGACGGCGCTCACGAAGTGCTGGCCGAGGCCTGGGAGGTTATAGATTTTCTCGATGATGAAGGATCCGGTGGTGATGCCGGCGAGCGCTGGTCCGAGGAAGGCGGCGACGGGGAGGAGGCCGTTGCGGAGCGTGTGGCGGAGAATGATCTGCCAGCCTGGGACGCCTTTGGCGCGGGCGGTGCGGATGTAGTCCTGGCTGAGGACTTCGAGCATGCCGCCGCGTGCGAGCCGGGAAATGTAGGCGGCGTAGGAAAGTCCCATGGTGGCGGCCGGGAGGATCCAGTCGGTTGGCTCGAACCATCCGGCAACGTTGAGGAGCCGCCATTTCAGGCCGAAGATGGCGATGAGGATAGGGCCCATGACGAAGGTGGGGAGGCAGATGCCGATCATGCCGAGGGCCATGGGGCCGAAGTCGAGCCATGTGTTGCGGCGGACCGCGGCGATGATGCCTGCGGGGAGGCCGATGGCGAGGGCGATGGCGAGAGCGGCCGCTCCGATGATGAGGGAGACCGGGAAGGAATCGCGAATGATCTTGGCGTTCCGCATGCCTTGATTCTTCATGGAGAGTCCGAAATCGCCGCGGGCGTAGGACGAGAGGGCCTTCCAGTACTGGACCGGGAGAGGTTTGTTGAGGCCGTACTGGCGTTCCAGTTCGGCGCGGACGTCCGGGTTCATGCTTTTCTCCGTGGCGAAGGGGTCACCGGGGGCGAGGCGCACCATGAAGAACGTCATGGTGAAGACCGCGAGGAGGACGGCGGCACTCTGGAGGAGTCGGCTGGCGATGAAGCGGAGCATGGGGAGAGGCGTGCCTGGCAGCGGGATCCGGGAGCGGATCCTGTGCCAACGGTCAGAATGTGGGGGGTGTCAAGTCCGCGGGGGTGCGGGAAGGAGTGCTGGGTTCCCCTGTTGAAACGCGCGGGGGGATGCTGCATGCGGGGGTATCATGATGACCCTTCGAATTCCTTTTTCCGTTGCAGCGGCTGTTGTTGCGGCGGCGTTTTCCGTCAATGTTGCTGCGCAGAGTGCTGCTCCTGCGGCGGCGGCCAAGCCTGCGGCGACTGGTTCCCTGACTGATCCTGCGAAGCTCACCGAGAAGGCTCCGGAATCGTTCAAGGTTAAGTTCGATACGACCGTGGGTGCGTTCACGGTCGAAGTGAGCCGGGCGCTTTCGCCGAATGGGGCGGATCGTTTCTACAATCTGGTGAAGAACGGGTTCTTCCGGGACATTGCTTTTTTCCGGGCGATTGAGGGCTTCATGTGTCAGTTCGGGATTCATGGGGATCCGAAGATTGCGGCCGTGTGGCGTGCGGCGAACATTGCGGACGATCCTGTGAAGGCGAGCAACACGCGTGGGATGATTACCTTTGCGAAGAGTGGTGCGCCGAATTCGCGCAGCACGCAGTTCTTCATCAATCTGGATGACAACGCGAATCTGGACGCGATGGGATTTTCGCCGTTTGGCAAGGTTACCGAGGGGATGGAGACGATCGACAAGATCTACAAAGGGTATGGGGAAGGGGCTCCGCGGGGGAATGGGCCAGATCAGATGCGAGCGCAGACCGAGGGGAACGCGTATTTCCGCAAGGATTTTCCGAAGCTTGACTACATCAAGTCCGCCGAACTGGTGAAGTGAGCGGCCCTGCAAATCACAATCTCAGAAACCATTATATATGACTGACATTCGCATTATTGTTCACACTGACCGTGGAGCCATCGAGGGTACGCTGTTTGCGGGGAAGACGCCGATGACGTGCGCGAACTTTCTGAATCTGGCGAAGCGTGGATATTACAACGGGATCAAGTTTCACCGGGTTATTCCGAACTTCATGGTTCAGGGGGGTGATCCGACCGGGACTGGCATGGGTGGGCCGGGCTACAAGTTCGGCGATGAATTCGATGCGACGCTCAAGCACAGCAAGCCGGGGATCTTCTCGATGGCGAATGCTGGACCGGGGACGAATGGGAGTCAGTTCTTCATCACGCATGTGCCGACTGACTGGCTTGATGGTAAGCACAGTGTGTTTGGGGAAGTGACGAAGGGTCAGGATGTGGTCAATGCGATCCGTCAGGGGGACAAGATCACATCGATTGAGGTACTGGATGCGACCGATGATCTGTTTGCGGCGCAGTCTGCGAATCTGACGAAATGGAATGGTGTGCTCGACCGCTGAGGACTGGTGACTGACGGTCTGGTGGTGCGGGTGGCTCCGCTGGAATCAGCCAATCAACCGAGAGCCTATCTGATGAGAACGACTGCCCAAATTCTGATGATGTCGATGAGTCTGCATGCTGCCATGGCGGGAGAGCTGCGGTATCCCGAGGCGAGGCGGGATGCGCTCGTGGAGGAACTGCATGGGGAGAAGGTGGCGGATCCGTACCGCTGGATGGAGGACATTGACGGGGCGGAGACGCGGAAGTGGGTGGAGGCGCAGGCGGAATTGGCGGGTGGCTATCTGCGGGGGATTCCGCAGCGGGAGAAGTTTCTGGAGCGCCTCCGGCAACTGCAGGATTACGACAAGCTGGGGATTCCGCGGCTGACGGCCGGCCGTCTTTTCTACAGCCGCAAGCAGGGACTGCAGAATCAGGCTGTGGTGTACTGGCGCGAGGATGGGAAGGAAGGAGCGGCGGAACAGGTGCTGCTGGATCCCAATACCCTTTCGAAGGATGGCACGGTGGCGCTGGGGGGGTATGATCTGACGGATGACGGGAAGCTGATGGCGTACACCCTGAGCGAGGCTGGCAGCGACTGGGTGACGATTCATGTTCGTGACGTGGCGAGCGGCAAGGATACGGGCGATGTGATCCGCTGGGTGAAGTTCAGCGGGCCGTCGTGGAGTCATGACGGCAAGGGGTTTTACTACAGCCGCTATGAGCAGCCTGAGAAGGGGTCCGAGCTGAAGGCGGAGAATTACAATCAGAAGGTCTACTATCATGTGCTGGGCGAGCCGCAGGAGAAGGACCGGCTGGTGTATGCGCGGCCGGATTTTCCGAAATGGGGGCTTAATGCGGCGGAGACCGAGGATGGGCGTTATCTGATGATTTTCGTGCGTGAGGGGACGAAGCCTGAGGATTGCTTCTTTTACCGCGACCTCAGTCAGGGCCCGGATGCGCCGGTGGTGGAACTGCTGCCGGGATTCGAGGCCGAGTGGAACTATCTGGGAAATGAGGGAACGCGGTTTTATTTTCTGACGACGCACCAGGCTCCGAACCGGAGGGTGGTGGTGATTGATCTGGCGAAGCCCGGGCGGGAGCATTGGCAGGAGATTGTGCCTGGCGGAGCCAGTGTCATTGAGTCGGCCAGCATGGTGGGCGGGCGGATTTTCGTGCAGCGACTTGTGGAGGCGCATGACGAGGTGACCGTGTGTGATCTGACGGGGAAGGAACTGGAGAAGTTGCCGCTGCCGAATTTCGGGAGTGCTGGTGGATTTGGCGGGAAGCTGAGTGACCGTGAGACCTTCTATGCGGTGACGGGATTTGATACGCCTGGGGCGATTTACCGGTATGACACGCAGACAGGGAAGACGGTGCTCCATGACGAAACGAAGGTGAAGTTCGGGACGAAGGACATTGTGGTGGAGCAGCTGTGGTTTGCTTCGAAGGACGGGACGAAGGTACCGATGTTTGTGACCCGCATGCGCAATGTGAAGAAGAACGGGGAACTGCCTGTGATGCTGTATGGATATGGTGGCTTCAACATCAGTCTGAGTCCGGCCTTCAATGCCAGCCGCATTGCGTGGCTTGAGGCTGGCGGGGTGTATGTGCAGGTGAATCTGCGGGGCGGCGGCGAGTTCGGGCAGGCGTGGCACGAGGCAGGGATGAAGGAAAAGAAGCAGAATGTCTTCGATGACTTCATGGGGGCGGCCGAGCATCTCATCCGGGAGGGCTGGACGAAGCCGTCGCGTCTGGCGATCAGCGGGGGGAGCAATGGCGGGTTGCTGGTGGCGGCGTGTCTGCTGCAGCGGCCGGATCTGTTTGGCTGTGCGCTGCCGGCTGTCGGGGTGATGGACATGCTGCGGTTCCACAAGTTCACGATCGGGTGGGCGTGGCAGTCCGAGTATGGCAGTCCGGACAAGGCGGAGGATTTCCGGGTGCTGCGGGGGTACAGTCCGCTGCACAATGTGAAGACCGGGGTGAAGTATCCTGCGACCATGGTGCTGACGGGGGATCATGATGACCGGGTGTATCCGGCGCACAGTTTCAAGTTCGCGGCTGAGCTGCAGCAGGCGCAGGGTGGCGGGGCTCCCGTGCTGCTGCGGGTCGATCTGCGGGCGGGACATGGAGCTGGGAAGCCGACTGCCAAGCAGTTGGAGGAAACGGCTGACACGTTTGCGTTTGCGTGGAAAGCGCTGGGCATGCCGTGACGTTTCCTGCGTGGGCAGCCACTACCGACTGAGACGATGAGATACATTGAGCCACATGGTCACATGGTGAGCCGGACCACGGACGATTATGCGGCCATGGTGACGGCGGGGTGTGCGGCGGTCTGCGAGCCGGCGTTCTGGGCGGGATTCGACCGTGGCAGCAGTGATGGGTTTCACGATTACTTTCTGCAGCTGACCGAGTACGAGCCGAGGAGGGCGAAGAAGTATCTGCTGCCGCATTACTGCTGGCTGTGCATCAATCCGAAGGAGTCGGAGGACATGGGTTTGGCCGAGGAAGTGATCGGTCTGATTCCGGAGCTGCTGTCCAAGCCGAATGTGCTGGGGATTGGGGAGATTGGATTGAACAAGAACAGCCGGAACGAGCTGAAGGTACTGGAGCGGCATCTGCAGCTGGCGGCGGATCATGATCAGCTGGTGCTGGTGCACACGCCGCATCTGGAGGACAAGCTGAAGGGGACGAAGCTGATTCTGGATGCGATCCGGAATCAGGGCCGGATCAGTCCGGACCGGGTGATCGTTGATCATGTGGAGGAACACACGGCACCGCTGGTTTTGGACCGTGGGTACTGGGCGGGGATCACGCTGTATCCGGAGAGCAAGGCGACTCCGCACCGGGCGATTGACATGCTTGAGCTGTATGGATCTTCGAGAATCTGGCTGAACAGTGCGTGTGACTGGGGTCACAGTGATCCTCTGGCGGTGCCGAAGACTGCGCTTGAGATGCGTCGCCGGGGGTATGATGCGGCGTTTGTGGACCGGCTGCTGTATGGCAATCCGCTGGAGTTTCTGAGTCAGAATCCGCGTTTCCGTCCGCTGGGGGTGGAGGGGTGAGGACGGTGGCGATTGGGGATGTGCATGGCTGCCGCCGTGCGCTGGAACTTCTGCTGGAGGAAGTGCGTCCGGCGTCGGATGATGTGGTGGTGACTCTGGGGGATTATGTCGACCGTGGTCCGGATTCGCGTGGGGTGGTGGAGCGGCTGCTGCGTCTGCGTGGGGAATGCGTGCTGCGTCCGCTCAAGGGGAATCATGAAGTCATGATGCTGGAGTCGCGTGGAAATCCGGTGATGGAGCGACAGTGGCGCGGTCATGGGGGGGATGCGGCGCTGCGCAGTTATGCGCCGCGGTCGTGGCGGCCGAAGCTGGCGGATGTGCCTGCGGAGCACTGGGAGTTTCTGGAGTCCGGCTTGCTGGATTACTGGGAAACGGAGACGCATATTTTTGTGCATGCGAATGCCGCGCCGGATCTGGCGATGCGGCATCAGTCCCCGCAGGCGCTTTTCTGGCAGTTTCTGAGTGTGGATGCGCGGCCGCACTATTCCGGGAAGACGCTGATTACCGGGCATACGTCGCAGAAGTCGGGGATGCCGGCGCATTTCGGGCATACGACCTGTTTGGATACGTATGCGTGGGGCGGTGGCTGGCTGACGGCGCTGCTGGTGGAGGCTCGGGTTCTGATTCAGGTTTCCGAGGAAGGGATGGTGCGGGAGTTGGAACTGGATGCGCTGCCGGTGCTGCCTGGTGGAGGGGAATGAGGCAGGCGTGTTTCAGCAGACGCTGACGATGCGGAGCCGGGACGACGGACGTCCTTGGGAGAGTTCGATGATGGCTCCGGCGGACTGGCGGAGGAGTCTTGATCCGAGAGGGGATGAGCGGGTGACGACCATGACGGTGGCGTCGCCCAGTGGGATTTCGGTGCCTCCGGCGGCTGGTCCGATGAAGCAGAAGAAGCGGCCATCGGGGCCGAGGAGTTCGACGAGAGCGCCTTCGAGAATGGGGTCGGCTGGGCCGAAGGAGCGGGGCTGGAGTGAAGTGAAGGCTGCGAGGGCGTCGGTGGTTTCGGCGACGCGGAGGGCCTGGCCGCGGGCGAGGTAGGAAGCTTCGAGGCTGCGGGTATCGTATTTGTTTTCCGCACGGCTGTCCGGGTCGGTGGCGGCGGCGGACGAGGCTCGTGCGGCGTGGGTGCCTGCGTGGAGGGCTTGGCGCAGGTGACCGATGATGAGCTGGATGATGGTTGCCTTGTCCACGGGTTGGGGGGTCAGCCTTGCTTGAGCATGCAGAGTTCCCTGATGGCGGCGATGGCGATGGGGATTGCGAGGCGGGCCTCGGCATCGCTCAGAGGGTGGGGTTGGTTCCTGTACGTCGTGGCGCTGAGGCTGGCGAGCAGTCCGCAGGTCAGGAGAGGCTGCGGGGTTGTGTTGGCGAGCACGAGGAGTTCCTCTTCATCTTGGATGTCTGTGATTTCCCGGAGGGCGGCGGTGGCTTCCTCGAGGAAGAAAGTGAAGCGGAGGCTGTCGGTGGATTCCTTGGGAAGTTTTTGCGCGAAGAGCACCCATGCGGCTCGAGATGCCACACTGATGCAGTGGGTGTAGACGAGGTCCGAGTGGTCCTCGCAGGCAATGACGACGAGGTCCAGCAAGTCCCCCCAGGCCGATTCGAACCAGTCGACGACATCCTCCTCCGATGGGCATTCTGCGGCCATGCTGCGAATTCCTTTGAGGATCCGGTCGGCGTCGAGGACATTCTGGAGCGGCGATTTCTGCCTTCGGAAGAACTTGCGTTCGGCGCTTGTGAGGATGGGCAGGCGAAGCGGGGGTGAGGAGGGCTGGGCTGCGGTGGGGAAGGATGTTCCGCGTGGGTCTTCGAGTGGTTTTCCGAGGGGGGCTGGGGGGAAGATGATTTCGGTGAGTCCGAGTCTGGCGAGGATGTCATTGGCATCGGTATCGATTCCGGCGCTGCGCCGGAGGTAATCGATGCTGCTGATGTGCTGTTTGCAGAGGCGGAGGAGGATGGGGCGGAGGTGGGGGAAGGCGGCGGCGGCTTCCGGTGATTTTCCTTCGAGCAGGGGGTTGGCTTCGGAGAAGAAGAGAGCGGTCTGTTTCCTTCCGAACTCCCGGAGCCAGTCTCCCGTGGAGGTGGACTTTGGAACGGCGTGGGCTTCTGTGGCGGTGGGAGCTGATTTGCTGAGAAGGATGGCAGGGACATCCGGGTGAGCGGCGGCGGCCGGGTCGGGCCGGGGAATCACGGTAGCACCGAGCGTGCTTTCGACCCATAAGGGCAGTGAGGTGGTCTGTGAGCCGAGCAGGCATGAGGCGATCACGCCGGGAGGGCCCACGAGGAGGCGGCCGAAGGGCTGGTTTTCGCCGGGGGAGACGAGGAAGGCGTCGTCGTAGCCGTCATCGATTTCCGCGTCCGAAATGCCTTCGGGGTGAGCGTCGTCGTGGGTGCTGAGGATGGCGGTGACGGCTTCCGGGGTGCCGGTGAGGTTGTAGGCCCATGATCCGGGAGGGAGTTGGCTGGCGGTGGGCCGGGTGCGGAGTCCATGGGCTTTGGAGACCGTGCTGAAGACGAGCGGGGCGTGCTGTTCCAGCCATGAACGGAGTTCGGAGAGGCTGGAGGGGCCGCCGTGGTGCGAAGCAATCGCGCGGATGGTGTCGATGGGGTCGAGTTGCGGAAAGTCGGGGAGTGACACGAGTGTGCCGACGGAGCGGAAGAAGAGGGGAGCCTTGTAAATGAAGATGAGGAAGAGAGAGAAGCGTCCGGCGCGGCTGGCGATGGTGCGGTCGACGATGACGAAGGGCTGTCCGGCGGGGTCGAGCAGGTCGATGACTTCGGTGGATTGGTCATCGATTACCTGGCGGACTTCGAGGATGGCGGCGTGGGCGTTTTGGAAATGGGAAGCGAGCACGCGTTCGTCGTTGTTGAGGCCATCCCAGTGGTCGGCTTCCCATGCGGTGAAGAACGACTGTCCGGCTGCGTTGCGGTTTCTCCAGCCGGCGAGGAACTGGGCATGGAATCCCGAGAAGTCGTCCTTGGCGTTGATGATGGTGTCGATTTCTCTGGAGTCGCCGTTCCGGGCGGCGATTCTGGTGAGGCGGTCCTGCTGTTTCCGGATGAGTTGGAGTTCGATGCTGCTGAACTCGTCGTATTGTTCCGGGGCGAAGGGATTGAATGGACAGGAAGCCGGGCAGGGGATGCGGCTGAGGCGGTCGGCTCCGCAGGTTTTGGCAGGGATGGTGGTGCCGAGGGCGGGGCAGTCGCGTTTTTTGGCGGCGGGCATGGCTGTTGGGGGGGGGCTTCAGGGTTGGCTGCCGAGTTCGAAGAGATAGCGGAGGAGGTCAAGCCGCTGCTGATCTGTCATCCATGAGGTGAGGCCATCGGGCATGAGGCTACCGGCGTCCGAGCGTTCGCTGATGCGGGATTTGGCGATGTGTTCGGTGGCATCGGAGCCGGGGGTTCGGAGAACGAGGGTGTCTTTGTCCTCGCGGACGCGGTAACCGCTGGCGATTCTGCCGTCTTTGGTGGTGATGGTGGTGAGGAAGTAGCCTTCCTTGATCTGGCGGTGGGGCCAGAGGACGGATTCGGTGATGAGTTCCGGGGTCATGCCGCGGCCGAGGGAGGTGAGGTTTGGACCGGTGGTGCCGCCTTCGCTGCCGATCTGGTGGCAGCCGAGGCAGGCCGCCTGGGGTGCGCGGAACCATGAGGCTCCTTTGCTGGCGTCGCCTGACGACTGGGCGCTGCGGACGAGGGATGCGACGGTTTCCGGGCTGTAGTCCGGGAGGATGCTGGTATTTTCGGGGAGGCCGGCAGCTTTGCGGAGGGATGTGGCGAGGGCGGGTTCCGAGCGGCCTGCGGTGGCGAGTGCGCGGAGCATGGCGAGTGCGGATTCGGCGGGGGGAGGCGAGGTCATGAAGTCCGCGGCGAGGGCGTCGGGCGAGCCTTGCGAAGCGAGGGCAGCCGGCACGAGGGCGGCGGCATCATCCGGGCGGAAGGAGGGGGACGCGATGTTCCGGACGGACACGGCGCGTGCGTCCGGTGGGGAGAGTGGGAAGAGGGCCGTGATGGCGGCGAGCCGCACGGCGGCAGGCCCTTCGCTGGCGAGCCGGATGAGGTCCGGGATGGCTGCGGATTCGCGGTATTCGGCCCATGCGGCCACGGCGGCGGTGGCGATGGATTCGGTGGGGGATGCTGTGAGGGTGAGGAGGTGGCCGGCGTTCTCCGAGAGGCCGAGGCTGCCGGCGAGGCGGCACATGGCGAGGTGGATGGGGTCCTGGGAATCCTTCTGAAATTCCCAGACGGCGAAGATTTCGTTCTGCGGGAGATCGGGCTGGACCTTGCGCGAGCGGATGGCCGTGGCGAGAGCGTTGGCGATTTCCGGAGAGAGTGGGCCGGCCTTGATGGCGGTGGTCAGCTGGGCGGGATTGCCGGAAGCGATGAGGAGGAGGCGGAGGTTTTCCGTCTGATTGGCTGGGGCTTTGCCGCTGGCGAGGATGCGTTCGAGGGCGGCGGCGGTATCCGGGTTGCCATCGGTGGCGAGCAGGTGAGCGAGGTGGGTGAGATTGCCTTCGCAGGTGAGCCGGCCCTGTTCGAGGGCGGGGGCCCATGAGGGTTTGAGGGCACGGATGGTGCAGGTGAGGGCGTAGTCGATGAAGCGGTCGCGTGGGTGGTCGAGGCAGCCGAGGGCGACTTCGACGGCGCGTGGTGAGGGGAGGTAGCTGGCGGCGATGACGGCCTCGAGGCGGACGCGTGGGCTGGGGTCGTTGATGGCATTGCCGAGGAGGCGGAGGGCATCGATTTCGTTATCGCGCGAGGGACGGTCCGGGATGAGTTGGCTGCCGAGGCGGACGGTGAAAGCGCGCAGTTCCGCTGCGGGATGGGAGAGGCATTTGAGGAGAAGGGGAGGCGGGATTGATCCGCGGAGGGCGCACGTGGCGAGGCATTCGAAGAGGAGTCCGGCATCGTCCGTGGACTTCCATGTGGATTCCGGCAGGTCGTCCGGGAGGCCCGCGAGGCGGAGGCGGGCTTGCTCGCGAAGCCAGCGGTCCGGCGACTGCAGCAGAGCCGTGAGCTGAGATGTGGAAGTGGTTGTGAAATCGGTTTTTGGCGAGAGTGGGCGGCCGTGGGCGGTGAGCCGCCAGATGCGGCCGTGTGATTTGTCGCGGTTGGGGTCGCGGTAGCTGGCCTGGTAGTGGCCGATGACTGGGTTGAACCAGTCGCAGACGTAGAGGGCTCCGTCCGGGCCGGTCTGGATGGCGAGTGGGCGGAAGACATTGGAAGAGGAAGTGAGGAGTGGGCCGAGGTCATCGGTGCGGAAGCCTGAGCCGTCCTCGTGCAGTTGGTAGAGGAGGAGTTGGCTGCCGAAGTAGACGGGTTTGCAGAGAACCTTGTCGAGGTCTGCGGGGAGGTGTGGGCTACTGAGGAACTCGAGGCACATGCCTTTCACGGGGGAGACCGCGAGGGATCCGGTATTGTAGTAGTTGGGAGGATCAGGGAGCGTGCCGAGGCCTGGGGTGGTGAAGAAGCCCGGGGTGTTGTCCGCGGCGCAGTGGAAGACCTGGCCATGGTTATCGAAGGTGACGCCCCAGCAGTTGGCTCCGGCGGCGGCATTGCCGAAGAAGCCCTGGAGTTTCCATGTGTGTGGGTTGAAGCGCCAGAGGCCGGCGCGGTCGAACTGGACGATGCCGTGCGGGGTTTCGATGCGGGAGAAGATGTGGAGGCCCTGGCTGAACCACAGGCAGCCGTCCGGTCCCCAGCGGAGGGAATTGATCATCTGGTGGGAGTCGCCTGTGCCGAAGCCTGAGAGGATGACCTCGCGGGAATCTGCGGTGCCGTCGTTGTTGGTATCGCGGAAGCGGGCCAGTTGAGTGCTTTCGCAGACGTAGACGCTGCCGTCCGTGGCGAATTCGATACCCATGGGCATGGTGAGGCCCGAGGCGAAGCGGTGGAATCGGTCTGCTTTGCCGTCAGCGTTGGTATCTTCGCAGACGAGGATGTAGTCCTCGTGAGGGAGGCCGGGCTGGAGCTGCGGGTAGGAAGGCGAGCAGGCTGCCCAGAGGCGTCCGCGGTGGTCCCAGCGCATGGAGAGAGGTTTGACGAGGCCATCCGCTTCGCTGGCGAAGAGGTTCACGGCGAAGCCATCGCGGACCTTGAAGGTGGCGAGTTCGGCTTCGGCTGGCTGAGTTGGCGCAGGTGGGGGAGCTGCGGGCGGCGCTGGCGGGGCGACTGGTTTTCCGGTGGCGGCTTCGTGGACGAGAGAATCGGCGGACCGGATGAGGGGTTTGTACTGTTCCAGTTCGGCTGCGAGTGGTGGGTGGGAACCGATGCCTTTGCCGAAGGGTTGTTCTGTGCGGTCGCTGTAGGCGAAGGCCCAGTTCATGGTTTTCCAGCAATCGTGCCAGAGAGTGTTTTTGCGGGCGATGAGTTCCTTGAGGGTGGGAGGGCAGGCAGGGGCGGGGATGCTGGTGAGCTGCTGATGGAAGTGTGTGGCGACTGGGGAGGTGCCGCCGCTGGGGAGGTGGATGCCGTTGGTGGTGGGTATGGCGGTGCCGGGGGTGTCGGTGAAGATGGCTCCGCGTTCCGCGGCGAGGCTGCGGAGGATGGCGGAGAGCCGGGCGATCCGCGGGTTGGCTCCGGTCCGGTCCGGGCAGCCGATGGCGTCGGCTGGAGGTGACTGGAAGGGTAGGGGGGCGAGGATGACGAGTCGGGGGGTGACTTTGGCAAACTCGTCGAGGAGTTGGCGTGCGTGCGATGTGAAGGCGGCATCGTCGCGTGAGTCGTCGAGGGCTTCCATCTGGCCAAACCAGAGGAAGATGCAGGAAGCGCCGGCTGCCTCGAGCTGGTCCTGCCATGAACCGAAGTTGATGTCGCGCCACTGTTCGTAGACGGTATCTCCTTCCCATGCCATGCTGCGGAAGCGTGGTTTCTGATTGCTGCTGGAGACGGCGAGCATGGATTCGAGGGATCCGTCCTCGACGAGCCGGACCATGTTGGTGCCGCCGGTGAAGACGATGACTTCGCCTTCGCGGATCTGGAATTTTCCGTCGGGGAATGGTTCGCGTGGGAGCGGGGGGAAGGAGTCGGCGAAGCGTGCGGTGGGGCCTTTGCGGGGTGCTGATTCCTTTTTCGGGCCGAGTTCCTCGATGGTGATGTTGCGGTACCAGACCTGGGATTTGGCGTCGCCGTGGATCTGGACGCCGATGATTCCTGAGCGCGGGATGCTGGCGTCTGGTTCCGTGTAGTCGACCGTTTGGATGCCATTGAGCCAGATCTGGATGCGTGGGCCTTCGGCGCGGATGCGGTAGGAATTCCATTCGCCGGTGGGTTTGCTGGCTTTGGCGAAGATTTCCTTGGATGGCTGGGCGAGCATTTTGCTGCGGCGACTTTCGTCGTAGAGGGCACCGTCGTAGCCGGCTCCGAGGTCAGCCTGGTAGCCGGAGACTTCGTGATGGTTGGGGATGCGTTTGGTGCGGAACTGGACACCGCCATTCACGAAGCCTTCGGTTCCGGCGAGTTTCCATTGCAGGGACAGGTCGAAGTCCGTGAATTCGCGTTTGGTGCAGAGGAATTCGTTGCGGGGCTGGAGGCGGTCGGTGCTGCCTGCGGTGAAGGCATTTTCCTCGATGCGCCATGTCGAGCGGGTATCGCCTTCCCAGCCGTTGAAGGAACCATCGAAGAGGGAGTAGGCATTGCCGAGTGCGTGGCTGGCGAGCAGCAGGAAGACGAGGAATCGCATGAGATGGAAATGGCTGGGGCTGGATGGTACCATGAGAACGGGTGGGCAGGGCAACTGTTTCCTGCGGGTTGTGCGATGGGAGGAGTGAACGGGAAGGGAGCCTGCAAATGTGGACCGGTCGCGGTTGTCACGGTGGGCCGGGCGGGTTAGCGGGGTGATCATGGCGCAGGAGACAGTGAAGCATTATGTATTTGTGGACTTTGAGAATGTTCAGGCGGTGAAGCTTGAGCTGATCCGGGGTCGGCCGGTCATGGTGATCATGGTGGTGGGGAAGGATCAGACCAAGGTGCCCCTGGATCTGGTGGCGCAATTGATGGAGCATTCGTCTCAGGTGCGGCTGGTGCGGACCGAGGTGAAGGGGAAGAATGCGCTCGATTTCGTGCTGTCGGCCGAGGTGGGGGCGCAGGGCGTGGTGGATACGAAGGCGAGTTTTCACATTGTGTCGCGGGACAAGGGATTTGACGCGCTGGTGGCTCATTTCCGGAGCATGGGGCGGGAAGCGGCGCGGCATGATGCCTTTGTGAAGGTGCCTGCGTTGGGCGGGTCGGGTCCGGCGGTGGCGCGGAAGTCTGCGGGAACGGCGGCCCGGAAGACGGCGGTGGCGGCGGCTCCGGTGACACGGCGGGCTCCGGTGCGTGGGGATGCGCTGGAGCAATGGATTGGGAAGATGGAAGCGAGGCTGGCACCCGGGGCGGGCAACCGTCCGCGGCGGGAAGCGGCCCTGCGGCGGCTGGTGAGGGATCAGCTGGGGGTGGGACCGTCCGAGGAGGACATTGGGCGCGTGCTGGCGAAGCTGGTGGCCAAGGGGGTGGTCACGGTGGGGAATCAGGGTGCGGTTTCCTACGCAGACTGAGCACGTTCCGGTTCCGCAGATGACGCTGAAGGATCTGGGTTGGCATGAATGGTTTGCGGAGGCATTTGTGCCCTTCCGGGCGAAGGGCTGGCAGCCTGCGCGTCTGCTGCGGGACAACAATCTGACCTGCGGGGCTCTGCTGGGGGATGGGGAAGAGCACGATGCCGTGATCTGCGGAAAGCTTTATCATGATGCGGCGACCGATGCCGAACTTCCTGCGGTCGGCGACTGGGTGGCGCTGGAAGTGAAGAAGGACGAAGCCGTCATCCGGGCGAGGCTGCCGCGGCGGACCTGCCTTTCGCGGAAGGCGCCTGGGCGTAGCACGGAAGAGCAGGTGATGGCGGCCAATGTGGATGTGGTGGTGGTGGTGACCGATGCCGGCCCTGATTTCAGCGAGCGTCGCATGGAGCGGTACTTTGCGATCATTGGCCGGAGCGGCGCGCGACCTGTGGTCCTTGTGAACAAGTCGGATCTCTACAGTGCGGCGGAAAACCGTGCGGCTGCCGACACTTTGCGGCAGCTCAGTCCCGATGCCGACATTCACATCACGAGTGCCGAGAAGGGGAAATCGCTCAAGGTACTCAAAGGCTATCTGCAGCGCGGAGTGACGGTTGCCCTCGTGGGATCGAGCGGAGTCGGCAAGTCATCGATTGTGAATCAGCTCCTTGGTGACGAGTACCAATGGACGGATGAGGTCAATGAGGTGACAGGCAAGGGACGGCACACGACCACGGCGCGCGAGCTGATGATACTGCCGGGAGGTGGGATCCTGATCGACAATCCGGGGATCCGGGAAGTGCACATGTGGACCGACGAGACGACGCTGCGCGAGCGGTTTGCGGACATTGCGGTGATTGCGTCGGGCTGCCGGTTTCACGATTGCCGTCATGGGAGCGATGCGGGGTGTGCGATCCGGGAGGCGCTCGAGGGTGGGCGGCTGGACGAGGCGCGGTACGAGGCTTTTCTGAAGCTGGACGATGAGATAGCCGAGCTGCGGAGGAACCGGCAGAAGCGGCGGATGACGGTTGAGCGGATTGCGCGCCGCGAGCAGCGGGAGCGGGCCAAGCGGTTTGCGGACCGGCGGCAGCTTGATGCGGACCCTGAGTACTGAGGGTAACCTTGCTCGGCAGCTGGTCTGTCAGGCTTCCGGGGTGCCGGCGGGGCGAGGCTGAGCCTGGAGCTGGCGGCGGAGTTTATCGACTTCTGCCTTGAGGACGTCGCGTTCGGCGGCGGCGGCGGCGGCCTCGCGGACGGCGGCGGCTTTTTCTTCCTCGAGGCGGGAAGCTGCTTCCTTGGCTTTGGCGAGTTCTTCGCCGGCGACGCGTTTCACGCGGCTGACTTCTTCCGTGAGAGAGGTGATGTTGCCCTGGAGGGTGGTTTCGCGGGTGGAGGCATCGCGGCGGGCGTCGGCGAGGGCTTTTTCGGCGGCGGCGGCGGCGGTGGATTTTTCCTGCAGGGAGGAACTGGCCTTGCGGAGGGATTCCTCGGTGGAGGCGAGTTGTTTTCTGACTTCGGCGGTGGCGTTGAGCGCGTCGGCCTGTTTTGCGGCGATTTCCGCCTCTTTGTCGGTGACGGCCTTGCGGGCGCTGGCGAGTTCCGAGAGGGCGGCCAGTCGTTCGGCGGTGGCGGCGGCGGTGGCTTCGCTGGTTTTGGCGATGGAGGCTTCGATGTTGCGTCGTCCAGCTTCTGCGGATGAGTACATGAGGCCGGCGACCGCAGCGATGGCGAGACCGGCGACTGCTGGGAGCCAACTGATGGCGGAAGCGTGGCGAGGGCTTGTGGAGTGGGCGCCTTGCGTGGCGGCGGCTTCTTCCTGGGAGGAAGGATTGCGCATGGGGATGGGTTCCACGAGGCCTGGTTTGGTCCAGAGAGTGAAGGCGTGGCCGGGGAGGCGGAGTCGTGGGGCAGCCGGGATGCTGGCGGCAGCCGGGGCGGGGGCCTTGGGCAGCCAGAGAGTCGAGGCCTGGTTATCCTTGATGACGATGGGGGGAGTTGGTGGCGCGGCGGCCGCGGTGGTGGCTGGGGGAGCCGTTGCAGTGGCTGGAGATGCTGCGGCCAATGGGGTGACGGGGACGGGGACCGGGGCAGGAACCTCGCTGGGGGGAATTGCGGTGGTGGCGGGAGCGGTTGCCGGTGCCGGAACAGGCTGCGGCCAGGTTGCGGGGTCGAGCCAGAGAGTGAAGGCGTGGCCTGGGAGTTGGAGGAGAGGCTTGGGCCAGCGTGCGGGATCGAGCCAGAGGGTGAATCCCCGGCTGGGCAGCCGCAGCGGTGGTTTCGGCCATGTTTCCGGGTTGAGCCAGAGGGTGAATCCGTTCGAAGGGAGCCGAAGCCGTGGTTTCGGCCATGTTTTTTCGTCGAGCCAGAGGGTGAAGGCCCTGGATCCGGCGGTGATGCGCGGTGCGGGCCATCCTGCGGGGTCGAGCGAGACGGCTTGGGAGGGAACGGAGGAAGGCGAGGACATGGGAAAGCGAAGCTGGAGGGCACGATGGGGCCCGTCCGAGCGCTTGGCAAGTCAGCGTCCGCGGAAGGTGTCAGATTCCCGAACCGGCGAGGGCTGGGGCGGTCTGGGCTGGCCGGGTCTGGTCGAGGTGACGGAGCACGAGCCGGACGCAGTTTTCGGCGGTGAGGCCGTGTTTTTCGCGGAGGATGGAAGGTTTGCCGTGTTCGACAAAGGCGTCGGGCCAGCCGATGCGTTCGACGGGAATGTGGACGCCGGCTCCGTGGAGGTGTTCGATGACGGCGCAGCCGAAGCCGTTGTGGAGGACGTGGTCTTCGAGGGTGCAGACGACGCGGGAGCGGCGGGCGAGGCGTTCGATGGTGGTGGTGTCGAGGGGTTTGATCCAGCGCGGGTTGATGAGCGTGACGCTGTAGCCCATGGCGGAGAGCATGCCGGCGGCGGTTTCGGCCATTTCGAAGAGGGTGCCGAGGCCGATGAGGCAGACGTCGTGGCCTTCGCGGACGACTTCGGCTCGGCCGATTTCGAGGAGTTGGGGAGAAGGCTTGATGGTGGCTCCGGTGATGGCTCCGCGGGGGTAGCGGATGGCGGTGGGGCCGGCGTTGTAATTGATCATGGTCCAGAGCATGTCGACGAATTCGTCTTCATCCTTTGGCTGCATGTGGATGAGGCCTGGGACGTGGCGGAGGTAGCCGATATCGAAGAGGCCGTGGTGGGTGGGGCCGTCATCGCCGCTGAGGCCGCCGCGGTCCATGCAGAGTCGGACTGGGAGGTTCTGGAGGGCGATGTCGTGAATGATCATGTCGTAGGCCCGCTGCATGAACGTGCTGTAGATGGCCAGGACTGGTTTGAGGCCCTGGGCGGCGAGACCGCAGGCGAAGAGGGCGGCGTGTTCTTCGGCGATACCGACGTCGAAGTAGCGTTCCGGGATCTGTTCCTTGAAGATGCTGAGGCCGGTGCCGCCGGGCATGGCGGCGGTGATGGCGGTGACTTTGGGGTCCTCGCGGGCGAATTTCACCATGCTTTCTGCGAAGATCTGGGAGCAGGTGGGAGTGGGAGAGGGGTCGGTCTCGCCGGTTTCGATTTTGTAGGTACCGAGGCCGTGGAACTTGTGGGGGTTGGCGAGGGCTGGTTCGTAGCCGCGGCCTTTTTCCGTGATGATATGGAGGATGACCGGTTCGTTCTGGGTTTTGAGGAATTCGAACGTGCGGAGGAGGAGCGGGAGGTTGTGGCCGTCGATGGGGCCGTAGTAGCGGAGGCCGAATTCTTCGAAGATCACGCTGGGGAGCGTGGGATTCGGCATCATGAGGTTTTTGGCGCTTTCCTCGACCCGGGCAGCGAGGCGGCGGACTCCTTTGCCGGCGATCTTCTCGATGAAGCCGGCTGCTTTCTCGTGAAGGTGGGCGTAGGTGGTATTGGTGGCGATGGAGTTGAAGTATTTGGCGATGGCTCCGACATTCTTGTCGATCGACCATTCGTTGTCGTTGAGGACGAGAATGAAGCGCTTGGTGGCGCTGGCGATGTTATTGAGGGCTTCGAATGTTGGGCCGCAGGTGAAGGCGGCATCGCCTGCTACGCAGACCACGTGTTCGTCCGAGCCGAGGAGGTCGCGGGCGGCGGCGAAGCCGAGGGCGGCGCTCACGGCGGTGCCGGCGTGACCGGCTCCGTAGCAATCGTGTGGGCTTTCCGAGCGGAGGAGGAAGCCATTGAGGCCTTCGTATTGGCGCATGGAGCTGAGGCGGCTCCAGCGTCCGGTCAGCATTTTATGGACGTAGCCCTGGTGGCTGACGTCGAAGATGAACTTGTCCTGCGGGGATTGGAAGACACGGTGGAGGGCGATGGTGAGTTCGACGACGCCGAGGTTCGGGCCGAGGTGGCCACCGGTGCCTGCGAGGGTGGTGATGAGGTCGTGGCGGATGGCCTCGGCGAGTTGCGCGAGTTGTTTTTCGCTGAGAGCCTTGACGTCTTCCGGGCCGTTGATGGGCGGCAGAGGTGGTTCGCTAGAAAAGTCGGATTTCGTCATCTGGGGAATCGGGTGCGGCCGCTGGTTCGGGTCTGCGGGCTGGGGTTTCCGTTGTGGTGGGCTGGGTAAGCGGCTGAGTTTCCGGACGACCGGAGGGACCGCGGGCGATGATTTCGATGCGCTGCTGGGCGGCGTCGAGTTTCTCCTGGCAGATCTTCAGGAGGGAAGTTCCTCGTTCGTATCGCTCAACCAGTTCATCGAGAGGCAGTTGACTATCTTCGAGCTGGTGGACGATACCGTCCAGTTCCTCCATGGCCTGTTCGAAGGACAGGCTTTCGGCTGGGGGAGGTGACTGACGGTTTTTCGGCATGATTCTGGTAGGTACGCTTGAGCGGGCGGACGGTTTCCGAGCATTCGGAGGGGAGGGGCTGGCTGCAAGCCGGAAATCGCTGTGGGGGTGGGCTGGGAGGAAAGGGTGAAAGCGGAGGGGATGGATTGCGTTTCAACGGGATGAACAACCCATGCGACGTGGCGGCGGCGATGACGCGGAGGCATTTTTTCGGGCGGGCCAGTCATGGGCTGGGGGTGGCGGCGCTGGCTGGGTTGATGGGGCAGGGCGTGGGGGCGGCGGAGGCTGGCGGCGGTGGTTTGCCGGGGCTGCCTCATTTTGGGGCGCGGGCCAAGCGGATCATTTATCTATTCATGAGCGGGGGACCGAGTCAGATGGATTTATTTGATTACAAGCCTGAGCTGAACCGATTGAATGGGCAGGAACTTCCGGAAAGTGTGCGTGGGGGGCAGCGGCTTACGGGGATGAGTGCGAACCAGGCTCGGCTGCCGCTGGCGGGATCGCTTTTCAAGTTTGCGCAGCATGGGGCGAGCCGGGCGTGGGTAAGCGAGTTGCTGCCGCATACGGCTGGGGTGGTGGATGATCTGTGTTTCATCCGGAGTCTGCATACGGAAGCGATCAATCATGATCCGGCGATTACGTTTTTCCATACGGGGGCGCAGCAGGCGGGGCGACCGAGCATGGGGAGCTGGCTGAGTTATGGGTTGGGGAGTCTCAATGAGAATCTGCCGGCCTTCACGGTACTGATTACGAAGGGGATGTCAGGTCAGCCGCTGTATGCGCGGCTGTGGGGTGCGGGTTTTCTGCCATCGCGCTATCAGGGAGTGCAGTTCCGTTCGGGCCGGGAACCGGTTCTGTATCTGGAAAACCCCGAGGGGGTGGATGGGGGGACGCGGCGGAGGATGCTGGATGCGCTGGGTGGTTTACACCGGGAGAGCGCTGCGGTGGAACTTGATCCCGAGATTGAGTCACGGATTGCGCAGTATGAGATGGCGTACCGGATGCAGGCCAGTGTTCCCGGGGTGACTGATCTGAGTGGGGAACCTGACCATGTATTTGATTTGTATGGACCTGACAGCCGTCAGCCGGGGACGTTTGCGGCCAACTGTCTGCTGGCGCGGCGGTTGGCGGAGCGTGGGGTGCGGTTCATTCAGCTGTATCATCAGGACTGGGATCACCATGGGGGATTGCCTGGCGGGATCCGTCAGAAGTGCCGGGAGACCGATCAGGCCTGTGCGGGACTGATCCGGGATCTGCGGGATCGCGGGATGCTGGACGACACGCTGGTGGTGTGGGGTGGGGAGTTTGGCCGGACCAGTTACAGTCAGGGCAAGCTGACGGCGACGGATTACGGGCGGGATCATCATCCCCGGTGTTTCACGATGTGGATGGCAGGTGGTGGGGTGAAGGGGGGGATGAGCTGGGGGGAGACCGATGATTTTTCCTACAACATAGCGAAGGACCCGGTGCATGTGCATGATCTGCATGCGACCATGCTGCATCTGATGGGGATTGATCACGAGCAACTGACCTTCAAGTTCCAGGGCCGGAGGTACCGGCTGACTGATGTGCATGGGAAGGTCGTGCGGCCGATTCTGGCATGAGTGCGGGAATCAGTCCGGGAGGGCGTCGATGCCGCCTGCGAGGTAGGTGGCCGAGGGGAAGCCGGACTGCTGGAGGGTGGCGGCGGCGTGTGCGCTGCGTGGGCCGAGCGAGCAGATGGCGATGATGCGGTGATGGCGGGGGAGGCTGCTGGCGGCGTCCGGGAGGTGGCTGGCTGGGATGGCGGTGGTGGTGTGGGGGAAGGGGGCGAGGGCGGTTTCCCATGGTTCGCGGACGTCGAGGATGGTGACATCCGGCTGCTGGAGGGCTGCATGGAAATCGGCGGGGCGGACGGGAGCAGGTGCTGGTGGGAGCTGGCAGGACGAGGGTGTGTCTGCTGGCTGGTGAAGGGAGGGTGATTGGCTGCAGACCGGGCAGTGGGGGTCGCGTCGCAGCTGGAGGGTGCGGGTCTGCATGGTGAGCAGGTCGCAATGGAAGAGCTGGCCGGTGAGTGGGGATCCGAGTCCGGTGAGGAGCTTGATGGTTTCCGATGCCTGCAGAGTGCCGATGAGGCCAGTGACTGTCCCGAGCACGCCGGTTTGCGCGCAGGTGGGTGTGGAGCCGGGAGGGGGTGGGTGAGGAAACATGCAGCGGTAGCAGGGGCCTCCGGCGGCTGGGTGAAAGACCGAGAGTTGTCCTTCGCAGCGGGAGACGGCACCGTAGACATTGGGTATGCCGAGCCAGCAGGCGACATCGCTGCTCAGGTAGCGGGTTTCGAAGTTATCCGTGCCGTCGACGATGACGTGGCAATCTCTGGCGAGAGCCATGGCATTGGCTGCGCGGAAGCGGTCGCGCACGATGGTGATGCGCAGAGCGGAATGAAGAGAGCGGAGGCGGTCTGCGGCGGCTTCCGCCTTGGGTCGGCCGACGTCTGCTTCCGAGAAGAGAGTCTGGCGGTGGAGGTTCGAGAGGGCCACCTCATCGTCGTCGACGATGACGAGGCGGCCGACGCCGGCTGCGGCGAGGTGGAGGAGGGCTGGGCAGCCGAGACCGCCGGCACCGAGGCAGAGGACGGAAGCGTCCGCGAGTTTCTGCTGGGCGGCGGGTCCGAATCCCGGCAGCGAGATCTGGCGGGCAAAACGGCGGAGTCCGGAGGTGCCGGACCCCGCCGCTGGCGGAGTTTCAGATGGGTTTGGAGGGGTCACTGGGGTCAGTGCCGCGGGGTCCGTTTACTTTTCTTCGCTGGACGCTTCCTCGGTGGTGCTGCCGGGCAGTTTGACGCTGTTCTTGCGCGATGCCTTTTCGACGAGGGCCTTGAGTTCCGGGGTCTGGGCGGCCTTGGCTTTTTCCACTTCGGCAGCATAGTCGAAGGCATTGCCATCGCCTTTGATGACGAGGCGTGGGTTGGGCGAGCCGTTGAAGAGTTTTTCGAAGAATGGAGCGGCGAACTTGCGGACGGCGGCGGTGGATTCGCCGTTTGAGAAGTTGTTCATGACCGACTTGACGAGTTCGGCGGCTTTGCCGGGCATTTCCTCATCGTTCATGATGGCATTGAGCATGTCCATGACCTGTTCACCGTTCATGGTCCAAGTGGCCGATTTGCCGTCTTCGCTTTTCGTGAAGCCGGCCGCTTCGACGATAGTGCCACCGGTGGTGATGGTGCTTTCCAGCTTCATGTCCTTGAGCATGAGGGCGACGACGCCTTTCATGCTGTTGTACTGTTCGCGGACGACTGCCATTTGGCCTTCGATTTCGTCGGCGCTGATGCTGAAGCTGTCTGGTTCCGGGGCGCTGCCGTCCTTGACCATCTGAGTGCGCATGCCTTCGAAGATGGCGGCGACGGCGTCGAGGCCCATCATGGTGATGACCGTATTGCCGCCTGAGTCCTTGCTGACGGTCATGGTTTTGATGTCCTTGAGGAAGTCGGTGGGGACGGGGACGGGGGTATCGCCCATGCCGGCTGTGTCGAGTGCGGAGGAGAGGTTGCCCATGGCGGTCCAGTCCTTGGTGAGGCCGGAGACCTTGATGCGGGTGGCTCCCATTTTGGTGGTTTCGGCGCTGGCTTCCGTCCAGACATCGACGGTGGAATTCATGCTGCGCATCATGTCGACGAGCATGTCTTTGGGTTCCGGGGCCTTGGGGAGTTCGGCGGGTGCGGCTCCACCGCCGGCTGCGCCCATCATGCCCATGAGGCCGGCGATATTCATTTCCATGGTCATGGAGAAGCGGCCGGAGCCATCGCCATTGATGGTGGTGGTGCTGTCGGATTTGAGGCAACTGGAGGAGGCGAGGGCGAACGCGCCGAGGGCGGTGGTGGAGATGAGTCTGCGGATCATGGGAGTGGTGTGGGTGATGGGTTGGCGTAGAGCGGGGACGGTACTGGGGTTTTGGAAGTTACGCTGCGGGATACGGCAGGGGCTGGGAAATAGCAAGGAGGGGAGGTTCCTGGTGAAGCTGGGGAGGCGGGAGTGCGGAGAGGCGGGGGATTGACGGATGGGATGGTGGTGTGAAGGGTGTGGCCATGAAACAGGCGATTGTGATGATTCCGGCAGGGTTGCTGCTGCTGGCGGCGGCCTTCCGGGTGGCGGTGGCTGGGGGGCCCGCAGGCCAAGCAGGGGCGGAGCAGGCAGCGGAGGGGGACGTGGTCCGGGTGTTTGCGGGGGCGAGGCTGCATCCCGTTTCGTCGGCTCCGTTGGACGATGGGGTGATGGTGGTGGTGGGTGGGAAGATTGTGGCGGTGGGCACGCGGGAAGCCGTGGCGATTCCGGCTGGTGCGGAGGTCATTGACTGCCGGGGGAAGGTGATCATGCCGGGGTTGGTGTGCACGCATTCGCATATCGGGTCGCCGAGTGGGGGCGACATGTCCTCGCCGGTGCAGCCGGAGGCGAGGGTGCTTGATTCGGTGGATGTGCGGGCGAAGTCGGTGGCGCGGGCGCGGGCTGGCGGGGTGACGCTGGCGAATGTAATGCCGGGGTCTGGTCATCTCATTTCCGGGCAGACCCTGTATCTGAAGCTGCGGGAGGGCGGGCGGATCGAGGATCTGGCGCTGCGGGATGGTGCTGGCGGGTTGCTGGGGGGATTGAAGATGGCGAATGGGACCAACAGCATCCGCGGGGCTCCCTTTCCGGGGACGCGTGGGAAGTCGGCGGCGCTGGTGCGTCAGTCATTTCTGAAGGCGCAGGATTATCAGCGGAAAAAGAAGGCGGCGGGAGGAGATCCCGAGAAGGCACCTGAGCGGGATCTGGCGATGGAGTCGCTGGTGGAGGTGCTGGAGGGCCGGAGGGTGGTGCATCATCATACGCACCGGGCCGACGACATTCTGACCGTGCTGCGGCTGAGGGAAGAATTTGGATTCCGGGTGGTGCTGCATCATGTTTCCGATGCCTGGAAGGTGGCGGATGAGATTGCGGCGTCGGGTGCCGGTTGTTCGCTGATCATGCTGGATTCGCCTGGGGGGAAGCTGGAGGCGCGGGATTTTGATCTGCGGAACGGGGCGGAACTGGAGAAGCGCGGGGTGGTGACAGCGATTCACACCGACGATCCGGTGACGGATTCGCGGTGGATGCTGCGGAGTGCGGCGCTTGCGGTGCGGGCCGGCATGAGTCCGGCGCGGGCGATTGAGTCGGTTACCCTTGCGGGTGCGCGGCTGCTGGGTCTGGAGGGCCGGGTGGGGTCGCTGGAGGCGGGGAAGGACGCTGATTTTGTGGTACTGACAGGCGAACCGCTTTCGGTTTACACGCGTGTGGAGGAGACGTGGGTGGAGGGGCACCGGGTCTTTGATCTGGAGCGGGCGGAGGATCGGTTGCTGGCGGAGGGGGGCGAGGGAGCGGGAGACGATGTCATGCAGGAGACCTGCTGTTTTACCAAATGAGGACGATTATACTGATGATGCTGATGGCTGGGGAGTTGCCTGCGCAGGTGGCGGTGCGGGCGGCGAAGCTGTACACAATGACCGGGGATCTGAAGCCGCTGGAGAACGGGGTGGTGCTGTGCGGGGCGGATGGGAAGATTGAGCGGGTGGGATTGGCTTCCGAGGTGGCGATTCCGGCAGGCTGGACCGTTCATGAGGCGGCTGTGGCGATTCCGGGTCTTGTCGATGCGCGGGCTACCGCGGGGATTTCCGGGGTTCTGAACTGGGATCAGCGGGACCAGGAACAGTTTGAGAATTCCGGGCCTCTGCAGCCGGAGTTGAGGGCGATTGATGCGTATAATGGGCGGGATCCGCTCGTGCAGTGGCTGCGGGAGTTCGGGGTGACGACGATTCACACGGGGCATGCGCCGGGCGAGTTGATTTCCGGTCAGACAATGGTGGTGAAGACCGATGTGGCGTCCGTGGTGAAGGCGGGAGATGCGCTGCGTGCGTTTGCGGGGGTTGCGGTGACCCTGGGGGAGGGGGCTTTGAAGAAGGAGGGAAAGTCACCCGGGACGCGGGCGAAGTCTGTTGCCATGCTGCGGGCGGAACTGATCCGGGCGAAGGCTTATATGGAGAAGCTGGCGCGGCCTGAGGCGGACAAGCAGCCCGAGAGGGATTTGCGGATGGAGTCGTTGGTGGCGGTGCTGCGAGGGGAGGTTCCGCTGCTGGTGACGGCGGACCGGCATCAGGATCTGGGGGCGGCCCTGCGGCTGCGGGAGGAGTTTGGTTTCCGGCTTATTCTGGACAGTGCGGCGGAGGTGTGGCGGATGCTTCCCGAGATCCGGGAGGCGGGAGTTCCGGTGATACTGCATGCGACCATGGGTCGGCCGGCGGGCAGCCGGGAGAATCTGAGTTTCGGGACGGCGGCGAAGTTGTTCGAGGCGGGGATTCCGTTTGCGCTCCAATCCGGCTATGAGTCGTATGTACCGAAGACGAGGGTGGTGCTGTTCGAGGCCGGGATGGCGGCGGCGCATGGGTTGCCGAGGGAGCAGGCACTGGCTGCGTGTACGATCCGGGCGGCGGAGATTCTCGGGCTTGGGGACCGGGTGGGCAGTCTGGTGGTTGGCAGGGATGCGGATGTGGCGATGTATGATGGCGACCCGCTGGAGACGACGAGTCACTGTATCCGGGTTCTGGTCGGCGGGCGGGTGGTGAGCGAGATGAAGCGATGACGTGTTCAGTCTGGTGGATCATGCGGCGGCCTCAGGTTCCTGATTTTCATTTTGATTTGCAGGCAGGAACCATGGCATGGTGGCAGGAGCCTGCTGGATGAAACAGTTTGGTTCACCGGCGGCACAGCACTGACTTTCTGAAATCATGAGCGCATCACGAAACCTTGGAGCATGGAGGGCTGTGTCATGGTTCTGAAGTGTCCTGAATGCCGGGCCTCCGTGGACATCAGCGACGACACGGCAAGACGTTACAGTTCGGAGGGCCGGAGCATTGGTTGTCCGGCTTGCACGGGCCGGATCCGGGTTAAGTCTCCTTCGCTGCTGAGCCGTGTGCCATGGAAGTGGGTGCTGGGGGTGGCTGGGTTGGCGGGGGCGGCGGGGATTTTCTACTATTTCAGCCGCATGGATAGGGTGAAGCCTGCGGTGGTTACCGGGGGCGAGGAAACGGCCGAGAAGCTTCCGGAGACGAAGCGTGGGGATGCGGTGCTGCGGAGTCTGGTGGAGGGTGGGCGGGTGAAGCCGGAGGATCTGGTGTGGCTGCTTGATGCCGGGGAATATGAGGGAGGGGTGATCGGGATGAGTTCGCGCAGGATGGATTGGGAGGCGGCGCAGGTGCTGGCTGGGCGGGTAGGCGCGGAAGTTCTCGAGGTAGGTCCGGGGGCACCGGGCGGGCCGGCCAAGCTGCTGAACTGGCTTGCGGAGAAGTTCCCCGGGAGCAGCGGGATACCGCAGTGGGGGCTGAGCGGAAAGGATCCGCAGGTCGTGGAGGTTGTGAAGAAGACGGTGGTGCCGGCTCCGGTGGAGCGAGGTCGGCGTCCCGTACTGCTGCACTGGAAGGCGCAGCCGACGGCAGGCGGGGGTAAGGCGGCAGCGGGTGAAGGTGCGGCCGCGGCCCCTGATGCCGGGAAGTGACCGCTGCGGGTGGTGGCTGGGGGAGCGTGGAGGTCAGCGTCTCCGTGGTGGGGGAGCGGCTGGGGAGAGGCTGGAAGGTTCGCGGTCCTTGTAGAACATCATGCCGGATTTCCGGAGGTTGGCGATGAGGCGGGCGAGGTTGTCGCGGACGACGGCGTCGTTGAGGAGGGCGGCGAGGGCTCCGCGCCCGCTGCGGGCGTCGCCGAGGAGGGCTTCGAGGGCGTCGGCGGCGTCGCGGATGCCATCGGAGGCAGCTCCGAAGTCGCGCAGTCCGGGGCCAAGCTGATCGACCGCTTTGTCGACTTTGGCGAGAGCGCTGCGGGCTGAGGCGATGGCGGGATCGGCCCCCTTGGTGAGGGCGGCGGCGCTTTCCATGGTCTGGCGGAAGGCGGAGACACCGGCTTTGAGGTCGGTCATGACGTTCCCTGAGAGGAGTTCCTCGTCGAGGTGGCGGACGGTGGTTTCGAGTTCCGAGAGGGTGCTGGAGACGTGGCGGATGTTGTCGTCCGAGAGGATGCCGGAGTTGAGGCGGTCGAGGGTGGTATTGAGGCGTGCGAGGCTGTCGCGGATATCCTTCATGACGGCCGATCCTTCGTCGCCGAGGCGCGAGGCGAGGCTGGTGAAATCGGCGGCGACGTCGCCGTAGAGGGTTTCGCCTGGCTGGACAAAGGCGGTGGTGCCCTGGGGTGGGACGCCGACATCGACGGCGCAGTCGCCCATGAGACCGATGGAATTGATGCGTAGCGGGGCTCCCGCTGGGATCTGGAATTCCGGGTAGATTTCGAGATCGACTTTGACGCCCTTGAGTTCGCCGAGGAGGGCGGGCGGGGTGGAGACCCGGCCGATGACGGCTCCGGCGCGGCGGACGGGGGAACCGGCGATGAGGTTCTGGGCGTCCGAGAAGACGGCGGTGATCGTGTAGGGTCGGCGCATGCGGTGCCGGATGGGGCCGAATTCGAGAATGAGGCCGAAGAGGAGGAAGAGGCCGAGCAGGACGAAGGTGCCGGCGATGAGGGTGGTGCGTCGGGATGATTCCATGGGTGCGCTCCTTGGGGTCAGTCATCTTCTCCGCAGTGGCCTTCGACGAATTGCCGGACCATGGGATCTGAGGAGGAGAAGAGTTGGTCCGGGGTGCCTTCGAAGTGGACGAGGCCATCGCGGAAGTAGACGACGCGGTCGGCGACCGAGCGGACGCTGCGCATGTCGTGGGTGACGACGACGGAGGTGCAGCGGTAGTGCTGCTGGGTGCGTCGGATGAGGCGGTCGATGCTGTCGGAGACGATGGGATCGAGGCCTGAGGTTGGTTCGTCGTAGAAGATGCAGGACGGTCTGGTGACGACGGCCCTTGCGAGAGCGGCGCGTTTGCGCATGCCGCCGCTGAGGGCGGCGGGGAGTTTGTGGCCATGTTCGGCGAGGCCGACGGCGGCAAGGACTTCGTGGACGCGGGATTGGAGTTCCGGTCCGTCGCGGAGGCCGGCTTCGATGAGCGGGAAGGCGACGTTTTCGGTTACTGTCATGGAATCGAAGAGGGCACCGTCCTGGAAGAGCATGCCGATTTTGCGGCGGTGGGGCCCGAGTTGGCGTTCCGAGAGTCTGGTGATTTCTGAGCCGTCGACGGTGATGGTGCCGGCGGTGGCGGGCATGAGGCCCATGACGAGTTTGAGGAAGACGCTTTTGCCGGTGCCGGAGCCACCGATGATGACGAGGCTTTCGCCGTGGTGGATGGATAGGTTGATGCCGCGGAGGATCTGCTGGGCTCCGATGGATTTCTCCAGTCCGCGCACGGTGATGAAGGGGGAGGGGTGCGCAGGCATGGCTCAGGTGGCGGCGATGGGCCAGATATAATTGAGCAGTAGAGTGAGGAAGAAATTGGCAATGAGGATGGCCATGGAACTGAAGAAGACAGCGGCGGTGGTGCCGCGGCCGACGCCGACGGCACCCTGGCGGACATTGAGTCCCTGATGGCAGGCCATGATGACGATCAGGTAGCCGAAGACGAGGCCCTTGGTCATGCCGAAGAGGACATCGATGTGGTCGACATTCTTGTAGAGCTGATCGTTGTAGAAGGCTTCGGGGACATTGTAGACGCCGACGGCCATGAGGCGGGCCGCGGCGATGCCGAAGCGGATGCTTTCCCCGATGAGGAGGGGGACCGAGAAGATCATGGCGAGGAAGCGCGGGGCGACGAGGTAGTCGACCGGGTGGACGCCGAGAGAGCGGAGGGCGTCGATCTGCTCGGTGACTTTCATGGTGCCGATTTCTGCGGCCATGGTGGCTCCGACTCTTCCGGCCAGCATGAGGGCGGTGAGGACCGGGCCGAGTTCCCGGCAGGTGGCGAGGGCGACGATGCCGCCGACGAGGCTATCGAGGCCGAGTTGATTGAATTTGTAGTAGACCTGGGCGGCGAAGACAGCACCGGTGGCGGCTCCGGTGACGATGACCTGGATCTGCGAGCCGAAGCCGATGGACACGAGCTGGCGTCCGACTTCGCGCCAGCGGATGCGGCTGCCGAAGAGGGAGTAGGTCATTTCTCCGGTGAGGACGGCCAGTTCGCCGAAGTAGCTGATGAGGCGGAGCACTGGGGTGCCGAGCCATGTGAGGACGCAGGTCATTGACTGGGCGTACAGTGAACGGGAAGGGGCATCCGGCAAGCTGCAGTCGTCCGCTGGTTGTGGCTGGGACGGGTGTGCCTTCGGGATCGTTTCCGGTTGCGGGAAATGGCTGGGCGGGTGAGTCGTAGAGCATGAGTGCTGATTCCCATGCTTTTGAAGTTCTTCCTGCTCATGGTGTGCTGTCCGGGGTTTCGGCGCTGGCTCGCGAGGCGCTGGCTGGGTTCGGTTCCTTTTCGCATTTTGGCAAGGGATCGGTGCTGGTGGAGCAGGGTGCGGAGGCCGATGCGCTGCATGTGGTGGTGTCCGGTGAGTTGCTGGTTTCTCTGAGGTCTCCTGAGGAGATCCGGACACTGGGGTATGTGGAGGAGGGTCAGACGGTGGGGGAGATGGGATTTCTGGATGAGGCGGATTCGGTCCTCGCGAGTGCGTCGGTGACGACGAATGTGCCATCGCATGTGTGGTCGATTCACCGGAATGATTTCAATCGGTTCCTTGCGTCGCATCCGGTGGCGGGCTGTGAGATTCTGAAGGAGTTGCTGGTGCTGGCGGGTCGGCGGGCGCGGAAGGGGAATGAGCGGCTGGCGTCCGAGGCTTGAGGTGGGTGGGCGTTTGCTTGCGTGGGTTGTGTGGCGCGGCGGGCTTTGCGGGCGGGGTGGCATCATGCTGCCACGGTGGGGTGAACCTTGCGTGAGAGGATGAGGGAGGCGGTGAGGATCATGAGGGCCATGGCGGTGGCGGTGGGGCCGATTCCGGCGTGGGAGGCGAGGTAGAAGGCGGCGAAGGGTGCGACGATGCCGCGGAGACCGGTGAGGAAGGTATGGACGGCCATGTATTCGGTGACGCGGCCGGGCGGGGCGAATTTGGTGACCCAGAGGGTCCATGCGACATCGGAACCTGCGTTACTGATGCCGAAGAGGATGGCACCGGCGGTGAGGCCGGGCCAGCCGGTTCCAGTGAAGAACGAGAGGATGCCGAGCATGAAGCCTGTGTTGAGGATGGCGCGGAGGGTGAGGAAATCCATCCGGTCGAAGAGTCGGCCCCATGCGCGGGAGAAGCAGAGTCTGGCGACATTGGGGATGATGCTGGTGAGGAGGGCAATATCGGTGGCGGAGAGATTCAATCCGTAGCGGGTATTTGACAGGTATTCGACGCGGAGGGGGAACATGGTTAGGTTGGCGAAGCCCATGAGCATCCAGCTGACGAGCGTCCAGCGGAAGCGTGCGTCGTCGCGGACGACCTTGAACGAGCGGAGCGGGTGGGAACCGCTGGCGGTTCTGATGGGGACGGCGGGGCATCGGTGGAGGCAGACGGCGCCGATGGCGAGGGCGGCGGCGTAGCAGAGCAGAATGGCGGGCCATGCGGAGGGTCTGTGTTCGAGGAGGAGACCGGCGGCCCATGCGAAGGAGACGCTTCCGGCGATACGGATGATGATATTGCGGGAGTAGAGGTCGCCGCGGCGGTCGGCGCGGTAATTCGCTTCGTAGATCCCTGCGAAGAACGGGGTGGCGGCGGTGATGGCGACGAAGGCGGCGAGTGTGGCGGCGACGAAGATGGGCAGGGTGGGAGTGAGAGCGGCAAGGGTGAGGCTGATGGCACCGAAGAAAAAGAGCCGGGCGGCGGCGGTGCCGGCGTGGAGATTGCGGTGGGCGGCCCAGAGAACTGCGATGGGGCTGAGGAGGAGACCGAGGCTGCCGCTTCCCTGGATGATGGCTTTGGTGGCGGGACCTGCGGAGAAGATGCGGTGTGCGATGAGGAGGAGGAAGGTGGCGCTGGCGGTTTCGAGGACTCCCATTCCGAAGGCGCGGAGCCGTTCCAGCTGGAAAGTGAGGCGTTCGCGGTGTTCTGGGGTCATGGAGGATGCCTCCGCGTAGTGGCGGGTATGGGATGGCAAAACCCCGAAGTTGGGGGATGGGGGGAAAATCCTGTGATCGCGTGGTGGCGCGGTCTGTGTGGATCCGGTAGGGTGGTGATCGATTCAGGAGATGATCATATGTATCTTAAGACCATCCGGGACATTGCGAAGCCGCAGCAGTTTGCGGTCATTGATCTGCTCAAGAGGTCGGTCGGTATGCCGGTGGCGGCCATGGCACGGGTCCTGGGGCTGAGTTACATGGGAGTGAAGAAGCATTGTCTGGATCTGGAGAAGAGGGGCTTTCTGGAGACGTGGAGGGTGCCTGTGCCGAATGGGCGGCCTGAGAAGCACTATCGGCTGACTGAGAAGGCCGATGGATTTTTCCCGGAGGCGGGGAATGGGTTGACGCTGGAGATTCTGAAGGTGGCGGAGCGGCTGCATGGGCCGGGGACGGCGGAGTCGCTGCTGCGGGCGGTGCATGCCGAGCGGGCGGACCGCTGGAGGAAGAAGGTGAAAGGGCGGACGGTGGCGGAGCGGGCGGCTTCTCTGGCGCAGCTACGGGCTGGCGAGGGGCATTTTGCGTCGACCGAGTATCATCCGCAGCATGGGTTGTGTGTGGTGGAGTATCACAGTCCGGTGCAGCGGATTGCCGATGTCTATCCGGTGCTGCTGAGGATTGAGGAAGAGTTTTTCGGGGATGTGCTGCGGACGGCGGTGCGGCGCAGCGAGGAGCGGGCCGGCGGAGTGGTGCGGTCGGTCTTTGCGGTTTCGACGCTGGGGCATCCCTGAAACGGAGAAGCGCGGCGTCCGGGGAGGGAGACCGCGCTTCCGAGGGGTTGCTGGGGGCAACTGGTCAGGAGGTGCGGCGGCGGCGTGCGCCGAGGGAGCCAAGGGCAGTGAGGCCGAGGATGGCCGCGGAGGGTTCCGGGATGATGGTGAGCGCGTTGGGTCCGTCGAGGAGGTTCTGGCGGATCTGGGAGTCGCTGAGGGCGAAGTCGTAGACGCGGAATTCGTCGTAGAGAGCGTCGGTATTGGCATCTCCGGCAAAGTTTGAGCGGCCGAGCCAGTTATTGGCGTCGTTGAGGCTGGACGGTCCGGCACCGGCGAAGCCCTCCATGAGTTCGCCGTTCTGGTACCATTTCCACATGCTGTCGGAGGCATCGTAGGTCATGACGATGTGCTGCTGGCTACCGAGGATGGTGGTGGCGGCTGCGTCGCGGCTTCCGTTGGCGGTACTGCCGGCAAGTTCCATGCGCATATTGGTGCCGGTTCCGACGTTATTGGAGAGGAGGATGTAATTGGTGCCGTTGAACGTGCCTCCGGCGTCGTTGACTTCGCCGACAGCGTTGGTGCCGAAGTCGAGGAGGCGGGACCAATTCTGGGTGGACTGGGCGGTCACCCAGATTTCGTAGGATACCGAGCTATGGCCTGGGCCTTGATCCTTGCCTGAGGCGATGCCGTTGGGGAGGTCGATGTAGGCCTGGGTGGCGGAGGCTCCGCCTGGGAGGTCGACGCCCGTGCCTGTGAGGACTGCTCCGGCACCCTTGAGTTCGGCGGGGGTGCCGCCGAGGGAACCGGTATTGGCGAAGGTGGTTCCTGAGGTTTCGTTGAAGCTGAAGCGGTGGATTGGTCCGGCGGAAAGTGGAGCTTTGGGCTGGCTGGCGAGTTGGAAGGAGGCTTTTTCGGCGTTGTAGTTGCTGAGGATGTCGGCTGGGGAGAGGAGACCGTCGTGGACGCGGACGCGGCCGATGACGCCGCCGAGGCGGTTGGCTCCATCGATGGCGGGGGTACCGGGGATGCTGGCGGCGGTGTGCTGGGCACCGAGGAGAATTTCGTGATTGGCGTGGGTACTGATGGTGGCGTCGGCTTCCGAGTTGGCGAGGGTGCCGTCGACGAAAACTGATTTGGTGGCACCATCGAATGTGAAGACGATGTGGTGCCATGAGCCGCGGGAGGGTTGGCCTGCGCCGTATCCCATATCCGGACCGCCGCCCCAGCCGCCGAGCGCGCCGAAGGTGGTATTGGTTCCCCAGTTGAAGGAATTGTTGGTGCCGTTTGGTCCGCCGCGGCGGCCCCATGCGACGAGGGTTTCCTCGGCATTGACGGCAGCCTGGTAGACCCAGACTTCGATGGTGCGGTCACCATTTCCGGTGATGCCGGCGGGAGCCTGCGGGCCGACGAAGCCATCGGTTCCGTCGAGGAAGACACCGTTGACGCCATCGGCGGTGGTTTTCGAGGGGGCACCGATGCCGCTGAAGGAACCACCGAGGCTGCCGTTGTTGTTCCATGAGCCGCCGGGGGAGTAGGAAGCCGCGTCGAGGTCGATGAGGAGGCCATTGGTGACCACGGCGGCGGGAGCCTGGCTGAGGGATACTGCCAGCGAGGTGCAGGCAAGGCAGATGGGCGTGCGGGCGAGGAGGCGCGAAGGGATCATGGCAAGGGGGGGAGTGGTGACGGGGAGTGTCACCGAATTTTCACATTAGTGACCCGATAGGGTGACGGAATGGAATGAGAAATTCCGTGTGCCGAACTACGGAACTGCGGGCTGATAGGGGGAGTTCCCCGAGCTTTGCTGCGGAAACCGGGATGGCACCAGACGAGGGGACAAGGCTCGCTTCTATTCCAGAAGCGCGCGGTAGGCGGGGTCTGGGGCGCTGTGCGGTGTGGTGCGGTCTTCGAAGAGGAGGCTGGTGCCGGGGGCTCCGCTGGTGGGGAAGCCGCCGATGAGGTCGAGCCATGAGGCACCGCTGTCGGTGCTGGCTTGGACGCGGTAGGTGCGGCCGGGTGAAGAAGTCCACGACAGCCGCCGAGTGCCTAGAATGGGGTCTTTCGAGATGGTGATGGCAGGCGGGGTATCGCCTGGGGCGTATTCCATCATGACGTGGTCGAGATTGATCCAGCCGGCGAGGTTGCCGCCGGTACGGACGAGGGAGAGCCGGTTCGAGCCGTTGCGGAGACCGGAGGTGATGCCGGTGACTTCGAACTGGATGGTGCGGGCCGAGGTGAGGGAATTTTCCGAGCGGAGGAGTTTGTCGTTGAGGTAGATTTCGAGGCGGTGGGCCTGGGCTCCGCCGGCTGGGCTGCCGACGCCGAGGACATCGACGGTGATGCGGTGTCTGGCGGTGGGGTCGACGTGAGAAGACGTCGGGATGAACCAGACATTGAGTCGGGGGTCGGCTTCTGTGAGGGCGCGTTCGAATCCGATGGCTGGGTTGCCGGTCTGGCCGGCGGGGGTATTGGTATTGGTGTCGTCGTTGAGGGATTCGTCTGCTGGCTGGTTGAGGCCTCCCGAGGCTGTGTGATTGCCTGCAAAGAAGTAATCGTCGTCGGCGGCGTTCTCGTGGCTGAATTCGGCCATGGAGGCGTCGTCGCGGCCGGCTTCGAAGATGGCGGCCCATGTGGAGACCGAGATGCTGACGGTTTTGGTCTGGGTCTGGCCGTTGGCTGAGGCGGTGAGGGTATAGACGGTAGTGGTGGCTGGGGAGACGCTGATGCTGCCGGATCCCTGGGAAGTGAGGGCGGTGACGTCGCCGATGCCTGGCGAGATGGAGACGGTGGCGTCAGGCATGGCGAGGGTCCATGAGAGGGTGGCCGACTCGCCGGGGCGGAGGATGCTGTCGTTGGTGGTGAAGGTATTGACGATGAGCGGGGTGGAATCGATATCGACGCGGACGAAGTCGACACCCATCCAGTTGCCGCCTCCGGCGGCGTTGTAGCTGACGCCTTTCAGGGTGACGATGTTGTCCGCGCCGGGGCCGGTGACGATGCCGAGTTCCGAGAGGCGTTTCGGGGTGGAGGTGAAGTCGGTGTCGAACTGGGCGGTCCGGATGAGGACTTCGTCCATGACTTTGAAGCCGTTGACGTAGATTTCCACGCCGAAGCGGGGGTCTGCACCGCTGCCGTCGAGATTGAGGGCGTCGAAGGTGACGGTGAGTCGGTCGTTGGGGCCGTAGGTGGCGGGGACGTTGAAGTGGTAGCGGAGGGCGAGGTCGCCTCCGGCGAAGGCGCGTTCGGCGGATTCCTCGTTGGCGGTGACGGTGCCGACGGGGGAGTAGGATCCGTTGGTGGCGATGATGGAGGAATAGGTGCCTGCGAAGTAGTAGTCGTTATCCGACTGGGTGTTGACTTCCGGGCTGAGGGGCGAGCCGGGGAGGTCGTTGATGACACCGTTTTCCTGGACGAAGGAGGCATTGGGTCCGCCGCCGTCGCCGACGGGCCATGCGTTATCGTCGAGGCCGCAGGTCCAGAGAACGGCGGCGTGGGAACTCGTGGGAAGGGTGCCGAGAAAGGCGCAGACGAGCAGGAAAGCAGGGGAGAGCTTCATCTTGGGTGAATCAAAGCAATTCCTCGGCGGGTGTGGCAATCATATTCGTCGGGGGGGGGACGAATTGCCTGGGTGGGCTGGCCGCTGGGGGAGGTGGCTGGAAGCGTTCGGCCGTCGGGAAACAAATGGGAATGATCCTCTTGAGGGAACGTGTCCGTTCCCTGCGAGGTGGCAGCGAGTACTGGAGGGAAGGGACTTCCGGCTGGGTGGTTTTGCCTACCCGCGCGCGGACCACCTTTTTGCGTAGGGCATCAGGCCTTGCGCGAGCGTCTGCGGGAGAGGGCGGCCCCGAGGGCGGCAGCCGACGCGAGCAGCGCGCTGCCTGGTTCTGGGATGGGGGTGACGTCGAGTTTGACGTAGTCGATGCCCATCCATGCGCCGCCGCCGGCGTTGCTGTAGCTGATGCCGCGGAGGGAGACGATGTTGTCGGCTCCTGGTCCGGTGACGGCGCCTACGCTGCCGAGGGTGAACGGGTCTGACGTGTAGGTTTTGTTCAGATCGCCGGGACGGATGACTTGTTCCGAGCGGACGAGGACGCCATTAAAGTAGAGTTCGATGCCGTAGCGGGAATCGGGGACGTCACCGCCGGTGTGGAGGTTGAGGGGATCGAACGAGATGGTGGCGAGGTCGCCTGGTTGGAAGGTGTTGGCGAGGTTGAAATGGATGCGGAGGTCATTGTCGCCGCCAGCGAAGGCGCGTTCCCATGCGGTTTCGTCCGAGGCGACGGTGCCGACGGGGGTGTAGGCACCGTAGAAGGATTCGACGCCTGAGGGGACGAGCGTGTAGGAACCCGCGAAGTAGTAATCGTTATCGCTGGTCTGGGGGGCGGTGCCTGCGGTGACGGGGCTGCCGGGGAGGGCATTGATGGAGCCGTTTTCCTGAAGGAAGTCGGCGTCGGGACCGCCGCCGATGCCATTGACGGGCCAGTCATTGTCGTCAACTCCGACCGACCAGACGGTGGCGGCCTGGGAAGGGGAGGCGGCGACGAGGGCGGCGAAGGAGAGGCAGGAAAGGAAGTGCTTCATGGAGGAAGGTGGCGAATTTGTGGGTAGGAGGCGTGAAAAGTGAAGAATTGTCAAGTTTGGAATTAGCATTCCGTGAAGAAAAAGAAACAGGCGGCAACTTGCGAACTCAGTTCTTGCTGACTGGGGCGGGGGCTGGTAGCGATGAAAGGCAGATGAGAACAGGTCAATTGAGCAGATGGGGAAAGGGACGGGCGGCTTTGGTGGCCGGCGTGCTGATGGCTGGTGTGTTGCTGGCCTGGTGGTGGCGCGGGGGTGGCCGGGTCGGCCAGGAAGTGGCAGATGCGAGGGTCATTGGGGATCTGGTGATGGCTGAGGAGACCTATCTGGAGTTGGGGCCGCGGATGGCCTTGTTGTCCTCGGATGTGGCAGCCATGCGGTTGCCAGGGGAGAAGAGTGCTGACCTTTTTGCGGCGGGGAAGGTCAGGGTGGCGGATGTGGGGCGGTTGCCGGAGGGTTTGGAGGGGAAGAGTCGGCTGCAGTGGATGGAGTGGCCGGTGGAGTCGGTTGGGGAGCGTGGGCGGGAGGGTTTGGTATTGTGGGGCAGTGTGCTGGGGGCGGTGGATTGGTTTGAGCATGCCAAGGTGTATCTTGTGAAGGGGGAGCATCCAGGAGGGGAGGCGGACCAGTACCGGTCGAGTGCCGGGTTCGAGGGACTGGGCTTTCTCAAAGTGGGGGTCTGGGCGAGTTTCCGGGCCTCATTGGATCTTGAATTCCGGCGGGAGGGTGGGGAGTGGCGGATTGTGTCGTGGGAGACGAGGAAGTTCGAGGTGGCGACTGTGAAAGAGCGTCTGTTCACGGAAGTGCTGGACAAGGCCGTGTCCGGGGGTGCGGAGGAGTTGCGGAGGTGTGGTCATGAAGCGGCCAGCGTGCGGTATTATGAGTCAGGTCAGAAGGAAGTTCCGCATCCTTACTTTGCGCCGATCTCGTCGAATCATAAGCCGGGCCTTGCGGTGGTGGATGTGAATGGGGATGGGTGGGATGATCTTTATGTGATGGTGCGGATCGGGAAGAACCGGCTGCTGGTAAACCGCGGGGATGGCACTTTTGCGGAGGAGTCGGCGCGTTACGGGCTGGATTTGCCGGGTCACACGACGTGTGCGGTGTTTGCGGATTTCGACAATGACGGGGATCCGGATGCGCTGCTGGGGAGGAGTCTTCTGAAGACTGCCTATCTGGAGAACCGTGGGGGGGTGTATGTGCAGCACAAGGCTCCTGATTGGTCACCGATGGCGGTGGTTTCGATGAGTGCGGCTGATTACAACCGGGATGGGCTCCTTGATGTGTATCTGTGCACGTACCGTCCGGCGGCACCGCCGCAGTCGTCGCCATCCGGCGGGGTGGCTGTGGTGGCGGCGGATGATTTTGACTGGATGGATGAGTTTCTGCCGCCCGTGCAGGCAGCGGAGTACCGGCGGCGGCTGAAGGCAGAGCGGTCGCGTTCGCCTGATGGGGCATTTCCCGAGCTGCTGGATCAGGTGGGGCCGCCGAACATGCTGCTGGTAAACCGTGGCCTGGGGGTGTTCGAGCCGGCTCCGGAGAATGCGGTGGTGGGGCTCTGGAAGAACACGCTGCAGGCGACGTGGGGGGATTATGACCGGGATGGGGATGTGGATCTGTATGTGGCGAACGATTGGGCTCCGGACAATCTGCTGCGGAACGATGGCGAGGCTGGTTTTGTGGATGTGACGAAGGAGGCTGGGATTACAGCCTATGGGTTTGCGATGGGGGCGAGCTGGGGGGACTATGACAACGACGGGAAGGAGGATGTTTATGTCTCCAACATGTACAGCAAAGCGGGGCGCCGCATCACTGCTATGGTGCCTGGTTTATCGCCGAGCTACGTGGAGTCGGCTCAGGGGAACTGGCTGTACCATCAGGAAGCGGATGGGCGGTTCCGGCAGGTGGCTGGGCTGGAGCGTCCGGCGATGACGGTGATGAAGGCGGGGTGGTCTTGGGGAGGGAAGTTTGCGGATTTCGACAACGATGGCTGGCTGGATCTCTATGTGCTGAGCGGGTATTTCACGGCTCCGCCCGGGCTGACATCGGAATTGGATTTGTGAAGCAACCTCTGGCGCACGGTCGTGCGCGCGGATGCTGGATTGGCGCGCCGGAGTTTCCGGCTGAATGAGGCGTGGCAGCGTCGCGGCGATGGCGCGGCGGCCACGCCGGAGATTGATGCGCGTCTGGCGGGTGTGGAGAAGCGGGGGGACCGTGTGGTGGTGCATTCGCTGAGCGGGAAGGAGCGGAATCATTACTTTGCGAACCGCGGAGGGCAGTCGTTTGACGATCTGTCCGGACTGGCTGGGCTGGACAATCCGGCTGATGGCCGGGGCTGGGTGCTGTTTGATTATGATCGGGACGGATGGCAGGACCTTGCGGTGGTTAATGCGAATGAGCCGATGCTGAATCTGTATCGGAACACGATGGCGGCGGCTGGGCTTGAGGGTGGGGTGGTGGCGGTGCGGTTGGTGGGAGGCAATGACGGGCCGGGGGTGGCGGCGCTTGCTCCGCGGGATGGTTATGGGGCTGTGGTCGTGGCGGATCTTGGGGATATGAAGCTGACGCGCGAGCACCGCTGTGGGGATGGCTATGCGGCGCAGCACAGTGCGGTGATGGTACTTGGAATCGGGAAGCGTGGTGGAGTGAAGCAACTGACGGTGCGCTGGCCCTCGGGTCGGATTGCGGAGCTTGCGGATGTCGCTGAGGGGTCGTTGGTGACCTGCTGGGAGGAGCCGGGTCAGTCCCCTGATGGCAGTGGATCAGCGCGGGAGGCGTGGCGGGTGGTCCGGTGAAGGGATGGTCCTATCCGGGGGGAGACGGTGTGGATTTCACGGCTTGCGGCCCCGGATTGGAACGGTTAACCGAACCCTGACAATCCCAATCCGGGCATTTCATTCCTAACTGCAGCATCTGTCATGGCCACATTTGAGATCGAATCCTCTGAAGGGACCCGCTGGGCGAAAATCGCGATGCAGGACGAGACGATCGTGACCGAGCGTGGAGCGATGTCGCACATGCGTGGGGAGCTTACGATGAAGGCCCGGCTGCCTGGGCCGATCCGGCTGGTGCGGGCGGCGCTGTCTGGGGAGGATGCGTTCCGGCCGACCTTCAGCGGAACGGGATCATTGTATCTGGAGTCGACGCTGGGTGGGTTTCACATCATGCAGCTGGAGGAGGAAGAGACGTGGATTGTGTCGGCTGGGGCCTTCTGGGCGTCGGAGGCGAAGGTGGACCAGGGTTTCATCCGGGAGCCCTTCTGGACGTCGCTGCGGAGCGGCGAGGGGTTTCTGTCGTTTCAGACGAAGGTGACTGGGCCGGGGCAGGTGATGATCTGTTCGCCTGGGCCGGTGGAGTGCATTGAGCTGGGCAAGGACAGTCCGCATGGGATGCGGTTGGTGGCGGATGGCCGGCAGGTGTTGGCACGCACGAAATCAATCAACTACAAGGTGCGGATGCCGGGATGGCTGCCGTGGAGCAAGCTGACGACTGGCGAGCGGATTCTGAGGGTGTACGAGGGGACGGGTCGGCTGCTGATCTGCACCACGCCGTACTGGCGCTACAAGATGGCGCAGGTGCGGGCGGCGGAGGCGAATGGTTCCGGCGCTGGGGCGATGGACGACATGTGAGGACGCGGGATTTCCGCGGATGCGCAGGAGACGGCGGGGGTGGGTGTGGTGGAGGATGGCTGCATGAAGAAAATGCTGCTGTCCGTTTTGCTGGGTCTGAAGGTGCTGCTGGGGGCTGCCGAGCCGGGGTCGGGGCCGTTGGTTGGGGTGGGTGTGGCGGCGGAGAAGGGGGCGGAAGTGATTCTGGATGGGAGCCGGGCGATGCTGGATGAGAAGTGGACGTACTGGCAGGGGCCGGGGTTTGCTTCTTCGCTGCCGATCAAGTGGAAGGTGGTATCGGATCCAGTGGATGGGGGTACGGTGGTGATGACCGACGATCCGGCGGCGGCCGGGGGGAAGTTTGGCACGGCGGATATTGTGACGAAGAAGGCGTACCGTGATTTCCGGCTGCACATTGAGTTTCTTGTGGCGAAGCCCGGGGGGAACAGCGGCGTGTATCTACAGAACCGCTATGAGATTCAGGTGCTTGATGGCGACCGCACGAGTCATGGCATGGGTGCGGTGATCAACGAGACGGAATCGCCCTATGAATCCTACGCTGGGGCGGGGAAGTGGAATGCGTATGATCTGGTGTTCCGGGCGGCGCGGTTCCGGGATGGGAAGATGGTGGAGAAGCCGATGGTGACGATGTATTTCAACGGGAAGAAGGTGCACCGGAATGTGGCGATCAATCAGGTGTGGGGTGGGCCGAAGAGCGGGGTGGATGGGGGCAACGATGGTGGGAGGGGCATCACGGATTCGCCGCAGGGGCTGAAGCTGCAGTGCGAGGGGCATGATGTGCGGTATCGGAATGTGTGGATCCGGGAACTGGATCTGGAGAAGGCGGATACCGATTTCTGAGCGGGTCCGGGGAAACGGTGGAGTGGCGTGAGATTGTCCCTTGGCAGACGGGGCAAAGCCGCGCAGCGTTGGCCGTCATGCTGCTGGTCATCGACAACTACGATTCGTTCACGTACAACCTTGTTCAGTACTTCGGGGAACTGGGGGCGACGATGCTGGTGAAGCGGAACGATGAGATCACGGTTGAGGAGATTGCGGAACTGGATCCTGCGCAGATCTGCATTTCGCCGGGGCCGTGCACGCCCCGGGAGGCAGGGATCAGCAATGATGTGCTGAGGAAGTTTGCGGGGAGCCGGCCGATTCTTGGGGTTTGTCTGGGGCATCAGTGCATGGGCGATGTGTTTGGCGGGGATGTGGTGCGGGCTCCGCGGCTGATGCATGGGAAGACGTCCATGATTCACCATGATGGGCGGGGAGTTTTTGCGGGGCTGAGCAATCCGTTTGAGGCGACGCGCTATCATTCACTGATTGTGAAGGAAGAGACTCTGCCGGAGTGCCTTGAGATCGCGGCGCGCACGCCTGAGGGGGAAATCATGGGGCTGCGGCACCGGGCTCTGCCGGTGCATGGGGTGCAGTTTCATCCGGAGTCGATTCTCACAGTGGAAGGGAAGCAGTTGCTGCGGAATTTTCTGGAGTTGCCTGCGCGCTGACGGAAATTGGGTCGACGGGGCGGGCGGGACGCTGCATAATGGAGGGCATGAGACCTATTTGCGTTGCGACTGCTTTTCTGGGAATGCTGGTGGATCGAGGGGTGGGTGGACCGGTGGACGGGGGGCTGGTGGAAGTGCTGCTGGCGGTGGGGCGGGAAGGGAAGGGCAATGCCGAGGCTTCGGCGGCGGTGCGCCGGATTGTGGAGAGTGGGGATGCCGAGACAATTCCTGGTCTGCTGGCTGCGATGAACCGTGCGGGGGTGGTGCCTGCGAACTGGATCCGCGGGGCGGTGTCATCGATTGCGGCGAAGACAGGAGGCAAGCTGCCGGTGGGGCCGCTGGAGGCGTTTGCGCGGGACACGGCAAACCGGCCCGCGGGGCGGATTCTGGCGATGGAACTGCTGCGGCGCAGCGATGCGGCGGTGTGGGAGCGGCTGATTCCTGATTTTCTGGAAGATCCGGCGGCGGAGTTGCGGCGTGAGCCGGTGGCCCGGTTGCTGGCGGCGGCGAAGGCTGCGGGAGATCTCGGGCAGCTGCGCAAGGTCCTTGGGGCGGCGCGGGACGAGGATCAGATCCGCGAGGCCGCCGATGCGCTGCGGGAAAAGGGTCAGACCGTGGATCTGCCGGCGCATTTCGGTTTTGTCATGGAGTGGCAGGTGGCTGGCCCGTTTGAAAATGATGGTCGCGGGGGGTTTGCCACCGTGTTTCCGCCCGAGCAGGGCTTCGATGGGGCGGCGGTGTATGACGGCAAGCCGCTCAAGGCCGGGGAACCCAATCCGGTGCGGTGGAAGCCGGCGGTTTCCGCCGACCAGTTTGGACTGCTTGATTTCAACAAGTCGGTGGGGATGATCAAGGAAGCGACCGCGTATGCGCGCACGGTCTTCGAGTCGGCGGAGGAACGCGATGCCGAGATCCGTCTGGGCTGCAAGAATGCGTGGAAGGTGTGGCTCAATGGCGAGCTGCTCTTTGCGCGGGACGAGTATCACCGGGGACGGGAGATTGACCAGTACCGGATGCCGGTGCGTCTGAAGAAGGGAGCCAACGAGATCCTTGTGAAATGTTGTCAGAACGAGCAAACCGAGACCTGGACCGTGGAATGGGAATTTCAGCTGCGGGTGTGCGATGCCACGGGCACTCCGGTGCTGGCGGTGGGGCGGCCTGCCACGCCGGCGGCGGCTCTTGGGGTGGCCGAGAAGTCGGCGAAGGATTGATGCAACCTGGCATCGGGCGTTTTGCGTGCCGGGCTGGCGCGGTGATTTCGACAGGTGGGGAACCATCCGACTTGCGCGGAGGAAATCGACCGTTATGGAACGGGGGGTCTGCGCAACCGGCGGCTCCCGAGTTCCCATGAAGATCCAACATTCTCTGCTTCGGCTTTTTGCTGCCATTACGGTGGCGTTGGGTGGAGTCGGCTGTGTCACGACCCCGGTCTCACCGGATGCGGGGACTGCGGTGGCGGCGATCGGTCCGGTGTATCCGGGAATTGGGTCGTACATTGTGGCAGATGCCAATGATGGGCATGTGGTGCTGGCGCATCTCGCGGACCAGCGGAGACCGGTGGCGAGTCTGACCAAGGTGGCGACGGCGATTGTGGTGCTTGACTATCTGAACAGCAGCCGGGGGGATGCGGGGGAACTGATGACGGTGCCGTCTTCGGTGATGATGCTGGAGGAGCGGGGGCCGCTCAATCTGGTGCCTGGAGATCAGTTGACCGTGCGGGATGGACTTTATGCAGCCATGATGGCGAGCGACAATGCGGCGGCGGAGGCCCTTGCCCTGCATTTCGGGCAAAAGCTGGTGGCTGCGGGCATGGGCGGAGGCAATCCCATGGCTGCCTTTGTGAGTCAGATGAACGGATTGGCTCAGCGTGTGGGCATGCGGAACACTAGATTCACGAATCCGCATGGCCTTGGGCAGTCGGGTCAGGGTGGGTATTCCACCGCAGCTGATGTGGCGCGTCTGACCGTCAAGGGACTGCGCACGCCGGGACTTTCCTTTTACAGTTCGCAGTCCGAGCGGACGCTTGCGGTCATCCGGGGCGGGGGACCGCGGCCGGTGCTGGTCCGGAACACGAACGAACTGCTGGGCCGGGCGGGAGTGGATGGCGGAAAGACTGGAACCACGGCATCGGCTGGTCCGTGTCTGATGGCGACGGCGCCACGGCCGGCCACGGTGACCAAGCGGCCTGATGGCAGCACGGTGGTGGTGCCGAACCGTCTCGTGGTGGTGGTCCTGGGGGCAAATGACCGCTTCAACCAGGCATACACTTTGCTTCAGCAGGGATGGCCGGCGTATGAACGCTGGCGGGCGGCGGGAAGTCCGGCTGCCACCGGCACCGCTCTGGGCATCGCCGCTCCCTGATCACCAATCCTTTTCTTTCACCCATACTTCTACCAACCATCATGAGAATCGGTATCCTCAACAGCGGCGGCGATTGCCCGGGCCTGAATGCAGTCATTTACGGAGTAGTGGGAGCGGCCAACAAGCTGGGCTGGGAGGTCATTGGATTCCGGGATGGATTCGAGGGCATGCTGCCACCGGGTGATTATTCGGTTCTCGATCCTGACAAGATTTCGCACATTCTGAAGCTTGGGGGTACGATTCTGGGGACGACGAACAAGGGGCATTTTGCGGCGAAGGTGGGAGAGGGCAACGTGATGCAGGTGCCGACGGAGATCATCGAGCGGGCCAAGACGACGCTTAAGCTTTTGGAGATCAGGGCTCTGGTGGTGGTGGGCGGGGATGGGTCGCTGACGACTGGCATGCAGCTCATGAAGGCCGGGATTCCCGTGGTGGGTGTGCCGAAGACGATCGACAACGATCTGGCGGCGACGGCGATGACATTCGGCTTTGATTCTGCGGTGAGCACCGTGGTGGACGCCCTTGATCGGCTGCACACGACTGCGGACAGTCACAAGCGGGTCATGGTGGTTGAGGTGATGGGTCGGAATGCCGGCTGGATTGCGCTGTGGGGTGGCATGGCGGGCGGGGCGAATGTGATTCTGATTCCGGAGATTCCGTTTACGTTTGATTCGATCAAGAAGGCGGTGGAGGCGCGCGAGGCGAAGGGCTTGCACAGCACGATGGTAGTCGTGGCGGAGGGTGCCAAGCTGCCGGATGGGGGGTTGGTGACGAAGGAGAAGAGTGAGTCCTCCGAGCATCGGCTTGGTGGGGTGGGCGAGGCCGTGGCGCAGCGGATTGCCGAGATGACCGGGAAGGAAACGCGTTCGTGTACTCTGGGTCACCTGCAGCGGGGTGGCAGTCCGACGAGTCTGGACCGCCTGCTGGGGACGCGGTTTGGCGTGAAGGCGGTCAAACTGATCAAGGAAGGCAAGTTTGGCCACATGGTTAGCTATCAGTCGTACCATGTGGACAGCGTGCCCATTGAGGAAGCGGTGGAGAAGCCGCGCTTGGTGGATCCGGAGGGCGAGGTGGTGGCGACGGCGCGGGCGGTCGGGATTTCCTTTGGGGACCGCTGAGTCTGGAAGGGGATTACAGTTCCGTGCTGGCGTCTTCGCGTTCCAGTTTGCCGATGCGTTTCTTGAGTGATTCCAGTTCCACGGTGAGGCGGTGGAGGATCTGATAGGAATCGTGCTGGGTACTTTCGTCGGCGAGATGGGGAACGGCTGGATGGATCTTCATGAGGAGCCGGGCGATGTCGCGGCAGGCTTCGCGGATCTGGGAGATAGCGGTGGGTCGGTCCATGGGGTTGGGACGTGAGCGGGGAGAGGGTGGTGTGCAAACTGTTTTGCGAAATCCCAGCGTTGCAGATGGCGGAGGAGGTGGCTAGGCTCCGCGCTTTTCCGCCGAAACCGCGTTCATCATGGATCCCACTGAAGTTCCGTCTCTTTGTCAGGAAAGCTGCCGTCGTGTCCCTGGATGGGAGGGGGCGGTTCCGGGGTGGCAGGCCATTGAGAAGGGAGGGTCCGACCGCCGGTACTACCGTCTGAGCGGGGATGGGCGTTCCGGGGGCCCTGCTACGGCGATCCTGATGATGTACACGGGGAACCGGCCGGACAATCTGAGTTTCTTTGCGGCGACGGAGGTGCTGGAGGAGGCTGGGCTGAGAATGCTGCGGGTTTACGCGCATGATGCGGTACGGCGCTGTGCGTGGCTGGAGGATCTTGGGGTGAAGGATTTGTGGGACTGGCGGGAGCGGGAGGGCGAGCGGATGGAACTGTACCGGAGCACGCTGCGGCAGGCTGCGAGGATTCATGCGATTGAGCCGGAGGGAATCCGCGGGGTGCTGCGTGAGCAGCTGCAGCCTCCGTTTGATGAGTCGCTGTATGGCTGGGAGCAGGAGTATTTCTTCCGCGAATTTGCCGAGCGGTTTTCTGCGGCCGGGTCCGCGGAGTTGGCGGCGGTGCGTGATGGGCGGGGGCTGGCGGAGCTGCGGTCGCATCTGGCGTCGCGGCCCCGCCGGATGGTGCACCGGGATTTCCAGTCGCAGAATGTCATCATCCGCGACGGGCGAGCCTGGCTGATTGACTATCAGGGGCTGCGGGCGGGATTGCCCGAGTATGATCTGGCGTCGCTGCTGTACGATCCTTACGTCCAGCTGCCGGAGGGGGAGCGGCGTGAGCTTCTGGAGTACTACGGGGAGCTGACGGGTGGAGAGGGAGGATTCGGGCGTGACGCGAAGGTGCTGGCTGGTTGTGCGTGTCAGCGGCTGATGCAGGCGCTGGGGGCTTATGGGAAGCTGGGGGTAGGGGATGGGAAGAAGGCGTTTCTGGGGCACATTCCGCATGCGCTGGAGAATCTGCGTGGGGTGCTGCGGGAGTCGGGGCTGGTGCCGGAACTGCTGCGGGTGCTGGAGCTGAGACCGGGAGCCGTGGAGGCGGCGGGCGGACCGCCGGTGGCGGCGTGAGGATCCGCAACACGCTGCTGTGGCTGTTGTGCGGCGGGATTCTGGGGTTGCTGCTGCTGCGGGAGCAGGAGCGGGGCACCTTTGCGCACTGGGATGGCCGGCAGCGGAACCTGATGGCGCGGCATCCGTGGTCGGGTGGGCCGGTGGCTGGCGGGCCAGCTGCCGTGGTGCTGGGTCGGCTGGATGACCGGGACCGGGAAGAACGGGTATTTGAAGAATGGCCGCTTAGTCAGGGTGATTGGCAGGTGCTGCTGCAGAATCTGAAGGATTACCGTCCGCGGCAGACCGTGGTGGGCAGTGGGGTGGTGGGGCCGGGGACGGCTGGGCTGGCGGACGCGGCACGGGAGGTCGGCGTGCTGACGGTGGCGGCTCCGGTTTCGGCGGTGGCTCCGGGTGGCGCGGGGGAATTGGGATCGGATTGGCCGGTGCTCGCCTGTGAGGGGTCGGCGGACGGGATTCCTGCGATTGGGAGGGTGCTGCCGCTGGCTTTGCCGGGTGCGCCCGGTGCGGGCGAGTTGGATCTGGGAAAGAAGGGGGACCGGGTTTCGGTCGATGGGGAGAACTGCCGGGTGCCTTTGCTGATGCGGGTGGGGGATCGGGTGGTGCCGGCGGTGGTGCTGCGTGCGGTCATGGAGTGGCTGGGGGTTTCGGGAGGGGATGTGCGTGTGGTTCCCGGGGTGGTGGTGGAGCTTGGAAAGTCCATCCGCATTCCCATCGATGCGGCGGGAGGATTCACGTATCATCGGCCATTTGCTCCGGAGGTACCGTCGTTCGGTGCCGATGTATTTGCCTTGCCGCGGGAACAGGTGGAGGCCGTGGTGACTCCGGGAGAGCGTGAACTGCTGGGGCGGTTGCCGGAATTACTGCTGTGGCTGGGGGAAGACGATGAGGTGGGACGTCGGTTGGTGCTGGGGAACGGTGAGCGGGTTTCTCCGTCGGCGGTGATGGCGCAGGCGGTCGCGGTGATTCAGACGGGCCACTCCGTGAAGCCGGCGGAGACGCGGTCTCAGTGGATGGTGGCGGGCATGGCGCTGCTGGCGGGAGCCTGGCTGATTCACTGGCCGCGCTGGCTGGTGCTCCCGGGGATTTCTGCGGTGGCGGCCTCCCTGGCGGCGGCTGGCTGGCATCGCTTTCATGTGGAGGGGGAGTGGTTTCCGGCGGTGCCTGCGGCTGGCCTGCTGGCGCTGGCTGGGCTGCTGGCGTTTCTGCTGCCACGGGCCGGTCGGGTCATCTGTGAAGTGGCGGCGGGACCGGATGCGGCCGAAGGCGATGCCGGCGGGGGAAGTGTGCCGGTGGATACGGCCGAAGGAATCGAGGTTGTTGGTGGGGCTGACGTCCTTGAGCCGGAGGCGGGGGTGCCGGAGTTGGTGAGTGGGGAATTGTCACCGGAGGCGGATCCGGCTGTGGGTCCGGGGCAGGTTCCGGTGGAGGATACTGCTGCGGGGCCTGAGTCCGGGGTGGAGTCCGTGGAGGGGGTAGAGACGCCGCCAGAGTCTCCTGGAGAGGTTTTCGCATCTGAGAATCAGGGAGATGCGGCGGGTGGGGAGGTTCCTGGGGTGGCGAGGGGATCCGGCGTCCGGAATTCCGGCGGCAGAAAGAAGCGGAAGCGGCGGTGAGGTTGTCCGTGCGTTGCTGCGTGGTGCAATGCTGTTTGACAGGGTGGCGGCGTCCGGGCCATATTGAAGGCTGTTGCTGATTGGTTTGATTTCAGATTTTTCCCCCCTCGGATGAACGCTCTTGGATTCTTCATGCGCCGCCTTGCGTGGCAGTTCGGCATCAAGCAGGAGCGGGCGCGCTGGAGTGCGGTGACGCGCGAGACGCAGTTGCTGGCGGAGGCGCAGGACCTGTTGGGAAAGCTGGCGTGGCCGTCGATGGAACAGGTCGATGAGGTTTCCGGGGAGTACTGGCAGCTGAGTGATCTGGATGAGCGGCAGAAGAAGATGGTTGCGGAGTCCGAGCGGCTTACGGAGGAGAACGAAGAGGCCAAGGATCGGCTGTATGCGATCGAGGACGTGGCCGAGCGTCACATCGAGGCGATTCAGGTGCGCAGGAAAGAGCTGATGGACAAGGCTGTGGAGATCATGAACGAAGTGGAGGCGGTGAAGGAGCGGGATGGGGAGACGCGTCGGCGGTTCACGAGCCTTAAGGCCAAGCTTGAAGTCCTCAAGAAGCGCGGGGAGGAATATGCTCCCGAGGTCGAGAAGACGCGGTCGACTCTTGTGCGTCTCAAGGATGAGCACACGAAAGATCTGGCGGAGATTGCGCGGCTGGAATCTGATGTGGAGCGGCTTGAGCAGGGAGTGCAGCAGGTCGAGGCGGATGTGGCCGCGCGGCGGGATCAACTGAAGGTCGAGACGAAGGAACTGGTGTCCGAGATCGGGAAGCGGTCGAAGTACATAGCCGAGTTGTCCGCGCGGATTGGAGCGGTGGAGACGCGCAAGGGGGAGATCAGCTTTCTGATTGGTCAGTTTCTGAGCCGGCATCTTGATAGCCGCGACCCGCAGATTCAGCAGATTCTGGGGTCATTCCGGCCGATTGTGGCGCGGATCAAGTCGCTGAAGGCGTCGATTCACTACAACCAGCGGCTCGCCCGGCGAGTTCCTCGCTGAGCGGCCGCTGGGTGTGCGGGATGCGGATGCTGCCTTGAGTGGGCGGGTTCCTCAGGGTTGTTTCGGGAGATCCGAGACTTTGATGGCGCGGTAGGCGACGGGTCCGTGGTCTCCCTGGAAGAGGATGGGGCCGGTGGGGGCTTCCTTGCCCGAGAGGCCGCCCGGGGTTGGGCCGGCGACTTCGATGTTTTCGTGGATGACCTTGCCGTTGAGTTCGATTTTCAGGAACTTGGCGTTGGCGGTTTTCTTTCCTGCGGCGTCGAAGCGGGGGGCTTGGAAGTCGATGACATATTTCTGCCATGAGCCTGGGGCGGTGGAGGCATTCAGTCTGGGCGCGCTGGCACCGTAGATGCCGCCCATGTCGCCGGGGCCGGGGTCGGTTTTGCCGAAGCTGTCGAAGACCTGGACCTCGTATTCGCCCATGACGTAGATGCCGCTGTTCGAGCCTTTGGGGACCATGACTTCGAGTTCGATGCGGGCGTCGCCCCATGTGGCGGTCGAGTGGATATCGATGCCTTTGCCGTGGCCTGGGACGGCATTGACGAGGGCGTCGCCGCCGGGTTTGACGGCGAGGATGCCTTGGTTGGCGGAGTCCGGGGCGGGTGCGCCGACGGTCCATGCGGAGCTGTGGCCGTCGCGTTTCTTGACTTCCCAGCCAGAGGTGTCCTTGCCATTGAAGGGGCTGTCGCCGGCCGTGGCGGCGGCGGCGAGGAAGGTTGTGATGAGGGAGATGTGGAGTAGGGTTGGTTTCATGGCAGGGGTTCTGGGTTCTGTCTGATTCATGGGAAAGTGTCAGGGAAGGGGGACTTCCGAGGCTCGCTGGTAGGTGCCGTCGGAGAGTTTGGCGATCTGCATGGTGACGTCGGTGAGGAGGCTGCTGGCACCGAAGCGGAACCACTCCGGGGTGAGCCATGCGGCACCGAGGGTTTCGCGGACCATGACGAGGTACTGGAGGGCTTCCTTGGCGGTGCGGATGCCACCTGCGGGCTTCATGCCGACCATTTTTCCGGTGGCATGGAAGTGGTCCCGGATGGCTTCGAGCATGATGAGGGTGACTGGGAGGGTGGCGGCGGGCTGGACTTTTCCGGTACTGGTTTTGATGAAGTGGGCCCCGGCGTGGATGGCGAGGTCGCTGGCGAGGCGGATATTGTCAGGTGTCTGGAGTTCGCCGGTTTCGAGGATGACCTTGAGGTGGGCCTGGCCGCAGGCGGCGTGGACGGCGGCGATTTCGTCGAAGACGCGGCTGTATTGGCCGGAGAGGAAGGCACCGCGGTCGATGACCATATCGATTTCGTGGGCTCCGTCGGCGACGGCGTGGCGGACTTCGGCGAGGCGTGTCTGGAGGGGGGCTTTACCGCTGGGGAAGGCGGTGGCGACACTGGCGACCCTGATGGGGGTGCCTGCGAGTGCCTTGAGGGCGGTACTGACGAAAGGCGGGTAGACGCAGACGGCGGCGACCTGAGGGCAGCCGTAGTGATCGTCCATGGGCTGGCGGGCTTTGGCGCAGAGGTGCTGGACTTTCCCTTCGGTATCGGCTCCTTCGAGGGTGGTGAGGTCCATCATGGCCACGGCGAGGCGGAGGCCTGCTGCCTTGGCTTCGTTCTTGATGCTGCGGCGGGTGAAGACGCCGACGCGTTCGGCGAGGCCGGCGGCGTCGACGGAGGGAGGGGAGAGCGAGAACGGGGGCTTCTGCAGGCGAGGGGATGGCTTGACGAGGATGGTCATGGGGTCGTCTGGGTGGCCCGTGTGTCTGAGCGGGTGGGCTGGCACGTCCATGTGGAAGGGAGGAATGCGGCGAGTTCCACGAAGTCGGTTGAGCCGCCGGTATGCCAGCGCAGGCGGACGACGGCAGGATTCCATGAGCCTTGGGATTGGCAGCGTGCGAAGGTCTGGCCGGCGGGAGAGGCTGGGTCGAGGCAGGCGACGAACGAGAAAGGGGAATCGTGGGCGAAGGGGTCGGCGATTTCCACGAGTTGCCATCCACCGATGCCTGGTTTGGCGGCGCGTTCGGCGAGATCGGTCTGCGGGGAGGCTTCGCGGATGAGCACGTAGGCGTGGAGCGGGGTTTCGTGGGGTGTGGAGGGATAATCGCGGAGGCGTCCGGCGGGGGAATTGCTGATCTGCTGGGCGAGGGCGGCGGTGTGGAGGCGGGGGCCGTCGCTGGTTTCCTCGATGAGGAAGCTGCGGGGATCTTTGCGGTTCTGGAGAATGATGAAGTAGCGGTCCGAGCCGGGGATGCGGCGGAGTCCGGTGGTGGTGAGTTCGGCGGTGGGGATGTCGGGGGGAATGGCTGGTCCGGGAGGGAAGCCTTCCGGGGCTGGCAGGGTGAGGGCAGAGGATGACGGGTTGGCAGCGATCTGTTCGAGGCAGGCGCTGGCGAGCGCGGAGGCTTCCGCGCGCCGGACGCGGTCGGGGGAATCTTCTCTCGAGATGAGTCCGGGGAAGTGGGTTGGCAGCGTGGCATTCCCGGGGCGTGGCTGGGTTTGTCCGATGCTGGAGACCCATGCGGTTCCGGCGACCAGTGCGGCGGTTCCGGCGGCGATGGAGAAGTCGATCCAGCGGCGGCGTCTCGGGCGGAAGATTCCCGAGCGGGGAACTGCCGGCGGAACGGTTTCGCTGGAGGCGGGTGGATTCCCGGGCGTGGGTGGCGCGGTTGAGGGGGCGGGGGGCTTTGCGGGGGGGGCTGGCAGGGAGGGGGCGGTGAGGATAGTGGAGCAGGTGGGGCACGATCCTTTGGTTCCTGCGAGTTCCGTGGGAATCTGCAGGAGGGTGCTGCACTGGGGGCAGCGGAACTGGAGGGATTCCGAGGATCGCTGGCCGGGGATCATCGAAGTGGAGAGTCGGTTGGTGGAGGCCCGGAACCGGCTGGGAAGACGCGGTCGGGAACCGACATGCTGCCGGGTCCGTGGAAAAGTGCAAGGTTTCCGGTGTCCGGAATGACGGTTTTTCCGGTGGGTGTCTGGTGAAATCAGTGGCGCGGGATTGCTGGACCGGTTGCGCTGGCTTGTGATGGGTGGGCGGCGTGCGGGGAGGCTGCGGAGGTGGTTTTTTCGGGGGCGAGGGGCAGCCGGAGGGTCAGGGTGGTGAGGCCGTGATCCGACTGAGCGGAGAGGGATCCGTGGTGGGCGTCGGCGATCCATTTAGCGATGCTGAGGCCGAGGCCGGAGCCATCGATGCGGCGGCTTTGGTTTTCGGGGCCGCGGTAGAACCTTTCGAAGATGCTGGGCATGGATTCCGGTGGGATGCCGGGGCCGGAGTTGGTGATTTCGACGATGGCGTCGCGTGCTGAGCGGCTGAGGCTGATGCGCACGGATCCGCCGGGTTCGTTGTATTTGACGGCGTTGTCGGCGAGGTTGAGGAAGAGCTGGCGGAGGCGGTGGCGGTCGGCGGAGACGGTGACCGGCTGTGGGATGGAGCAGGTGACCTTGAGATCGGAGGCCTGGCCGAGGGCTGCGGTGTCTTCGGCGAGGTCCTGGAGAAGGGAGCTGAGTTCGACGGGTTCCGGCTGGAGGACGACCTGCTGAGCATCGGCTCTGGTGAGGAGGGAAAGGCCGGAGACGATGCGGTTGAGGCGGAGGGTTTCGTCCTGCCATGAGAGGAGCTGGTCCCGTTCCTCCTCCGAGAGTTGGGGGTTGAGGAGGGCGCGTTCGAACCCGGTGTGCAGGATCGTCAGCGGAGTTTTGAGTTCGTGGGAAGCGTGGAGGGTGAAGCCACGGATGCGTTCGAACGATTCGGCGAGGCGGGAGGTGAGGTTATTGAGGACCCAGGCGAGGCGGTCCACTTCGTCGCCGCTGCCGGTGACGGGGAGGGGGGCGTGGAGGTTTTCCGTGGTGAGTTTCTCCGCTGCGCTGATGAGATTCTGGACCGGGCGGAAGGTTCTGCGGATGAGGAGCCAGCTGATGACGTCGATGACGGCGAGCGGGATGATGGATTTGATGACGATTTCGCTCAGTTGGGCGACCGGGGATTTCGATGCTTCCACCGGGTCATCGCTGTTGGGGAGGATGTAGAGATTCTGCCACGCGAAGAAGATCGTGACGAGAATGGCGATGTTGAAGAGGGCGAAATGGATGAACGTGAGGCGTCTCTGCAGAGAGGACGTCCCGCGTGGGGGCGGTTGCTGGGCAGTGGCGTCGGGGCCGGTCATTCCCGGATCACATAGCCGATTCCGCGGGCTGTGTGAAGCAGTTGTCGGTCGAAACCATTATCGACTTTCTCGCGGAGTTTGCGGATGTAGACGTCGACGAGGTTGGTGCCGGGATCGAAGTCGTATTCCCAGACTTCCTGGAGGAGCATGGACCTTGGGCAGACGGAGCCCTGGTTGCGCATGAGGGTTTCGAGGAGGCGGAATTCGCGGGTACTGAGGTCGATCTGACGTCCGGCGCGGGAGGCGACGCGGGAGGCGACGTCGAGGGAGAGGTCTGCGACGCGCAGGAGGATGGCTTTGGCTTCTCCGCCGCGCCGGGTGAGGGCGTGGAGGCGGGCGACGACTTCGCCCATGGCGAAGGGTTTGGCGACGTAGTCGTCGGCTCCGGCGTTGAGGCCTTCGATGCGCTGGTTGACTTCGCCGCGGGCGGAGAGGAGGAGGATGGGGGTGGAGTTGGAGCGCTGGCGGAGTTGTTTGACTACGGAGAGGCCGTCCATGCCTGGGAGCATGATGTCCATGACGACGGCGTCGAAGGCGGAGGCGCAGATGCGTTCGACGGCTTCATCGCCGCGGGAGGAGACTTCGACGGAGAACCCGCATTCGGAGAGGCCGAGGTCGAGGGCGCTGGCGGTGCGGGGTTCATCTTCTACGATGAGGATTTTCATGGCGGCGGAGCGGGTGGGGATGCAGGAACGCATCCTTATGATGGTTTCGTGACAGGGAATCCTGGAAAGAGAAGCGTGGTCAAGGGCGGTTGGTGCGTATGAATCAGTGTTAAGCTACTGTTTTTCGGATATTGGGCAGGTTGCGGTGCTGTGTCCGGATGAGGAGGGCGGCCAGGGCGAGGAGGGCGGAGTTGCGGAGGATGAGAGCGGGGTAGGAAGAACTGGAATTGCTGGATCCGAAGCAGCCGCAGTTGATGTCGAGTCCGATGAAGGCGGAGCGGGCGATGGCGGCGAGGAAGGTGGTGAGCATGAGGGCGGCGAGCCATGAGGCCCCGGAGGCGAGGATGCCGGAGAGGAGGGCGGCTCCGGTGAGGATTTCGAGCCAGGGGAGGCACATGGCGAGCCATGCGGCCCATGGATCGGGGAGGATGTGGAAGCTGCGGATGTCGATGAGGAAGGCGGCTGGGTCGATGGCTTTGAGGGCACCTGACGCTAAGAAGACGGCAGCGAGGATGAGTCGGGCGGCGATGGTGGCGACCCTGAGGGCGGTGGGCGGGTTGGCCTGGCTCATGGGGGAGCGAAGGTGAGATTGGGGTCGATATCTGCTTCGAGAGGGGAAGAGGCTCCGGCGAGCAGGTGATGGAGGGCGGCGTAGGCGATCATGGCGGCGTTGTCCGTGCTGTGCTGTGGGCTGGCGCAGTGGAATGGCAGTCTGGCCTGCTGGCAGGCTTTGGAGAAAGATTCCCGGAGGTGCAGGTTGCAGCTGACGCCGCCGCTCAGGCTGATGGATGCGGCGTGGAGGGCTTTGGCGGCGCGGATGGTTTTGGAGACGAGGATATCGGTGATGGCCTGCTGGAAGCTGGCGCAGAGGTCCGGGAGGCTGCCGGGGAGCGTGCTGGCGATCTGCGGAAGGAGGTAGAGCAGGCTGGTTTTGAGGCCGCTGAAGGAGAACGAGTGGTCGCCGCTGTCGATCATGGAGCGAGGGAAGGCGAAGGCGGCGGGGTTGCCGGCGCGGGCGAGCTTTTCGATCTGCGGGCCGCCGGGGTAGGGCAGACCGAGCATTTTTCCGGCTTTGTCGAAGGCTTCTCCGGCGGCGTCGTCTCTTGTGGATCCGAGGATATGGTACTGGCGCGGGGCGATGAGGCTGATGAGGAGGGTATGTCCTCCGCTGGCGATGAGGGCGACGCCGGGTTGGACGCCCTTGGGGTGGCTGATGAAAGGGGAGAGGAGGTGGCCTTCGAGGTGATTGATGGCGAGGAATGGTTTGTGGCAGGCGAGGGCGAGGGCTTTGGCGGCCGAGGTACCGACGAGGAGGGAGCTGGCGAGGCCGGGTCCGGCGGTGGCTGCGAAGGCGTCGATGTCGGCGAGCTGGAGGTCGGCGTCGGCGAGGACGGCTTCGGTGACGGGCCGGAGTCTGGTCATGTGGTTGCGCGAGGCCAGTTCCGGGACGACGCCGCCGTAGGGTTGGTGTTCCGGGATCTGGGAGGAGATGCGGGAGGCGAGGATGTGGCCGTGGGCATCGCAGACGGCGGCGGCGGTTTCGTCGCAGGACGTTTCGATCGCAAGGATGACGGGGTGGGCAGGCATGGGTGGGGCAGGCGGGAAGAAACCGCTGGGGTGGGTGGGCTGCAAGGCCGGGTTCCCTGATGGGGCTTGGCAGGTGGCGGGAACTGCGCTAGACGCGGTGCATGGCTGAAGGGCTTCTGGAAAACAGGGAGGAGCAGTGGGGGATGCTGGTGCGCCGTCAGGCATGGCGCATCAATTTTGGCTGGTGGCTGCGCTGGTTTTGTCCGGCGGTGGTGCTGGTGGCGCTGGTGTTTTCCGGTGTGGTGCTGGTGCTGAGGTCGCTGGGAATGGTGGCAGCGTGGTGGGAATGGCTGGCGGGGTTGCTGGGAGTGCTGGTGGCTGGGGTATGGGCGTGGGTGCGGTCGCGGTCCCGCTGGGTGGGAGAGCGGGAAGTTCTGGTGCGGCTGGAAGATCGGCTTGGGTTGAGCGGTGCCCTCAGTGCGGCGCGGGCTGGGTTGGTGGGCTGGCCCGGGCTGGCTGGCGTGGAGAATGCGGGCGTCCGTCTTGATTGGCGTGCGCTGCTTCCCGTGGTGGGGTCAGTTCTGCTGATGGCAGGGGCGGGGTCGGTTTCCGTGCCTGTGGCCGGAGCGGATGGGGTGGGCGGCTGGCGGGAACCTTTGGTGCATGCTGAGATCCGATCGGTGCTGGAGGAACTCGAGGGGGTGGCGGCGCCCGACGTGCTGGAGGCATTTGGCGGGCGGCTGGAAGAGTTGGGGTCGCGCGGGAGGGGTGAGCAGTATGGTCATGATGCCCTTGAGGCTGCTGAGCATCTGCTGGGGACGATCCGGGCCGAGGCGCGGGAGCAGAGTGGGCGGCTGGAGCGTTTGGCCGAGACGCTGCGGTCGGGTGGGGTAGTTGATCAAGCCGATGCGGCTGCCGGGGCAGGTGGCGGGGCGGCGGAATCCGGGTCGCGGGAGGAAGCGCTGCGCGAAGTGCTGGCGGGTTCGCTGGGGGTGGGGGGCGAGCTTGGGAAGTCGCTTAGCGAGATGGATGGAGATGCCTTGAGTGGGCTTGGTGGGGACGAGGCGCAGGCACTCATGGAGCAGTTGCGTGAGGCTGCGGAAGAGTGTCGCGGGAGTGCTGGTGGTTCGTCTTTTGAGGGTGCAGGTGAAGGACTTGCGGATGGCGAGGGAGGCGGGCGTGCGGATGCCGGGGGCGAGCAACCGGGGCGTGGTCCCGGACGGGGTGGGGATGCGGCAGAGCCGGGGGAGGGTGCCGGGGAGGGAACGAGGATCGTTCCGCGGGGACGCATTGAGGTGGTCGGTGCGGGGCAGGGCGCAGGCGTCGCTGGGAGGCAGCTTTTGGGGGAGCGGGTGAGGGAAGCGGAGGTGCGGGCGGGAGATGCCGGTCTTCAGTCGGGGGGCAGCTCCGCAGCGGAGGGTGCTGGGGAAGCTGTGCGCGGGGAGGTGCTTTTGCCCGATGAGCAGGCCGTGCTGCGGCGGTACTTCCGCTGAAGTCAGGCCGGGAGGGGGCGTCGGGCGAACGATTGGGCGAGGGCGAGGCAGTCGGCGAGGGGGAGAAGACCTCCTGAGGGAGTGGGGTCGGTCAGGCAGGCGGCGGCGGCGCAGATGGCGTAGTCTAGGCAGTTCGGGATGGGAAGTTCGTTGTGCAGTCCGAGGAGCCAGCCGGCTGCGAAGGCATCACCTGCGCCGGTGGCTCCTTTGATCCAGCCATCGGGGAGCTGGAGAGAGGCGGCCCGGTGGATGCGGCCGGAGGAGTCGGCGCAGACGGCTCCGTCGGTGAAGTGGATGACGACGGTGCGGCGGACGCCTGCCTTGATCAGGGCGAGGGCGGCGGCGGCGGTGGCGTCCCAGAGAATGCCATTGGGTCCGCGGAGGTTGGTGTCCGTGATTTTCCCGGCTTCGATTTCATTGAGGATGAAGTGATCCACCCATGGGAGAGAGCTGAGGATGCTGCGGCTGAAGTCCGGGTGTTCGCAGCTGACGACGTCGGCGGCGGTGATGCAGCCGGCTGCCGAGGCTGCGGCGAGGACGTGGGAGGCGCCGCTGCGTCCGTCTGGCCCGATGGCATCGAGTTGGTCGAGCAGCATGAAGTAGCCGAGGTAGAAGAATTTTGCGGTGACTGCCGGAAAGCGGAAGTGATCCGGGTTGAGGAGGGCGTTGGCTCCGCGCTGATGGAAGAAGGTGCGGTGGCCTGTGGAAGCCACGGTGAAGGCGTCGGTGTAGCTGGTGCTGGCGCTGGAGGTGCGGTGGAGCTGAGCCGTGTCGATGTGGTGGGCGGCGAGGTCGTTGACGATCCAGTCACCGGTGGTGTCGGCACCGATGAGGCCGGCGGCGGAGAGGGGAAATCCGCACTGCAATCGGGCGAGGTCCTTGAGGATATTGTAGGGTCCTCCGCCGTTGGAGGGGGTTTCGCGGAGGATGCTGGCGAGCATTTCCTCCTGTGGGTAGTAGTCGATGATTTTGACGTGATCGACGATGAAGTTTCCGGCGGCGAGGAGGCCCGAGCGGTGGGCATCTGGTGAAGGGGTCATGGTGGGGGTATGGCGTCAGGAATTCCGGCCGAGGGCGGCTGCGATTTCCTTGAGGTACTGGTAGCTGTAGATGCCGGTGCGGTGGCCGTCGCTGAAGGCGAACGCGAGGGCGTAGCCACCGACGGTCTGCCATGCGGTGACGCGGACGCCGGGGTATTCCGTGCGGTCGTCGCCGCCGATGCGGTGGCCGAGGAGGTCGCGTTCGCCCGCTGTTTCCGCGGAGGGGCTGAAGGCGCGGAGGCGTTCCATGGGGAAGAAGTCCTCGGTGCCGTCCGACCAGCGGATGGCGATTTCCGAGCCGATGGCTTGGATGTCTTCGGGGTGGATCATGCGTGGAGGGCGGCTGGGGTGGGAGGCTGGGCTGGAGGGTCAGGATGCGTGCGTCTTGATGAGGCGTGCGGCGGTGCGGGCGAAGTAGGTGAGGATGAGGCTGGCACCCGCCCGGTGGATGGCGGTGAGGGATTCCATGATCATGCGGGTTTCGTCGAGCCATCCGGCGGCGGCGGCTGAGCGGATCATGAGGTATTCGCCGCTGACCTGGTAGGCGGCGATGGGGAGGGAGGAAGCGGCGTGGAGGTCGCTGATGATGTCGAGGTAGAGGCCGGCCGGTTTGACCATGAGGATATCGGCTCCTTCAGCTTCATCGAGGGCCGCTTCGCGGAGTGCTTCGCGGCGGTTGGCGGGATCCATCTGGTAGGTTTTCTTGTCGCCTGAGCGGGGAGCGGAGTCGAGGGCTCCACGGAAGGGGCCGTAGCAGGCGCTGGCGTATTTGGCGGTGTAGCTGAGGATGCCGGTGGAAGAGAAGTTTTCGCTGTCGAGGGCGGCGCGGATGGCTCCGACGCGACCGTCCATCATGTCGCTGGGGGAGACGAAGTCGGCACCGGCGCGGGCGTGGGTGAGGGCCTGGCCGCAGAGGATCTCGATGGTTTCGTCGTTGAGGATCCGGCCGTCTGGGCTGAGGAGGCCGTCGTGGCCGTCGCTGCTGTACGGGTCGAGGGCGATGTCGGTGATGACGCAGAGTTCCGGGAGGTGGTGTTTGAGGGTGCGGATGGCGTGGGGGATGAGGCCATTCGGGTTGAGGGCTTCTTCGGCGCGCGGAGATTTGAGACTGTCGCTGATGCGTGGGAAGAGAACGACGGTGCGGATGCCTTCATCGAAGGCGGCTCCGGCTTCGGCGACGAGGCCAGCGAGGCTCCAGCGGTGGCAGCCGGGCATGGAACTGATTTCCTCGTTCGAGTCGTTGCCGCTGAGGAAGAGAGGGTAGATGAACTGTTCCGGGTGGAGCCGGGATTCCCTGACGAGGCCGCGGATGGCTGGGGACTGGCGGTTTCTGCGGGGGCGGATGGGAAGGTTCATGGGGGAGAATGGGGAGTGCGCTGAGCGGGAGTGCAAGCCCGGGGAGGGGAGATGGAACCGCCTTCGACGAACGCGAGAGGAAAGCGTTTCTGGCGGTTGTCGGGCTGCCCGCGGGCGACGCTGTGGACCCAGCGGGTGATGAACTGAACCATGAGGGAGTCATCGCCGCTGAAGTGGGCGATGGGTGGGTGGTGCCATGGCATCCAGTGATCGCGCCCGAGGCAGACGAGGGAGACGTCGCGGCCTGCGAGGAGCCCGCGGCTGGCCATGAACGAGAGGGCGGCGATGAGCCATGTGGTGTAGGTGACGATGATGGCGGTGGGCGGGGTGAGTTGAAAATTAGCGGAGAGCAGGCCGTGGACGCCTTCCGGGCTTTCTGGGAACGAGGGGAGGTGGTAGGAACTGGCGGCGATACCGCAGGCCGCAAGTTGTCGGCTGAGGGCTGCCACGTAGGGACTCAGAGAGGGGTCGCGGAGGAAATCGGGGGCGAGGAAGACGATGCGGCGGTGGCCGAGGTCGGTGAGACGGCCCACCGCGTGCTGGAACGGTGTGATCGCTTCCATGGCGGTGCCTGCGATGGGGAGGTCATCGAAGACCCCTCCGAGGGCCAGGGTGGGCGTTGGGCGGGAGGCGAACCATGTGAGGATCTCTCTTTTTCCGCCGATGACGATCCATGCGTCGGCTTCGGTCGAAGCGACGAGCCGCTGGATGCGTTCCGGGTCGTGCTGGAGGCGGGATTGGGTTCTGGGAGCGAAGCGGCAGATGTGTCCGGCGGATTCGAGGCGGCTGCGCAGCTGCATGAGGGTCTGCTGGAAGATCCCGTCTTCGTCCTCGATGCGTTCGCCCGGGAGGATGACGATGCGCAGCTGGCGTTTTGCGGATTCCTCGTCGGGGTGGCCGGGGTTTTGGATGAGGCGGGGTTTGCCGGGACCGGTGTTCTGAAGCCAGCCTTCCGTTTCCAGCTGGCGGAGGGCGACGCGCATGGTGACTGGGGAGATGTTCAGTTGTCTGGCGAGACTGGCGACGCCCGGGAGTTGGCGGGTGATGCGCCGATCGCGGAGGAGCGCGCGGAGGTGTGCGGCAGCCTGTTCACTGGCCGAGAGCCGGTGGTGGGGAGAATCCATGGATGCCAGCTAGGATGATTTTTGTCGGGGTTTGCAACCCGAAATAAACTGGGCGTGATCCGGCGGGCTTGTGTATGTTCCCGGGGGTACCGGATTAACGCGTTTCTCATCACTCATGGTCAATCTCAGCGATACACAGAGGAATTTCCGTCATTGGCGGGCAGCGGTGACCGGATGGCGTCTGGTCCCGTCTCCACTGAGGAGAGATCTGCTGAATGAAGCGTTGCCGGACACCGTTTAAGCTCACACATTAATTTTTCCCGCAGGACTCTGCGATTCCCGAAACCCACAAATTGAACCAGACACCATGAACAAAACCAGAAAAACTCCGATGATGCGGCATCTGCTGCTGACATTGCCCTGCCTTGCGGCGGTCACGGCCCGGGCGGGCGTAATTGTACGACTTGACGCTGGCGGGCTTCCGCTGGGGCCTTTGGCCACGTGGGAAAACGTGGGAACGTATCCTGGAGACTTCACTTCGGTGGGCCAGCCGTCGGTGCAGACTGTGGCTGGTGTGAAGGCCGTCACTCTCGGTGGAAATGCCGATTATCTGGTGGGGCCGATTGCGCCCGACAGCATTGGCGGGCAGAATCCGAACCGTTCGGTGGAAGTCTGGGCCTACAACCCGGCTGTGGCGGATGAAGAGACCCTCGTTGGCTGGGGTCACCGGGGTGGGCCGGACGGAACGAACTTTTCGTTCAACTATGGATCGAACACCGCGTGGGGAGCTGGTGGGCAGTGGGGTGGTGGTCCTGACATTGGCTGGAACATGCCGGGAGGGTCACCTGCGGCTGGAGCGTGGCACTACATGGTGCTGACGTATGACGGGAATGGTCAGCCGGGCGCGGGGACGACCCGGGTTTACTCCGATGGGGTGCTGCGGAACAGCGAGTTTCACGGCAACCTGAACACGCACCTTGGGCAGGCCATCCTGATTGGTGGACAGAACCAGAGTGCTGGTGTGCCCGGCGGATTCAATTCCGGTTTGAGCATTGCGCGGGTGCGGATTCACGACACCGTGCTGACTGACGCCGAGATTGCGGCGAAGTATCAGGAAGAACTGAAGCAGTTGTTCCCGCTGGCCTTCCTGACGGGATCGAAGGTGAAGGACACGAGCACGTTCTGCTTTGAGGTGACCGATCAGTTGCCTGGAAGTGTGACGGTGCCGTCGAGCTTCACGGTGACGGCCGGTGGCGTGCGTGCTGGCTGGCAGGTGCCTGGTGGTGAAGGGGTCCTGAACGGATCGATCACGACACCAGCCATTCCTGTGACTGCGGGAGGGTCGGCGACGATTACCCTGAAGCACCGCTACAACTTCGAGCAGGAGGGGGCGGATCTTTGGGATGGAGGTGTCATTCAGGTGAGCATCAATGGAGGAGACTTCACGACGGTCGAAGCTGGTAGCTTCACGGCCAATGGCTATGCCGAAGGGACCCTCCGAGGGAATCACGTACTCAATGGCCAGCAGGCTTTCAACGGGCCCTCGGCTGGTTTCTCCAACGGTGACTTTATTGACTCCGTGGCGACGGTCACGGGAATCCCGGCTGGTGCGACAGTGCGATTCCGCTTCCTTGGAGCGTGGGATGAGTTTGTCTCACCTGAGGGGGTCGACTGGCAGATTGTCGGTGTGAAGGTGGCGGCGGGAGCGGCCACCGTGCTTGATGAAAACTTCACTGGCGGCAATGGAGGCTTCACGGCGGAATCGACTGCTGGAGGCGGCACGTGGAGCTTTGTTCCGGGCAGCCAGCCGGTGCTCGGTGCCCTGCAGACCACGAAGACGGGAAGCGTGACCACGATCTGCGCGCCGATCGCATGGCAGGGTGGCCGCGAGTACACCTTCACGATCCGGGGTAAGGACGAGGCGGGCCGCGATCTGGTGTACGACACCAAGATTCTGGCGCCGGTGGCTCCGCTGGTTCCGGCCCGCGACTGGCCGATCACCCTGCCTGGTCCTCTGGGCACGGCGAACAGCTGGGGAGTGCGCACCTTCCTGAACGACGGTGTGTTCCCGGCAGACAACATCAACCTGATGCTGGACTTCCTTGTCAATCAGTCGGCTGACCGCACGCCGGAACTTAGCCCGACGAATGTGGTGGACACGCAGGAACCCAACCTGAACTTCTACGATCCATCGACGAATGGGGCGAACAACGGGGTGATTCCTGGCGGTCGTCCGTTCCCCGGCGATGCGCTTTCGACGGAAGTGAATGGCGGCACGCAGCGTGACGACAACAATGTCATTTCGGTGGCGCATGGCACCATCGACATCACGGAGACCTCGGACTACACCTTCAACATCCGCGGGGATGACGGCTTCATGTTCCGCATCAAGCGGGCGGAAGGCGGTGCGCCTCCGAAGTGGGTGGCGGTCAATGGTCCGTCTCAGGTGGACTCCGCGCAGCAGAACATCCTGTTCTTCCCGAACGGAACTGGTGACACGAACACCCGTGCGGTGGTCAACCTGACCCCGGGCAAGTACAAGCTTGAGTATGCCACGTGGGAAGGCGGCGGCGGCTTCTGGTATCAGATCAGTGCGGCCAAGGGCTTCTTCCTCAACGATGGCGACACAGCCAACTGGCGTCCGGTGGGTTATGTTTCCCAGTGCCCGGATCCGATTCCGTATCCTTCGATGGTGGGCGACTGGACCGTGCTGAGCACGCTGCCGATGGATCTGAAGCAGGCCGACCTTGATGGGGCTGATTTGGCCGTGGACCGTGCGGTGGCTGCCGATGCGGTGGCGGCAACGTCGAGCTGGGGTCAGATCAACTTCTTTGATCCGCAGAGCGGTGGACAGGGCCGGATCCCCGGCGATGTGCCATGGCCACGGAACACAGAAATTGATGACAACCGCTATGCCATGCGCATGACGGGCACGCTGCGCATTCCGGAAGCTGGAAACTATCTGATTGGTTTCCAGGGCGACGACGGCACGAAGATCACGGTCGGGGGCAGCCACAACGGGTTCTCCGCACTGACGGAGAATCTCACCGGTGCTGGGGTCATTGGCCGCGGCGGGGACGTCTTTGTGAACTCTGGCAGCATTGGCGCCGTCGGTAACTTCGATGGCAACACGTCGGCCGTCTACCAGCAGGAAGGAGCCCTTGCCGGCAGCACGGACAAGGCCATCGAGGTGAAGGCTGCGGACCCGGTCAAGACCAAGGTCAAGTACACTCCGGCACTCAATCCTGCCGCTGACTGGTCAGCGGAAATCTGGGTGAATCCGAGCGAGTCTGCTCCGGGTTCCGGAGTGGTGCAGCCTGGTTTCACCTGTCCGTACTCCAGCGGTAACTTCGGCGATCCTCGTTCGGGATGGCTGATCTACATGGAAGGAACGCAGGGTTGGAGCTTCCGGGGTTATCAGAACCTCGGCCTCGGAGCAGCCTTCCAGATCGACACGGTCGGCATCCCGCCGCAGCCGAACACCTGGTACCACGTGGTGGGAACCTGGGAATCGGTGACCGGCACCGCCCGCCTCTTCGTCAACGGGGTGGAGGTTGGATCGCAGACGGGAGTCACGAACTTTGTGCCGGCTTCCAATCCCGATGCTCTGCCAGGCCGGCTGCACATTGGATCGCGCGCTGACAATGCGTTCGGCTGGAGTGGCCGTGCGGACGAAGCCGCCATTTATCCGGTGGCGCTGACTGCGGCTCAGGTGCTTTCGCACTACGAGAACGGCACCGACCCGGCCCGCATCAAGCCGTACGACGTGCTTGTGCAGGAAAAGAATCCACTTGGCTACTGGAGGCTCAATGAAGTTCCGGGCAAGCCGCGGACTGATACGGGTACGATCTATACGGACGTGCCGACGGGCGACAGCAGCACGGTGGGACGGATCTTCCTGAATGCGGGAGATTATCCGCTCAGTGCCACGTTCTGGGAAGATGGCGGTGGTTCCTACATCGAGGTCTTCGCCACGAAGGACGCTGGCGGTGGCTGTGCTCCGCTCAAGATCCTCCGCAATGGCGGTCACCCGGCTGTGCAGGACGTCTCCGGTATTGCGCTCGTGACGACTCCGCCGGCTCCAGGTCCGGTGGGTGGCACGGCTACGGCGACGATTCCGCCGCGGGTCAATGCCGATGGCACGCTCAGCCTGACCTTCCCATCGCTCGCGACGGTGGTCTATGATGTGCAGGAAACCACCGATCTGAAATCGTGGGCCACGGTCCAGACGGTGGAAGCCACGGACACTTCGACCACGGTCAATGGCACGGTGGGCGGCAGCCTGTTCGTCAATCCGTCTGCTCCCCGGAAGTTCTACCGGGTGGTGGCACGGCAGTAACCAGACTTCGGGTAACGACATAGTTGCCTGATCCACGCGACGGGCGCTCCGTATGGGCTGCGGAGCGCCCGTCCTTTTTTTCAGCGTAAGCAGTGCCGACTGTTTCCTGACGCGGACGGCAGATGGCCGTCATGAGGTAAACCCGCAGCGATCCCGGGACTACCGTTTGCGCCGCGGCAGCGGAATGTCAGGAATCCTGGCTGCGGCGGCTGCGGCTGCGGCGCCATGCGGGCCGGTGGTGGTGCACCCAGTCGAGCAAAGCGGTTTCGAAGCCGACGTCCTGTCCGGCGGCTTCGCTGAGGCTCCATTTGTGGCGGAGGATTTCGTCGCGTTCCGCGAGGTAATCGCGGTAGGCGGCGGCACTGCGCGAGGGATTTTCGCGTTCGTCGTCGCTGGAGGGATCTGTGGGCATGGTTGGGGGGGCGGCATCCAAGGTTGGCACGGCGGTCAGTGCCAGGGCGTTTCTTCCCGTTGAGAAACCACCGGGGGCGTCGTAGATAGAATGTCCTGCCGCGGAAGGAATGATTCTTTCCGCGTTCCTTGTTTTTTCCGATTGTTCCTGTCCGGCCACATGTCCGCTTCTTCTTTTCTTCATTCCGACCGATTGTCCGACCGTGGTGTGCTGCTGGTGCCGTCTTGTCCCAGTGCCGGTGTGCTGACGATGCTGCTGCGGCAGTTGGGTGGGCGGAAGGTGGCGCTGCTGACCGAGGTGGATGCGGCGCTGGGTCAGGACGTGCGGCAAGCGGTCATTGGGAGCGGGGTTTCAAGGATCATCCGGACGGAACCGGGAGCGAGGGCGGCCGTGGCGCAGGTGCTGGCGGCGGGGGCGGTGGTCATTGCCGTCACGCCGGCTGTGGCGAGCCTGCGGGCCACCAATGTGAGGGTGCCGCGGGCCGTGCTGGAGGAGATTGTGGAGATGGCGGTGTCGGTGCAGCCGGTGGGTGTGGATCTGCCGGGCGAGCATTGTCTGTCGGTGGAGTCGCCCGATTCCTATCCTGAGGCAGTCCTTTGTTTCATGCCGGTGATTCCGGGCGATCGGCTTGTCTTTCCGGTGCTGCAGGCGGCCCTCATCGAAGGTGCGGCGGAAGCGTACAGCGCGAGGGCGAGTTTCGATGGTCATCTCGGACGACTGCTGGTGGCTGGCCTCAAGAAGCATGGGGCCAATGCCACGCTGCTTGACGGGCTGGACGGATCGGTCACAGGCTATGCGCGGATTTTCGGAATGGCTGCGGCGTTGTCGAGGGTGATCCGGAAGGAGACGAAGGAATCGCGGGTTGGCATTGTGTTGCCGCCTGGACGCGGCGGTCTGCTGGCGAATCTGGCGGTCGTGCTGGCCGGCAAGGTTCCGGTGAACCTGAACTTCACGGCTGGCAAGGATGCCATTGAGAGTGCGATCCGGCAGAGTGGGATCAACCGCTTCATCACGGTCGATCAGATTGTGCGGAAGGTGCAGACGTTTCCGTGGCCCTCGATCCGTGAGATCATCTTTGTGGAGCGGGTGCTGCCGCGCATGAAGCTGAGCATTCTGCGCTGGGAACTGCTGCTGCGGACGCTGCCGTCCAGTGCGGTCAGTGCGCTGCTGGGATTGCCTGCGGAAGGAGGTGACCGGGAAGCCGCGCTGCTCTTCACGAGCGGGAGTTCCGGGGAACCGAAGGGTGTGGTTCTGACGCACCGGAATTTGATTTCGAATGTCACGCAGTTCGGGGCCCGGCTGGATCTGCAGGGCCATGCGAAGCTGCTGGGCTGTCTGCCGTTGTTTCATTCGTTCGGCTGCACGGTGACGCTCTGGTATCCGCTCATCGAGGGATGTTCGCTGGTGACTTATCCGACGCCGCTGGAACCACCCAAGCTGGCTGAACTGATCGAGAAGCACGCGGTGGATGTGCTGCTGGCGACTCCGACTTTCCTGCGGGGGTACCTGCGGCGGGTGAAGGTCGAGCAACTGGCTTCGCTGCGTTATGTGGTAACGGGTGCGGAGAAGCTGCCGCTGAATCTGGAGGAGGAATTCCGCAGAAAGTTCGGGAAGCCGGTCATGGAAGGCTATGGGCTTACGGAGACGAGCCCGGTGACCAATGTGAATCTGCCCGAGCCGGCTCCTGCGGGCCGCACTCCGGTGCTGCCGTCGCGCCGGCTGGGATCGACTGGTCAACTCATGCCTGGACTGGCGGTGCGGATTACCGATGCGATCACGGGGGCTTCGCTTCCGGTGGATCAGAGCGGCATCATCTGGCTGAAGGGTCCGAACATTTTCCCGGGCTATCTGAAGCAGCCGCGCAAGACCGAGGAAGTGCTTCGCGAGGGATGGTTTTCGACCGGGGATGTCGGCAGGCTGGACGGTGATGGGTTTCTGTACATTGAGGGACGGCTGAGCCGGTTCTCCAAGATCGGCGGGGAAATGGTGCCGCACGAGACCGTGGAGGATCACATCAACCGGGCCCTTGGGCTCGACGGGGAAGCCGAGCGGCGCATTGCCGTGGTTGGCGTTCCGGATCCTGACAAAGGGGAATCGCTGGTGCTCCTTTCCACGGTGGCCGGGGAAACCGTGAAGCAGGAACTGATTCAGCTGCGCTATACCTTGCTTGAGCAGGGAGTGCCGAGTCTGTGGATTCCGAAGAAGCTCGTGCCCGTGGCGCAGATCCCCATCCTTTCGAGCGGGAAGCTCGACATCAAGGCCTGCGAAAAGCTGGCCACTTCGGCGGCCAGTTGAGTTGGCAGGGCGGGCGGCGGATTCCGCTGGCGTTCCTGACAGAAATCCGCTTAGGGTTCCGGCATGGACCAGAAGCAGATTCCTGAACTCGCGCGTCGACTTTCGATTCCATGGAAGGTGTCGGGACCAAAGGGATTCCGTCTGAAGGATTTCGATCCGGGGGACACGGGCGGTCTGGAGTCTGCGGACAAGCCGAAGGCACAGGAAGGACTGCGCGCTGGGATTGAAGCGCTCGCCTCGCATCAGGATCGGCTCTATGCGCAGGACAAGTGGGCGGTGCTGCTGATTTTTCAGGCGATGGATGCGGCTGGCAAGGATGGAGCCATCAAGCATGTCATGTCAGGGATCAATCCGCAGGGCTGCCAGGTATTTTCGTTCAAGGCTCCCTCGAGCGAGGAACTGGACCATGATTTCCTTTGGCGGTGTCAGAAGTGTCTGCCCGAGCGTGGGCGCATTGGGATCTTCAACCGGAGTTACTATGAAGAAACGCTGGTGGTACGGGTGCACGAGGGGATTCTGGCGAAGCAGCGCATTCCCGAGAAGCTGGTGACGAAGCGGATCTGGAAGGAACGCTTCGAGGATATCCGGAACTTTGAAAGCTACCTGAGCCGCAATGGTGTCCTCGTGCGGAAATTCTTCCTGCATGTCTCGAAGAAGGAACAGAAGAAACGATTCCTCGAGCGCATCGACGATCCCGCCAAGAACTGGAAATTCTCGGCGACAGACGTGGCTGAACGGAAGCACTGGAAAGAATACATGGCGGCCTACGAAGACATGATCGCCCAGACGTCGACCCCGGAGTCGCCATGGTACGTGGTGCCGGCCGACAACAAATGGTTTACGCGAATCGTGGTCGCCGCAGCCGTGATCGATGGCATGGAATCGCTCGGCCTTGCCTATCCGACCGTGCCTGCGAGCCAGAAGAAGATACTGGCGCAGGCGCGGGCGGACCTGATGGCCGAGTGAGGAGCCGCCCGGCGGCGGCTTTGGGGCAACGGATCAGGCCGCAGCCGTTTCGGCGAGGGGAATGCCGTAGGGCAGGGAATCCGGGACCGGAACGAATTCGCGGATGCGGTCCCAGAGGTCCGAGAAGTCTCGGTTCACATCGCCGGAGAGGCAATCCGTGATGGGTCCGGCAGTTTCCGGGTACTTCATGATGACATCCTTGAAGGAGAACGAAGGGTGGTAGAAGGCGTAGACGAGTTTCCGCATGTTCTCGATCCCGTCGCGTAGTTCCGCGCCGTAGCGTTCGAATTGCTGAGGGTCGAGGTTGCCCTGCTGCAGGGCGAGGTGGACGGCGTCGCCGGCGAGGACACCGCTCTTGAGGGCGAGCATGACTCCGCTGCTGAAGACAGGATCAAGGAACGCAAAGGCATCGCCGATGAGGAGGAGTCCTTCCGAGGCACAGTAGCGGGCGTGGTGTGAGTATTCGCTCGTCACGCGGTAGGGACCCGTCTGCTCGCCCGTGCCGAGTTGTTCGTGGATCCATGCGTTCTGCGTGGTTTCGCGGTCGAAGATTTCCTTGAGATCCCGGACGCCGTCGCGCGTGAGGTACTTGCCTTCGGCGACCACTCCGACACTGACCATGTCATTGGCCTGCGGGATGTGCCAGAACCAGCCTTTCTCGGGCACAAAGGCCACTGTGGTGGCTCCCTCGTCCTCTCCGTCGCCCCGGCGGCATCCCTTGTAGTACGTCCAGACCGCCACTTTGTTGAGAAAGGGATCACGTTCCCGCCAGCCGAGCCGGGTTGCCGCAAAGGCTTCCTTGCCCGAGGCGTCGAGGGTCATGGGCGCATGGATTTCGGATTCGGATCCATCCTGCTGCCGGACAGCGACACCCGTGACCCTATCCCCGTCGCGCAGCAGCCGGAGGACACTGGTTTCCTCGAGGATAGTGACCCCGCGTTCCTTCGCATGATCCATGAGCATCTGATCGAAATCCGAACGCAGCACCTGCCATGTCTGGGCGATCGTGTTGCGGTCGTAGCGCGTGTGGAAGTAGAACGGTTCCGAGCGGCGGCCATCGGGCTGGACAAAGGAAACACTGTACTTCTTCTGGAAGCCCGATGCCTTCATCTTCGGGATGAGCCCGAGGCGCTCGAGCGAAGGATAAGTGAAGGGGATGAGAGATTCGCCGACCCGGTAGCGGGGGAATTTGTCGCGTTCGATGACCGTGACACGGTGGCCGTGTTCTGCGAGGATGGCCGCAGCGCTGAGGCCGGCGGGACCGGCTCCGATGATGACGACTTCCGGGGACGTGGTGGCGCTCATGGGGAACAATGCCACAGCTTGCTGATGCTGGAAATTGCATTTTGGAATCACACTGATGCCGCTTTGAGATCATGGCGGTGGCGTTGACGCCTTCGCGGCGACCGTCTAGTCAGCAGGCATGAGAGAAACTGATCCGTTCGGGCCCTTTGCGGCCAAGATGCGTGCGGCGGGCCTGAGCGAATCGGCTCTGTCGGCCTTTGCGGCGAACTACCGGGCGCTGTGCCGGAACGAGACCGGCCTGATGCCCGAGGCTGGGCTGGAAGCTGTGGAGGCCCTGCCGCAGGCGGCGGCGCTGCGCGATCCCGGAGCCGAGCGGTTTGGTGCGCTCATGCGGGAGACCGTGGTGATCAAGCTCAATGGCGGGCTGGGGACGGGGATGGGACTGGAGAAGGCCAAGAGTCTGCTGACCGTGCGCGATGGACTCACGTTTCTGGATCTGATCGCGCGGCAAATGCTTCTGCTGCGGGCGCGGGCGGGGTCGGCAGAGGTTCCCCGGCTGCTGTTCATGAACAGCTTTTCGACATCCGGAGACACTCTGGCATTTCTCGCGAAGTATCCGGAACTCGGCGCTCCGGTGGGGCTCGAATTCATGCAGAGCATGGTTCCGAAGGTGCTGGTGGACGGATTGACTCCGCTGGAATGGCCTGCGCAGCCGGATCTTGAATGGTGTCCGCCGGGGCATGGGGATCTTTATGCGAGTCTGGCGGGGAGTGGCTGGCTTGAGCGTCTGCTGGGCGAGGGGATCCGGTATGCCTTTGTTTCGAATTCCGACAATCTCGGGGCGACGCTGGATCCGGCCCTGCTGGGTTGGTTTGCGGAATCCGGGGCGTCGTTTGCGATGGAAGTGACGCGGCGGACGGAGGCCGACCGGAAGGGTGGTCATCTGGCGAGGCGGAAATCCGATGGACGGCTGGTGCTGCGCGAGAGTGCGCAGTGCCCCCGTGAAGACGAAGCTGCCTTTCAGGACATCGGGCGGCATCGGTTCTTCAATACGAACAATCTCTGGCTGCGGCTGGACCGTCTGAAGGAAGCACTGGAGGCGGCCGGTGGCTATCTGCCGCTCCCGATGATCCGGAATGTGAAGACCGCTGACCCACGGGATCCGGCCAGTCCCGCGGTGTACCAACTGGAGACCGCCATGGGCGCGGCCATCGAAAGCTTTGCCGGGGCGCAGGCCATCGAGGTCGGGCGCAGCCGTTTCGCTCCCGTGAAGACCACCGGGGACCTGCTGGTAGTGCGCAGCAGCGCCTGCCGACTCACGGACGATCACCGGATCGAACTCGATCCCGTGCGGCAGGGACAGCCACCGCTGGTGGATCTGGACGGGCGTCATTATCGTTTTGTGGACGGCCTCGAAGGACTGGTCCCCGAAGGTGCACCCTGTCTGCGGGATTGCCGGAAGCTGTCGGTGCAGGGCCGCTTCCGCTTTGCGCAGGGGGTTGTGCTCCGGGGTGAGGCAGCCTTTGCGCATGATGGCGACGGCGTGCAGGAAGTGGCCCGGGGAAATTACGGAACCGAGCCGGGAGGCGCGGCATGAAACGGACGCTGGCAGCCGTGGCCGATGGGCAGGGGCAAATGTCCCTTGAAGAGATTGCGGTGGGTGATCCCGGACCGGGCGAAGTGCTCGTGGCCATGCGGGCCAGCGGGATCTGTCATACCGACCATGCCTCGCTGCGCTGGGGACGCCCTCTGGTCATGGGACACGAGGGCGCTGGCGTGGTCGAAGCGGTCGGGACCGGCGTGACTTCGGTGAAGCCGGGCGACCGTGTCGTGCTGAACTGGGCGATTCCCTGCGGCGGGTGTTTTCAGTGCCGCGACGGTCATCCTGTGCTGTGCGAGGAAAGTCGTCCGGCTTACGTCATGGAGCGGTCGGCGGGGCATGCCCGTCCCGAGGGAACGCTCTGGATGGGTCAGCCGATTGATCGTTCCTTCAATCTCGGCACGCTTTCCGGATTGGCTTTGGTGCGGGAGGCTGCGGTGACGCTGCTGCCGGGGGCGATTCCCTTTACGAGTGCCTGCATCATGGGTTGCGGGGTCATGACGGGTTATGGATCCGTGATGAATGTGGCGAAGGTTGCGGCGGATTCCGTGGTGGTGGTGGTCGGCTGCGGCGGTGTTGGTCTCAATGTGATACAGGCGGCGCGGCTGGCCGGGGCGAAGGTGATTGCGGCAGTTGATGCGCGGGAATCGGCGCTGGAGAACGCACGGAAGTTCGGGGCCACGCACGTGCTGGCGATGCCGCCGGGCGATCCGGGAGGTGCGGCTGCGGTCGACTGGGTGAAGTCGCTCAGTGACGGCCGCGGGGCCGATTATGCCTTTGAAGCGACCAGTGCGGCGGCCCTCGTGTTTCTGCCGCTGCAGCTTGTGCGGAATGGCGGGATGGCGCTGCAGGTGAGTGGCTGCAATGAATCCGTGGCGGTGCCGATGCCACAGTTCATGTGGAATAAATTCTATGTGACGCCGCTGTATGGCGACTGTGTACCGTCGCGCGATTTCCCCCGGATGTTCCGGGCCTACGAGCAGGGGTCGCTGCGGCTGGATGAACTTGTGACGCGGCAGTATTCCCTGTCCGATGTGGCTGTGGCGGTGGATGACATGATGAGCGGCCGCAATGCGAAGGGCGTGATTGTCTTTCCGGGGGAATGAGTGATGAACTTCCGATGATGCCTGCGCCATTCCGTACCGTTGAGATTTCCGATCCGGACCTTGAGTCGGATGGTCTGCGCTGGATGACCGTGAAGAGTGCGGCGCTGCGGCGGCGTGCTGATCTTTCCCTATGGGTTCCGGAGGAAGGCCGGGGGCGGGCGATGCCGCTCGTGGTGTTGCTGCATGGCGTTTACGGGAGCCATTGGGCATGGGCCCTGAAAGGAGCTGCGCACCGGACGGCGGCTGCCCTCATCCGTTCCGGAGAGATTCCTCCCATGGTGCTCGCGATGCCATCGGATGGGCTCTGGGGCGATGGTTCCGGGTATGCCCGGCATGTTTCCGGCGAGGATTATGCGGCGTGGATTGCGCGGGAGGTGCCGCTGGCGGCGCGTGCCGCGGTTCCGGAACTGCCGGTGGAACAAGGCATCTTTCTGAGCGGGCTCAGCATGGGTGGGTATGGGGCGCTGCGGCTGGCGGCGCTGCATGGAAGTTCCGTGCGGGCCGCGTCGGCCCATTCCGCGGTGACTTCCTTCCTTGGGTTGGCTTCATTTGTGGAGGAAGATCTCGGTGGCTGCGGCATTCCGGAGGAAGAAGACAGCCTTTCCGGGCTTCTGCTGGCGCGGCGCGGGCAATTGCCGCCCATCCGTTTCGACTGCGGCACCGACGATGCTCTCCTCGCCGATAACCGGGTACTGTCCGCCTGCCTCAGGGACGCTGGCATTCCGCATGAATACGAAGAATTCCCCGGGGGCCACGAATGGCCGTACTGGCAGCAGCACCTTGCCGATTCACTGCGCTTCTTTGCCCGCCACTGCTGATTGCTCCGCGCGCAGCGTCAGAATGTGGTCGATCGCCTTCACCATGAAGTCGAATTCGAGATTCACCCAGTGCCCCGCCGTGATGTGCTGCAGTGTCGTGATTTCGTGAGTGTGCGGAATGATCCAGCAGGTGAAGGCATCGGGCTGCAGCGATGCGATGGTCAGGGAAATGCCATCGACCGTGATGGAGCCGCGGGGAATGAGGAGACTCGCGCAGCCCGGCGGAATGCGGATGGTGAGCACGTGATCGCTCCCGGCCGGGACATAGCTGATGACTTCCGCGGTGCGGTCGATGTGTCCCTGCACAAAGTGTCCGCTGAGACGGGCCCCGGCCATGAGGGCGCGTTCCAGATTGACTGACTGTCCCTTCTCCAGCGTTCCGAGGTTGGTGACGTCGAGGGTCTGGCGGAGGAGGTCGAACCCGACCGTGTGCGGTCCGGTGGTGACCACCGTGAGACAGCAGCCATTGACGGCGACGCTTTCGCCGATGGCGAGTTCAGCAGCGAAGGGAACATCAGCGAGGATCAGCCGCGCCCCCCCATTGGTGGGGTCGAGCGCGGCGACCTTCGCGGTGGATGCAACAATGCCAGTGAACATGAGCAGGCCTTGCGTTGGTTTGCGAATCAGTCCGGATGGAGGCGGCGCTGATCGGGTTCATCCGGTCCGTCCGGACCTGCCGAGGGATCGCGTTCCTTGCCGGGATCCGCTGCTTCGCTGGACGGGGATGCCGGTTCTGCTGTTTCCGCCGGCTCGGCGCTTTCCGCTATTTCCGCGGGTTGGGCGCTGTTTCCTTCGCTGGAGGTGTCCGAGTCTGCGATGGGCGCCTCGGATTCGGCTTTGGAATCCCCGTGAGAATCCTCGGTCCGGTCCTCGGCGGGGATGTTTTCCGGGTGGGTGTGCTGCTGGTCGTAGAGGTGGGCGTGTTCGCGCAGGTACTGTTCGTATTCCGCGTCCGGTTCCCTGCTGTCCGGGTCAGGATGGTGCGGGTGCCACGGGGTGCCGCCGGATTCCCCGCTGCCGTGGGCATCGTGACCGTGGTGGTCATGATGGCCGTGGTGACTGTCGTGGTAGTCGGAATGGTAGCGGTCGTATGGGTCGGAAGCGGCCTCGTTTTCGGTCCGAGCCGGGACGGGGGAAGCGGGGACGAAGCTGGCGCGTCGGGCCATGTCGGCAGCGCGTTCTGCTTCCTCGAGTTTCCGTTCCTTGCGTTCGTGAAGTACGGCGAGCCAGATGCAGGCCTCGTACATGACGACCATGGGGAGGGCGAGCATCGACATGGTGAGCATGTCGCCGGTGGGAGTGAGGACTGCGGAGGCGACGAGGATGATCAGAACCGCCCATGCGCGTGTGCGCCGCATGGTGGTCGATTCAAGCAGTCCGAGCTTGACCAGGACCATGACTACCACGGGGAGTTCGAAGGCGAGACCGAAGATCAGGCAGAAGGTGGTGACGAAGGAGATGTACTGGCCGATGCGCCAGCGGTCGCGGATGCCGATGCTGGCCGAGTATTCATGGAAGAATTCGAGGGCCCGCGGAGTGACGAAATAGAAGGCAAAAAGGACACCCGAAAGGAAGAGGCCGAAGCCGATGACGAGGGCGGGCCAGAGGAGCCTGCGTTCGCGTTCGGTGAGGCCGGGCAGAATGAATTCGAGCAGGAAGTAGAGGAGCAGCGGGAACGACACGATGATCCCTGCGAAGAGCGAGAGCTTCATCGAGAGCATGAAGCTTTCCGCCGGGGCGAAGGCTTCCGTTTCGACCATGTCCATGGGGACATTCAGGTCCGGCGTGGTGCCTGCCTTGATGAGTTGCCGGGCATAGCCGAGCACGGCAGCTCCGTCGGCGGCCGGCAGAAGGGCCGTGTAGCGTTCAAGATAGTTGTCGCGGACTTTTTCCGGAACCATGGACGCGGCGTGGTGCAGCAGGACCGCTTCGGCCAGTTGGCGGGTCAGCGGGTCCGGAGCCGCCACTTCCATGAAGAGCCGGCGTTGTTCGCCTTCGAGGGCTGCCGCTCCGCGGGCCGCGTTGTGAATGCGCCACCACGTGCGCTGCTGATCGCCCGCAGGCAGAGCAAGGATCGCCTCCGGCAGTTTCCGTTCCTTCGGTTCCTCGAGGCCGGCGCGCCGCAGTGGGTCACGCACGAGATCGAAGAACCATTCATTGAACACGAAGCACGCCACCACTGAGAAGACGAGCGTGAGAACGATGCGCGTGAGGGTTTTGCGGAGGTCCTCGAGATGCGAGAGAAAAGGTTTTTCTTCGTCGTTTGTCAGGGCGTGACGCTTGCGGGTGAGCTGGTCGCGGAGCTTCAGCAGAGGGGCGAAGAACATGGTGGGAAATGCCGTAGGCGATGGGCGGGAAGTTCAGCGCGGTTTTCTGGCAGGGCGCGGTGCGGCGGATTTACCAAGGAGGCGCTTCCATTGGGAGATTTCGTTCCGGACATTTGCCGGGGACGGAGCACCGATGGCCTTACGGGCCTTGAGTGCCTGTTCGAGCTGCAGCACCTGATAGACTGATTCATCGAAGACCGGGCTGAAATTCTGGTAGTCCGCGAGCGGAAGGTCCGGAAACGAAATGCCCGTGGCGAGGCTGTGAGCGGTCAGTTTTCCGATGATTTCGTGTGCCTGGCGGAAGGGGACGCCTTTGAGGACGAGCCAGTCGGCGAGGTCGGTGGCGAGCAGGAAAGGATCCGAGGCGGCGGCCCGCACCCGTTCTGCGTTGACCTTCATGCCGGCGATCATTTCCGTGAAGACTGCGAGGGTCAGTTGGATGGTATCGATGGAATCAAAGAGCGGTTCCTTGTCTTCCTGCATATCCCGGTTGTAGGTGAGCGGGAGTCCCTTGAGGAGAGTGAGGAGACTGAGGAGATTGCCGTAGAGCCGACCGGTCTTGCCGCGGGTGAGTTCCGCGACGTCCGGATTCTTCTTCTGCGGCATGAGGCTTGATCCCGTGGTATGAGCGTCGCTCAGGGACACGAATCCGAATTCGGCACTGACCCAGAGGATGATGTCCTCGCTCATGCGCGAAAGGTGGGTCCCGCAGAGGGCGAGCGCAAAGAGGACTTCAGCAAGGTAGTCGCGGTCTGCCACGGCATCCATGCTGTTCCGGGAAACGCGATCGAAGCCCAGTTTTTCAGCCACGAACTCGCGGTCCAGCACAATGGTGGATCCGGCGAGGGCACCGGAACCGAGGGGCATGACATTGATGCGGCGCAGGGCGTCGCCGAGACGGTCTGCATCGCGTTCCAGCATTTCCGTCCATGCCAGCAGGTGATGCGCAAAGAGCACCGGCTGCCCGCGCTGGAGATGCGTGTAGCCTGGCATGATGACATCGCGATTCGCGTCGGCGCAGGAGACGAGCGCGGTCTGGAGACCGCGGAGCAGGGCCATGATCGACGTCACTTCGCTGCGGGTATAGAGCCGGACGTCGAGGGCGACCTGATCATTGCGGCTGCGGGCCGTGTGGAGTTTGGCTCCGGCCGGGCCGATGCGCTGCGTGAGCGCGCTTTCGATGTTCATGTGCACGTCCTCGAGGGCGGTGCGCCATTCGAAATTTCCGGCATCGATGTCCGCCTTGATGCTCTTGAGGCCAGAGGTGATCTGCTGGAGTTCCTTCTTTGTCAGGATGCCAGCCTTGTGCAGAGCGGCGGCATGGGCGAGCGACCCGGCGATGTCGTGCGGGTACAGGCGCCAGTCGTAGGAGATGCTTTCTCCAAAGCGCTGCACGAGTCCGGAGGTTTCCTGCTGAAATCGGCCTTTCCACATGGCTGGGTGACGGTTGGCTGGGGTGATGGGATGGGAACGGAAGAAAGGGCGGAGCAAACGCCGCGCAGAGTGCAGCGGCAAGTGCTTTTCCCCCGGACTGCGGGCGTGGATGCGTGCCGGGAAATGATTGTCCTCGACCCACTCCTGCTGGCAGTATCCGGGTATGAATCTCCTTACTGTCCGCAAGTCACTGCCTTACCGCCGGGAATTTCTGCGCCGGATGGCAGCCGCCTCCGCCTTCTGGGCCGTCCCGGGAGCCTTTGCCGAGGCGCTGCAGCAGACTCCGAAGCAGACCGAGGGCCCGTTCTACCCGGACAAGCTGCCGCTCGATACGGACAACGACCTTCTCGTGATCAATGACGGCACGACTCCGGCCATTGGCGAAGTCACTTGGCTGAGCGGGCGGATTCTCGGGCCCGACGGTCAACCGATCCGCAATGCACTCGTGGAAATCTGGCAATGCGACAGCACCGGCGTGTATCGGCATGCGGGATCCGGCGGCGACCAGGAGAAGCGCGACCGCAACTTCCAGAGCTTCGGGCGCTTTCTGACGGGCAGCACGGGCGAGTATGTCTTCCGTACCATCAAGCCGGTACCGTATCCCGGACGGGCTCCGCACATTCACTTTGCCGTGAAGATGAAGGGTCGTGAGAAGTGGTCGACCCAATGCTATGTGAAGGATCATCCGCAGAATGCCGGGGACGGCATCTGGAAGAATCTGGGTAGCCCCGAAAAGCAGGCAGCCGTCACCGTTCCCTTCGCTCCGCTCGAAGGCAGCCGCAGCGGGGAATTGGCCGCGCGTTTCGAAATCGTAATGGGCTACACGCCCGCAGACTGAGACTTGGATTGTCCGTCGAGTCCGGCGTAGACGCCGAAGTCATTGAAGAAGTACTTTTTGGCGAGCCGGTACATCCAGTGTTTTTCGGGGATTTCCTCGCCCTTGCGGTACTGGCTGGTGCGCGGGGTCATGGCGTCCAGTTCTGCCACCGCGGTCTTCCGCTGAGTGGTATCAGGTGCTGAGTGCCGGGCTGCGAGGGCTTTGACGAGGTCCGGGCGTTCGAGGACGATGCACCCACGGGTGTGGCGAGCCGCCGTTTCCCGGAAGTCGCGCAGGAAGGCCGATTCTGTGAGGACTTGGTAGATCCCGCGGTCGTCGCGCACGTTTTCCTTTGCGAACTGAATGATCGGGCAGGGTTCAACTGCTCCCGAGGGACTGATGTGGTGGCTGATCCCGGTGGCCATGGGGCACAGTGCTTCGCCCCGGTGATCATAGTAGGCATCGACGATGGCGATGGGAACCGTGGCGCGTTTTTCGACAACGAAGCGGCGCACGGCCGTGATCTGGTCCGGGCGCAGAGCGAGTTCCGGGGAAATCTTCGGTCCGACCGGGCGGTAGGTATGATACCATGTGTAGTGGACGCCCCATGCGATCAGCTTGCGGAGCCATGCCTCTGTGAGGAGGTCATCGATGTTTGTCTGGCAAAGGCTCGTGGCGACGCCGGTGAGAAGCCGTTCTTCAAGACAATGGCGCAGACCACGGAGGGTGCGGTCGAGCACATCGCGGTTGCCCCGGCGGAGGTCGGAAACCTTGTCCGTTCCCTCGATACTGACCAGCGGAGTGGCATTGCCGAGCTGGCGCAGCCGGCGGGCCGCCTTCTGCGTGATCATCTGCCCATTCGTGAAGATCTGGAAGTAGCAATCCGGATGCTGAGCAAGGAAATCGAATAGTTCCGGGTGCAGAAAGGGTTCGCCCCCGAGAATGCCAAAGAAGGAATTGCCGTGGGCGCGCGCGTCATTCACCAACCGGTTCAGTTCATCCAGCGGAATCATTTCCCGCGGCGAGGCCACATCGACCCAGCACCCCTGGCAACGGAGATTGCAGCTGTTGAGAATGCTCAGATAAAGAAATGGCGGGAAAACAATGCCTTCACGCAGACGCTTCCGGAACAGCATGACCGAACGCGCTCCACGGAAACCGAAGTTCCACGCCAGCTTGCCGAGGCAGCGCGAATCAACAGTTGTCAGAATCCGGGACGAAAGAGACAGCAGCATGCAGGATCGGTAGCCCCGTCCCGCCGCGGGCGGAAGCGCTAAATCTATCCCCGTCCGCGTTCACCGCACCACTGCAGCAACCCAAAGACGGTCGCCTCTCAACCCTACGAGGGGTCGGGTGGCTGATGCCTTCGCAATAGGGGAAGCCCTGAGCATCCCGGGCGCGGGAAAGCTTGTGCTCCAGTGGCCTAACCATTCATATTTATTTCATTAACCGAAGCTGAACCGTTCCGCCCGGGATGACTGCCGCGGTTGAGAATTAACCCATGATGAACCGCGCCATGTTGAAAAACCGAACACCCATATGCCATTGGCTGCTGAGGCAGCGAACGTTTTCTGCCTTCCTGCTGATGATGCTCTCGCCGCTGGCGGGAGCGGTCCCGCTGCCCCCTGGGGCGGCATTGCCGGCTGGATCATCGACTGTGCGTGGCTTCACGGTGCGCGTGGCGCAGGCCCCGGACACGGAGGACGTCCCCAACAGTTTTCTGCGGGCGCTCCAGCAGATCAATGGGACGCTGGTCGATGCGGTCGGATCGCCCGTACCCAATGAGGCCATTCCCGGGCTGGCTCCCGGCGGGGCATACGAGGTTTCGTCGGTGAATTTCGAGCGCGATGGCATTCCGTTCGATCTGCTCGATGACGGCAACTATCTCACGAGCTTCACGCCCGAGATGTTTCCGGGGATCCCTGGAAGCAATTTCCACACGAACAAGTTTGTGGTGGAAGTGGTCGGCTTTCTCGACCTTCCGGTGGGCACGCATAAATTCGGGATCTGCGTGGGCGCTGACCGGACAGACGTGAATGACGACGACAACTACGCCGTCTTTGTGGCCCGCAATCCGCGTGATTACTTCGGCCAGAAGGTGGGCGAGTATGCACGGACGGTGACCTCGGCATTCGGCGGAAATCAGAAGAACGAGAATCAATGGACCGTGGAAGCGAGCGCTGCGGGCCTCTATCCCTTCCGGCTTCTCTACTGGCAAACGGGCCGCGGAGCCAATCTCCAGTGGTATACGATCAAGAGCGACGGATTCGGAGGCGAGGAACGGATTCTTGTGAACGACACTTCGAATCCAGCGGCCATCCGCAGCTATGCGCAGACGACCGTGGCCAATGCGAAGGGACCCTACGTGGCCGAGGTGAAACCCGTGCCGGGGTCGGCAGGCAACAATCCCGCCGCTCCCATCGAGGCCGTCATCCGCGACGGAGAAACCGCCAATGTTCCCGCTGCCGGCGTGCAGATGAAACTCAACGGAACAACCGTGGCTGCCACCGTGACGCGCACGGCCCCGCTCGTGAAGGTCGCCTTCAATCCGAATCCCAACCGGACGACGCCGGACAATCTCGTGCAGCTCAACTACACGGATTCCAGCAGCGCAGCATGGCAGAGCAGCTGGAACTTCGGCATCAATGTCAGCGGCGGCTCCGCTACCACCGTGACCGGCCAGTGGGACTTCGACGGAGGCAACCTTGCGGCAACCATCGGTCAGGCCCTCCAGTACTTCGATCCCCTCACGCAGGCCGGCACGAAATTCGGTACGACGTCGGCTCTTGGGGTCGCCCCCATCGCCGGACAGGACGCGAAGGTCATGGAAGTGCCCGGCGATGTCATCCGGCAGATCGGGTATGTCATGACCCACGGAATTGCCCCGAATGGCGGCGGTACGCGCGTCAATCAGTACACCCTCATCATGGATGTGTTCGTAGACACCAGCGGCCCGGGCGCGGCCTCGCTCCTCCAAATCAATTCACTCAATAACACGGACGACGGCGACCTCTTCTGGCAGGGCAACAACTTCGGTCAGGGCAATCAGGGCTACGTGGGCACCGGCCAATTCACCGCCGGAGCATGGCATCGCATGGCAGTCGCCTATGACCTCGCGGCCAATCCGCCCGTGGTCACGAAGTATGTTGACGGCATCAAGCAGGACGACTGGACCTTCGGCCAGGCACTCGATGGCGACCGCCGTGCCCTCAAGCCAACCGCGATTCTCTTTGCGGATGGCGACCAGGACGAACGCCGCCGCATGTGGGTCAATTCCATTCAGATCCGTTCGGGTAAGCTCAAGGATTCGGAAATGGCCGCCCTTGGCGGGCCGACCGCAGCCGGCATCCCGCTGCAGATTCCCGCCACCACGGTGACGGGGCAGTGGGACTTCGATCAGAAGAACCTCAACGCAAATGTCGGTAAGGCGCTCACGTACTTCGATGGTCCGGGCGGACTGACGGAGTCGGGCACCCAGTTTGGCAAGATCAGTGAGTTCCTGGATCTTCCGCTCATCGATGGCAAGGACGCCACGGTCATGCGCGTTCCCGGCGACGTCGTCCGCCAGATCGGCTACGTCATGGACCACGGCATCAAGCCGAATGGCGGCGGCACCCGCGTCAATCAGTACACGCTCATCATGGATGTCTACGTGGCACCCACGGGCCCTGGCGCGGCTTCACTCATCCAGATCAATTCGCTCGAAAATACAGACGATGGCGACCTCTTCTGGCAGGGTAATAACTTTGGTCAGGGGAACCTCGGCTACGTAGGCACGGGGCAGTTTACCGCCGGAGCATGGCACCGCATGGCGGTCGCGTACGACCTTGCCGCGAATCCGCCGGTGGTCACGAAGTTCGTCGACGGCATCAAGCAGGATGACTGGACGTTCGGACAGGCACTCGATGGCGACCGCCGTGCCCTCAAGCCAACTGCGATTCTCTTCGCCGATGGCGACCAGGACGAACGCCGCGAAATGTTCGTGAATTCAATTCAGATTCGCGAAGGCAAGCTCAGCGACGCTGAAATGTACCTGCTGGGCAGTCCGAAGGCCGAGGGCATTCCCGTGGTCATTCCCAAGTCCACCGTCAGTGGCCAGTGGGACTTCGAACGCGGCAACCTGTCCGCCTCGATCGGCAAGGCACTCGCGTACTTCGACGGACCCGGCGGATTCACGGAAACGGGAACGCAGTTCGGGATCTGCTCGGAACTCGGCGTCCCCCCCATCAATGGCCGCGACGCCCGCATCATGAAGGTGCCCGGCGATGTCATCCGCCAGATCGGCTATGTCATGGACCACGGCATCAAGCCAAATGGCGGCGGCACCCGCGTCAATCAGTACACCCTCATCATGGATGTCTATGTGGGCACCACCGGGCCCGGCGCGGCTTCGCTGATCCAGATCAATTCCCTTAACAACACGGACGACGGCGACCTCTTCTGGCAGGGGAATAACTTCGGTCAGGGGAACCTCGGCTACGTCGGCACAGGGCAATTCACAGCGGGTGCATGGCACCGCATGGTCGTTTCGTACGACCTCGCCGCTAGTCCGCCGGTGGTCACGAAGTTCGTCGATGGAGTCAAGCAGGACGACTGGACCTTCGGCCAGGCACTCGATGGCGACCGCCGTGCCCTCAAGCCTACCGCCATCCTCTTCGCCGATGGCGACCAGGACGAACGCCGCGAAATGTGGGTCGATTCCATTCAGATCCGCGCGGGTCGTCTGACAGATGACGAAATGACGGCTCTCGGTGGGCCGAAGGGTACCGCCATCCCTGTCGGAGTTCCCCAGCCGGAACCACCACCAGTCACCGAAAGCGCCATCAACCCGCTCGTCGTGACCTCCGTCAGCGGAAATCAGATCTCGCTCAGCTGGCCGGACGTCAGCCCGAACGGAACTCCCTACACCCTCGAAGCGAGCGAAAACATGTCAGCCGGCACATGGACCACCGTGCCTACCGTCGGCAATTCCGCGGTGATCACGGCCGGACCCGGCCGCATGTTCTTCCGGCTCCGCTACTGATCGATTTGGGGGACCTGAAAGAAACGGCCGTTCCCGTGCTCACGGGGGCGGCCGTTTCCGTTCGCGGAGAGGCGAAGCGGCTGCGGGCTCACGGGAGTCAGGCTCGCCGGTCAGTCACGGCACGGTCGGCCGCACCGGATCCGGGCGGACCCCGTCGGTTCAGGTAAATTTCATTGAGTGCGAAGAACTCTCCGGGCACGATCGTAAGTGCTGGGGGGGACAAGGTGCCCCCGGCGCTTTCATTCCGATCATGAGCCTGAAATTATCGATTCTGCTTTGTCCGCTGGTGACCTCGCTGGCGGGAGCCGGTACCGTTTCGTTCAACGAGCAGGTGCGGCCTTTGCTCGCGAACAACTGCTTCCATTGCCACGGACCGGATGAAGCCGAGCGCAAAGGCGGCCCGAAGGGCAGCGGTGGACTCCGGCTCGATACCGCGGAAGGTGCCCTCATGGACCTCGGCGGCAGCCGGGCCATCGTCCCGGGAAAACCGGAGGAAAGCGAAATCCTCAAGCGGATGAAATCGCACGACCCCGACGATGTCATGCCACCGCCGGAGTCGGGCAAGAAGCTGAGCGCCGCGGAAATTCAGGTGGTGAGTGACTGGATCGCCGCTGGGGCTTCCTACGCGAAGCATTGGTCGTACGAACGACCCGTGCAGAGCGAGCTTCCCCGTCCGGGCGAACACCCCGTCGACGCCTTCGTGAGCGACCGCCTCGCCCGCGAGGGACTTGCACTGCAGACCGAGGCCGACCATGCCACCCTGATCCGCCGCGTGACCCTTGATCTGACCGGTCTGCCGCCGTCGCCGGAAGAAGTCGATTACTTTGTCCGTGACCCGCGTCCGGATGCATGGGAACGCCTTCTCGACCGGTTGCTGGCGTCGCCGGCCTACGGGGAACACTGGGCCCGGCAATGGCTCGACCTTGCCCGCTATGCCGATTCCGCCGGCTACGCCGACGACCCCCCGCGGACCATCTGGGCGTACCGCGACTGGGTTGTGAAATCATTCAATGCGAATCAGCCGTTTGATCAGTTTACGATTGAACAACTGGCGGGCGATCTGCTCCCCGGGGCGACGGAGGAACAGTTGGTGGCGACCGCGTTTCACCGGAACACGATGACGAACAGCGAGGGCGGCACCAACGACGAGGAATTCCGCAATGCCGCCATCGTGGACCGGGTCAATACAACCTTCTCCGTGTGGATGGGAACGTCGATGGCCTGCGCGCAGTGCCACACGCACAAGTACGATCCCATCACGCAGCACGAATACTTCCAGCTCTTCGCGTTCTTCAACAATACGGCGGACAATGATCAGCGCGATGAAGCCCCGCTGCTCTCCGTTCTCACCGCCGATCAGCGGAAACAGAAGGAGGCACTGGAACGGAAAGTGAAGGAACTGGAGGCGAGCCTCGAGAATCCCGCGGAGTCCGTGGTAAAGGCCGCCGCCGCATGGGCCGCATCGTTCCATCATCCAGTCCCATGGCAGCCAGCCACGCCCGCATCCGTGCAGTCGGCCTCGGGCGTGCCGGTTGAGAAGACCAGCGACGGCACCGTGGTTCTCTCCAAGCCAGCCGCGAAGGACACGGTCACGGTTTCCCTGCCTGCTCCGGAATCGCTCGCTGCCCTGCGCCTCGAAGCATTGCCCCACGAATCCCTGCCTGGCGGAGGCCCGGGCCATGCCGGCGGAAATTTTGTGGTCACTGGAATCCGCGTGGCCATCAAGCCACCGGGCGAAGCAAGGCCTCCCATGGGACGCTACGTCAGGATCGAACTGCCGGGCGAGGGCCGCCTGCTGCAGCTCGCCGAAGTGGAAGTCTTCAGCGCAGGTGCCAATGTGGCCCCGCGCGGCAAGGCATCCCAGAAATCAACCTTTGCAGACGCCGGAGCCTCCCGCGCCAACGACGGCCGCAACGATCCGGAATACAATAAAGGATCGGTCGCCCACTCCGGCGAGAATACGCCGGATCCATGGTGGGAAGTGGACCTCGGCAGCGAACTGCCGCTCGACCGCGTCGTTGTCTGGAACCGGGCGGAGGCCGCGGAACGGCTGAATGGATTCCGCATGGTGGTGCTCGATGGCGAGCGCAAGCCCGTCTGGGAAAAAGCGGACAATCCCGCTGCCGCAAGCATTCCCTTCGCACTGACGGGCGAGCGCGAGATCCGCTTCACTGACGCGGCGGCGGATTACGAACAGCCGGAATTCAGCGCGGAGTCGCTCGTGCGGGCTGCTCCTCAGCCAAAAAGAGGCCGCCGTTCGCGCGGACCGCAGCAGGGATGGGCCATCGGGGGCGCACCGGGCAAGGCGCACGAATTGATCCTGACCGTGGACGAACCCGTCGCGATCCCGCCGGGATCGACCCTCACGGTTTCCATCGAACAACAGTCGCCTCACGCCAATCATACAGTCGGCCGCTTCCGTCTCAGCAGTTCCGCGGATCCACGGGCGGCGGCGCTGGCTTCCATTCCACCCGCGCTGCGCGACGTCCTTGCCATGCCTCAGGCATCGCGCACCGCCGAGCAGCAGAAGCTTCTCGTCTCGCACTACGCAAAGGAAGTGGGACCGGAAACAGCCGCGGTCCGCGACGAACTGGCCGCAGTGCGCAAGGAAATGGCTGCCTTCCAGCCGGTCACCGTTCCGGTCATGCGCGAGCTTCCCGCCGGACAACGCCGCAAAACCCAACTGCAGCTCCGAGGGAATTATCTCTCGAAAGGCGACGAAGTCAGCGAGGGCGTGCCCGCTGTCTTTGCACCGCTGCCGGACGGCGCGCCGCGCGACCGCCTCGCCCTCGCACGCTGGATCGTCAGTCCAGAGAATCCCATGACCTCCCGCGTCATTGTGAACCGCTTCTGGGAAGCCATCTTCGGCATCGGCCTCGTGCGGACGTCCGAGGAATTCGGAAGCCAGGGCGATCTGCCCACGCATCCGGAATTGCTCGACTGGCTCGCCGTGGAATTCGTGAAGAGTGGCTGGGACGTGAAGAATTTCCTGCGCCTGCTCACCACTTCGGCCACCTACCGTCAGTCGTCTCGGGTCGCTCCCGGCATGGCGGAACGGGACCCGGATAACCGACTGCTCGCCCGCGGCCCACGGGTCCGCCTCTCAGGTGAAATGGTGCGCGATCAGGCCCTCGCGGTCAGCGGTCTGCTCTCGCAGAAACAGGAAGGACCTCCCGTCCGCCCACCACGCCCAGCCATGGGACTCTCGGCGGCCTTCGGTGGTGGCCTCGACTGGCAGACCAGCGCCGGAGAAGACCGCTACCGCCGCGCCCTCTACACGGAATGGCGCCGTACCAGTCCGTACCCATCGCTCACCACCTTCGACGCCCCCAGCCGCGAAGTCTGCACGATCCGCCGCAATCAGACGAATACGCCGCTGCAGGCGCTCGTCACCCTCAACGATCCGGTCTTCGTGGAAGCAGCGCAGGCCATGGCAAGGAGATTTGCGGCGGCAGGGAAGGAACCCGCCGAAGTCGTGCAGGCCGCCTTCCGCCACGCGCTGTCGCGGGATCCATCGGAACGCGAACGCAGCCGCCTCGTGGCCCTGCACACCGAAGCCCTCGCATCGCTCCGCGCGGACCAAAAACGGGCCGCGGATCTGGCGGGTACACCCCTGCCGGAAGGACGCGACGCCGCCGACATGGCCGCGTGGACGGCAGTCTCCAATGTCATTCTCAATCTCGACGAACTTCTCATGAAACGCTGAACGACCATGAATATCCATCTCCAGCGCATCCAGCATCAGACCCGACGCCACTTCCTCCGCAGCGCCGGACAGTTCAGCCTCGGAGCCATCGCCATGGAAGCACTGAGCGGCCGCGCGCAGGCTGTCAGTGATCCCCTTGCTCCAAAGCCGGCTCCTTCCTTCGGCCGCGTGAAGCGGGTGATCTACCTGCACATGTCAGGCGGCCCGCCCCACCTCGATATCTTCGATTATAAACCGGAACTCGTGAAGCGGAACGGTCAGGACGCCCCGGACGCCTTCGTGAAGGGCAAAACCTTCGCCTTCACAAGCGGAGTCCCCAAACTCATGGGAACTCCCCGAACCTTCAGCCAGCACGCCGAAGGCGGTATCTGGATGTCCGATGCCGTCCCTAACTTCCAGTCGGTCGCAGGCGAAATGTGTGTCATCAAATCGATGTTCACGGAACAGTTCAATCACGCTCCCGCGGAACTCCTCCTGTTCACCGGCTCGCCACGCCAGGGCCGCCCTTCCATGGGATCGTGGGTCACCTACGGTCTCGGTTCCGAGAATGCGAATCTGCCGGGCTTTGTCGTCCTCATCAGCAGTGGCGTGCAGCCCAGTGGGGGCCAGAGCTGCTGGGGTACCGGCTTCATTCCATCGGTCTACCAGGGCGTGCAGTGCCGTTCCAAGGGCGATCCCGTCCTCTACGTGAGCGATCCCCCAGGCATGGACCGGACTCTGCGCAGGCAGACACTCGACGCCCTGCGCGACCTCAATGAACAGCAGGCCGCCGATTTCGGTCACCCGGAAACCTCGACCCGCATCGCTCAGTACGAACTGGCCTACCGCATGCAGGCGAGTGTCCCCGAAGTCATGGACATATCCCGTGAATCCGCGAAGACGCTCGAGGATTACGGAGCTGTTCCCGGTGATTCCAGCTTCGCCAACAATTGCCTGCTGGCACGCCGGCTCGTGGAACAGGGCGTCCGCTTCGTGCACCTCTTCGATTGGGGATGGGACTTCCATGGCACCGGCGCAGGCGAGGACATCCGGGACGGCCTCACGGAAAAAATGCGCCGCACGGACAAACCAGTCGCTGCCCTCATCCGCGACCTGCGCCAGCGCGGTCTGCTCGATGATACCCTCATCGTCTGGGGCGGTGAATTCGGACGCACTCCCTTCCGCGAAGGCCGCACGGCCGGTGGCAGCGCACTCGGACGCGACCACTTCCCCGATGCCTTCTCCCTATTCCTCGCAGGCGGCGGCGTGAAGAAGGGCTTCAGCCATGGTGAAACTGACGACCTCGGCTTCTCGGTCGCCAGTGGCAAGGTCCACGTCCACGACCTCCAGGCCACCATTCTTCATCTGCTCGGAATTCCCCACGAGCGCCTCACCTACCGCTTCCAGGGACGCGATTTCCGGCTCACCGATGTCCACGGTCGCGTCGTGCAGGAAGTACTCGCATGAAGGTCAACCGCAGCCGACGATGGCATGGCTCTGCCAACCGCAGGCAGTTCCTCCGTTCCAGCGCTCTCATGCTAGGTGCGTCCCTCGCGGAACCATTGCTCGGCCAAGAGCCCGGGGAACGCCCCGCTCAGGACCCCGACGTAACCATTCTCAATCCCCGCACACGGGTGCCAGTCAGTCTCATCATCGACGACTCCACCTGCCTCGTGAACCTCAATAAGTTCGCCATACCCCAGTTCGCGGAAGCCAACCCAGGCTCATACCAGCAGTACCCATGGCGCCAATGGCCCGATGAAATTCCGGACGACTTTGTCAGGAAATTTGCAGACTGGTCTTCGGAGCATGGCGTGAAAGGGAAGTACAGCATCGTTCCATACCCCGCCTGCGTGGGACGAATCGATCTCGGGCTGCCTGGCTGGACGCGCAGTGAACTCAACGCGAGCCTCGCCCTCGTGCGGGAACGCATCATGCCAAACTGGGACATCCATCCCGAGATGGTTACCCACACCCGCGTCATCAATCTCAAAACCGGACATCCCTACCAGGAAGTCAGCCGGAAGTTCATGGAGAACTGGAATTGGTGCGGTGGCCGCTCGGCCGACGAAATCGCGGCCTACCTGAGCTACGCCCTCACGATTCTCAGGAACGCCGGTCTGCACTGCGAAGGCATCACCACACCAGGCGGCTTCGGTGGCGATGCGCGACCACAACTGGCCCGCGCCACCTTCGAATCCTGCCGCGATGTCTTCCAGACGGAGATCCCCCACTACTTCCGCGATCTTTCGGACAGCGGAACGGATAGCGTCGCCCCGCTCGTCCAGAATGTCTCCGGCCTCGACAGCGACGACCCCCGCTGCGTCGTCCATGTGCGCGGCTGCACCGGCGACTGGACCGGTGGCTGGGATTGCTCGGTTCCCACCGGTGCCGATGCCTTCCTGACCAGCGACGGCCAAAGCGGAAGACTCGCAGAGGTCATCGCACGCGGCGAGCCAGCCGTCATGGTCTGCCACTGGACCGGTATCTACTGGAACGGACTCGAAACCGGCTTCGGCATCCTCAAGGAAGTCGCCCGCCGCCTGAGCGATGCCTTCCCCGGCACCCAATGGATGAAACTCAGCGAAATCGCCCGCTACTGGGCTGCGCGCGAACTCACCCGGACCGCATGGACAGCAACCGAACGCCAACTGCGCTGGCTAGCCCCGTTCGCTTGCCCCGATTTCACCTTCGCAATCCCCCTCACCGCAGGCATCCCCCAAAACCTGCGCGAAGTCCCCAACACCTCTCATCTCACAGAAGGAACCTGGTGCCGTGACGGCAAAACCGCCATCATCTGCATCAACCTCCCCAAAGGCCAAGGCTCCCTCCAGTTCACTCCCGCAGAGTAACACAAGACTCGCCAATGCCGCGATCACCCGGAAGCCGACGCGGGTCATTCCGCAAGGACATAGGTCCCATTATAAATCTCCCGCAAAGGCCGCCCATTGAATGTCCAGTTGGCGGCGGGAGCGACCGCATAGTCAATCTGCAGAACCTGCTTGGTGGCCGCAGTCAGCGACATGACTTCATCGCCAAGCCTGACTTTCCTCGGCTCCACCACAGTGACCGTCGTGTCATTCGCAGTACAGACGAGTTCCGAACCGATAGGAATGCCCATCTCCTCAAAATTCAGGTTAGGGCGGCGTCTGCTGAATTGCTCAGCCGCCGCAATCGACTGCGCGTCCACCTCGCCTTCCTGCGGCTGACGATTCACCTCGTCAGTAGTCTCTTCCTCATGAAGCAGCTTCAGAATCGCAATCGCCTGCGCCGGCTCGATCTGGAAGAATTCGCGCCTCGGATTCACCCGATGTGGACCAAAAGCGGTATGCAAAGCCGCTTCGACCCGCGCCGCATCCCGAACCCGGCAGACAAATTCAATCTTGAACGGAAATGGCACTCCCGTCGTGTAGAGACCATCAATTCGCCTCTTGGCCTCAGTCTGTGTCGTGAACCCAATCTTCACCAACCCAGGCATGGCCGAATTGGTGAGGACATACACACTCTCAAACGGCGGCATCGGGTAAGCGGGCGAAACAGGCGATATTGAAGGGGTGGAATCCATCTCAGCAGAAATCCTCTGCGATATCGCCCCGGCACCGTCGGCAATCAAGAATCCAATCATCGGACAGGCCACTCCGCCGTCCTCCCGACGACCACTAGAACGAACCCCTGAGCGGGTGGTTCCCCAGGACGGAAGCCGCGCTCTGCAGCACGCTCTTTAACACCGGTCGGGGTGGCGTGTGTTGCCTTGGGTTGTGGTCACGAAAACCCAACTCACAAAACTCATTCACGAGCGCAACCAAGGAGCATCCATCCGTATGAGAAGCGAAGTGGTCGAGAAGCGAAGTGGTCTGTCCTTCTGTCGAGATCCGTCGTTGCAATCGTTGGTTCTGTCCTCCCGCCAGAGGTCTCGCAAGAGCTATGGCAGAAGGTCTGTCCTTCTGTCGGGATCCGTCGTTTCAATCGTTGGTCAAAGCCTCTCACAATAGGTCTGTCCATTTGTCGTCGAAAGAGGGGGGAGGGCTAGGTAGAAAAGGTCTGGCCTTCTGTCGAGATTCGTCGTTTTCGTCACGGGTTCGGTCATTTCGCGAGAGGTCTGGCCATTTGTCTGAATCCGGAACGGCACGCTCAAGAGGTCTCGCTCAAGAGGTCTGTCCATTTATTGCATTCCCGGAACGTCAGGGTCGCCTCGCATGACAAAAGGTCTGTCCTTCTGTCGGGATTCGTCGTTTTCGTCGTGGGTTCGGTCCGCTGACAAGAGGTCTGGGCATTTGTCGGCACGAGGCTCTGGCAGAAGGCCTGTCCTTTTGCGGGGGGCCGTCGTTTTAGGACGCGAAAAGAGGTAGAAAAGGTCTGGCCTTCTGTCGAGATCCGTCGTTTTCGTCGCAGGTTCGGTCCGCTGACAAGAGGTCTGGGCACTTGTCGGCACGAGGCTCATGCAAGAGGTCTGTCCTTCTGTCGGGATCCATCGTTTCAATCGTTGGTCAAAGCCTCTCACAAAAGGTCTGTCCATTTGTCGTCGAAAGGGGGGGAGGGCTAGGCTAGGGAGAAAAGGTCTGTCCTATTGTCGGGATCCGTCGTGTTCGTCGCAGGTTCGGTCCGCTCACAAGATGTCTGGGCGTTTGTCGGCACGAGGCTCTGGCAGAAGGTCTGTCCTTTTGCGGAGATCCGTCGTTTTAGGACGCGAAAAGGTCTGTCCGATTGTCGGATCACCGGAACGTACGGACGCCCCTCCGTTGAAAGAAGGTCTGGCCTTTTGCGGGGGTCCGTCGTTTCAATCGTTGGTCAAAGCCTCTCACAAAAGGTCTGGCCACACAAAAGGTCTGTCCGTTTGTCTGCATGACCGTTTGTCGCCCCGTGACAGAAGGTCTGTCCTTTTGTCGAGATTCGTTGGTCAAAGCCTCTCACAAAAGGTCTGGCCACACAAAAGGTCTGTCCGTTTGTCTGCATGACCGTTTGTCGCCCCGTGACAGAAGGTCTGTCCTTTTGTCGAGATTCGTCGTTTTCGTCGCAGGTTCGGTCATCTCACAAGAGGTCTGGGCATTTGTCGTCCGGCAGGAGCTCAGACAAAAGGTCTGGCCTTTTGCGGGGATCCAAATCTCCGTATTTTCCCACGCCAAATGAATTGACGAGGTACGTCATTTCCTTCACGATCCTCCAGAAATTCCTCCCATCGACTTTTTCGAAAGGCCAACTCCCCGCCACAGGCCAACCCCTCCCTCCAGACTCCGGCTCTGCAACATGACCTACCGCGACTTCTTCCAGCAAGCCACCAACGGCCAATCCCCCTACGCCTACCAATCCCGCATCGCCGGCGGTCCAGATGCGGACGCCTCCGGAGAGTTCAATGAGTCCGGGCCCTGCCAATCCCAACTTATCTCCATCCCAACGGGACTTGGCAAAACCGCCGCTGTCACCCTCGCGTGGCTCTGGAACCGGATCCACAAAGGGTCACCGGATTGGCCGCGCCGGCTCGTTTACTGCCTGCCGATGAGGACGCTTGTGGAACAAACGGCAGACGAGGCCCGGAAATGGATCAGAAATACCGTCCTGCCAGCCAGCAGTGACCCAGCCAAGGTACACGTCCTCATGGGTGGGGAGGACGCCGGCAAATGGGATATCTACCCGGAAAAAAACGCCATCCTTATCGGCACGCAGGACATGCTCCTCTCCCGAGCCCTCAACCGGGGTTACGGCATGTCCCGCTACCGCTGGCCCATGCACTTCGGCCTGCTCAATAATGACTGCCTCTGGGTCATGGACGAGACGCAGTTAATGGGTGTCAGCCTTGAGACCAGTGCTCAGTTGGACGGATTCCGGTCAACTTGGCCGACGGTCACTAAATGCCCTACTTGGTGGATGAGCGCCACCATGGACAGCGCGAGGCTCGCGACTGTGGATCATCTACCGCCGCATGATGGCTGGCTTTGTCTGGGTTTGAGCGACATCGAGAAATCCAGTGGACGCCCGCACGAGTTGTATGAGGCCAAAAAGTCTATCGACTGCTGCGAGATTCAGCTTTCCGCCGCATCGAAAGCTGAATACCCAAGAAGGCTTGCTGCTATCATCGCCCAGAAGCACCAACCGGGCACTTTGACCCTTGTCGTCATCAATCGAGTGTCACGTGCACAGGAAGTCTTCTCTGCACTCACCACGAGGGACAAAAAAACGAAAGAATCTCTCTACGACCCCTCCCGCGTCGCGTTGGTGCATTCCCGTTTCCGCGGAAAGGATCGCGCAGCCCAGGAGCAACTGCTTTTCGGAGAAGGGGACCGCATCGTTATCGCTACCCAAGCCGTCGAAGCCGGGGTCGATGTGTCGGCAAAGCTCTTGGTTACCGAACTCGCCCCGTGGCCGTCTCTCGTGCAACGCATGGGCCGGTGCAATCGCCGTGCTGAAAGTCAAGACGCGGAGATCCTTTGGGTCGATATCCAGCCAAAGGACGCAAAGGACAACATCTGCCTGCCCTACGAGGAAGCCGACCTCACCAAAGCACGGGAATCGCTCAAACTCGCCACCGATGGCAGCCCCCGGGAACTAAGCGCCATCGCGATGCCAGAAGATCCTGCCGTCCGCCCGGTGATCCGCCGGCGCGATCTCCTTGACCTGTTCGATACGACTCCAGATATTTGCGGACAGGACCTCGATATTTCCAGATACATCCGTGACTCCGAAGACAATGACGTGCAATTCTTCTGGCGCGAAGTTGCTGGAGATGTCCCATCCCCCGAAACGCCAGCGCCACAACGCGACGAACTCTGCCGTGTAGCGATCGGCGACGCTGCCAAGTTCGTAAAAAACGATAAGCTCCGAGCATGGCGGTGGAATGCTCTCGATGAGCTGTGGGAAGCCGCCAAAAACGCGCGTCCGGGTGGAGTCTATCTAATCGATTCCAAAAGCGGTGGATACAGCGTTAGCCTAGGCTGGACCGGCGAGTCCAAAGACCAACCAGCCTGTCATGATCCTGGTACCGGAGAAAGTGAAGCGCACGATGATGAACCACTCACGTTCAACCACCAGTGGCAAAGCCTCCACGATCACACTTTCGAAGTGGTCGCTGAAATGGATTGCATAGCTTCCGAAATGGCCGCCATCATTCCATTTCGGGAGGCCTTGCTCACGGCTGCCCGCTGGCATGACGCCGGTAAGGCCCATCCAGTCTTTCAAACCATGCTCCGCGGGAATGACGAGGCACGCGCTAACACCCTTTGGGCTAAGTCCGGAAAGACGAACGGGCAATGTTCCCGCCGCGGCTATCGGCACGAACTCGCATCCGCTCTCGCATGGCTCGTGTCTGGTCCTCCAGACGCTCACCGGCGTGACCTCGTTGGCTACCTCATTGCCGCACACCACGGCAAAGTTCGGCTCTCCATCAGATCTCTCCCCGGTGAAAAGGGTGACCCGGACGACATTGACCGCACCTTCGCCCGCGGCATCTGGCACGGTGAACAGCTCCCGCAAATTGACCTTCCAGGCCTAATTATTCCAGAGACCAAGCTTGATCTCAGTTTCATGCTCATGGGAGCAGGACCGCATGGCCCCTCATGGCTCTCACGATCCCTCAGCCTCCGCGATGAGTTTGGTCCATTCAAACTCGCTTTTCTCGAAACCCTCCTCCGCTCCGCCGATTCCCGCGCTTCGGCCCGCGCACAATCCAAGCCTGAAAATCCGTGAAGAACCACGAACTACCTTGCGGTGCACAAGCACAGGAACGCCCGCCGATTTCCCTGACCGCCTCCGCCCGCATCACCATCCCCTGCTGCTCGCTGCTCGAGAGCGCTGAGTCGCAGCCGGACATCAGCCGGCCGCCACGTGTTACCGGACTCGCTGCAACCGCCCAGCAATAATCACTCTACCTCATCAAAACCCGCAAGGACAGCCTCGTTAACGACCTAACCGTTCGCCCCTCATGCCTGACCTCCCTCTCAACGGCTGCGCCCCAATTCCCCTAGCCCACTACCTGAAAGCCCTCGGCATCCTCCGCCTCGTCAGCGAACAGGTCGACCCCACAGCGACCGCTTTCTGGAAAGACGACCGCTTCTTTCTCAACTCCACGCTGGATCGCGATGGGTTGACTGATTTCTTTTTAAATACCTACAAGCCCACCGCTGTGCTTGCTCCTTGGAATGGTGGTGGTGGGTTCTATTTCAGGGAAGGTAAAAGCAAGGAAAAGGATGAAGCGACCGGAAAGCTCAGAAAGACTGGTTTGAGAGACCAGCAGACATCCGCTACCAAAACGGTGGCTGCAATCGTTGAGTCGCGATGCGAACGAATGGAGCCACTCCGTGAAACGATCGAAAAATCAAAAACAGTGTTAGCTTCTATGGGCCTCAATGAGGCTCCTAAAGAGGAACTGAAAGAGGTGCTTCTGAATCGCCTGAGGAATGTACTTCCTGACGAAGCAATCGGATGGATGGACGCCACTATCATTCTGGGGACGAGTAAAGTCGGCTATCCGCCACTTCTGGGTACCGGCGGCACGGACGGTGCTCTCGACTTCACCAACAACTTCATGCAGCGAATCAATGAAGTCATAAATTCCACCACGGGCTTGCCTTCCACTGAATCTCCATCGTGGCTGCGTTCAGCTCTATTTTCGGAACCTTCTCCAGGAAACTCCACGAAGTCACCAATCGGCCAATTCTTTCCCGGGGCTGCAGGTGGAGCAAATGCAACTTCCGGATTTGACGCACCGTCCACGGTGAATCCATGGGACTTCATTCTAATGATCGAGGGAGCTGTGTTGTTTGCAGCTGCTAGCGTTAAGAAGCTTGATAGTCTGGGCAGCGGCGCGCTTATTTACCCGTTTTGTGTGAGGCAGGCTGCCGTTGGTTACGCGAGTGCCGCCGGTGCTGATGAAGTCGATGCTAGGTGCGAGATGTGGATGCCCATGTGGGATCGCCCGGTCTCGTTGATGGAGTTGCGCTCAATCTTTGGCGAAGGGCGGGCACAAGTCCGAGGCCGACCGGCCCGAACTGGCGTGGATTTTTCCCAAGCTGTGGTTACGCTAGGTGTTGACCGTGGTATAGCATCTTTCCAGCGTTTCGGTTTCCAAATACGCAACGGGCTCGCCTATTTTGCGACTCCCTTGGCGCGCATTCCTGTGCGTCGCCAGATTCGTGCTGACCTTCTCGCGGATATTGAGGTGTGGCACGACCGTCTCCGGCAAAAAGCAGCTCCTTCCGCGAACTCCAATGCGCCTGCATCCGTTACTAGGGCTCTTCAACAACTCGAGAGACGAATGATTGAACTTTGCCGGGACGGAGGCTCTGGAACGCTTCAGGCTGTGCTTGCAGCGCTTGGAGCCGCGGAGAGGTCGATAGCCCACAGCTTCCGTTGGACTGGCGAGAACCACATACAACCGCTGCGGGGCCTTAGTGCGCGATGGATTTCGGATGCAAACGATGGTTCCCCGGAATTCAGGCTCGCTCTTTCGCTTGCGAGCATTCGCGCCCCGCTGGGGAAAGAGACTTTCTGGCTACGTCAGAATCTCGAACCAGTGGATATCGGCTTCACGAAAGACCGTGCATGGACTAAATGGGCTGATCTCCCCGGAAATGACGTCGTCTGGCAGGATGGGCACTTTACCGATGCGCTTCATTCGATTCTGAGGCGCCGGATCATCCGTTTTGAGAAAGCGGGAATGTCTGGTTGGGCGGATGTTGCGGCTAGATTCGCCTGCCTTGATGATATTACGGCCTTCATCGAGGGCCGTGTCAATGAGGACCTGCTGGCTGATCTCCTATGGGGACTCGCATGCGTGGACCCGAAAGCCCTATCCATGCTGCCGGAAGCCCCGCCCGCTGGGTTGCAGCGGCCCCGGGTATCACCGGGAGGCGCGGAGCAATACGTCGTTCCTTCGGCTTTTTATGCTTTGCTGAAGTTGTGCCATCATCGGCTTCCGAGGGACGAAGACCCGATTCCGCTCGTTCCCGCCATACTTAACCGCGCGATGAGTGGTGATGGAACTGCTGCCAGCCAATTGGCCTCCCGCCGCCTCAATGCATCAGGCCGCCGCCCGCTGGTCCGCGAGCTTCCAGTCACTGGCGTGACCGCGCGCCGCACCGCGGCCGCCATCATCTTTCCTATATCGCACCAGGACTTCTCGCGCCTCGAAAAAGCCATTACACACCAAACCGAAACTAACCCATGAACCTATCCGCACTCAAAGACCAACCGCGTCTCCTCCTCAAGGCAAGCCTAGCACCGCTTCAGGGAACACGTTTTCAGCCCACTGGATTTCCAGACCTCGGTGCGGCAGCATTCGACGGCCCCGACGGTCGAAAGCTCCTCCTCGTCGAATCGGCTCAGAGTATGGCCAATCGGCTCGAGGACGTCTGCTGGGATTCAGTGGCAGACGATTGGGTGGCCCCGCTGCGCGGTCTACCGGTCGTCAAGGTGAAGAGTAAAGATGGAACGGCTCTCACCAATTCCGTTCTCGAGGCCCATCGGATTAATTCCCCGTATATCCTTGAAGGTAAGGACAAATCATTTCTTGAGACCCTGAAGACGGAGTTATCTATCGCTGAAAAGGGAATTGTTGATATTCGGAAATTGGCATCAACTCTGTTCAAATACGATACCAATGCTCTCCTGCACGGTGTTTTTCTTGCAAAGAAAGAGATCGCGGGAGGAAGGATGCGCCTGCCCCGTGCGGTTACCGGTTTCATAGAGGCAGAGGGAGTTGCGGTGGCTGCCAGTGGCGGGGTAAAGAATGATTCCGTAGATCCTAGCGGCGATACCGCGAAAGGTTTTGGAAACGTACCATTCGCCCGGGAAGAATACACTGGTCTCATCACGGTCTTCTTCAATCTTGATCTTGCTTTGATCCGTGGTTTCGGTCTTGGGGCGGACGCCGAGAATCTGCTTTTCGCGTTGGCTCTGTTTAAGATTCAAAAGTTTTTCCGGGACGGACTGCGTCTCCGCACGGCATGTGACTTGGAAGTCACTGGAGAACTTACGGTGCAGCGTCCGAATGGCTTCGTGATGCCAACGCTAGCCGAGTTGGAGAGTGCACTGCCGGGTCTCATCAAGGCGGCGGCCAGCAGCTTTGCGAACCCCGCCGAGACTACCGTGGTCTACGAGGAGGTCGCGGCCAAAAAGGGTAAAGAGGAACAAACTCAGGCGTGAACGGCATGACTGTCCTTGAACTGAGATTTCCGGCCGGTCGGTTTCATGCAACTCCATGGGGGCGGCATGTCAACGAGGGCTCGGTTGAATGGCCGCCTTCACCGTGGCGGCTCCTGCGTGCGCTCATCGCGACTTGGCGTTGGAAGGCAATGACTGATATCAGTGAAGATACGATGCGGTCTCTGATCGTTGCATTGTCCTCTTCGCCGAGGTGCTTTTTACCGCCTGCCACCACCGGACACACGCGACATTACATGCCTATTGTGGAAGGGAAGAACGAGAAGACCACGAAGATCTTCGATACCTTCATCCAACTCGGCGAAAGTGCACGAGTTCTCATGGCTTGGGATTGGAACTTGTCCCCAGAACAACACGGCGCCTTCAATCTGCTTGCCGAGCGCCTCGTCTATTTGGGCCGATCAGAGAGTCTTGTTACGGCAGCGCTGGTCGAAAGCGATGTCGGCGTTGAGTTCAACGCTTGGCCGTTAAGCGAGGAAGAACCCGTTCCCTCGGGTTGCGAACTCGTGCGCCTTCTTTGTCCCATGGACAGTGTGAGCTACGAGCAATGGCGCGTCGGATTTACAGCCGAGGCACTTGCGGCTCTTGGCCCGAAGCCGAGTGCGCAGGAGAGAAAGAATCTTCCGGACGTGCCGATGGACGTTTTCGCCGCTCTCCATGCTGATACCGGAGATCTGCAGTCGGCTGGATGGAATCTTCCTCCAGGCGGTCACTTTGTGCGATTTGCGCGCCCGGAGAATTGCTTCGCTTCGCCGATCCGGACTCGCCAGCGGCGATCCGGTGCACTTCCGACGGTAGCACGTTTCGCCATCACAAGTTCTGTAATGCCGAGTATCACGGATGCTGTCTCGGTGGGTGACCGGATCCACGCTGCGCTCTGCAAGTGGTCTGATCATGGTGCCGGTCGTGCTGCGGTCCTAACCGGTGTTGATGAGGAAGGTCGCCGGCTCTCCATGGAACATGCTCACGCACACATCTTTTGCGAGGCCACGGGAAGTCGTGACCTGATCACTCACATCACGGTATGGGCCGAGATGGGTTTCGATGCAGACGCCTGCCTGGCTTTGAGGCAGTTGCGGAGGGTTTGGGGGCACGGAGGCCATGACATAAGAGTTGTGCTTCACGGATTGGGCACGCCGGCCGACTTCGGTGGCTGCGATCTTTTCGCGGCCTCACGGAAATGGCGATCGGTAACACCATTTGTCTCCACCCGGCATGCTAAGATTTATCGGGACGGGCGACCCAAAATCGACGATACTGGTTGGCAGATTGGTTCGGCACCACATGATCTGCATAGACTGCTGCAGCAGCATCCCCACGGTGCGGGTGCTTCCATCCGTCAGCTCAAGGAATCAGATCTTCCCTATCACTTTGGTCAGCGGCGTTTTCGTTCCCTTCAGTTCCAAACTCGGCGTCATGGTGGGAATGGTAGCCGGGGCAGTGATACCGGTGCGGCCTTTGAAATTACCTTCCCGGAGCATCGTTCTGGCCCATTTGCTTTGGGATACGGCTCCCATTTCGGCCTTGGGCTGTTTGTGCCTGTGGCTGATTGAGTGAAGTGCCCCTATGTCACCGCTGCTTCAGCAGAGTGAACTGGATATCGGAGTCTTCGTAGGTGCCGCTGGCGATGCGGCAGCTTCGTCTGCTATTGGTATCGGGGGCGAACCCGGTGTGGGTCCGGCGGTCTCAGGTGTTCCGCGGCTTTCGGGCGAACCGCTGGGAATACGGATGGTGAACGAATTTGTGTACTGTCCGAGGCTCTTCTACTACGAGGTGGTGGAGGGGGTCTTTGTACACAATCCGGATACGCTTGAGGGTGCTGAGGCTCACAAGCGGGTGGACACAGCGAAACCGGGAACGCTGGAAGGAGGGAAGAAGAAGTCGGGCTCCGGGAAGAAGGTGGCGGAAGCCCGGTTGGGCGATGGGAACGCGGATGGGGCGGGGGAGGCTGCTGTTGATTCGGGCGAGCCGGAGACGATTCACGCGCGCAGTGTTTCGCTTTTTTCTCCGCAGCTTAACGTGACGGCGAAGCTGGATCTGGTGGAAGGGGAGTCGAGCGTTCCGGGCGGTGCGATGGTGTACACGCCAGTGGAATACAAGAAGGGTCGGCCGCGGGAAGGCGATGAGGGCCGGGAGCTGTGGGACGCGGATCGGGTTCAGTTGGTGCTGCAGATCCTGCTGCTGCGGGAAAATGGGTTTCCCAGCGAGGAAGGGATTGTTTTCTACAAAGAGACCCGCCAGCGTGTGGTTTTCCGGCCCTCCGCGGACGATGAGGCGTGGGCGCGGCGTAAGGTCGCGGAGGCCCACGATGCTCGTACGGTTCCGATGCCTCCACCGCTCGCGCATTCGCCAAAGTGCCCGCGCTGTTCGCTGGTCAGTATATGTCTGCCCGACGAGACACGCATGCTGGCGGCCCCGGACGATCGCCTTCTTGCTCCCTTCGCCGAGAGCCAACTTGAACTTGGGCTCTCTGGGGAGGCTTCCCGCGAGGATCCAGAATTGGAGCGGACCCCACTCCTTGAGTATGTGCTGCGCATGCCGGCTCCCGGGATCCGGCGCGTGAAGGCCGACCCTGACATGCGCCGCCTGATCGCGCCGAATCCTGAAACCCGCACTCTCTATCTGAATACACCGGGCGCGTGGGTGGGCCGCAGCGGCGAAACCATCACCGTGAAAGAAAAGGACAAAATGATCGGTGGCTTCCTGATGAAGGATCTCCACCACGTGGCGCTTTTCGGCCCTGTCCAAATCAGCACGAGCGTGGTGCAGTCACTCTGCGAAGCAGAAATCCCGCTCACGTATTTCTCGACAGGTGGCTGGTTCTACGGAGTGACCCGGGGCCATACCCTCAAGAATGTCATCACCCGCATCGAGCAGTTCCGCACCGCCACCGATCCTGCGGCTTCACTGGCCATCGCCCGCATGATGATCCACGGAAAGATCGTCAATCAGCGGACTCTCCTCATGCGGAATCACATCGAACCTCCAAAGGATGTGCTCCACGGCCTGAAGTACTTCGCGCACGCCGCGCTCATGACCACCGCGCTTCCACAACTGCTCGGCGTCGAAGGAAACGCTGCCAGTCTATATTTCTCTTCCTTCGGTGGTATGCTCAAAGTGAAAAGCCGGGACGAGCCAGTACCAGGCGGCGTCTCCTCAGGCGATCTGCCCAGTACCCTGGCAGACCACAAGACCACACAACCGCAGCAGGCTGCCGCGAGCCTTTTTCCCTTTTACCCGGATTCCCGGAATCGCCGCCCACCGCGCGATCCGGTCAATGCCCTCCTGTCCCTCACATATTCGCTGCTCGCCAAGGAATGTACCATCGCCTGCCATGCCGTAGGCCTCGACCCGTATGTCGGTTTCCTCCACCAGCCAAGACACGGTCGGCCCGCCCTAGCCCTCGATGTCATGGAGGAATTCCGACCTCTCCTCGCGGACAGCACGGTTATTACCCTCCTCAATAACGGCATGCTCTCCGAGAATGATTTTGTCCGCTCGGCCCAGTCTGCCGCCCTCACACCCACCGGCCGCAAAATCGTCTTCCATGCATGGGAACGTCGGCTGTCCGATGGCGTCACGCACCCGCTCTTCGGCTATAAAGTCAGCTACCGCCGCGCCGTGGAACTCCAAGTTCGGCTGCTCGCCAAATCCCTCACTGGCGAAATCCGCAGCTACGTGCCATTCATGACAAGGTAAGTCCATGCGCATCAATTACATCGTGACGTACGACATTCGCTGTGAAAAGCGCCTCCGCCGCGTCTTCCGCATCTGCAAAGATTTCGGCATGCACCTCCAGTTCTCGGTCTTCGAGTGCGACCTCTCCGCCAGCGACAAGGTCCGCATGGAAAGCCGCCTCAGGGAAGTCATGAACCAATCAGATGACCAAGTGCTCTTCATCGACCTCGGCCCTGCTTCCCACCGCGGCGAACGCACCATCACAGCGCTTGGTCAGAGTTACGTGAAACTCGTTGCTCCCTGCTTCGTCGCCTGATATCACCCGGCGGAAACCCGGGCCTCGTCCGTTCTTTCCCATCCCCCATATCAAATTATTGTCCTCCCTCATAACGCGAGCGGTTGGGCGACGCGAAAGCCCGCAGCCCCGCTCGAATGTTGATAAGGAAAGAGTTACGCCGGAAGTGTACGGATTCGCCCGACCGGCACCATCCGACTCAAAGAACCTCTCGCATTGACTGCCGCAATTCCCTGAGGATTATCAACCTGCAGTCGGCACTATCTCCGCGCCCCAAAAGGCGCGGCCCCGTTGAAGCTCAGCCCAACCCCAAGTAGCCTCCTCAAAGTCCGAAATCTCCGCGCCCCAAAAGGCGCGGCCCCGTTGAAGCAAGCACTCATGAAGCTGGTTGAGCAGCTATTGCCATATCTCCGCGCCCCAAAAGGCGCGGCCCCGTTGAAGCCAACCGAAGTACCGTCTC
>JBDKER010000010.1:0-122782 GCA_039795165.1 Verrucomicrobiota bacterium | reverse complement strand
GTCCCATGTCCTGACCTCCACCTTCCATTCCGAAATCCAGCATGGGATCGCGGCCCGTGTGATAGTACGTGAATTCAATGCGGTGATTCCCCTGCGGAAGCATCACGGTGCCTTCCTTTTCCTGAACACCGCGGCGGTCGCTCGGAGGCAGCTCGAAGACCGTCCGGTCGCCCACGACGAGACTGCCACCATTGAACTTCGCCCGGAAACGATACGGCCCAGCCTCCCGGATGCGCAGCCAGCCGGAGAAAACGACCGCGGTGTGATGCGGCAGTTTCGCGGCACCGGGCACCGCAAAGCCATCGCTCTGCCCGGCTTTTTCAGCCTTCACTTCGTCGCTGCCGATTCCTTCAAAGACCCTGCCCCGGTACATGGTGTAGCGGAGACGTCCCGGCAGCCTCGTCTTCTGCAGAAGAAAGTGCGCGATCTTCTCCACGTCCTGACGCGGCAGCCGGAGGTCGGGCATCCGGCCGGACGGACGCACAGTGTGCGGTCGCTCGAGGAAATCCGTCAGGCTGGCAAAGCTGTAACGGTAGGCGAGTTCGCCCAGCGGAACGGCTTCCGCCACCGTCTGCTCATTGCCTTCCGCATCGCGCGGCGCATGACAGGCCGCGCAGCCACGCGCATGAAAGAGACGTTTTCCTTCCTGCGCCGCGACCGCATCGGGCACGGAAAGCTCGAGCGGTTTGTCATGAAGAGAACGCAGAAAATGGGTCAGTTCCCGCGCCAGCCGTTCCCGTTCGGCGTCACTGCGCCCAGCCATCACGTCGGGCATGGTCGTCCCCGGCTTCACTTCATGCGGATGGCGCAGAAAGCGTTCGAGGTAATCCGGGTGGAGCCGGCCGGCGACGGCGGCGAGCCGCGGGGCTTGTTTGGGATCGCCGCGGAGTTGGCCCTCGTGACACGCCACGCAATTCAGTTCCGCGAGAAGAATGGAACCCTTGACGGCGGGTTCCAGCTGAGCGCGCGCCAGTCCACCGATCACCGGTGGCATTTCCGCTCCCTGTGACCATCCGCCCAGCAGCAGAAACCCCAGCACAACACATTCCCTGAATCGCAGCATGCGTGCTACCTACCACACGCGCCGCTTCGCGATCCAGCAACTTTCCATGCGGAATCACGGGAAACAGCCGCCTCATTCGGCGGGCACCACCACGCGGAGACGGACGAAGCGGCGGACCGCAGTTCCCCCATCCATGACCGCCTTCACCTGTTGGTAGGTCCCGTCATCACTCTGCTGGGTTTCCTCGACACCCTCCCGCGACCACCTCACGAGATCATCGCTCCATTCCGCCTTCACACTGGTTCCGTCCCGCTGCGCCACCGTGCCCCGGCGGTACTTGAGTTCCAGTCGGGTCCCTATACGGGTGGATTGTACCCCGTCCGCACTCCAGCGCTTCGGATTCAGGGCCAGCGCGAATTCCGTGGCATTGTTCAATCCGTCGGCATCCGGATCAGCCGCGTCGGCCGCCTGGACCGCATTCTCCGTCGTGCCGAAATGGAGCATTCTCCAGTCCTGCTGGGCGTTCTGCCCGGTCGTGCTGAAGGTCCGGATTTCGCTGTAGCTAACCCCCTTCACATTCCGGGCATAGGCACGGAAAACATGGCGTCGGCCCGGGCTGAGTTCGTTGACGCGCAGCGAAAACGTCTGCAGCGACCCGGTAGCGCTCACCTTGCGTACCCCCACGCCACCGGGCCATGGATCGGGATTCACTGCCTCCATGGAAGCCACCACGCCGTATTCCGTCACCGGCACGCCGCCGTCGTGCTGCACCTGCCCGCCAAGCCATGCACCCGTTGCTTCGACCGTTCCGACGGACGGCAATCCCATCAGCGGGGCCGTGCTTGTATCGACAGCCACACTGCCGCTTTCCACGGAACCGGGCCTCGGCCACAGCCGGACCGGGCGGAATCCAAAATCCGCCGCGAACGTCGGACCACGGCCGGCACGCGCTGACAGCCGCGCACTGGCCGCCACCTCGGACCATGAGCCACCGCGGACCACGCGGGAGCCAGTGATCCCCGGCCCCCGGGGATCACTGGCTCCGTTCACGTACGAGAAATCCGAATCCCAATCCCAGCACCATTCCCCGACATTCCCCACCACATCGAAAAGCCCGTACCCATTTGCTTCGAAGCTTCCCACGGGCGCCGTGTACGGAGCAGACCCAGTGGCATAGGACGGATGGTACCCCCGCGGCCAACTCCCGTCATAACTATCCGTCGGAGGGCCCCAGGCAAAATAATTGGCATTGCTGTGATAAATGGTGTCGCCCCAGGGAAAGCGGGTCCTCGACCCGCCCCGGGCGGCCTTTTCCCATTCTGCTTCGGTCGGCAGACGATAGCCATTGAACCCCCAGCAGACCGTGATCGACGAGGCGGTGCCGAACCGGTAGACATGGACGGGAAGATGCGCCGGATTGGTGTAGTATACGGGCACCAGTCCCTCTTTGAGACTGCGGGCATTGCACCACTTGACGGCCTGATGCCAAGAGATCCCGATCATGGGATGATTCAGTCCCTTTCCGGTCTCCGGTGGCAGGTCAGTGAAGCCGTTGACACTGGCCCATGTCCGCACTTCCTTCCACTGCGCCAGCGTGGTTTCCCGCTGCTGACAAAGGAAACTGCTGACATGCACCGTGACCGGCGGAGCATCCATATCCGTGTCGCCACTCGTGCGCCCCATCGTGAACGATCCACCCGGAATCAGGGAAAATCCCGCCGGCACAGCGGGTTCGACAGAACGCTCGTACACGGAAATCCGGAATCGCATCTCCGGCGACACACGGCGAAGCCAATCCGCGCCGGCATCCCAGACGATCTTTTTCCCGGTGCCGGCCTTCACTCCGGGGCCAATGTCGCCGGTCACACTGGTCACTGGAACCCGCCAGATCTCGCAGCCGTCCGGTGAGGCCTCCAGCACGACCCGGACCGATGAGACGTCCTGCAGCGCAAGGTCGTAGCCGATGTCGACCAGCATGGTCTGCGGGCGCTGCCGCGCCGTGACGGCACTCACCGTAAAACCAGCATGCGCCAGCCCTGCGCCCATTCCCAGAAATGCCGCGCACGTAGCCAACGGCGGCACGAGGGCAGCGCCCGAAAATCGTTTCTTCATGTTGCCAATCTAGTCATGCGGGCTGCGAAATGACAAGGAAATTCAGCCGGACGCGTGTCTTCCGCATGGCGCCGGGCTCCACGGCAAGCCATCCACCGCTTCCCGGTGGAATCACGGGGCCAGACCGGCTTCCCGCTGGGCTTCCTCCATTCTCGCAGCCATGTCGCTCTTCTGAAGGGCAGCGATCATTTCCCCAAGGTCGCCATCCATGAAGGACGGCAGATGGTAGAGGGTGAGGTTGATGCGGTGATCCGTGACGCGGTTCTGCGGAAAGTTGTAGGTACGGATTTTTTCCTCGCGGCCGCCCGATCCAATGAGGCTGCGGCGGTGCGCAGAATATCGGGCCGCTTCTTCCTGCTGCTTGCGCTCGAGCAGACGGGAACGGAGCACGGTCATGGCCTTCTCGCGGTTCTTGAGCTGACTCCGCCCGTCCTGACAACGCACAATCATTCCGGTGGGAAGGTGCATGATCTGCACGGCGGAATCAGTCGTATTGACGCCCTGGCCGCCATGCCCGCCCGCCCGGCACACTTCGATGCGGAGGTCGTCGGCGCGGATCTGGACATCGACTTCCTCGGCCTCTGGCAAAACAGCGACCGTAGCCGTCGATGTGTGAATGCGGCCCTGCGCCTCGGTGGCCGGAACGCGCTGCACCCGGTGGACGCCGCTTTCATATTTCAGCCAGCGGAATACTTCCTCGCCCGATACCTTGAAGATGACTTCGCGGAACCCGCCGGCATCGGATGGATTCGCTTCCATCGGTTCGACCTTCCAGCCGCGGCTTTCGGCATAGCGCACGTACATGCGCATGAGATCGCCGGCAAAGAGGGCGGCTTCATCGCCACCCGTACCCGCCCGGATTTCCACCAGAGCATCACGGTCTTCAGTCGGATCCCGCGGCAGCAAGGCGTACTGAATTTCCGACGCAAGGGCCACCGACCGTTCCTCCAGTCCAGGCAGTTCTTCGGCAGCCATGGCCGCCAGCTCGGCATCCTCCCCCTTCGCCAGCTCGGTGGCCTCACTGATGTCCCGCCCGGTCTGCTGATAGCGATCCCACGACGCCAGCAACCTCCGCACCGCCGCATGCTCGCGCGTCATTTCCCCCGCCTTCCGCGCGTCCGCAAAGAAGTCCGGCGACGCAATGGCTGCCTCCAGTTCGTGAAGGCGCAGCTTCTTCCGCTCGATCAGTTCAGCGTAATCCATGGGACATGAGACAGGCGGCCTGCGCGGGCCCGGCCATCCGGCGCTCCGGGTTCAAACAAAAGCGGCGCGTGCCCGCTCACCGGACACGCACCGCTCTGAAATCGGAAAAGCCAGCGACTAGGCTCCCGCAGGGGAAAGCTTCGGCTTGGCCGCACGGCGGAGTTGGACTCCACCGAAACGCTTGGCGAATTTGTCAACGCGTCCGGCGGTGTCGACGAAGCGCTGTTCACCCGTGAAGAACGGATGGCAGGCTGCACAGATACCAATCTTGACCTCTTTCTGAGTCGAGCGGGTGTGATAAACGGTGCCGCAGGTGCAGGTGACGGTGGCGGGCTGGTAGTTGGGATGCAGATCGGCCTTCATGGCAGGATATGGATGGTTTGATTGGGAAATTTACGCGAATGGACGGGGAAAACTGGCGGATCACCGGATCGGCGGGAACGGTCCCGGCTTCCAGTTGCCTTCAGCAGGCAGACCCAGCCGACCCTTTCCGGGCGGGAGACGAGCGTAGCTGCCATCCCCGGCGATGCAAGTGGCATTTGCATTCCGGAAACCGGAAGGATCCGTCGGCGTCACGGCCCGCTGGCCTCGGCCGCAATGGCCGCCACGGTTTTCTCTGTGGCTCCCCGGTGCTGCGCAAGGGCTGCCCGCCCACGGTCAGCTTCAGCGCGCGAACCAGCCGGGTCGTCGAGCATTCCCGCAATCGCCGGTGCCAGTTCGTCCAATCCACGCACCTGCCGGATGCCGCGGGCGGCCTCGAGGAGTTTCATGAGCGGCAGGAAATTGTCCATGTGCGGACCGCAGACCACCGGAACCCCGGCGGCGATGGCCTCGGCTGGATTCTGCCCCCCTTCGGCCAGAAAACTCTTTCCAATGATCACCAGACTGGCAAGAGCCTGCCAGTCGCGCAGTTCCCCCGTGGAATCGATCACGAGAACCGAAGCACGGGACGTCCCGCCGCCCTGCGCCGACTGCGGCAGCCCGGATCGCAGCACGCAGGAAATGCCCGCCTTCTCAAGTGCCGCACGCACTTCTTCACGGCGCTCGGCATGCCTCGGTGCCACCGCCAGCCGCACGCCCGGCCGTTCCCGCAGAACTTCGCTGAGGGCAACCGCCATGGCTGCTTCTTCCCCGTCATGCGTGCTCGCCGCGAGCACAATTTCCCGTCCTTCGCCCCACAGCACACTCACCAGTTCCCGGAATGCAGCAACCCTCGATTCCCGCGCCGACCCCGCAAGGTCGTACTTCACACTCCCGGTGCAGGCAATCCGTCCGACCGGCACGCCGATCCCTTCCCAGCGCGCACGGTCGGCCTCGTCCTGCACGAGAACGCGGCGCAATTGCCCGAAAACCGGGGCCGCCAGCCAGCGCAGAGCCCGGTACCGACGCTCGCTGCGAGGCGAAAGCCGCGCGTTGGCCAGCACCACGGGAATCCCCCGCCGGTCCGCTCCCCACACCAGATTCGGCCAAACCTCGGCCTCCACCAGCACCAGCACCACCGGCCGGATCAGGTCCAGCAGCATCCCCGGCACCGGCAGCAGATCGACCGGACTGTAGATCACCGTCAGTTCCTCCGGCGCATCCTTCACGGCCACAGCATAGCCAGTCGAAGTGGTCACCGAAAGCACCACCGGCATGCCCGGAGCCAACCGCAACCGCCCGGCAATGAGCTTCCGCGCCACGTTCACTTCCCCCACACTGACCGCATGCAGCCACCATGCCCGACCCCGCCCAGCCTCCAGTCTCGCCCGGGTCTCGGGATCGAATTTCCCGAACCGCTGCCAGAAACGCGCCCCATAGCCCCCACGCTTCCGCATCTTGAGCACACTTGCGGGCAGCAGCACCAGCAACCCAAACGGCAGCAGCAAATTATAAATCAGCAGAATGATCCTCAGCATGGTCCCCATTCCGCTTGAGTTGATAGAATCCGACCATCGCATCGCCATAGCGCCGCTCGTCGCGACAAACCCACGCCCCATCCTCCGCAGCCACACTTTCCCCACGGGCAAAGCCCTCCAGTACCAGCCAGCCGCCTTCCTCCAGAAGCGTGGGCAGCACAGGATCAGCCAGCAGCCGCGCACCCCAATCAATATCCCCACGCTGCTTCGCGTACGGAGGATCCGCAAAAATCAGCCGGAACGGCACCCCCGCAGCCTCGCGCCCACGCCCGCGCAGCCAACTCTCCACCGGCGACTGCTGCACCACCCCACCCGTCAGCCGCGCCTTCTGCAGATTCCCCCGGATCACTTCCGCCGCGGCCCGGTCGGCTTCCACGAAAACAACACGCGCAGCCCCGCGGCTCAGACTCTCCAGCCCGTACGATCCACTGCCCGCAAAAAGATCGAGCACGGCCGCCCCCGCCAAAAGGTCCACTCCAAGGATCGAAAACACGGCTTCCCTCACCCGGTCGGTGGTCGGCCGCAGGGAGGTCTTCGGCACAGCGATGGGAATTCCGCCGGCGCTGCCCGCAATGATGCGCATGCTCCGCGCATAGGCCGCACCTTCCCTGCCCGCAAGCCTGCAGATGCCCCATCCATCACCCCGGTTGCCTCCGGGTCATTCTGTCACAATATTGAGGCCATGGACGCCACCGTGCTCATTGTCGACGACGAGAAACATACCCGCGATGGTCTGCGGCTGTCCCTTGAAGACGACTTCGATGTCTACGTGGCCTCGGACCGGGCCGAAGCCCTCGAAGTCCTCAAGAACGAGCGGGTCGATGTCATGGTCACAGACCTCCGCCTCGGCGCGGACGACGGCATGCAGCTCATCGACGCCGCACTCGCCTTCCCCCACCCACCCGTCGTCATCATGATGACGGCCTACGGAAGCGTCGACACGGCCGTGGAAGCGATGCGGCGGGGCGCATGGCATTTCGTCACCAAACCAGTCAATCTGGAGGAACTCGACCTCCTCATCCGCCGGGCCCTCCGCAGCCGCAATCTAGAGGAAGAAAACACTTCGCTGCAGCGGCAGGTCGATGAACGCTTCGGACTCGACCGCCTGCTCGGCAGTTCGGCTCCCATGCAGCAGGTGTTCAAGACGATCCAGCAGGTCGCGCCAACCCGCGCCACCGTTCTCATCGAAGGAGAAAGCGGAACGGGCAAGGAACTGGTGGCCCACGCACTCCACAATCTGAGCGGCCGTCCCAAGGCAAAGCTCGTGATCGTTCATTGCGCGGCACTTTCGCCCCAGCTCCTCGAAAGCGAACTCTTCGGGCACGAACGCGGATCGTTCACAGGGGCCACCGAACGCCGCATCGGACGCTTTGAAACCGCCAACGGAGGCACGCTCTTCCTCGACGAACTCGGTGAAATCGATCAGAGCACCCAGGTGAAGCTGCTCCGCTCCCTCGGGGAACGCACCATCGAACGAGTCGGCGGCAATGCTCCCATCCGGATCGATGTCCGCGTCATCGCCGCCACCAACAAGGACCTGGCCTCCATGGTGGAAGCAGGGAAATTCCGCGAGGACCTCTACTTCCGCCTCAATGTGGTGAACATCCACATGCCCCCGCTGCGGGATCGCCCGGAAGATATCCCGATTCTCGCCAATGCCTTCCTCCGGGAGCTATCGAAGGAAAACCGCCGCGACACCCGCGAGATTTCCCAGGATGCCATGGACGCCATGCTGGCCTACCGCTGGCCCGGGAATGTCCGGGAACTGCGCACGGCCATCGAACACGGCGTAGTCATGAGCAGCGGCACCAAACTCCTCCTGCGCCACCTCCCGGCTTCGCTGCGTGGCGGCCCAGTTCTCACCCTCGCTTCGTCACGCACCCCCGCGGCCCTGCCCGCACCGGGCACCACCACCGCACTGCAGGCCCCATCAACCCAACCGCCGCCCGACCTCAACCTCGCTGCCATGGAGGATACGTTCATCCGCGAAGCACTCCGCCGCAGCGGCGAAAACCGCAGCGCCGCCGCCAAAATGCTCGGCATCTCCCGACGCACCCTCCACCGCAAGCTCCACACCATGGGCCTCGTGGAATCTCCGGACGACGCCGATTCCTGATTCCCACCCATGGCTGAAATCTTCGATTCGCTCGCCCTCTGCGACGACCGCGCGCAACCACGCAGCGCGGCTGCCAGCATGGCCGCGGACGAAGCACTCCTCGCCACGGCATCCCAGCCAATCCTGCGCGTCTACTCATGGCAGCAGCCGACCGTCAGTTTCGGCTACTTCATTCCAGTCGCCCATGCCCGCCTCGCCGCTCCGGCAGGTTCCGCCCTCATGCGGCGCTGGACAGGCGGAGGCATCGTCCCGCACGGCCCGGACTTCACGTGGTCGCTCATCATTCCAAGAAACTGCCCGGCAGCCCGCCTGCCCCCCGCGGAAAGCTACCAGCAATTCCACCGTACCCTCGCCAGCGCCCTCGCCATGGCTGGCTTTCCCTCCGAACAATGCCCGGCGGTCACCCCCGTCCCCGCAGGCGGCCTGTGCTTCGAGGCACCGGCTCCCGGCGACCTTATGCAGGCCGGACGGAAACTCGCAGGAGCCGGCCAGCGCCGCTGCCGCCACGGCCTCCTGCATCAGGGATCCGTGGCTCCTCTGCCCCTCCCGCCCGACTTTCCCCATCTGCTCGCGAGGTCCCTCTCCGCTGCCGTCACGCCGTTTTCCCCGGTCGATTTCCCAGCCGACCTCTGCGACAGCCTAACAGAACGCTATGCGTCGCCGTCGTGGCTCGGGCTGCGCTGAGAAAAGCAAGGCAGGATCCCCTTCACGCATCCCACGCCGGATTCGCACGCCACGTCTTCCCCAATTCCTCACGCAGGGGATCGGCTTCTGCGGCACAGAAGCCGGCATGCAGATGCTTCCGCCAGCCTTCGGCAAAACGGAATTTCCCGGATTCACGTCCCAGCGTCTCCCCGAAGCCTTCCATGATCTTCAGATACGAATCCATTCCCTGTGTCTCGTCGAGCCACTGCTTCTGACTCCGGTGTGCCGCAAGGGCCTCCCGCTTCCGCGCCATCACGGAGGTCACATCAACCCACGCCGCCGGCTGCACGCGCCGCCCCATGGGATCGCTCAGCATGTGCGGCATGCAGTGATATACGGTTACTTCCCCCTCGGCTGGCTGCCGCGCCGGCACCGTCCGGTAATTCGGAAATCCCTTCGCAAAGGCCGCCGTCACGGCAATCCGGCAGGTCTCCGTATGGTCTTCCATATAGTCGACCGGTGGATGCGTCAGAACCACGGACGGATTCACCTTCCGGATCACCGACGCCACTTTCCGGATCATCGTCACCCCATAGAGAATCTCGAGATCGTGCGACACCGGGGGATGCCACACCGCTCCCATGAGGCGCGCTGCTTCCTTCGCTTCCGTCCGCCGCACCCGTTTGGTCTGCTCCATGGTCATCACGGTGCTGCCGAGCGACCCCGAGGACAGATTGAAGCAGTGAATGTCCCAGCCACGGTCGCGCAGCTGCAGCAGGGTTCCCGCCATGTGGAATTCTATGTCGTCAGGATGGGCAGCAATCGCGAGGGCTGTGCGGTTCATGCTGCGCTGTCCACGATACCCGGCGTCCGGAAAAGCGGAATGCGCAGCGCTTCCACGGAACTTGCCCACGGGCCGCCCTTTCCTGTAGCATCCCGCAGAAATCCCCTGCGCATGCACCCCACCGCCCTCCGCTTCGCCTTCCCCAGCGCCATTCTCGCGGCAGCCTCCTTCGTGGGCAGCCAATCCCCCCTGCAGCCGGAAATCTCCCGCGAAACCGACGGCGACATGACGGTCCGCATGCCGGTCCCCTCCGGTTCCCTCCGGCGCATCGAGGCCAGCAGCAATCTCCAGCAATGGCAAACCCTCGCCACCATCACCAGTAATGGCACAGCCGAATTCCGCGACTCGGCCGCCGTCTACCACCCCAGCCGCCACTACCGCTTCACCGATGCCCCAGCATCAGGTGCCTTCCCAGGCGACCACTTCCCGACCACCAGCGGCGACGCCATCATCCGCCCCATCAATCACGCCACCTTCCTCATCCGCTGGAATAATCTCACGATCTACTGCGACCCGGTCGGAGCCACCAATCTCTACACGGGCCTTCCCAAGGCCGATGTCATCCTCATCACCCACAGCCACAGCGACCACTGGAGCAGCACCACCACCGGCAATCAGCGCAACCCGGACGGCTGCGCCATCTTCGCACCGCAGGCCGTCCACACGGCCATGTCAGCCACCCTCAAGGCCCTCACCACGGTCATGAACAATGGAGCCACCGCCACCACCTCGGGCGGCCTCGGCATCGAAGCCATGCCGGCCTACAACAGCAATCACCCGCTCGGCTCAGGAAATGGCTACATCCTCACCCTCGGCGGAAAACGGCTCTACTTCAGCGGCGATACCGGCGACATCCCGGAAACCCGCGCCCTCCAGAACATCGACATCGCCTTCCTCTGCATGAACATCCCCTACACCATGGATGTCAATGCCGCCGTCGCCGTCGTGCGCGCCTTCCGGCCCCGCACCATCTACCCCTACCACTACCGCAACCAGAATGGCTCGTTCGCCGACCTCCGCCGCTTCGAAGACCTCGTCAGCACGGACCTCGGCATCGAAGTCCGCTCCCGTCCATGGTACTGAACCGTCCCCGATCACTTTCATGAAACCCCTCCTCTTCCTCGCGACCGCCACCCTCGCCACCGCCACCCCGGAAATCACCACCATCGTCGGTAATGGCCAACCCGCCTCCAGTGGCGACGGAGGACCCGCCACAGCCGCTGCCCTGCACGACCCCTTCGGCATCACCAGAGGCCCCGATGGCAACCTCTACGTCTGCGAATTCAATGGCCACAGAGTCCGCCGCATCACCAGCGACGGCCGCATCGAAACAGTCGCCGGCACGGGCACCCCGGGATACTCAGGCGATGGCGGACCTGCCACCGCCGCCCAGCTCAGCAAACCCCACGAAATCCGCTTCGGCCCGGACGGAAACCTCTACATCGCCGACATGTCCACCCACACCATCCGCACGGTCGACATGAAATCAGGCTCCATCTCCACCTTCGCTGGCACCGGCAAACCAGGCTTCTCCGGCGACGGCGGACCCGCCACGTCAGCCGCCTTCCGCGACCCCATCGCCATCCAGTTCACCCCGGACGGCTCCGCCCTCGTCATCTGCGACATCGGCAACCACCGCGTCCGCTCGGTCAATCTCAAAACGCGCACCATCAACACCCTCTGCGGCAATGGCCGCAAGGAACCAACGCCAGACGGCGCTCCCTTCTCCCCGGATACCCCCATCCTCGGCCCCCGTACCATCGACTTCGATCCCAAAGGGAACCTCTGGCTCGCCCTCCGCGAAGGCAATGCCGTCTTCCGCGTCTCAGGACAACCCGCACGCCTCGAACACATGGCCGGCACCGGCAAACAAGGCTTCACCGGAAATGACGGTCCCGCCCGCTCCGCCACCCTCGCCGGTCCCAAAGGCCTCGCCGCCAGTCCCGACGGCCGCATCTGGATCGCCGACACCGAAAGCCACTCCATCCGCGTCATCGACCCCGCCACCGGCATCATCAAGGTCGCCGCAGGCACCGGCCGCAAAGGCACCGGACCATCCCGCAACCCACTCGAATGCGAACTCGCCCGACCCCACGGGGTCTACATCGACAAGGATGGCTCCCTCCTCATCGGCGACAGCGAAAATCATGTGGTCCGCCGCCTCTCGCCCCCACCCTGATCCTTCCGCCCGCCCCAGCCGACGGAAATTCCCGGCACTTCCCCGCGTACTTCCCACCATGACGCTTTCCCGACGGCAACTGCTCGCCCGCTTATCCTGCGGCTTCGGCCTCACCGCCTTCCGCGCCCTCTCGGACGCAGCCACCCTCGCCCCGCAGTTCAAACCCCGCGCCAAATCCGTCATCTTCTGCTACATGTCCGGGGGATTCTCACACGTCGATTCCTTCGACCCGAAACCCGAGCTGCGGAAACGCGCCGGACAACCCATGCCCGTCGCCGTCCAGCGCACCCAGTTCAATCAGAATGGCAACATCCAGCCGTCCCACTGGGACTTCAAACCACGCGGACAGTCAGGCATCGAAATCAGCGACCTCTTCCCGCACATCGGTTCCTGCGCCGATGACCTCTGCGTCATCCGCAGCATGACCGCCAAATTCAGCGAACATGCCCAGGGGAACTTCTTCATGCACTCGGGCTTCCCCTTCCTCGGATACCCCAGCGCCGGCGCATGGACCAGCTACGGCCTCGGCTCGCTCGCCGATAACCTCCCGTCCTTCGTCGTCCTCAAAAGCGGCGACAGCACCATCCCGCACGGAGGCAACGGCCTCTTCGGCAATGGCTTCCTCCCCGCTACCCACCAGGCTTCCTACATCAATGCCGACAGCGCCGAAGCCGTCGCTAATATCGCCCCGCGCGAACCCGCCCGGCTCCAGCGCGACCGCCTCGGCTTCGTCGCTTCCATGGACCGCCAGTTCGCCGCCGCCCACCACCCAGGCGACCCCCGGACGGAATCAGCCATCGCCAATGCAGAAATGGCATGGCGCATGCAGTCGGCCGTGCCGGAACTATGCGACCTCACCGGCGAATCGGAAGCCACCCGCCAACTCTACGCACTCGACGACGCCGATCCCAAAACCGCTGCCTACGGGCGCCAGTGTCTGCTCGCCCGCCGCCTCGTGGAACGCGGCGTCCGCTTCGTCGAACTCTCGTGCCTCTCGTACAACATCGGCGGCGGGAACGGACCCAACCCATGGGACCAGCACGGCGACATCCGCGACGGCCACGGACGCATGGGCCATCAGGTCGACCGCCCCATCGCCGGCCTCCTGCGCGACCTAAAAGCCCGCGGCCTTCTCGACGAAACCCTCGTCATCTTCAGTGGCGAGTTCGGCCGCACCCCCTTCAGCCAAGGAAGCGGACGCGACCACAATCCGTTCGGCTTCAGCCTCTGGCTCGCCGGTGGCGGCGTCCGCCCAGGCCACGTGCACGGAGCCACCGATGACTTCGGATACCATGCCGTCGCCGATGCCTGCTCGGTCTACGACCTCTGGGCCACCGTCCTCCACCTCCTCGGCATGGACCACGAAGCACTCACCTACCGCTTCTCAGGTCGCGATATCCGCCTCACCGACGTCCACGGAAGCGTCCTCCCCATTCTCGCCTGAAACCGTCAGGCCCGCCACTCACGGCAGACGCTCGAAGCAGTTTCCCGCCACATTCTTCCGCGCTGTCCGAGGCTCGAAAATCCGTCCGTTCATCGCCAGATAGACTCCCGGAGGCAGAATCTGCACGGCAGCCACCGCGGTTCCCAGATTGAATTCCGCATCGCTCACCCGGAACCTCGCCGGCTGCATCGATCCCGTCAGCACCACCGTCTTTCCCGTCAGCTTCCCCAGCACCCTCGCAGTCTCGATCATCGTGTCGGTCCCATGCGTGACCACGACCAAACGCTCCGGCTGCGCCGCGATCGTGGCACAGATCCGTTCCCGGTCGCTCCCCGTCATCTCGAGACTGTCCTTCTGCAGCACCGAAAGAATCCGGAACGGCATGGTCACATTCGCTTCCTCCAGCAAACCCGCCACCTGCGGCGGCCCCACCTCGAACTCGCTCTTCGCATCGAAATACACCTTATCAATAGTGCCCCCGCAGGTCACAAAAAGCAGTCCTTCTCCGGCAGCTTCTTCCGCATTCATGCTCCCCCTCCCACGAATTCCCAGAACGTCTGCCCGGGAGCAAGCCGCCCCCCGGAAAACCGCACGCCCTCGGCCATCAGCAAGGCCATCTTCTCCGCCGCCCGCCCCTCATCCCCGAAGAAGGCTCCCAGCCGTCCATCACTCTGAATGACCCGGTGACACGGCACTTCCGGCGCATGCGGATTCCGCCGCAGGGCCTGCCCGACCGCCCGCGCCGACCGGCAACCCACCGCCGCCGCCACCCGGCCGTATGTGGTCACCCGCCCAGCCGGAACTTCCCTCACCATGGCGTACACCCGCCCGGCAAAGCCGCCGGACTGCCCGCCAACATGATCGCCTGCCATCCCTTTCACGGCTTCTTCTTCAGGGTCATGAGATACTCCACCAGATCCACCAGATCGGCCTCGGGAATGACCGTATGCAGATTCGGCGTCATCAGGGATGCCTTCAGCTTCGTCCGGCTCAGCACTTCACCCTTCGCACACTTCTGCAGCACCCCTCCAGGCACCTTGAGCACGAGTTCCCCATCGGTCTCGCTCGCCACCATCCCCACCCACGTGGTCCCATCCTTCATCTTCACTTCCCAACCCTCATAACCAAAACTGATCCCCGCACTGGGATTGAGAATCGCATCGTACATCGCTTCCTTCGCCAGCTTGCTCCCAATCTCACTGAGCGCCGGGCCGAAATCGACCCCGACACCGTTCACCTGATGGCACGTGAAACAATACGTCATGTAAACCGTCTGCCCCTTCCCCGCATCGCCACTGCGCTTCGCCAGTTCCGCCACCGCCGGAAGCGGAGTCGCCGCCTGCATCGGAAGCACCGATTCCGCTGCGCGCCGCAACGCCTCATCCGTCGAAGTCGCAAGGACGGCCGCCACCGCCTCGCGCAGCGCCACATCGAGCGATCCCTCCTGCGCCTTGCCAAGCAGCCTGCGCTGACCCTCGGGATGCTTGCCCAGCCCAGCCACCGCAGACTCACGCACTGGAAGGGACGCCGCCGCATCGCCAAGCACCGCAAGCGCAGCATCCGTCGCCTCCGGACTGCCCACCCCAGCCACCGTCTCCACAAGCTTCGCCGCATCTCCCTCTCCCGCCTTCTTCATGGCCTCCACCACAGCCCCGCCCTCTCCCAGATCAAAAAGCAGCTTCACAGCCTGTCCCGCCACCGGCGTCCCAGCCTGCCCCACCGCCAGTGCCACCAACCGATCCCGCTCGCCAGTCACCCGGAACTTCTCCACCAGCTGGAAATACTCCGCACTGCCTGCCGTCGCCTCCAAGTACCGCCCAATCGCTTCCTTCGTCTTCCCATTCGCCTTCGCATAATCAAAAGAAGCCATCCGCTGCACCGTCTGCACAATCCGCTTGTCCGCTGCATCAGGCTCAGCCGCCCGCACCGCAGAACCCACCACGGGCCACCCAAGGATCGCCCCCGCCATCAGTCGACTCATTTGAATTGCACTCACGCCTCCAGCGTGCCGGATTCCCTTCCGCCTGCAAGTCCGATCCCGCATCACCAGCACACACTTTCCCCGCCCGGACACCATCCGCCTCCGTACCTTTGCCAGACAGTTTCCACGGGCCTCCCTCCCTGGAACTAATGATAAGGATGACCGTAACAATGCTTGAAAACCATGGAGACCCTGACAACACTCGCGACTTACCAACTCCACCCGGCCTTCCCGATGCTCAAAACCCTCGTCGCCGTCACCGTCCTCGTGGCCCTCGCCGCCGCCTTCCTCCTCTCAACCACCCGGGCCGACCCCCTCCAGCCAGGTGCCGACGCCCCCGCACTCGTCACGCGCGACCAGAACAATGAGGAACTCCGCCTCGCCGACGCATGGAAAAAAGGCCTCGTCCTCGTCTACTTCTACCCGAAGGCCGATACGCCCGGCTGCACCAAACAAGCCTGCTCGCTCCGCGACGATTGGGACAAACTGAAGGCCAAAGGCGTCACCGTTCTCGGCGTCAGCATGGACAAACCAGAATCCCAGAAGGCCTTCCAGGATAAATACAAACTCCCCTTCCCGCTCATCGCCGACCCGGAAGGCAACGTCGTCAAGGCCTTCGGTGTCCCCACCATGCGCATCGGATTCCCCTCCCGCCAGTCCTTCCTCGTCCGCGATGGCAAAATCGTCTGGCACCAGCCGAAAGTAAACGCTGGCTCCCACCTCGAGGAAGTCCTCAAGGCCATCGAGAGCCTCCCACCCGCTAAATCCTGAGCCCACCGCGGCCTCGCTCAAGGCAAAGGACGGAACGGCAGCAGCCCGATCCTCCTCCATTCCTCTCCCCTTCCCACAACAAAACCGGCACCCGGACGCTTCCGCCCAGGTGCCGGTTTCTTTTTCCACCAGATCGCCGGCCATCACAGCCCGCAACCCAGCAGGACATCACTCAGGGCGAACCCGCCGCCGGAGCAGCCGCCGCTTCCTCAATGACCTTCTGGTCGTCGTCCGCGAGCCGGTTCAGCGGCATCGTGAAGGTCGTGCCATCGGCTTTCTTGAACTTCCCATTCGCGCCGTCCACGGACAACAGGGCCGCACTCATCGTCCGGCCATCCGCCGATGTCCAAGTGCGCAACGGAATGAGCGCCCCGGGCTTCACAGGCTTGGCAGCCGCAGAGCCCAGCGAGGACCCACCAGAACTGCCCAGCTTGCTGCCAGCAGGCTTCGGCTCGCCCAATCCACTGGACGATCCCGCCGCCGCCACCGTCTTGAGCGCCTTCTTCACCGCCTTCTCAAAGTCAGGATCCGCAGGATGACCCTCGAAAGTCATCTTCCCCTCTGGATCAAAGACAATGGAATGCGGTATGCCGCCACCGGACTTCGGACCCCCTCCCCCAGTCGTCACCGGGAACGGGATCTTCAGCTGCTTCACCTTGGCCTTGATCTCATCCTCGGTCGCATTCTGAACATGCAACCCAATCACCTGCAGGCCCTTATCGTCGTATCTCTTGCTGAGTGCCACCAACTGTGGCATCGATGAAATGCAGGGGCCTCAGTGGATTCCCCAGAATTCCAGCACCACCACCTTCCCCTTCACGGAGTCCTGCGAAATCTCCCCGTTCGCAACCGATGTCCCAAAGTTGAATTGGTCCAAGGTCGCTCCCGAAGCCGCTTCCGCTTCCTTTCCGGTATCCTTGTCCGCAGCCACCACCGGAAGCACCGGCAGAGCCATCAGACAAAGCACCGCCATCGGCAGCATTGTTTTCTTCATGTTTCGTTCCTGTTGGAGTTTTTCTGAGAGCCAATGACAAACGCGCCACCAGCCTACCCGGGAATCTCACCCCGGATTACCGGATCCGCAATCGCCTTGCTCTCCAGTTACTCCGTCGGAAATTCCCCGAGTCATCGGACGGCAGAAGGATTCATTTCGCCTTCCCTTTCTTCTTCGGCTCCGAAGGTTTGAGGGCGGCCACCCGCTCCTTCAATTCCTTCCCAGGCTTGAACTTCACCACACAACGCGCCGGAATCGGCACGTCCTTCTCCGGATTGTTCGGATTCCTCCCGACCTTCGCCTTCGCCACCCTCACCTCGAATGTTCCGAAATTGCGCAGCACCACCTCACTCTGCTGCGCCAGATGCTGCGTCACATCCTCCAGAAAAAGCTGCAATACATCAAAAACCTGATTCTGAGTCAGGCCGGTCTGATCGGCGATCTGCGTGACAAGATCTCGTTTCGTTATCGTTCCCATGGGCATTTTCAAGGTTAGCTGTTTCTCTAGGTGCCCCACCAACCGCGGTGGCGTTCCTTTCCATTACGGAATTCCCTCAATACGTACGAAACGGCAAGTGTCCATCAGTTTTTTTCACCGGATGCCAGCACCCCTGCGAAGTCATGACATTCAACTCACCCTCAAAGTCTTATGACCGACCATACCTGGTTACGGGAAAACTTCATCAATGAGTTTTTCCTTGCTGAATCCTTGGCTCCAGATGCCATGGACGGTCTCTGGGCCCGCGGTTGGCGTCACTTTGGACCGCAGTTCTTCCGGTACTCCCTGACCCTCGATGGCACCGGAACACCCTCACAGATTCATCCACTTAGGCTGCATTTGCGGCAGCACGCGGAGTCGAAGAGCCAGCGCCGCATTCTCCGCCGGAATGCCGACACTGCCGTCCGGGTGATTCCCGCGGTGGTCGGTCCAGAACAGGAATCGCTCTTCTTCCGTCACCGGACCCGCTTCCGCAGCAATGTCCCGGAATCACTGCGCGATTTCATGGGCTCGGATCATCCGGCCACTCATCCCTGCCGCTGCGTTTCGGTCGAAGTCCGCATCGGGGAACGACTGGCCGCGGTCAGCTACCTCGATGTCGGCACCCGCGCGGTCTCGAGCGTCTACGCCATGTTCGATCCCGACGAATCCCACCGCAGTCTCGGCATCTTCACCCTGCTGAAGGAAATCCAATGGGCCCGCGAACAGGGCATGGACTGGCTCTACCCGGGCTACGCAACCGCCGGACCCGGCATCTACGATTACAAGAAATCGCTCCATCCCCTGCAGCGGTTCGACTGGCACTCGGAACGCTGGCTCGACCTTGCGCCGGAAACCGGGAACATCTAAAACGCCATCATGCACCGCCGCATCCTTACAGGTCTCCTCTGCGGAATCGCGGCGGGCCTTCTGCTCCAGGGACTCCGCGCCGCCGCCATCATCCCTCCGTCCGCCCTCGCATGGATCGATACCAACCTCCTCTCGCCTGTCGGTAAAGTCTTCCTCGGCATGCTGCGCATGGTGGTGGCCCCCCTCGTCTTCGCCAGCCTCGCCCTCGGCGTCGCTCAACTCGGACGCATGGACCGACTCGGCCGTCTCGCCGCCCGCACCTTCGCCCTCTTCGCCCTGAACATGGCCATCGGAACAGCCCTCGGCCTCCTCGTCATGAACTGGCTCCGCCCGGGAGCCGCCATCGATGACGCCGCCCGCAGCGACATGATATCCTCGGGTGCCGCCGGCGTCGCCTCCGCCCAGGCCGGACTCGCCGCCCGCAGCGGACAATTCAATCTCTCGTCGTTCGTGGAAATGTTCTTCCCCCCGAACTGGCTGTCGTCGCTGGCCGACCCGAATCTTCAGATTCTGCCACTCATCGCCTTCGCTCTGCTCTGCGGAATGGCAGCCACCCGGCTCGCTCCGGAACAACGCGGGGCCTTCACCTCAGCCATGGACCTGATCGCAAAGATCGGGACCCAGATCGTCGAATTCGCCCTGACGCTGGCCCCGTGGGCGGTGGCCTGCCTCATGGCGTCGGCAGTAATCCGCTTCGGAGCCTCCGTGCTCGGGCCACTGCTCCTCTTCGTGGCCGCCGTGCTCGGCGTCATGGCAGTCCATCTGTTCGGCACAATGACGGTACTCCTGAAGCTCTTCAGCCGGGTGCGGCCACGCGATTTCTTCCGGGCGGTCCGCACGGTGCTGCTGACGGCTTTTTCCACCAGCAGCAGCAATGCCACGCTGCCCACTTCGCTGCGCGTGGCCCGCGAGGACTTGGGTGTGAGCGCACCCACCGCAGGCTTTGTCCTGCCGCTCGGAGCCACCATGAACATGAGCGGCACCGCCCTCTACGAAGGCTGCGTCGTCCTCTTCGTGGCCCAGGCCTACGGGCTATCCCTCGACCTCGCCCAGCAGACCATCCTCGTGCTGCTCACCGTCCTCAGCGCCGTGGCCGTCTCGGGAATTCCAGGGGCTTCCCTCCCCCTCATCGTCGGTCTCCTCGGCACCTTCGGAATCCCCGCCGAAGGCCTCGCCCTCATCCTCGGCTTCGACCGCATCCTCGATATGGCCCGCACCGTTCTCAACGTGGCCGCCGACCTCGTCACCGCCGTCATCGTCGACGAACCGGAACCCGCTTCCCCCACCGCATGAATCACTGGCTCTTCAAATCGGAACCGGATGTCTTTTCGTTCAATGACCTCCGCGCCCGCCCGCAGCGCCGCGAACCATGGTCGGGTGTCCGCAACTACCAGGCCCGCAATTATATGCGCGATGCCATGCAGCCGGGCGACCTCGCCCTCTTCTACCACTCGAGCTGCCCGCAGCCAGGCGTCGCCGGCCTCATCCGCATCGCCTCGGAACCCTACCCGGACCCCACCCAGTTCAACCCAGCCGACGAATACTTCGATCCCAAGGCCTCGCCGGAAAAACCAATCTGGCAGCTCGTGGATGTGGCATGGGCCGCCGACCTCGCGCAGCCCGTTCCCCTCGAAACCATCCGCAGCACCCCGGAACTCGCAGACATGCTGATCCTCCGCAAAGGAAACCGACTCTCCATCACGCCTGTGACCCCCGCGGAATTCCTCCGCATCTGCCAGCTCGGCGGCCTCCGCCCCCGGGAAATCACCGCGCTGGGCTGAACCCCGCCCGCCGTTCCCGCGGAACTTGCACCGCACCCACACCACGGCGAGTCTCCCCGCCATGAATCTGCGTCCCTGCTTCGCCGTCCTCACCCTGCTCCTCGGAATCGGGACCACACCCGCCACGGCCGCCGCCCGCAAACCCCACATCGTCTTCATCCTCGCCGACGACCTCGGCTGGGGCGAAACCGGCTGCTACGGTCAGAAGAAAATTCCTACCCCGCACATCGACCAACTCGCCGCAGAAGGCCTCCGCTTCACCCAGCACTACAGCGGCGCTCCCGTCTGCGCCCCGTCCCGCTGCGTCCTCCTCACCGGCCAACACCTCGGCCACGCCGAAATCCGCGGCAATCAGCAGGCCGCCAAATCATTCCCGGAATTCAAGGAAGGCCAACACCCCCTCAGCAGCAAGGCCACCACCATCGCCTCCGTCCTCCAGAAGTCCGGCTACCGCACCGCCGCCTTCGGAAAATGGGGACTCGGTCCCGTCGGAAGTTCAGGCGACCCCGCCCGCCACGGATTCGCCACCTTCTTCGGATACAATTGCCAGGCCGTCGCCCATTCGTTCTACCCTGCCTCCCTCTGGCAGAACGACCGCCGCATTCCCCTCAACAACCCACCCGTCCCCGGTCACGCCAAACTCCCCGCCGACGGCCTCACGGAAACCTCCTTCCACGGCACCACCTACAGCTCGCACCGCATCGTGTCGGAGGCCGAATCCTTCATCGCCTCGGCCGCCCAATCCCCCAATCCCATCTTTCTCTACCTCCCCTTCACAGAACCTCACGTGGCCATGCACCCGCCCACGGAGGAAGTGAACCGCTTCCCGCGCGACTGGGACCCTCAGCCGTACCAGGGCGAAAACGGATACCTCCCCCACGCCCGGCCCCGCGCAGCCTACGCCGCCATGATCCACATGCTCGACCAGTACGTCGGCCGCATCCGCAGCGCTCTCGCCAAGGCAAACATGCTCGAGAATTCCCTCATCATCTTCACGAGCGACAACGGCACCACCCACGCCGGAAAACCAGACAGCCCCTTCCACATCGGCGGTGCCGACCCCGCTTTCTTCAACAGCACCGCCGGACTCCGCGGCTTCAAGGGCTCAGTCTACGAAGGCGGTCTCCGCGTCCCCTGCATCGTCCGCTGGCCAAACCACATCAAGGCAAACACGCAAAGCGACTTCCCCTGCTACTTCGCCGACTGGTTCCCCACCCTCTGCGCCGCTGCAGACCTCGCCCCGCCCACCGCTCCCGATGGCGAAAACCTCCTCCCCGTCCTCACAGGTGCCGCCACCCCGGATTCCCGCAAACCCATGCTCTGGGTCTTCCCGGAATACACCGGGCAAATCGCCGTCCGCATCGGCCCCCACAAGGTCATCCGACGCGGCCTCGCCACCCGCAAACCCCAGCCATGGGAACTCTACCACCTCCCCAGCGATCCCTCGGAAAAAAACAATCTCGCCACCGCCCGCCCCGAACTCATCAGGCAGGCACTCGACCTCCTCCGCTCGCAGACTTCGGAGAACCAGACCTTCCCTCTCGCCATCCCAGATTGATGCTCTGCGGCCTCCATTCAGGCGACGCAAAAGTCTGCATTTCCTTCATCCATTTTCCGGCTCTGCCACGTAAGTGCTCAACAGATCCCCAACAAAACTTAGTCAATGAGTCTCGCACTGAAAAATCTTTCCCTCGATCCCGCCAAACGGTCATTCCCCCCGTTCTCTCTCGAACGTCTCCTCCGCAGCGTCTTCGAACCCACCCAGAACCGCCGCATCTGTGTGCTCATCGACCTCCCGGATCCTTCCCTCATGAAGGACTACGGCTTCCTCCAGCACCCGGAATTCGCCATCCAGCGCCGCGCCCACGAACACTTCCAGCAACCGCTCCTCAACGGAGTCATGAAGGTCCTCGGCCTCTCCGGCGGCGAAATGTTCGCCTACCGCATGACCTACGGCAGTAATCTCGACCTCGAAGACCTCTGCGTCGACGCCCAGGGCAACGAACTGAGCCTCGAAACGGACATCTACCCGGACTACGACATCATTCTCTGCATCTCCACCTACAGCGCCACAGCCCCCCTCACGGCGATGGCCAAGAAGTACAACTTCCGCGGGGCTACGCTGCACGGGGTCAATGAGGTCATCCTCAGCAGCGGCCTCGCGGTAGACTACAACGATGTCAGCCGCGATGCCGAAAAACTCCGCCTCGCGCTCACCAAGGCCGACCGCATCGAAATCGACTTCGCCCTCGAATCAGGAGAAGTCCTCACGGCCTCCCTCGAACTCGGCGGCCAGGAAGCCCAGAAAAGCCACGGCCTCTGCCGCGGTACCCAGCCGGACATCGCCAACCTCCCAGCCGGCGAAGTCTACTTCGTGCCCACCAGCGCCCAAGGCCACTTCCCCATGAAATACGAGGACGGTACGCTCGGCAAACTCACAGTCACCGACGGACGCATCATCCGCTCGGAACTCATCGAAGGCAACCCGGCCACCATCGCCGCTCACAACGATCGCCTCGCCGCCGACCCCATGACGGGCGTGCTCGGCGAACTCGGCTTCGGTACCCAGGTCCTCCCCGTCTCGGGCGCTGACATCCAGGACGAAAAAGTGCTCGGCACCTGCCACCTCGCCACCGGGCGCGATGACCATCTCGGTGGTCACATCACCCCGGACCTCTTCAAGGAACACAAGAACGCCACGCACGACGATATCCTCTTCGCCCCGCACAAGACCCCGAACTTCGATATCCGTCAGGTCCGCATGATCCGCGGAGATCAGCACGAAATCCTTATCGAACACTTCAAGCCCGCCACATACCTGCTCGACGCTTTGGCTGCCGATTAGCTGCGGTAGCCAATCTCCCGGGTCCTCCGGGGAGCGGGGCGGGAAGCGCGGTCCTGCCCCGCTCAGCTTTTTTTCACGGCCTTCCACAGCCTCCCTGCTGCGGAAGGCCCTTTCCTTTCTCCCCTCCACCTCCCGCCACCAGTGCCGAACCTCTACGAAACCTCACGCCTCGTTCACGAGTACCTCCTCTTCCACTACGGAGCCCCGCACGAAATCCTCCCGTGGCCCCAAGGACCCGTCGCCGCCCTCAATTTCCCCCTCCGCACCGTCACGGAAATGACGGATTCCTCCCCACGCGCCCGCGCCCTCGACGTCGGCTGCGCCGTCGGTCGTTCTTCCTTCGAACTCTCCCGCTTCTGCAGCGAGGTCGTCGGCATCGACTTCTCCCAGGCCTTCATCGACGCCGCCCGCGAACTCTGCACAAACGATCACATCGACTGCGAAATCGCAGAAGAAGGAAACCTCTCCCGGCAATTCACCGCGCACCGACCGGCTCACGCCATTCCGCAACGCGTCACGTTCTCCCGCGGCGATGCCATGCACCTCCCGGAATCTCTGGGCACCTTCGACCTCGTCCACGCAGCCAACCTCATCTGCCGGCTCACCAACCCGCTCCTGTTCCTCGAACGCCTCCCCGGCCTCGTCCGCCCAGGTGGCGAACTCATCCTCACCACGCCCTGCACCTGGCTCGAGGAATTCACCCCGCCCGACCGCTGGCCCAGCGGCCGCACCTTCGACTGGCTCCAGTCCATCCTCTCCCCGCACTTCGATCTCGTCCGCCAGCACGACCTCCCATTCCTCATCCGGGAACACGCCCGCAAATTCCAGTGGTCCGTCGCCCTCGGCACCCTCTGGAAACGCCGCTGAAACCAACCAGCAATCCCTCACTCACTTCGCCTGCTCGGCGCAGTACAGGGTCGTCATGGTCGCAAGGAAAAGTCGCCCGTTCGCAGCCACCGCCGTGGCACTGACCGGCGCACCGGCATGAGATTCACTGAGAACCTGCGGACCCCTGCGGTCGGCTGCCAGTACCACAAAGCCCCCCTTGCGGCTCCCCAGATAAACCCGGCCATCCGCCACCAGCGAAGATGCCCAGTAGTCGCCCCGCGTGGCATGACGCCAGAATTCACGACCGGTCACGGCGTGAAAACAATAGATCACGCCGTCAGTGTCCGCAATGAAGCATAGTTCGCCGCTCACAGCCGGTGTACTCATGACATGCTTCCCAAGCCCAGCCGTCCACAGGAGCCTGCCGCTCTCCTGATCAAGACACTGCAGCCACGAATTGGTCTTGCCCCACCAGAGATCACCACCGCCGGCCACGTACAGCCTTCCCTCATGAGCGACAGGCATGCCGAAGACATTGCTGGGTCCTTCCTGACGATTCTGGTTGTACACATGTACCTCCCGTTTGGGCGCACTGGGATCAGGATCATGCACCCAGAGCCTCCGCAGAGACGCCACGCCATCGCTCCGATCCTGCCCGGGCGGCGCAAACGCATAAATCAGCCCGTTGCCACCACAGAAAAAAAGACGCCGCTGCCCGCCACTCTCCGCAAATGACGGAGCCGACCAGTTGCAGTGAAAGGTCTCCGGCGCAATGTTCTCGCGGTCGCGTGCCACCAACCGGCCACTCGCCTTGTCCAGCACCACCAGACCCGGTGCCTCGGGCCTCCGGATCCTCCGGTGCGTATTGTCGACGCCCGTTCCACTGTTCAGAATCAGATTCTCCCCGTCAATCAGGATGGAACTGTGCGCCGCATCGTGCGACCAAATACCGGCCACTTCGGTCAGATCGGTGACCCACAGAATGTCGGCATCGGTCTCCCCTGGCTCGCGCACCGGCTCACCCTCAGGGGTCATGTGCCTACCCTCGTCGCGGAACGGTCCCTGATTCCCATTGGCCAGCCCCACCGCATCCAGACAGACGACCTCACCGCGATTGGTCACCACATAGACCCGGTCGCCCTCAACCGTCGCCGCCGACGAGATTCCGCTCTTCGGCCAGTCGAAATAAGGATCCTCGCTCCGCTTCGGCACCACCAATTGCCACAGAAACCGCCCGTCATTCTCGGCAAAGGCCATGAGCACCCCGCGGTCCCCGGCATGCCCCGCATCACGCGGCACTCCGTTGTTCGTGCCCACAAAAACCCGCCCGCCGGACACCACAGGCGTACTGTGCGTCTCGGTACCGAGCGCCACCTGCCAACGCACGTTACGCCCATCGCCAAAGCCGATTTCGGCAGGCAGTCCGGTCTCCGCAGACACCATGTTCCGTCCCCACGCCATCCCCCACTGAGACTGATCCCCGGCTTCCAGCCCCGCCGGAACCAGCAGGACCACCCCGAGCAGCCTGCGCAGACGCTTCATGACCTCAGCGCCGGGCAAAGAATTCCGCCAGCGCAGCCACCTGGTCCACACTCGCATCCGACTGCGTCGCCCGGATGGCCTCGCGCTGCAGTGCACAGAGTTCCGTAATCCCCTTCTGCCCAAGCGCCAGCAGACTCGCCAGCTGCGGTGCCGTAAACGTAGTCTCCTCCCCGGCCCCTTGGATCTCCACAAAATCCCCTCCCTCGGTCAGCACAAAATTCGCATCCACTTCCGCATCCCGATCCTCCAGATAATCCAGATCCAGCAGCGCTTCCCCTCCACAAATGCCCGCGCTGACCGCTGCCACCAGCTTCGTAAGCGGCGAACGAAACAGCTTCTTCTCCGCCACCAGCCGGTCAAAGGCAATCGCACACGCCACACAGGCTCCCGTGATCGCCGCCGTCCGCGTCCCGCCATCCGCCTGCAGCACATCGCAGTCAATCCACACCGTCCGCTGCCCAAGCACACTCAGATCAACCACCGCACGCATGGCCCGCCCAATGAGCCTCTGAATTTCCTGACTCCGCCCGTCCAGCTTCCCCTTCGTAATGTCCCGCGCCTTGCGGTCCTGCGTCGAGGCCGGCAGCATGGAATACTCAGCCGTCAGCCACCCCCCCTGCACTCCCTGCTCCTTCATCCACCGCGGCACCTGATCCTCAATCATCACCGTGCAGATCACATGGGTCCGCCCAAAGCACGCCAGCACACTTCCCTTCGCCTGCGGCGCAATGTGAGGAATGAAACGCACCGGCCTCAGCTGGTCTGACTGTCTTCCGTCTTTTCTGCTCATATCGATGATGTCTCAGGTTTGCTTCACACTGATGCGTTCAGATGACACCGACCGCACCCAGCGCAGTCCGCAGTTCGTCTTCCTTCGCCGCCGCCATCGGCACCATCGGCAGCCGCAGGTTCCCATTGCTCATGCCCATCAGCTTAAGCGCCGTCTTCACGGGCACAGGATTGGTATCAAGCTTCAGAAAGGCACTGAACAATGGATAGTACTTCCGGTGCATCTCGCGGGCCGCACGGTAATCCTCCTGCAGCGCCGCCTTCACCAGATCACTCATCTGCCGCGGAATCACATTCGACGCCACACTCACCACCCCAGTCGCCCCCACGGCCATGAACGCCAGCGTCAGCGAATCATCCCCGCTCAGCGTCGTGAAGGCTTCAGGACATTGCGACACGAGCTGATTGACCCGTTCCACACTGCCACCCGCTTCCTTCATGGAAACTATGTTCGGACACGCCGCCGCCAGACGCGCCGTCGTCTCAATGCCAATCTCAATCCCACTCCGCCCGGGAATGCTGTAGAGCATCACTTTGCACTTCGTCGCATCGGCAATCGCCTTGAAATGCTGAAACAATCCTTCCTGCGACGGCTTGTTGTAATACGGACACACCTGCAGCACAGCCTCGCAGCCAGCCGCTTCCGCTGCCTTCGTCAGCTCAATCGCTTCATCCGTGCTGTTGCTCCCCGTCCCCGCAATCACCGGACCCCGCCCATCCGCAAACTTCGCCGCCAGCGCAATGACATGCTCGTGCTCGTCATGCGAAAGCGTCGGCGATTCCCCCGTCGTCCCCACCGGCACAATCCCAGTCACCCCATTCGCAAACTGAAAATCAATGAGCTTCCGGAAGGCCGCCTCATCGACGCGGTTGTCAGCTGTAAATGGAGTGCAGAGGGCTGTAAAAGTGCCGCGGTACATGATGATAGGAGTTGGCTTGAAGAATTAGGTCTACGATTCGCCCGGATGCGCTCACGCTGGAACCGGAATCTCACCGGAAAACACAAGGTCGGCGGGACCAGTGAGGGTCACGTCGCGGAATCCCGCACCGTCACGCACAAATCCCACCGCAAGCGTGTCTCCCCCCTTCACCCGCACCTGCACGGGACTCGCACAGCCGCTCTGCACGGCATGCACCAGCGCACAGGCCACCATCCCCGTCCCACACGCAAGAGTCTCGTCCTCGACACCCCGTTCGTACGTGCGGATCGCCAGACTGCCCGGTGCCAGCACGTTCGCAAAATTCGCATTCGTCCCCTTCGGCGCAAAGGCCTCATGATACCGCAGCCCCGCCCCCCACTCCCGCACGGGAACCGATTCCAAATCGTCCACGAAAACCACGGCATGCGGAACGCCGGTATTGACCGATTCCACACTCAGTTCGGTTCCAGCAACGCCCAACCGCAGCCCGGACCGCCAGTCGTGCGGTTCGCTCATCCGCAGCCGTACATGGTCCCCATGAAAGGTCGCCCCGATCACCCCGGCAGGCGTCTCGAAGGTCACCGACTCAAGCTTCCATCCGCTCAGCATGTTCGCAAAACGCGCAAAACACCGCGCCCCATTCCCGCACATCTCAGCTTCTCCACCATCCGCATTGTAATAACGCATGCGGAAATCAGCCCCGCCCTGCGCCACCTCCACCGCCAGCAACCCATCGGCCCCCACCCCGCGGTGACGATCACACAACGCCGCAATCTGCCCGCGGCTCAACCCATAACGACCGTCCCGGTTGTCGAGAACCACGAAGTCGTTGCCCGCCCCGTTCATTTTCCAGAAGTGAATCATCTGGCTCCTTAGACAGCAGGCCAGACGCCGACAAGCGCCTGTTTCAGACGGAACTTCCCACACCGCATCTCTTGCACGGCATCCAGTCCGCGCCACCATCCCCACCCAGTGCCCACCGACCGCCCGCAAGGAACTGATCCCTCACCCGCTTCTTCCCCTCATCCATGGAAGGAACCGCAGCGCATGGTCAGGGAACTGGAAGACCAATGGGGAGGCGAACAGAACCCGATCAGCAGCATGGCACCGCCGGACAGCGCGCGGCAGGACCCTCCCCGCACCCGCGGCCTCCGCTGCCGCGCGGAAATCAACTGCGCCGCCCTCCGCGCCAATGCCCACGCAGCCGGCCGCCTCGCCGGAGGCGGACCGGAACTGGTCATGGCCATCGTCAAGGCAGACGCCTACGGACACGGTCTCGCCGGGGTCGCCGCCGCCCTCGCCGGCACCGTCGGAGCCTTTGCCGTAGCCTGCCCGGACGAAGCGGAAACAGCCGCATCCGCCGCCGCCACCACCCCGCACCCCTGCCCTCCCATCTACCTTCTCAGTCCGTCCCTCCCGGAAGAAATCAGCGAAGTCACGGCCCGCGGCTGGATTCCGGCTGTCTCGTCCCTCGCGGAAGTCCTCGCCTTCAGCAAAGCCGCCGCCCGCCTCGGAAAGGTCCAGCCCGTCAATCTCGTCATCGATACCGGCATGGGCCGCATCGGTGCCCTCCCGGAACACGCCGCCCCACTCCTCGAGGCCATCCACCAAAGCCGCTGCCTCCGGCTCGATTCCGTCAGCAGCCACTTCCCCTCGGCCGATGAAGACCGGGAATTCACTCTCCAGCAGGCCGCCGCCTTCCGGCAGTCAGTCCAGCATTGGCACCGCTCGTTCGGCGACTTCCGTATCCATCTCGCCAACAGCGCGGGATTGACCGGCTACCCGCACCCGCCTGGCGAAATGGCCCGCACCGGGCTCTTCCTCTACGGCATCTCTCCCATCCCAGCCTGGCAGCGCCTCGTCCAGCCCGTTCTCCAATGGTCAGCCCGCATCTCGCTCGTGCGCGACCTCCCAGCCGGACACGGGATCAGCTACGGCCGCGCCTTCGTGACCCCGCACCCCATGCGCATCGCCACCATCACCGCAGGCTACGGCGATGGCTACCCACGCCACGCTTCAGGCAAGGGAGCCTGCGTCCTCATCCATGGCCAGCGCTGCCCCATCCTCGGACGCATCACCATGGACCAGATCATGGCGGACGTTTCCCACCTCGACTCCCCACCGGCCGCCGGCGATGTCGCCGTCCTGCTCGGCTCGGACGGCCACTCCACCATCACCGCCACGGAACTGGCCGCGAGGGCCGACACCATTCCATGGCACCTCCTCACGGGCATCACCCCAAGAACCACAAGGATCTTCCTCGATACCTGACCAATCAAGGTCACATCCCTGGATCAGTCGCCGCTTCCGGCTCGGGCCGCGCCGCATCCAGCGCATACACCAGATGCGGAGTGTACAGCATGGGCTCGAGCAGAAAGGAATCGTGCCCCTTGTGACTGTGCGCCGTGATGTGCATGACACTCACCCCCGCATCCTCGAGATGCCGCACCAGAGAGGCCTGCTCTTCCGGATAGAAACAGAAATCACTGTCGATGCTGAAAACCAGAAAATGATGCCGGTGCCGCCGGCAGCGCCCGAGCAGTTCCCCCCACGACTCCGCCCCGCCTTCCCTCACAGGATCAAAACTGCTCCACATCCCGCAGATGCGCAGATAGGTGTTCGCATCAAACCGCCGCACGAACTTCGTGCCCTGATGCAGAATGTAGCTCTCCACATTGTCCTGAAGACGGTACCAGCTCAAACCCTCGTCCGGCTGCCGCACATCCCCCCGCGCCCGCTTCTCAATCTCGTCCAGATGCACAAAGGTCTTGTGCGAAATCATCCTCGCCAGGGCCAGTCCATACGTCGGCGGTTCCCCCCCGTAATAATCTCCCCCGCGGAAATTCCGGTCGTTCTCAATCGCCATGATCTGCTCGAAAATGATCAGCCGATTCAGCACGGTCGTCCGGCAGCCACTCGCAATCGGCACCACCAGACGCACCCGCTCAGGAGCCGTCGTCGCCAGATTCAAGGCACACAGCCCCCCGACACTCGCCCCCATGACCGCATGCAGCGACCGGATTCCCAGATGATCAAGCAGCAGCAGATGCGCCCGCACGTTGTCGCTCACCGTGACCTGCGGAAAGGCAGAACCCCATGGCTTCCCGGTCCGCGGATGCAGCGACGACGGCCCCGTCGTCCCATAACAACCGCCAAGACTATTCGCACAGATCACAAACCACTTCCCCGTATCAAGGGCCTTGCCAGGCCCGATGAAATCTTCCCACCAGCCATGATGGCATTCCTCGGTCCATCGCTCACCAGTACCCGGCACCGAAGGATTGTATCCAGCCGCATGCTGACTCCCGGAAAGCGCATGAAACAGCAGCACCGCATTGCTCCGGTCGGCATTCAGTTTCCCCCACGTCTCATACGCCATCGTAAACCCAGGAAGTTCCTCCCCGCAGCGCAGGCGGAAGTCGGCTTCATGATGGTAGAACTGGGTACTGACCGGGGTCGTCATGGGAATTCTTCGGAGCGGCGCACCAGAAACGCTCGCAGGCATCCCCGCAAGCCACTTCCATCATCATGGAAGAAGGCGGCACCCGTTCCTCCGGGCTTGTGACTCCACGCTTCCGGCCCCACCCTGACGCCGTCGACCCTGTTCCGTCTGCCATGCCTTCTTCCCCGCACCCCGGCACTCTGCTGCTCCGCTCGCTGCTCCTCGCTCTCTTCTGCACGCTCGTCGGGTTCCTCTCGGCACGCAAACTCGGCTTCGGCGTGGTCCCGGGCACGGTCATCGGTCTCTCCATCCTCGGGGTGGGTGCCTTCGCCATGCTCCGCCTCGGCAGCGCGCCCCCGGCCCTCTGGTTCACCTTCGCCCTCAAACTCTTCAGCGTCACGGCCTACAAACTCCTCAACAGCACGCTCGTGCTCTGGATGGCAGCCGACCTCGGCTTCTCGGACGCTCAAACCTCGGCCCTCATCACCACATGGGCCATCACCATGTCGGTCATCACCCTGCTCGTCGGCTCGGTCACCGATGCCATCGGAATCCGCCGCACCCTCATCATCGGCGTCACCCTCTGCCTGCTCACCCGACTCGTCATGACCTTCTCTGGTCATCCGTTCGTCGCCCTCGCGTTCGGTCTGTTTCCACTCGCAGCCGGCGAGGCGCTCTGCACGCCGGTTCTCGTGGCAGCCCTCCGCAAGGTCACCACCACGGAACAGCGCACGGTCGCCTTCTCGCTCTTCTACGCCATCATGAACTTCGGCTTCATGGTCTCATGGTTCATCTTCGATGCCGTCAAGTCAGGTGCCACGCCAGGCGGACCGCTCGCCATCGCAGGCCTCTCGCCCTACCGCACACTCCTCCTCACGAGCTTCGCCATCGAAGCCCTCCTCCTCCCTTTCATCTTCCTGCTGCCCCGCGATGCGCCCGATTCCCCGGCAGACACCGCCGGGCAATCCATCGGCGCCACCATCCGAACGTCCGCCAAGGCCGCTGCCGCCGTCTTCGGAAAACTCATCCGCGAACCTGGCTTCGGTCGCCTCCTCGCCTTCCTCGCGTTCATCGGCTGCCTCAAGGTGGTCTTCAATGTCATGGACTACGTCCTGCCGAAGTTCACCATGCAGGAACTCGGCCCGGATGTGAAAGTGGGCCGCTTCAATGCCATCAACGGCATCCTCATCCTCGTGCTGGCTCCCGTCATCGGCGTGCTCACCCGCCGCGCTTCCTCATGGTCCATGGTCATCGTCGGCGGATTCCTCACAGCTGCCTCTTTCCTCTTCATGTGCCTGCCCACGTCCGCCTTCGCCGGACTCGCCAACGGCACGCTCGGCCACTGGATCGGCCACGGCTATATGGAACTCAAAGGGCCCGTCAATCCATGGTACATCATGATCGTGCTCTGGCAGATCGGCTTCTCCATCGGCGAGGCGTTCTACTCCCCACGAGTCTACGAGTACGCCGCGGCCATCGCCCCCAAGGGTCAGGAGGCTTCCTACGCCTCGCTCTCCTACGTCCCCCTCCTCATCGGAAAACTCCTCAACGGCGCCCTCTTCGGCTTCATCTTCACGGCGTTCTACCCCCCAGGCGGAACCCCGAACCCCAGCGGACTCTGGACGGTCATCGCCGCACTCGTGCTCGTCGCCCCGGTCGGCCTCCTCGCCCTCCAGCGCTTCATCCGCGTCCGCGAAGAAGGACGCGACTGAGCCACCTCAGCGGCCCCCGAAGATCGCACTGCCCACACGGACAATCGTCGCCCCTTCCTCAATCGCTTCCACGAAGTCCCCACTCATCCCCATGCTCAACTCGGGCAACGGCAGCCCCGTGCGGCCCACCAGCCGGTCGCGCAGTTCCCGCAGCGCCGCAAAATGCCCGCGCGCTTCTTCCCCATCCCGGCTCAGCGCAGGAATCGTCATGAGCCCGCGGACTTCCAGCCGCGGCAGCTCCGCCATCGCCGCCAGCACCTGCTCGGCCTCATCCGGAGCAACCCCGAACTTCGCGCCGTCCCGCGCCACATTCACCTGCAGCAGGACCGCCGCAGTCACGCCCAGTTCACCGCCAATCCGGCTGAAATCCCCTGCCAGCGCCAGCGAATCCACCGCGTGAAACAGCCGGCACAAGGGCAGGATCTTCCGTACTTTGTTCGACTGAAGATGCCCGATGAAATGCCACTCGGCCCCGGGCGGCACCGCCGCAATCTTCGCCACGGCTTCCTGCACCCGGCTCTCCCCGAAGAGCATCTGCCCAGCCGCCATGGCCTCTGCCACTGCCTCCGCAGGAAAAGTCTTCGAGACCGCACAGAGACGCACGGATCCCGCCGCCCGACCGCTCTTCCGCTCGGCCTCGGCCATGCTCCCGCGGATTTCCCGCAACCTCTCCGCAATCGCTTCCATCGTCATCGCTGTGTTGCTGGGCCGACGCCACGCGCGGCCCGGAAAAAGCCGTCGGCCACCGCGCTGGTCGCTTCCGCCAGCACGTCGACACTCATCCCACGCAGGGCCGCCACCTTCTCCGCCGTCTGCCGCAGATAAGCAGGCTCATTGCGCTTACCACGGTAGGGCACGGGAGCCAGATACGGTCCGTCCGTCTCCAGTACAAAGGTTCCCAGCGGGGCCTCGGCCGCCGCCCGCGCCGCGTCCTCTGCCTTCGGATAAGTCACCACTCCGCCAAACCCCACCACATGCCCAGCCGCCGCCATCGGAGCCGCCTCACTCCACGGATGCACCCAGCAGTGAAAAACACAGCGCAGCCGCCCATCCCATGGCCCCACCATCGCCCGGATCTCTTCCCAGCTGCCCCGACCCACCCGGTCGCGCTGATGCACCACCACATTCAATCCGCACCCGGCCGCCAGCCCAAGCTGCGCCCCGAAAAACTCCCGCTGCCGGTCCCGGTACGCGGCCTCGCTCCACCCATCCGGAGCCGCATGATAAAAATCCAGCCCGGTCTCCCCGATGCCCACACAGCAGGGATCCTGAGCCATCTCCCGCAGCTGCTCCAGCCAGTCGTCATCCGTGACTTCCGTGACATAGGTCGGATGCACCCCCACCGTCGCCCGCACCCCCGGAAACCGCCGCGCCAAGGCCAGCGCCCCGCGGCTCGATTCCAGATCGCAGCCGATCGCCACCATCCGCGTCACCCCCGCGGCAGCAGCACGGGAAACAACGGCTTCCTCGTCCCCACGGAAGACGTCCGAATCCAGATGCACATGCGTGTCAATCAGCATCGTCATCACCTCCCGCAGCTTCAGCGCGCTGCCGCCGCCGCATCCTCGTCCTCCGGCAGCAGCCGACCCTTCGTCTCCGGCAGGAACTTCAGCGCCGCCATGCCCACAAGGAAAATCAGACTCATCCAGCAGCACGCATCCCGGAACCCTTCAAGCTTCGCCGCATCACTGCTCCCCTTCGCCAGCCACACCGCCAGATACCCCAGCGTCCACGGACCGGCCGCCGCAATGAACCTCCCCACGTTATAACAGAAACTCGTTCCCGTGCTCCGCAGATTCACCGGAAACAACTCGGGAAGATAAATCGCATATCCCGCAAACAACGACATCTGGCAGAACCCCATCAGCGGAATCATCCAGAAAATCTGCGCCCTCGTCTCCAGATACCGGAAACACACAAAGGTACTCACCAGAGCCGCAAGAAAAGCCACGGCAAACACAGGCTTCCGTCCATACCGACCCGCCAGCTTCGTGAAGGTCATCATCCCAAAAAAGGCCCCCACATTCTGCATCATCAGCGTGATCCCCTTCCAGATCGTCTTGTACCCATCGATCTCCTCAGGCTTCACCTCGGACGCGAGCGCCCGGTTCAGCACGTCCCCAATCAGCTTCGGACTGAAAAATCCAATGCCCCATACCCCCACAACCCCGGACAGACACAGCACCAACCCAGCCCACGCCCGCCCGCTCCACCGCGCATTCCCCAGCAGTTCCCCATACGACCCCATCTTCGCCCCGCCCTTCTGCCCCGCCTCCCGCGCCCGCACCCACTTCTCCGGTTCCTTCATCTTCCACGCAATGAACACCACAAGGAAGGCCGGAGCCGCCCCAATCAGAAACAGACTGCTCCACGAAGACCCCGGACGAATCCGCTGCGTGGCCTCCATCCAGCCCACCACAATCGCAATGAGCGCCGCCGTCACATTCCCCACCGCGGAAAGCGCCTGAAACAATCCCAGCGCATGCGGCCTCGCCCGGTCAGGCAGAGTGTCCGCCACCAGCGCCACCGCCAACCCGAACACACCCCCCACCCCCAGACCCGTAATGAAACGATACACCGCAAAATCCACAAACCCCTTCGAAAAAGCCGACAACCCCGTGAACAGCGAATACATCAGCACGGTAATCGTCAGCATCCGCGCCCGCCCCACCCGGTCTCCCACGGTCCCGAAAATCAACCCTCCCATCGCCCACCCAGCCACAAAAATCGCCGTCGCAATCCCTCCGTACTTCGTGGCCTCCGGACTCCCCTTGCCAAAAAACTGCGCCATCGCCGAATCCCGCGCCAGATTGAAAAGCTGCTGATCCAGACAGTCGAACATCCACGCCAGCGACGCCATGATGAACACAAACCAATGATGGCGGTTCAAGAGCCGGTACCAGGGGGTCGCAGAATCGTCAGTCATGGCAGCAGAGTTCGGAAAGTTCAGGCCGCCCATTCCAACGCAGCCACGCCTCCTTGGCCAGGGATTTCTGCCCATCATGCACGGATGAAAAAACCTCAGCGCCGGCTCCGCCCACCACCCAACCGTCCCGCCAGCAGCGACTTCCATGGCGGTCCCTGACCCTCCCGGTCCTGCCGCTCGCTCCGGTACACCGCTTCCTCATTCCCCGGATCCACATCGGCAGCCAACCACACCAGAAACCTCGCCAGCAGCGCCTGCCGACCGGCCGCCTCGGGATTCGCCGCCTTCCGCTCGGACACCCGCACCAGAAAATCAGTGAAAACCCGCAGATTCTCATCAGGTCCCGCCAGCTCGGGATCCTTCCCATCCGCCCAGCGGTCAGCCACCCGCGCCGCCAGCACATTCGCCGGATCAAGGTGCATCGCCAATGCCAGCATCCTCCGCCCCCGCTCGACCGCCGCCCCACTCCCCCCCAGCACCCCCAGCGTCAAATCCACCGCCGCCCGCCGCGCCAGCCAAGCCGCCACCCGCTCGCACTCGACCTGCAGCAGCGCAGTCTCCTCATGACTGAACAAAGCCCTCCCCAGCACAGGTTTCACAAAAACTACCCGGCTCGATCCTTCCCCGCTTCCACACCACGCCACCTCCCGAGTCCCCATCAGGACAAACGCCAACACGACCGCTGCCAGCCCCACCCTCACAGCAGAATCGGCCGACCTTCCTCCAGCACCCGCACAGCTTCCTCCAGCCCGCGCTCCCGCGTCGCCGCCTCCAACCGCTCCAGAGGCTCATGCATCGGCTCTCCCCCCAGCGGATACGTCCCGTAATGCATCGGCACCATCGTCCGCGCCCCCAGATCGCGGAAGGCATCCAGCGCTTCCTCCGGATTCATATGCACTTCCCGACCACTCATCGCCCGATAAGCCCCAATCGGCAGAATCGCCAGATCAATGGAACCAGCCGACCCAATGTCCGTAAACCCACCGAAATACGCACTGTCCCCACAATGATACACGGTCCGGCCCGCACTGTTCCGGATCAGATACCCCCCGAAGTTCCGGTGCACATCATGCACCATCCTCGCCCCCCAATGCTTGCTCGGCGTAAAAATAATCTCCAGCGGCCCCAGCCTCGCCTTACCCCAGTGCCCCATCTCCACAATGTCCCCAAACCCCCGCTTCCGCACCAACTGCCCCACTCCCTCAGGCACAAAAATCGGCTGACCCTGCCCAATCTTCCCAAGACCACCCAGATGAAGATGATCAAAGTGCGCATGCGTGATCAACACCGCATGAATCGGCGGCAGATCCTCAATCGCCAGCCCAGGATGCCGCACCCGCTTGATGAACCCCAGCCAGTTCGACCACACAGGGTCAACCAGCACATTGATGCCCTCCGTCTGAATCAGAAACGAGGCATGCCCAATCCACGTCACCTGAAACTCGGAATTCTCATGCGTCAGCAGATCCGGCCGCTGCAGAGCCCCGCCCCGCAGCGAAAAAATCTGCGGCAGCAGCACCTCCCTCGCAAACCGGTAATTCCTCCCAGCCCAGCCAACCTGTGGAAACAATCCCACCCGATGCCCCGCACCAGCGTCCGCTCCCCGCTGACTCAAGGCCACGGTTTTCTCCCGCAACCGCCTCACAAGGCCGACCGCATCTGGTTTGTGCTTGGGTGAACGGGACACTCCCTCACCATGCACCAATTCTCCCTGTCTTGCAACCCCTCCCACCCACGCAGCTTGCACCTCCCGTCCCTCTGGTGAATACATCGCCCCCGCCACCACCATGCCCCCTGCCGATCCCCGCACCACACCCGCCCCAACCGCAGGGATCGCTGCCGCCCTCAGCGCCACCGGCATGGACGCCGCCGCCGTCGCCACCGCATGGCTCGCCGCCTTCGCCAAAGCCACCGGCACCAACGTCATCCCCCCAGAATTCGCCGCCCTCGCCCTCTCCGTCTCCATCATCTACTCAGCCGACCGCCTCATGGACGGACGCTCGGCCGACCCCTCCCTCGTGCGCGACCGCCACGCGCTCGCATGGCAATGGCGCCGCTGGCTCATCCCATGGATCATCGCCGCGTCCCTCACCGTCACATGGCTCGCCCTCTTCCGCCTCCGCATGATCGTCGCCACCAGCGGAGCCGGCGTCGCCCTCGCCACCGCAGGATACCTCGTCCTCGCCCGTTCCTCACGCCGCCCCTCCGCGGGCCACGCAGGCCCCATCATCCTCACCACCCTGCTCGCCCTCATCCTCCTCCAGGGCCGCTCACTCTACCCGGACCTCACCGGCGCATGGCGCGCCGCCCTCGCCGGTTGCTTCCTCGGCTCGCTCTTCCTTTCCCTCCGCCATTCTCCATCACGTCCCCCGGCATGGCTCCTCCCCCGCAAAGCACTCGCCGGTTGGCTCTTCGCACTCGGCTGCGCCGTCGCCCCCCACGCCCACCTCGAAGCATGGCCCGACCTCCTCCACGGCTCGGAAACCATCCTCTTCGGCTCGCTCTGCTTCCTCAATTCCCTCCTCATCCGCCTCGCAGAATCCTCCCCGCCTTCCCAGGAAGAAAAAAGCCTGCACCGGCTCTGGCCCATCATGGCCCTCATCGTGACCGCCGGCGGCATCCTCCAGTACCTGCACGCCGACCTCCTCGCCAGACCTCTCTTCGCCGCGTGCGCCGCCTCCAGCCTCCTCCTCCTCGGCCTCTGGCTCGCCCGCCACCGACTCCCCTCCCGCTCCATCCCCACCCTCGCCGACACCGCGGTTTTCATCCCCGGACTCGCCGCCGCCCTCGCATGAATCACCCGCCTCCCTGGTTTTGTTCATTGACGTCCCCCGCGGTCTCTATCAAATCTTCACCTTCGGCAATCCTAACCTCCCGAACTTCCTCATGAACAAATACATCACCGAATTCATCGGCACCTTCTTCCTCGTCCTCACCATCGGCTGCACGGTCCTCTCCGGAGCTGCCGGCGTCATCCCCCCACTCGCCATCGGAGCAGCCCTCATGGTCATGATCTACGCCGGCGGCCACATCTCCGGCGCCCATTACAACCCAGCCGTCACCCTCGCTGTCTTCCTCCGCGGTAAATGCGACGCCAAGGACGTCGTTCCCTACTGGGGTGCCCAGATCCTCGGAGCCGTCGCCGCCGCCGCCACCGCAGGATTCCTCACCGGAAAATCCGGTGACGCCGCCGCCATCGCCAACGTCCCCCAGGCCTTCGTCGCCGAATTCCTCTTCACCTTCGCCCTCGCCTGGGTCGTCCTCAATTCCGCCACCGCCAAGGCGAACGCCGGCAATTCGTTCTACGGCCTCGCCATCGGCATGACCGTCATGACCGGTGCCTTCGCCGTCGGCCACATCTCCGGAGGCGCCTTCAACCCAGCCGTCGCCGTCGGTGCCGCCATCATGAAACTCACCGCCCCAGCCGGCATCTGGCTCCACATCGCCGCCGACCTCCTCGGTGGTGCCGTCGCCGCCATCGCCTTCAAGGCTCTCAGCCGCGAAGACGCCGCCTGATCCGCCATCCCGGACGGATACACATTCCCAAAACCATCCAAGGCTGCCGTCCCCGCGACGGCAGCCTTTTTTCTGCCCGCCATTCCCTCCCTCAGCTTGCGGCGCCCCCCACCCAATGCAAGGAATCCGTCGCTCCTCCGCGCCATGACCACGCCGCCCCAGCCCAGCAGCCCTCCCGGACCCGCCTCCCCACGCGGCCCGCGCAGCGAGGTCTTCCCACAGGACGGTCACGGCTTCCTCCACAAAACCCTCCGCAGACTCCGCGGCCGCCAGCCCCAGCGGAACCTCATGCCCCTCCTCATCCGCGTGTACGCCGGATTCAGTAAACTCGACGGCGAAGCCCACGAGGAGGAAATCGAAAGCAGCCTCGGCTTCATGCGGTACGACTACCCCGAAGCCGTCTACTCGGAACTGCGCAGCCTCTACCGCAGGGCCCTCAGCGAACCCCAGGACCTCAATGCGATGGCCGCCGAACTCAACGGCGCCCTCAACCACGACGAAAAAATCCAGCTCGCCGTCCAACTCTACGTCCTCATCACCAGATCCAGCCTCGTCTCCTCGGAAACCACCGCCTTCCAGAACTTCATGGAAGGCATGAACATGGCCCAGGAGGCCCGCGCCATCGTCGGCCAGCTCGCCGAAGTCACCTCCACCGAAGCCTCAGCCTCCTCCGCCGTCCTCGAAATGCTCGACATCGGCGGCGCACCCCCAGCCGACCTCGTCCTCTCCCACCTCTCCGCCACCCACAGCCTCTCGGTCTTCCGCTTTCAGAACCTCCTGCTCCTCAAAAATACCGGCTCCGCCCCACTCATCGCCCGCGGCCGCCAGCTCGCCACCGGCGAATTCCTCCGCCTCTACGACGGTCAACGCGTCGTCCTCGGCGACCACGTCATCGATCACCAGGACCTCGTCTTCTACCTCAACGCCCGCAAAGGCGTCTCCTCCACCAGCCTCTTCCTCAGCCTCGACTCCTCCGGCGGCCCCTTCCTCGAACGCGAACGCTCCCGCAACTCCATCCTCCGCATCAGCTTCGGCCTCTCCGTCGAAGTCACCGCCCTCCGCCACTCGGACATCACCGTCTCCCACCTCCACCTCCAGCCCCAGCAGAAAATCACCGCCGCCCTCACGGACCGCATCAACTTCCCGGACAATACCTCCATCTCCTTCGCAGAACTCCGCCGCCGCGCCCGCGAAATGGGCGGCCGCTTCGACCTCCACCCAGGCCGCGCCGAATACCTCGTCTCCAATAACCCCGCCCTCCTCCGCCGCGGCGATATCCTCCTCTCCCCAGCCCTCCGCAGCGAACTCCTCCTCCGCATCCGCTTCGACCCCGACGAAAAATCCGGAGAACTCGAAGTCCTCAAAGCCCCCAGACCAGTCACCGTCGAACGCCTGCAGGTCCGCGAAAAGGAAAAAACCAGACTCCACGACGGAGCCGTCATCGCCCTCGGCGAAGGCCAGTACCTCCGCTGCCGCTTCGCCGACGGCCTCATCGAAGAAGAACGCAACATCATCCGCGACCTCGAAATCGCCGACGTCAGCCACTCCTTCGGCCGCGGCATCCCTGCCGTCGACAGCGTCAGCTTCACCGTCCGCCGCGGCGAAATGATCTGCGTCCTCGGCCCCTCCGGCAGCGGCAAAAGCAGCCTCCTCCGCATCCTCGCAGGCCACCTCCAGCCCTCCCACGGCACCGTCCGCATGAACGGACGCCCCCTCTACGAAAACCTCGCCGCCCTCTGCCCCTACATCAGCTACATCCCCCACGAAGACGCCTTCGATCCCCTTCTCACCGTCCAGGAAAATCTCGAGTGCGCCGCCACCATGCGGTCGCCTCACCTCCAGCGCCGCGACATCACCAGACGCGTCGATGCCAAACTCATCGAACTCGGCCTCAACGAACGCCGCAGCCGCCCCGCCGGTACCCCGGAACAGAAAATCCTCTCCAGCGGCGAACGCAAACGCCTCAACGTCGGCCTCGACATGATCACCCCGGCCGACGTCTTCCTCTTCGACGAACCAACCTCAGGCCTCTCCTCCAAGGACTCCGAACACGTCCTCGAAATCATCCGCGGCCTCGCCCACAACAAAATCGTCTTCGTCTCCATCCACCAGCCCAGCGCCCGCCTCTTCCACCTCTTCCAGAAGGCCATCCTCCTCGACAACGGGGGCAAACTCGTCTTCTTCGGCAAACCTCAGGAAATGCTCGACTACTTCCGCGAGGCATGGACCGAACAACTCGCCCAGCCCGCCGAACAGGCCGGTGCCACCCTCCCGCCACCCGACTTCCACCAGCCGGAATTCGTGTTCGATGTCCTCGAAACTCCGCTGCGCGACCTCAGCGGCGACGCCCTCTACGAGGAAGATGCCCGCGGCCACATGGCCCCCGCACGCCGCTTCTCCCCGGACTTCTGGCGCGACCGCTTCCAGGCACACCTCGTCCTCGAGGACGTCCGCGACTCCAGCCTCCAGCGCACGGAAACGAACCGGCCTGCCGCGGCCCCGGCCGCCACCGGCACTCCGCCCGCCACGGAACGCCCCACCTTCCGCGAACGCCGGGCCCGCCTCGCCGTCATGATGCGGCGCGCCGTCCTCAGCCGCCTCCGCAACCGCGGGAACATGGTCACGACCCTGCTCGAAGCACCCCTCCTCGCCATCCTCATCGCCACCGTGCTCCGATGGTCGGAAGACGGCGACTACACCTTCGCCTCGGCCTTCCACGTTCCCACCTACCTCTTCATGTCCCTCGTGGTGGCCATGTTCCTCGGCCTCACCAACAGCGCCGACGAAATCATCCGCGACCGCGTCCTCCTCCAGCGCGAACGCAATTACTCGAAAAACGCAGCCGGCTACATCCTGTCCAAAATGCTCGCCCTCGGCGCAGTCTCGCTCATCCAGGACGTCATCTACCTATCCATCGGCAACAGCATCCTCGAGGTCCGCGAAATGTTCCTCCCCTACCTCCTCTGGATGCTCCTCACTTCCCTGTGCGGCGTCAGCATCGGCCTCCTCATCTCAAGCCTCGTGCGCGACGCCAAAACCGCCCTCAATATCATCCCCCTCATCCTCATCCCCCAGATCATCCTCGGCGGTGCCCTCATCAAATACGAGGAAATGAACCGCAACCTCGACTTCGTCTACAGCATCCGCAAATGGCTCAAGCCAGGTACCGACGCCTCCAGCACGGACAACCCCAGCAACCTCCGCGTCCCGTTCCTCTGCGAATTCATGCCGCTCCGCTGGTCCTACGAGGGCCTCGTCCTCACCCAGGCCTACCACAACCCCCTCAACGCCGCCCAGGACGCCCTCAACGACCGCATCAAAGCCCTCAGCACCACCCTCGCCGCCACCACCGGCCCAGCCCCGGAAATGGAAAAAGCCCTCTCCATGGCCAAGGACGCCCTCGTCAAAGTCTCCGGCCTCGAAGCCCGCAGCCCCGCCGACCTCGTCCGCTCCATCCAGCGCATCATGGACGATACCTCCCGCGGCACCTTCGACCCCGATGCCTACCGATTCGGCTCCGAAACCGTCACCGCAGAACAAATCTTCGAAAATCAGAAAATCCGCGACCTCATCAGCAAGGCGGAAATGGAACGCACCGACAAACGCCGCAAATCACGCCCGAATGTGTTCTTCGGCCGCGAAAAGCGCTTCATCATGGAAGGCCAGTGGCTCGGCCGCTCATGGCAGCCACTCGACTTCCGCAGCAGCACCATTCCGCTCAATGCCGCCATCCTCGCCGCATGGATCCTCCTGCCGCTCGTCATTCTCTTCCTCGTGCTCCGCCGCCAGCTCCGCCGGGTCTGAGATCGATCGCCCGCTCCCGCACCAGACACGGGAAGCCATCCTCCCACGGATACCCACGCACCCCATCCTCCGTCACCAGCGCCAGTTCCCCGGGCTCCCCAGCAAGAGGCAAACGCAAGCGCTGCCCATCCACCGGACACCGCAGCACCTGCAGCAGCTCGACGGAAACTTTCACGACCCCGCCCCCCGGCTGCGTACCACCAAACCCCACACCGCCTGCACCACCAGCCACGCCACCACACCCATCACCAACCCCATCAGCAGCATCCCCAGCAGCAGTTCCAGCAGGGCCGGACCACCCAGCGACCACGCCGTGCGCACATGCAGATGCACCGCCGCATCCGCCACATCACGCAGCCGCCCCAGCGTCATCGACCCCACCGCACACTCCAGGCCCGCCAACTCAAAGAATCCCATCGCCGTATACCGCGCCCCCAACAGCATCAGCGGATACGTGAACGGATTGCTCACCCACGTCGCCGCAATCGTCGCCGGAAGATTCCACCCCCGCGCCATCCCCACCCCCGCCGCCAGCAGACTCTGCAGCGGCACAGGCACCATCGCCAGAAACAATCCCCCGCCCACCCCAGCCGCCACCGCATTCCGCTCGGGCCGCCACAGCGCCCGGTTGTGAATCCGATCCGCAAACCACTTGCGCCACCCACCACGCCTCCGGCTCCGCGGATGACGGATCTGACGGTAGAAATTCCGGCTCGCCCGCCGCAGCCACAGATGCACCCGGCCCACCAGCGTGAGATCCTCACGGGTGTGCAGGCCACCACTCGACGGCAGCTTGGCTTCAGGGGCAGACATAAGGCAGCATGCCACACGCCAATGCGGATGGCAAACTTCCTCATCGTTTTTCCTTCGTCCCTCCACCACAGATCCTCCCATGTCCCAGCTTAATGCCCTCCTCATCGGACAGTCGCACCTCACCTTCGCCCCCATCCCCCTCCTGCTCCGCACCGGCTTTTCCATCGACGCCATCTCCCTGCCCATCCAGCACCGCAGCAGCCGCTTCCTCAGTTCCCACCGGATCGTCTCCACACCCACAGAACTGCTCGACACTATCCCGCCGGCCCTCCAAGGCAAACCCTACGACCTCATCTGCCCCTGCGACGACGAAACCCTGCAGTTGATCGCCCATTCCCACCTGCCGGAACCCATCCGCCAGCAGGCCCTCCCTGTCACTTCACCCGACCACACCAGCCACCTCTATTCCAAATCCGGACTCTCCCTCGCCCTCGCGAACGGCGGAGTCCGCACCCCGGATTTCCGCGTGGTCCGCTCCCGCGGCGATTTCTCCTCCGCTGCCTCGGATCTCGGCTTCCCCTTCCTCGCCAAACTCGATTCCTCATGGGGCGGCCGCGGCGTCTTCCGCTTCGTCTCCGCCAAGGACATCGCCCGCCACCTGCCAAAGCTCACGTTCCCACTGGTCCTCCAGCGCCTCATCCCGGGACCTACCCTCGACCTCTCGGGATTCTACCAGAACTCCCAGCTCATCCACTTCACGAGTTCCGAACGCATCGCCTCCAGCGGCGGTCCCCATGGCGTCTCGAAAGTCCGCCGGTTCACCCAGCTCAGCCACATCGATCCCGCCATCTTCCCGGAACTGCAGACACTCGGCAGAGCAGTCGGTGCCCACGGCTTCAGCAATGTCACCGCCATCCTCTCGGAAACCGACGGCCAGCGCTACTACGTGGAATGCGACCTCCGCCCCACCGTCTGGGCCGACCACGGCCGCCTCACCGGAAACGACGCCGCCCCCGCCTTCCGGAACTGGTTCCTCCACCGCCAGCACATGACATGGCCCCAACCACATGACGACGCCTTCCCGGCCACCAGCATCATTCCTTACCTCGCCCGCTTCTCCGCATGGGAACTGCTCACCAACCGCTACCACGCATGGGACTTCACCACCCCCGAAGCCACCCTCATCGACCACCTCAAGGCTCGCCCCCTCCCATGGCTCGCCTCGCTCGCTCGCCAGGCTCAGTCCCTTATTCCTGAGCCGCTGTGGAACCGCCTCCGCTCGTTCTACGCACGGAAACGCCGTTTTGTCTGAACACGACCCCGCCCACCCGCCCTTGCAGCCCAACCCTTCCCGCCCCACCCCCTCCACCCCCCATTCCGATGCCTGCCCCCATACCCAACCCCCGCGCCATCGCATGGCGCATCCTCGGAAACTGGTCGCCCGACGGCACCTTCGCCGAAGACCTCATCGAAAAAGCCGCCCAGCGCCACGGCCTCTCCGGCCCCAACCGCTCGCTCGTCTTCGCCCTCGTCATGGCTGTCCTCCGCCACCGCTCCCTCCTCGACACTTGGATCGATGCCCTCCGCGGTGACGGAAAAACCGACCCGGAAACCAGAAACTGGCTCCGCCTCGGCCTCGCCCAGCTCGCCATCATGGGCCTCCCCCCGCACGCCGCCGTCCACGAAACCGTCCAGCTCGCCGGCCGCGCCAAGGGTCTCGTCAATGCCATCCTCCGGCGCGCCACCCGCGAACCGGAATCCCTCGCCGCCATCACGGCCTCCGCCCCACCGTGGATCCGCCACTCGCTCCCAGAATTCCTCGTCAGATCATGGCTCGCACGCTGGTCCCCCGCGGAAGTCGAAGCCCTCGGCTCATGGTGCAATCTCCCAGCCCCCGTCTTCGTCCGCGCCAATGGCCTCGCCCCCAACGCCACCACCACCATCGCAAGCCTCCCGGAAGCAGAAGCCCTCCCAGCCTTCCCAGGCTGGTTCCGCGTCCCAGAACCCCCGCTCCGCGAACTCCAGAACGGCACCTGCTACGCTCAGGACCCCTCCACCGGCATGGCCCCTCTCCTCCTCCGCCCCCACAAGGACCACGCCGTCCTCGATGCCTGCGCCGCCCCCGGCGGCAAAACCGCCATCCTCGCGGAACTCATGAACAATCAAGGCCAGCTCATCGCCACAGACAACTCGGCCTCCCGCCTCGCCAGACTCTCCGATAACCTCCAGCGGCTCCGCGCCCACGCCGAATGCCTCCTGCACGACTGGGAACACCGCGACACCCCCGCCTCCCTCTCCTCACGCTTCCCTGAAGGATTCGACCGCATCCTCCTCGATACGCCCTGCTCCAATACCGGCGTGATCCGCCGCCGCGCCGACGTCCGCTGGCGCCTCACCCCGGAATACTTCGCCATCGCCCGCCGCACCCAGTCAGCCATGCTCGCCAGACTCCTCCCCCTCCTCAAACCCGGCGGCCGCCTCGTCTACTCAACCTGCAGCATCGAACCAGAAGAAAACACCGGCCTCGTCCGCGACGTGCTCGCCAACTCACAGGGCTTCCGGAAACTCGAGGAACATTCCCTCCTGCCCCACCGCGACGCCACCGACGGAGCCTACGCCGCCCTCATCGAACGCATACCGACCGCATGACTCCCCTCCTCGACGTGCGCAAACTCTCGGTCTCGCGCCACGGAACCCCAGTCCTCCGCAGCCTCTCATGGCAGATCCTTCCAAGCCAGTTCTGGACCATCCTCGGCCCCAATGGCTCCGGCAAAACCTCCCTCCTCAGCTGCCTCACCGGCCTCCTCACCCCCTCATCAGGCACCATCTCCGTCCTCGGCGAAACCTTCGGCGATTCCGACTGGATCGGCCTCCGCAGACGCATCGGCTTCGTCAGCAGCAGCGTCCGCCAGCTCATCGATGACTCGGAAACCGCCCTCTCAGTCATCGCCAGCGGCCTCCACGGACAGATCAATTACTGGGGCCGCCTCTCCCCGGCAGAAACTGCAGCAGCCCGCCGCGCCGCCGCCAACTTCCGCTGCTCCCACCTCGCCTCCCGCCCATGGGCCGTCCTCAGCCAGGGCGAACGCCAGCGCATCCTCATCGCCCGCGCCCTCATCTCCCAGCCCGACCTCCTCATCCTCGACGAACCCTGCGCAGGCCTCGACCCCGTAGCCCGCGCCCGCTTTCTCCAACTCATCTCCCGCATCGCCTCCCGCCCAGCCCCCGCCGTCATCCTCGTCACCCACCACGTCGAGGAAATCCCCGCCGCCTGCTCCCACATCCTCACCATCCGCAACGGCCGAACCCTCGCCGCAGGCCCCGCCGCCACCACCCTCACCAGCTCCACCCTCAGCCGCGTCTTCGGTGCCCCCGTCACCCTCGCTGGCTCCCCCGGCCGCTGGTCGCTCTCCTGCCCGCCCCAGCCTCCCCGGCACCCCACCCACTGACCGCTGGCGTTCCCGCAACTACCCCGCTACTGTCCGGTTCCCTGCATGCACCCTCTCCCGGCTTTCCTGCTAGGCTTCTCGCTCGCAGCCGCCGTCGCCTGGTTCTTCCGGCGGCTCGGCATGAGGAAAATCCGCGGCCTCGAGCGGGAAAAGGAAGACCTCCTCACCGAGGAAAGCCGCGTCTTCTCCTTCCTTCACGAAATCAGTACCTCCCTCGGCGGCGACCGCACGCAGCGGCGGCTCCACGAGGACATCGTCCACGGCATCGCCAGAGTCGTTGGCGCCGACGCCGCCGCCCTCTACCTCACGGACAACCGCTCGGGCTCGATGCTCATCCCCGCCGCCCTCACCCGGGACTGCCCACCCCTCATCGAACTCCCGGAAGCCCAGCGCCACCTCCCCCTCAGCGCCATCTCCAGCTGGCTCCAGCTCACCGCCACCCCCGCCCAAAGCGGTCTTCTCGGTTCCTGCCTCGCTTCCCAGATTCCCGTCAATTCCCCGCCCCTCTCCGGCCACGGCCCATGGACAACCCCGCTCGCCCCCTCCCAGGAAGGCATCGCTGTCATGATCGCCCCCCTCATCTCGGCAGGACGCCGCATCGGAGTCGTCGCCGTCGCCCAGCAGCAAGGACACCAACCCTTCTCACCCCACGCCTTCGATGTCTTCCGCTCCGCCGCGGAACAATGCGCCTTCGCCCTCGCCAGCGCCGTCATCCAGCAGGAAGCCCACGACAAACGCCGCATCGAAGATGAAATCCGCTCGGCCTCGGAAGTCCAGCGCATCCTCCTCCCGCGCTCCGCCCCCGACCTCTCCGATTACGAAATCCACGCCACCAATACCCCCGCCAGCGTCATGAGCGGGGACTACTTCGACTACATCCGCATCGACGAAAACCACACGGGCCTCGTCATCGCAGACGTCTCCGGCAAAGGCTTCCCCGCCAGCCTCGTCATGGCCACCTGCCGCGCCCTGCTCCGCGGGGTCTCAGCCGACGAGTTATCCCCCTCATCCGCCCTCGGCGCCGTCAACCGCCGCCTCTGGGGCGACGTCCGCGAAGATACCTTCATCAGCCTCGCCTACTGCATCCTCGACCGCCATAGCCCGCGCATCACCATGTCCCGCGCCGGACACGACGCCCCCCTCCTCTACTCCGCTGCCACCGGAACCGTCACCCCCCTCAAACCTCCCGGCCTCGCCCTCGGCGTCGACAGCGGCAAAGTCTTCGAACGAGTCACCAGAGACTTCAGCTTCTCCATGGAAAGCGGCGACTGCCTCCTCCTCTACACCGACGGCGTCAACGAAGCGGTCAACCACGAAGGCGACGAGTTCGGAATGGACCGCCTCACCGAAACCTTCCGCCAGTCCGCCGCCGGCGGCCCCGCCACGGTCATCAGCGCCTTCACCGATGCCCTCAAGGCCTTCACCGGTACCCAACCCCAGTCGGACGACATCACCATCATCGCCGTCCGGAGACGCTGACCCTTCCCGCACACCGGAATCAGCAGCCAAAGCAGAAAAATCCGGGGGGGACGAAGCCCGCCACGGTGTAGTGCCAGATGGAACGGTTCATCCAGACCGTTCCACCAGATAAACCCACAACACCATCACCCCACCATGAAACTGCTCTTCGCCGCCGCCCTCCTCCCGCTGCTCGCCGCTCAGGCCACCGCCGCTCCCGCCGGCAAACGCTCGTGCTGCCAGAAGAAAGCCTGCACCGAATGCTGCAAGAACGGCAAATGCAAGGAATGCTGCGGCGACCAATGCAAAAAGTGCTGCAAACCGTAAACGGAAAGCACTGACGCCTCCGGCACCGCCGCACCACGCCCCGCCATGACTCCTCCCGACGATCCCCTCGACGATCTCATGGCCTCATGGAAGGTGCCCGCGGCGGTGCCGGAACGCTTCGCCGCCGGCGTCCACGCCCGCATCACAAGGGCAGCACTTCCCTCCCCATGGGAGAAATTTGCCACCCTCCTCTTCCGGCCACTCCCGCTCTCCACAGCCACGGCCGCCGCCCTCGCCGCAGGCGTCCTCGCCGCCCTCCCCAGCCGCTCTCTCGCCGAAAGCCAGAACGACCCCGTCGCGGATTACCTCCGCTCCATCTCACCGTTCGCTTCCACGTCCCTCCATGGAGGCCGTCACCCATGAAGGCCGCCCCACGGCTCGCCATCCTCGCCGCCTCGCTCGCAGGCATCGCCGCCCTAGCCTACTCGGCCACCAACCGGCTCCTCCCTCACCGCACCACCGCACCCTCTGCTCAGGAAACCCAGCAGAATGGCCTGCGCTGGCTCCGCGACCACTACCAGCTGGATGAACCCACATGGCTGCGCATCGCCGCGCTCCACGAAGCCTACTACCCGGTCTGCGGCGACATGTGCGCACGCATCGCCGCCGCCAATGCAAAGGTAGCCGAACTCATGCAGCAGTCCGAACGGTTCTCTCCGGAACTGGAGACCGCCCTCCGCTCGGCCGAGGCCACCCACGCAGACTGCCGCGCCGCCCTCCTCCGCCACGTCTACGAGGTCGCCGCCCTCATGCCGCCGGACACCAGCAGACGCTACCTCACGGAAATGGCCCCGCGCCTCCTCCACGAAGGACGCCACGCGGACGAAATCATGGCTCCACGCCCGCATCCATGACTCCCCCGCAGGACGAAGGCCCCACCGACACGGGCCTCATGGACGCCCTCGCCAGCGGCAACGACCACGCCCTCGATCCCCTCATGGAGCGATGGGCCCCCCGCGTCCACGCCTTCCTCCTCCGCATGACAGGCAACCCCACCCATGCCGCTGATCTCGCTCAGGAAACCTTCGTCCGGCTCTTCCTCCGCCGCTCTTCATGGAACAAGGGATCCGCCTTCCAGCCATGGATCCTCCAGATTGCCGCCAACCTCGCGCGTAATCACTTCCGCTGGTCCTCCCGCCACCCCTCGGATTCCGGCGATTCCCTCGACACCCTCCCGGATCATTCCGCCGACCCAGCCACAGCCGCCGAACTCGCCGACCGCGCCAGCGCCGTCCGCAGCGCCGTCCTCGCCCTTCCCACCGACCTGCGCGAAGCCATCATCCTCACCACCTACGAGGGACTCACCCACCAGGAAGCCGCCGCCGCCGCCGACACTTCCCCCAAAACCATCGAACACCGCGTCCGCCGCGCCCGCGACCTCCTCCGCAGAAGTCTCGCCCCATGGATCGCTGAACCCTCACCCTGACCCTCCGTCCCTCTGCGCCATTGCCCGCCGCCGGATTCCCTCACAGATTCCACGGCCATGACCCGCCGCGACCTGCTGCCCCTCCTCCCCGCCAGCCTCGCCTGCGCCCTCTCCAGCTGCTCATCAGGCAGCTTCACTCCAGCATCCGGACGCGTCACCCCAGGCATCGACGCCCTCGCCGCTTCAGGCTTCGCTTCCATCCGCAACCGTCGCGTCGGCCTCATCACCAACCAGACCTCCGTCACCAGATCAGGTACCCCTTCGCGCCTCGCCCTCCAGCGCGCCCTCGGCCGCAACCTCACCGCCCTCTTCACCCCGGAACACGGACTCGACAGCCGCGAACCCGCCGGACTCAAAGTCCCCAGCCGACGCGACCCCCTCACCGGCCTCACCGCATGGTCGCTCTACGGCTCCACCCGCAAACCAACCCGGGAAATGCTCGCCGGCGTCGATTGCCTCCTCTTCGATCTCCAGGACATCGGTGCCCGCAGCTACACCTACATCAGCACCATGGCCCTCGCCATGGAAGCCTGCGCGGAACACGACCGCGAATTCGTCGTCCTCGACCGACCCAACCCGCTCGGCGGCCTCCGCGTGGAAGGCCCGCCCCTCAGCCCGCAGTGGAAATCATTCGTCGGCCAGATCCCCGTTCCCTACCTCCATGGCATGACCGCAGGCGAACTCGCCCGCATGGGCAATGCCCGCGGCTGGTGGCAAGGCCGCCCCAGACTCCGCATCGTCCCCATGCAGGGCTGGCAGCGCTCCATGACATGGCGCGATACCGGCCTCCGCTGGATCCCCACCTCCCCCAATATCCCCCACCCGGATTCCCCCATCTACTACGCCACCACAGGCATCCTCGGCGGACTCGACGGCGTCGACATCGGCATCGGTTCCCCCCACCCCTTCGAAGCCGCCGCCGGCCGGAACATCAATCCCCATCAACTCGCCGCCGACCTCAACGCCCGCCGCTTCCCAGGTGTCCACTTCCAGCCATGGACCAGTCAGCGCAAACCAGACTTCGCCGGCGTCCGCCTCCGCATCGCCCCTCGCACCAGCACCAACCTCATCAGCCTCGCCGTCACCCTCACCTCGGAAATCTCCCGCCGCAGCAACCAGCTCCCGCTCCAGAGGACCCGCGGCGATACCCTCTCTCTCTTCCACAAAGTCTGGGGCAGCGACCGGCTCTGGCACGACCTCCGCAGCCAGATCACCCCAGACCGCATCACCGCTTCCTATCAGCATTATCCCGCCTTCTTCCAGCAGGCCCGCCAGCCGTTTCTAATCTATTCCTAGCAATTAACGAAATACGCTAGTGATTCAATTCGTTCCGCGCTTGCGTGACGGTTTTGCTACGCCCGCGGAATTGACGGCACCACCCCGTCCCCCTCATGATGGCATACATGAGGTCGATCCTTTCCCTTCTGATGCTGGCGGCTACCGGTTCCACGCTGCACGCCGCATCCACTGTCTGGACTTTCACCAATCCAGCCAATCCCCTCACTGCCTCTTCCGGCCCCGCTGAACTTTCCTATTACGACCCCTTCGCCGATGGCTGGGGCCCCACCCTGACTTCTTTCGGAAAAGCCAGCACGCTCGGCCTGCCCGCCCTGCCCGGAGGCGACGCCGATGTCATGGCCTTCCCAGCCTGCTCCCCTCAGCAGGGATTCCGGCTCGCGCACAACGCCGCCCCCAACGGGTCCTACGAACCCGATGGCCGGACCTCGAACTACACCATCATCATGGATGTCCTCTACCCGGCCAGCTCGGACGCCCAATGGCGGGGCCTCTGGCAGACCAATCCGGACAACGGCGACGACGCCGATTTCTTCGTCGCCAACACCGCCTCCGGAGGCATCGGCATCAGCAGCAATTACCTCGGCCGTATCATCCCGGATCAATGGCACCGCATCGTCATCACCGTGCGCTCCGCCCCGGGCGAAGGCCACTGCCAGCGCTACATCGACGGCACCTTCGTGGGCGGTCAGGGCACCACGGGTTCCGGCCTCGACCTCCGCTGGTCCCTCGGCCCCGATGCCCTCGTCTTCACGGACAATGACGGAGAAACCGCCCCCGGCTACTGCGCCAGCTTCGCCTTCATCGACCGCGCGCTCTTCCCGGCCGAAGTCGCCGCCCTCGGAGGCCCGCACGCCGCCGGTGCCTTCACCCCCGGCACCGCCCCCGCCTCCCAGCCCCCCATGGCCCGCAGGGTCGGAGTCGTCGGCCACCGCGGCGGTGCCTTCGACCGCGCCCCCGACAATACCCTCGCCTCCATCCGCGCCGGCATCGCCGACGGTGTCCAAGCCATCGAAATCGATACCAGACTGTCCGCCGATGGCGTCTGCATCGCCTTCCACGACAGCACCCTCGACCGCACCACCGACGGATCCGGCGACGTCAGCAGCTTCTCCCTCGCGGAACTCAAGACCTTCGATGCCGGTTCATGGTACGACCCCGCGTTCACTGGTGAAAGAATTCCGTCCCTCGCCGAGGTCCTCGCGGAAGCCCACGGCAAATGCATCATCTTCCTGGACATGAAAACCGGCGGCCAGGCCCCCGCGATTCTCAATGCCGTCACGAGTGCAGGGTTTCCACTCAGCGACCTCTGGATCTGGACCACCAACGCCACCAACGCCGCGGAAATCCGGAGCGTCATCCCCACCGCCAGACTCATGTGGGGAGCCCCGGACAATTCATGGGCCACCGACCCCAACTACTTCACCAGCCTCAAGGCCCAGGGTGCCATCGGCTTCAGCTTCGGAGCGGGCAACGGCATTGTCGATCCCACCTTCTGCGCCGCCGCCAAGGAACAGGGCATGATCGTCGAAATCTTCACCATCCTCACCCCGGACGCCATGCGCAATGCCGCCCTCTCCGGAGTCGACTACGTGGAGAATGATTACCCCGCCATCATGAATTCGCTCCAGCCGCCCCAGTCCCCGGCTGCCAGCGCTCCCTACCCAGCCAACGGTGCCACCGACGTTCCCCCGGACATCGTCCTCCGCTGGGTCACCGGCACCAATGCCACGCAGCGCCGCGTCTTCTTCGGCACCTCAGCCCCGGGAACTGACCTCGGCATCCGCTCCAGCGATCTCCTCCCCCGCGCCAACCTCGCCTCAGGCACCACCTACTACTGGCGCGTCGACGAAATCTCGCCCTCCGGAACCACCACCGGCCCCACATGGAGCTTCACCACCAAAGTCGCCTCACCCGCCACCCTTGTCGGCCTCTGGCTCTTCGACCGGCCAGATGACCCGGGCCACGCCAGCGTCGGGCCAGACCTCGTCATCGAAGGTGCCCCGCCCGACTGGTCAGCCAGCACCCCGGACGACACAGGCTTCGCGGTGGCAGGCTCGCTGCGCACGCAGGCCAGCCCCGGCAACCACTTCCGCTGCCCGAATCCCATCGGTCCAAACGGCGGCGGAAACTACACGAACCGCTACAGCATCGTCGCCGATGTCTACTCGCCCCCGGAATCCCGCGGCACATGGCGCTGCCTCCTCCAGACCAATCCCAATAACACGAACGACGGCGATTACTTCCTGCGCACGGACGAACGCCTCGGCGTAGGAGCCATCGGTTATTCCTCCGCCGCTCCCGATCCCTCCCGCTGGAACCGCATCGTCTTCAGCGTCGACATCACCGGCACCGCCACCACCACCGCCCTCCGCACCATCATCAACGCCGGCCTCCCCTTCACCCATTCATCCACCGGCCTAGATGGCCGCTTTTCCCTCGATTCCTCCTTCCTCTTCTTCGGCGACGAAGACGGTGAAAACAATTCCGTCCAGGTCGGCATGCTCGCCCTCTATAACGGACCACTCACCGGAGCGGAAATCACCGCCCTCGGTGCCACCCGCGCCGAAGGCCTCTTCGCGGCACCATCCCTCGACATCACCCGCAGCGGAAACGTCATCCGCCTCGCATGGCCCGCCACCCCAGGCTACCTCCTCGAACGCTCCAGCAACCCAGCCACCCCATGGACTCCCCTCGAGTCCACCCTCAACGCCAGCTCCTACACCGAACCCTACTCGCCAGCACCCGGCCGCGCTTTCTTCCGGCTCGCCCCACGCTGACATCAGATTCCGTCAACCCTAGCCACCATGAATCTCCTCCGCTCCGCCGCCCTCCTCGCCGCCCTCTCCCCCGCCGCTTCCCAGGCAGCCAGCCTCACCGGCCTCTGGTCGTTCTCAGACAGCAGCAACCCTGGCCTCGCCTCGGTCGGTCCAGACCTCACCTTCGCCGGTTCCGCCCCAGGCACATGGTCGGCCTCGCTCGCCGACGACTCCGGAAATTCACAGCAGGGCGTCATCACCACACCGGTAGCCGCCGCCTCCACCCGCTTCTCCGCCGCCCATGGCATCCCCGCAAACGGTGGCGGCCTCTACGTCAATCAGTACTCCCTTCTCGTCGACCTCTTCTCCCCACCGGAAAGCCGTTCGTCATGGCGCACCATCTTCCAGACCAATACCACGAACAGCAATGACGCGGACTACTTCATCAACCCATCCAACAGCGTCGGCGTCGCCGCCATCACCTACTCCGCAGGCACCGTCAGCCCGTCCTCATGGAACCGGCTCATCGTTACCTTCGACCTGAAACCCAGCGGCCCCTCCGCCATCGCCACCTACCTCAACGGCTCGCTCTTCCATACCCACACCCTCAGCGGTGGCCTCGATGGCCGATTCTCGCTCGACCCCGAAATCCTCTTCTTCTCGGACGAAGACGGCGACAACGCCCCGCTCCATGTCTGTTCCGTCGCCATCTGGGACGGTGCCCTCTCCCCATCCGAAGTCGCCGCCCTCGGCAGCCCCGGCCTCCCCATCCCGGAACCAGCCACCCCCTTCCTCGCCGCCGCCACCACCGCTGCCCTCTTCTCCCGCCGCCAGCGCCGCCCGGCCCCGTGACCCAACCGGAAAAGAACAGCGCCAGCTCACAAAAAAAGAAAGGGAAGCCGCCCCGCAGCGGCTTCCCTTTTGCTTTCACTCATCCCGCTCAGGCCAGCCCGGGAATCGTGAACCCTTCACGGTACGACGCCCGGCCCACCTGCTTCGTCGCGTCCGCATGCTTCGGAAACGTCAGCGCCGCCGCATCCCACGCCAGTTCCTCATTCGGGAAAATGCTGGCCAGACAACCAAGCAGCACCGCCTCGGTCAGCGGACCCGCATAGTCAAAGTTCGCACTCGGCTTGCCCTTCCCTTCCCGGATGCATTCCACAAATTCCAGCCAGTGATCCCGTGGCTCAAGCTTCGGATACGGATGACCCTTGAACTTCTCCAGAGGATACAGCAGCGGCCGGCTCCCATGCCCGAAAAGCATGACGCCATCAGTGCCCACAAAAATGCTGCCCTGGTCCGGAATCCGCCCGCCCACCTTCTCCGCCAACTCAGCAGGCGGACGCGACGATCCATCATACCAGATCACCTTCACCTTGTCCCCCGCCGTGTAGGCCGTCCCCGGAAACACATACTCCACCCGGCCATTGACCGCCCAGTTGTCCTTGTTGGGTGCCGGACCCGTGGACTTCACTGTCAGCGGCGACGTCAGATCCAAGGCGCGGTACCATCCGCTGAACATGTGACATCCCATGTCCCCCAGCGTTCCCGTGCCGAAATCCCGGCGCTTCCGCCAGTTGCCCGGATGATAGTAGCCATTGATGAACGGTCGATCGGTCGCCACCCCCAGCCACAGATTCCAGTCAAACTCCGGCGGCACCGGATCGCCCTTCTCCGGAGCCGTCCCCATGTCTCCCCACTCCTTGTTGCTGAAACTGTGCACTTCCGTCACCTTCCCAATCGCTCCCTCGCGGATCAGTCCCTGCGCCCAGCGCTCGGAAAAATCACTGCTCACCTGAATCCCCATCTGCGTCATGACACCCTTCTCCCGGGCCAGTTTCGTGATGTGACGGCATTCACGCAGATTCTGCGTCAGTGGCTTCTGACCATACACATGCTTGCCCAGCGCAATGCAGGCCGATCCGATGATCCCATGCATGTGGTCCGGCGTCGACACGTTCGCACTGTCGAAATTGCCGCCCTCCGCAGCCAGCATCTCCCGGTAATCCTGAAATAGCTTCGCATTCGGCCACGCCTTCCGGATCCCATCCCAGTTCCGCTTGTCCACATCAACGACCGCATACACTTCGACATGCGGACTCCGTGAGATGCTCTCCAGATCGGCCCGCGCCATGCCGGATGCCCCAAAGGACACGTGCCGGATCTTCCCGTTCGGCGAGGCCGCCCGCAGCCGGGGAATGAAGCATGGTGCAGCCATGACTGCTCCCGCAGCGCGCAGGAATCGACGTCGGTTGATGGATGATTTCATGAAGAATGCTGGTGTCGTGAATGAATGAATTTCCGCGGCGCAGTTTGCCCGCCTGCTCCGCCCGTAGCAACCAGTCCGCCGCTGACAATGGCTCGCTGCATACACATTGCTGTATCCCCTCAGCCCCGCCGCCGCTCCAGCAGTACCAGCATGATGAACGACAGCAGCAGATTCATCACCTCCCGAGGCGACAAAGGCCCCTGCTGCTCAATGTCAAACCGCCCCTCCCAGAAGGCCGGACGCTTGCTCAGCCGCAGCGCCGGTGCCCCGGACGAACGCACCGCCGCATACCGCGGATGAAACAACCAAACCGTCAGCACCCCAAGCAGCGGCACACCCCCGAACAACCCATCCATCACCTTGGCCATCGGATTCTCCTCAGAAATCCGGAAATCGGGCGACGCATCCCCAGGATTGAAAACCTCGTAGTTCGCACGCCACAGCGACCGCCAGCCCCTCCGCCCCATCGCCCCGATCTCCCCACCCTGCCCGTCGGTGAAACGATAGCGCGCCGACCAGTCAATGATCCGGTCCGCCCGGATCTCGGCCAACCGCTCGCGCTGGCTCGCATCGGTGAAAATCTCCACCTGCTCCCGCAGCCGGAAAAACCGCTGCCGCGCATGCAGCACCGGACGCCCCACCGCATCGAACACGTCCATCTTCGGCACAAAGGTCAAGACCCGGAACCGGAACCGCAGCGGAAACTGAATCCCCTCCAGATGCCGCGCCAGCACATCCATCGTCCCCTGCACGGAAGGGTCGGACACCGGGGGATCATACGGGGAATACTCTGCACTCATCCCGCCATCTCGGCGATGCCCCCAGCCCCGTCCACCGGATTCCCAGCACGCGAATAAACCGCTTGTGCGGGAACCTTCCCGGCGAATGGTACTCTCTTCCACACGATCGCATGCCCGCCAAAGGAAAATATCCCGCCCGCCGTCCCTCCAGACCACCTCACGCCTCTTCCGGCAGCCGCCCACCCCTGCGCGCTCCACGCCAGGTCGACGACGATCCGGAAGGAGCCATCGAGGTCGAGGGCACCATCGTGCAGGTCCTCGCAGGCACCCAGTTCCGCGTCGAACTCCCCAATAAGCTCGTCGTGCTCGCCCACATCTCGGGCAAAATGCGCAAACGCTTCATCAAACTCGTCATCGGCGACCGCGTGAAAATGGAAATGTCTCCCTACGATACCACCAAGGGACGCATCACCTTCCGCCTCTGACCGCTCCCTGAATTTCCTCCGGGGCATGACTGTCCCGCAGCAGAACTGGGAAACCGCCGCCCCGGAGCCTCGGCCCGGCCGCTAGAGAACTTTTCTGACGGATTCAACCGTCTGCTCTCCTGACGCGGCACACCCGCTCTATTCCCAGATGCCCATGAAGGCTCCTATCATCCGCGCCACCCCCAGAGCCGGACGGTACTGATTTCCGATCAGCCCCACAAAGGCGTCGCCCACCCCGCGCCGGCAGGCCAGCACCCGCAGAATGCCATTGGCCACGGACGGTCGCACAATGCAGCGCTGAAACAGCAGATTGAGCCGCTGCTTGCCCCGGTGCGACCTCGCACGCTCGGCTCCATACGATGCCAGAGCTTCCGCCACGCCAACCGGACCCGCCTTCACAAGGCGGCCCGTGAGTGCCTCAGCCATCCACAGGGCCATGTAGATGCCTTCCCCAGTCAGCGGATCAATGAACCCACCCGCATCCCCGACCAGTGCCACCCCCGGCCCGCTCGCCCGCCGCACCGCATGCGACGACGGAAAGGTCACCCCCACCTTCGCCGGTCCCGCCACCCGGGCCACCCGATCCCGCAGGTGAGGAGATGACGCGAGCTGCCGATTCAGAAATTCATGCGGTGCCACCCCGCGCAGCGCAGCAGGATCACACACGGTCGATACATTCACTTCCCAACTGCTCAGATTGTTCAGCCCCACATACGAACCATCACGGAAAACATGCATCTCCCCGAACGGCGGCGCTTCTTCCAGCGCAGCCACGTCAGCATGCAGTGCCACACGCTTCCGCGGAACCGGCAGCGCCAGCCCGCTCTGCCGCGCCACCAGCGACTTCCTCCCATCAGCCCCCACCAGCAACGGAGCTTCCGCCCCCCAGCCCGATTCCATCCGCAGCCGCCAGCCCGATTCTACCCGTTCAATCCCCGTGACTTTTTCTCCCATGCGGACGTCCGCGCCAGCCTGCGAGGCCAGCCGCAGCATCCGCTCATCGAAATCCGGACGCCGCAGCGCCAGCCCGAACGACGGCACCCCCCTCACCCCGGGAAACCGCGTCACCAGCCGCCGGAAATCGGGAGCGTGCAGAATCATGCCCTCGAGCTGCCGCGCCCCGCCGGCCAGTTCCCCGCGCAAACCCAGACGGTCAAGCAGAGCCACACCAGCTGGGCACAGGTACGCACCGCAAACCCTCGTGGGCAGCACCCGGTGCGCCTCCACCAGCAATACCCGCCAGCCAGACGACGCCAGACGCAGCGCCGTCAAACCACCCGCAGGCCCACCACCCACCACCATCGCATCCCAGTGCTCCATCATGCCTCCCTCACTTCTTCTCAAGAACCACATGCACCACCACATCCACCCGGTCCTTCACGGAAACCGCCCCCAGCAGGGCACTCGGTGCCTTCAGTCCAAATTCCTTAAGCGATACCGGAAAGGCCAGATCGAATTCCACACGCCCCTTCCCATCGTCCCGCAGACCAGTCGTCGCCCCCGCAATCTCGCGGCTCGTCCCGGCAATCGTCAGCTTCAGCGGCAGTACCCCGGGCTTTTCCTTGCCATCCTCGCCCTTCACCGGCCGCGCCCGGTTCTCGGAGGCCCTCTTCACTTCCACATCGATGAACCGATGCTTCGCCGCACTGAACATCGCCCGCATCTTCTCGTCCCGCTCGTCGTGATCGGTATCCATCTTCGCCACCTCGGCATCCGCCTTCGCCGAAAGCTCGCCGCCATCCCGCTTCACAGTCAGTGGCACATTTACCTTGCCCTCGAAATCATGCAGGGTCGAGTAGCCCGTAAACTGCACGGCCGCAGTCCCGGTCCACGTTTCGTCAGCGAGGCACGGCAGCGCCAGCAGCACGCTCAGCAGCAGAGTTCTCATCGGTTTCATCGGTTTCTTCAGGGTTGGGGGTTCTCAGGGAAATGCTCCTCCGTCACTCAGGCCGCAAAGGGCAGCATCCTCCGCACGCGGTTCAGAAACGGAATGTACTGCCAGTATGGCTTCGGAAACGGCAGCAGCGCCATCGCCTTCAATCCCCACTGCGTCAGCCGCGAATGCCCCTCGCAGCTCAGCATCACATGAGGATGCCGACGCTGAAAGGCCCGCAGCGTTTCCTCCAGCCACCCTGGCGGTGTCCGGTGCGAATAGAAGAAATCCGGAACCTCGGGATCCGCCTTCCGCCGCAGATCCTCCAGCACGAATTGACCCGCGCCCACCTGATCGGACAGCGGACTCCCCGGATAAATGCGGATCCCACTCGTGATGTACACCGCATCAGGCGATTTCACATGCGCTTCAATGAACCCAAGGGTCTCGGCCACGGTCTCGGGCGTCTCCCCAGGCCCACCCAGCAGAAATACCCACAAGGCCGTAATCCCCTCGGCCCGCAACCGCTCCACCGCCACACCAAGCGCTTCCCGCCCGTAACTCTTCTGATACGACCTCAGCATCGCATCCGAAGCACTCTCCGCCGTCAGCAGCACGTTCCGGAATCCCGTCGCCCGCATGGCCGCCAGCAACTCCGCCGGCAGCTTCCCAGGATTCAACCCGGTCCCGATGAAGTTTGCCTCCAGCCCGCGCCGCTGCAGCGCCGCCAGCACCCGCAGGGCATGCGACGGCGGCAGATTGAACGTGCTGTCCACAAACTCAAAATCCTTCACTCCCGCCCCCATCGCCCCCTCCACTTCGTCCGCCACGGCCTCAGGATCAAGAAACCGGTACTTCGCCCCCTCAATCCTCCCATACGTGCAGTACGTGCACTTCAGCGGACACCCCCGCTTGGTCTGCAATGGATACCCCGCATCCCCACGCAGATACGGCCGCAGATCGGAGACCCATTCGTACAACCGCGGAGCAGGCAACTGCTCGGTCCGCTCAACACGGTACGGCCCACCACCCGACCCCACCACCGCAGGCAATCTCTCGCCCACCTCCAGCCGCGCGATGACCTCGGGCAGACTCTCTTCCCCTTCCCCCAGAATCACATGGTCCGGCCCCACTTCCCGCATCACCCGATCCGGATCAACCGTCGCCGCCGGACCACCCGCAATCACCTTCACCCACGGCGCCCACCGCCGGATATCCCGCACCAGTCCAGCCGGACCGTCCAGATAACTCTCAAACGCATGATAGTCGCTGTTGTCAAGATTCCGGATCCCCACCGCCACATAGTCCGGCCGCCACGACTCCACTCTCCCGCGCAGATCCGCCCGCGACCCCGCATCCCCGGCATATTCCTCAAACACCACATCATACCCCGCCGCACGCACCGCGGACGCCACAAACGCCAAGCCCAGCGGAGCCACCCGGTACGGCATCACCGTCTCATTCCCGTTCACCACCATCACCCGGCGGCGAACCGGACGCCCCAGACCATGGCTCGTCACGTCGTTCACTTCTTTGCTGAAGCGTCGCACACCCATCCATCTGCGCAACAGTCTCTGTCGGCCTGAACCTGCTTTCATCACAAGCCCATGTCCCCGCCCCACTTGCCCAGACTTCCGGTTGCCCCAGCCAACCCCGTCGTCCAATCACCTGCGCTGAAACTCTCCCTTTCCCCATCACCATGAACCAGCTCGAAGCCCTCAAGCAAGTCACCACCGTCGTCGCAGATACCGGCGACTTCGAATCCATGCGCGCCTTCCTTCCCCAAGACGCCACCACCAATCCCTCGCTCATCCTCCAGGCAGCCGAGAAACCACAGTACCGCCCGCTCATCGATCAGGCCGTCACGGAACACCGCCACAGCCCGCTCACCGGTAACCAGCTCGTCGAAAGCGTCATCGACCGCATCCTCATCCTCTTCGGCCGCGAAATCCTCGGCATCGTCCCTGGCCGCGTCTCCACGGAAGTCGATGCCCGCCTCTCCTTCGATACCGATGGCACCATCGCCAAGGCCCGCCAGCTCATCGGCATGTACGAAACCGAAGGCTTTTCCCGCGACCGCATCCTCATCAAGATCGCCTCGACATGGGAAGGCATCCAGGCAGCCCGCCAGCTCCAGAAGGACGGCATCAACTGCAACCTCACCCTCCTCTTCTCCCTCCCCCAGGCCATCGCCTGCGCCGACGCCGGCGTGAAACTCATCTCCCCCTTCGTCGGCCGCATCCTCGACTGGTTCAAAGCCACCCACAAAAAGGACTACGCCCCCCACGAAGACCCCGGCGTCCTCTCAGTCACCGCCATCTACCACTACTACAAGAAATTCGGCCACTCCACCGAAGTCATGGGCGCCAGCTTCCGCAATAAGGGCGAAATCACCGAACTCGCCGGCTGCGACCTCCTCACCATCTCCCCAGGCCTCCTCGCGGAACTCAAGGATTCCCACGACCCCCTCCCACGGAAACTCGACCCCGCCGCCTCCACCAGCCTCTCCATCGAACGCCGCTCGTACGACGAAAAATCGTTCCGCTTCGACCTCAACGAAGACGCCATGGCGACCGAGAAAACCGCAGAAGGCATCCGCAAGTTCGCCGCCGATATCGTAAAACTCGAAAAACTCGTCGCCGCGGCCATCGCCAGCTGACCCTCACCCCACACATGGCTTCGCTCGTCTCGGTCAAGGACCTCACCCTCTCCTTCGGTAACCAGAACGTCCTCGACGGAGCTACCCTCGCCGTCGGCGATGGCGAGAAAACCGGCCTCGTCGGCCGTAACGGCTGCGGCAAAAGCAGCCTCCTCAAAATCATCGCCGGACACGAAAAGCCAGACGCCGGCACCGTCTCCCTCCGCAACGGCATCACCATCGGCTGGCTCCCCCAGGAATTCGAACTGCGCGACGACGCCTCCGTAGAAGCAAATGTCCGCGACGGAGCCGCCGACCTCCTCGCCCTCATCCAGCGCTACGAATCGGGTTCCACCCCCGCCAGCGAAGAAACCACCCTGCTCGAAACCATCGAACGCCGCGGAGGCTGGGAACTCGACAACCGTGTCCGCATGATCATGTCGGAACTCGGCTGCCCAGACCCCGCACGCCGCACCGGCGAACTCTCGGGCGGCGAAAAACGCCGCGTCGCCCTCGCCCGCGCTCTTGTCTCCTCACCAGACCTCCTCCTCCTCGACGAACCCACCAACCACCTCGACACGGAATCCATCGCATGGCTCGAAGACTGGCTCCGCAATTCCCGCTGCGCCTGCCTCTTCGTCACCCACGACCGCTACTTCCTCGACCGCATCGCCACCCGCATCGCCGAAATCGACGGCGGCCGCATCTGGATTCACGAAGGCAACTACAGCGACTTCCTGACGTCCCGCGCCCAGCGCCAGGCTGCCGACGCCGCCCGCGAGGAACGCCGCCAGAGCTTCCTCCGCCGCGAAATCGAATGGGTCCGCGCCGGCGTCAAGGCCCGCACCACCAAAGCCCAAAGCCGCCTCGACAATTACGACCGCATCGCCTCCGAGAAAGCCCCGGAACAGGATCAGGAAATGGAACTCCTCATCCCGCCGCCGCCCCCACTCGGCAACATCATCATCAATGCCAAAGGCCTCGCCGCCCACGCCGGCTCCCGCACCCTCTTCGAAAACCTCGACCTCTCCTTCGCCAAAGGCACCTGCACCGGCATCGTCGGCCGCAACGGCATGGGCAAAACCACCCTCCTCCGCCTCCTCATGGGCCTCGCCCAGCCCACCACCGGCTCCGTCACCATCGGCCGCAATGTCGTCTTCAATTACGTCGACCAGCAGCGCCTCACCCTCGACAGCTCCAAAAGCCTCATCGAGGAAATCGGCGGAAAATCGGACTTCATCACATGGGGCGATCAGAAACTCCACGTCCGTTCCTACCTGAAACGCTTCCTCTTCTCGGACGACCGCCTCTCCCAGCGCATCGAAGTACTCTCAGGCGGTGAACGCAGCCGCCTCCTCCTCGCCAAAATCCTCTGCCGCGGCGGCAATTTCCTCGTTCTCGACGAACCCACCAACGACCTCGATCTCGCAACCCTCCGCGTCCTCGAAGAAGCCCTCGTCGCCTTTCAGGGTTGCTCCCTCGTCGTCAGCCACGACCGCTGGTTCCTCGACCGCATCTGCGACCGCGTCATCGTCTTCGAACCCTCCGGCCCGTTCATCCAGGAAGGGAATTTTTCCTACTACCTCGAAAAACACCGCGACCGCCTCGCCGCTGCCCGGACCCAGGCCAGCGCCGCCCCCGCGACCGCCTCGCCAAAGCCCGCCCCTTCCCGCAGCCGCGAAAAACCCCGCAAGCTCTCGTGGAAGGAAGAACGCGAACTCGAAGGCATCGAAGCCCGCATCGAACAACTCGAAACGGACGCCGCCACCATCGAAACCCAGCTCAACGATCCCTCCTTCTACCTCACAAAGGCCACCGAAGCCCCCCAACTCACCAGCGACCTGGATTCGCTGCGCACCTCCATCCGCGATACCTACCTGCGCTGGGAGGAACTCGAAGCCATCCGCAACGCCTCGGCCTGACTCCCCTGCAGGCGGCGGGCCCGGTTTTTCAACAGGCTCCTAGGCGACGGTTCATTCCTCGCGATGCAGCTCAATGCTCGCATCGACGAACAGTTCCCGCGTGCCCCTTCCACGGAAGGTCCCGGAGACGGGCCGGATGTCCGCATAGTCCCGCCCCGCCGCCAGCCGGACGTACCGCGTGTCCGCCTCGCGCCGATGCGTCGGATCATACCCCTTCCAGCCAAATCCCGGCAGAAAGAACTCCACCCATGCATGCGATGCCTCCACAGCCCCTTCCTCCCGCTGCTCATTGAAAAAATACCCACTCACATACCGCGCCGGAATCCCCTGACACCGGCACAGCGCCAGCAGCACATGTGCAAAATCCTGACATACCCCGCGCCGCTCCCGCAGCGCATCCCGCATCCTCGTGCCCGCATGCGTCGAAAGTGGATCATACAGGAACGTCCCGTTGACATGCTCCCCCAGCCGCACCGCATCCCGCCACAGATCACTCACCCCACCAGGCAGCACATCAACCGCTTCCCTCCACAGTTCCGCCTCCAGCGAAACATATTCGGAATCAGTCAGGAAATCAAAGTAGTTCTCCGTCACCGACGGCGCATCCAGCATGGCCGCCGGAAATTCCCCCACCACCGCACCCCGGGGATCCGGATACGTCTCCACCACCGAGTGCGCCTCGATGCTCAGGAATTCATGCGGATCATGCAGCTCAAAATGATCGACCCGGTTCAGATAGAAATCCATGTACGTGCTCACTACGGTGGCCGGGGCCACCTCAAGCCGGAAACTCATACAGCGCTGCAGCCCATCACTCACGGGACACAACCGCAGGTCGTTGTAGCTGTCCGTGACCGGACCATGGTAGTCGTACCGCGTCAGATGACGCACCCGCAGCCGCAGGGGCCCGCTTCCCACCGGTGAATCTGATGAATCGCTCAGCTCTGGCATGATCGTCGTAGATTGAGAACCCCGCGCCGCAGGGCTCCCGTACTGCGCCTACTGTTGCTGCTGCTGCTGATGGTGATGCAAGCGGATCTGCTGCTGCTGTTCCTGCTGATGCAGCCGGATTTCCGCCGCCATGTCCACAGGCGGATGATACATGAACGCATCATACACATGCGCCCCCACCGCCTCCAGTTCGCCCTGCACCATCGCCAGATGCTCATGCAGCCCGGCCCCCATGACCTCATCAATCGACGCAAACCGAAGATTCTGCACAAACTTCCCGAACCTCCGCTCGCCCGCCGTCCGGTAGTCACTCGCCGGTACGTCCGCAATCCGGTGCATGAAATAATCACAGCGCTCCACACAGTACCGAACCGATCGCGGAAAACTGTCCGACATCAGCAGGAATTCCGCTACCTTCCACGGCACAATCTCCTGCACATAGAACCTCCGGTAGCTCTCGAGCGCACTCGCCGATCGCAGCACCGCCTGCCACTGCAGGGTGTCCACAGCCCCACCCACATCGTTCACCGTCGGCAGCAGAATGTGATACTTGATGTCCAGTAGCCGCGACGTCTTGTCGGCCCGCTCCAGATACTTCCCGAATTCAATGAATTCATACCCCTCATTCCGCGAAAAGGTGGAATCAGTCAGCCCCTGGAACAGATGCGAAAAGCGCTTCACCCGTTCATAGAACCCCGGGGCATTGGCCCCCCGGATGCTCTCGTCAGGCGCATCTTTCAAAAACAGCCACATGTCATTGAGCACTTCCCACATATCGAAGGAAATCTGATCCCGGACCTGCCGCGCATTCTCCCGCGCCGCCGCCACACACGACCGGATCGAACATCCCTCCCCGCCCGTGAAGGTCAGATACTCGGGCACCGTGACACTGTCAGCCGCCGGATACACCTTCAGAAAGGCTTCCTCGCTCCCAGTCGACCGCAGCACGGGCAGCCAGTGTTCCTGCAGCGATTCCGCATCCTGACGGTCAAAGTCGACACTGAGCTGCAGATTCACATCAAGCAGGCGCGCCAGATTCTCAGCCCGTTCCAGATACCGGCTCATCCAGTAAAGCGACGCCGCCACCCTCGACAGCATCACATTGCTCTGGCGGTGCATCGCCATTTTTTCCCGGGATTCCATAAGTCGTTTCCTGCTGATTGCTTGCTTCCCTGGCTTTTGAATCTCAGGCGGCCCGGTCTCCCAGCACCCACGTGTCCTTGGATCCACCACCCTGCGAACTGTTCACCACCAGCGACCCCCGCCGCAGCGCAACCCGCGTCAGCCCCCCGGGCGTCACGGTCACTTTGTCCCCGTAGAGAATGTACGGCCGGAGATCGATGTGCCGGCCCTCGAAATCATTGGCCTCGCTCACCCAAGTAGGATGCCGACTCAGCGAAATCGGCGGCTGCGCAATGAAGTTCCGCGGATTCGCCATGATCTGCGCCCGGAATGCCTCGATCTCCGCCCGGCTCGCCCACGGCCCCATCAGCATGCCATACCCACCAGCCTCATTCGCCGACTTCACCACGAGCTTCTCAAGGTTCTCGAGAATGTACGTGCGGTCGGAGGCCTCACTTGCCAAATACGTCTCCACATTCGCCAGAATCGGTTCTTCTCCCAGATAGAAACGGATGATCTTCGGCACCCACGCATAAATCACCTTGTCGTCCGCCACCCCGGTCCCAATGCTGTTGGCAAGGGTCACATTCCCAGCCCGGCAGGCATTCACCAAACCCGGCACCCCCAGCAGCGAATCGGACCGGAATACGGATGGATCCAGAAAGTCATCGTCAATCCTCCGGTAAATCACATCGACCGGCACAAGGCCCGCCGTTGTCCGCATGTACACCCGGTAGTCCCGCACCACCAGATCCCGTCCCTCCACAATCGGTATCCCCATCTGCCGCGCCAGAAAGGCATGCTCGAAATACGCACTGTTGTACACCCCGGGCGTCAGCAGCACCACGTTTGGCTGGCCACCAGTGGACTCGGGCGACACATGCTGCAGGTTCTTCAGCAATTGCCCAGCATACCCCTCCACCGGCCGGACCCCCGCCGCCCGGAACAGATCCGGAAACGCCCGCCGCAGCGCCGCCCGGTTCTCCAGCATGTAACTAGCCCCGGACGGACAACGCAGGTTGTCCTCCAGTACCAGATACCGACCATCCCGATCCCGGATCAGATCGGATCCACACACATGCACATAAATGTTTTTCGGAACCTTGAAGTGCATGAATTCCCGCCGGAAATGCTTCGCACTCATCACATACTGCGGCGGAATAACCCGCTCCCGCAGAATCTTCTGCTCATGATAAATGTCATGCAGAAACAGATTGAGCGCAGTCAGCCTCTGAATCAGCCCCTTCTCAATCTGCGACCATTCATCGGCAGGTATGATCCTCGGCACACAATCAAAAGGGAAAATCCGCTCGGTTCCCTGATCGTCGCTGTACACCGTAAAGGTCACCCCGCGCCGCATGAACGCCTGCTCCACCGCCGCTTGTTTTTTCTCGTATTCATCATGACTCACGGATGTCAGACGATCGGCCACGCCGCGGTAATGCGACCGCACGGTTCCCGGTTCATCAAACATTTCATCGTAGAATTCACCGGGGGTGTACTGTTCAAGCATGGGAGGTGTGCGGGTTGGCTGCTCCTGATCTTCTTCGCAGGAAGCGTGCCAGCCTGCCCTGCCGCATGGTATCTGACGGAAACCGCGCCCAGCTTTCCCATTTCCGCTCTCCCGTAGCTGCGGGGATCTTTCCCCTCCGGCACGATAACTGCCTCCCTCCCAGGAAATCCCCTTTTCCCCCACGCGCCATGCTCCCATCCCGCCCCCGCACTTCCAGCATCACTCTGCTCACCCTGACCGCCGCCGCAGCAGCAGTCTCCGCCGCCCCCATCGCCATCAGCGGCACCACGGAATACACCGAGAATTTCAATGCGCTCGCAGCCACCTCATCGACAGGCGCCAATAACGCTGCCACGCCGACTCCATGGGCTGACGACACCACCATCCCGGGATGGTGGCTCTACCGCGCCGGCAATGGCACCCCCACCGGATTCGTCGGCGCTGCCTACGCCTACCGCGTCAGCGACGGTGCCATCAACCCCACCACGGGCTGGTTCTACTCAGCAGGCATCACGGGCGACCCCGACCGCATGCTCGCCGCCGTTCCCATCACCGCTCAGGGCGAACTTTCCGCCATCGCTGTGTTCCAGAACACCTCAGCCATCCCCGTCCGCCTCACCACCATCCGCTACGCCGCAGAAATCCGCCACACCAACCAGACAGCCAGCAATGTCGAAACGCTCGCCGTCTGGTGGCGCAAAGGAACCTCCCAGCAGGCGGTCCTCACCATGACCACCGCCCCGGCCACCGCAGATGTCTTCCCACCGGAGGTCTCCACCGCCCCCAGCGCCCACTACATCACCGGCTGGAACCGCGTCCGCGAAGCCGAATTCACCTACACCACCCCCACCGGCTACACGCCCGTCGACGAGCGATCCCTCATCTCCACCGCCCCAGTCAGCGAAATCCGCGTGGAACCCGGCGAGTTCCTCGCCATCCGCTGGAGCAACATCAACGACGGCGGTGCCGACGCCCTCATGGGCCTCGACGACCTCAGTCTCTCCTTCACGGCCGCCGACGTGGCCATCAGCGCGGCCGTCGGAACCGTCACCCGCTCAACCGCAAACACGCCCCGCAATCCGGCCGACGATACCGTTTCGTTTCCCCTCACGATCACAGGAACCGGACCAGTCAGCCCGTCCGGCTGGCGCATCACGGCCCCGCCCGCCCTCGCCGGCCGCACGGGCACCTACGGCAGCCCAGTCACGATCGGACCGCTTCCCATCGCATCATTCACCGGACCCCTCCACTCGCTCGCCATCACCATCGAGGACCGTTCGTCCGCCACCATCACCACCACAGCCACCGCCATCGCCCCATGGTGCCGCATCGACCCCGCCATCACAGGCTTCAACTACTTCAATGGCGGAACTCCGGACGATCCCACGGACGATTCCGTTTCCTATCAGGTCACCGCCGACGGTCCCTTCACGGGCCCGGATTTCATCCTCACCGCCCCCCCGCTCACCGTACCCTACGGAACCGCCATCCCCATCAGCAATGCCGACCCGGGCTCAGCCTCCACCTACGAATTCACTGACAGCGCCGACCCGGATTGCCGCGCCGCCGTTTCCATCCTCACCCCGGCCATGATCGGTACGGTCCGGCTCGCAGGACCAGCCCGACCTCTCTTCTCGGCCCCGGCCATCGCTCCCAACCCCATCCGCTGGACACCGGACAACGCCAACCGCACCCTCACCCAGAACGCCAATCCGCAGCAGGCAGACCACATCATCGACTCGGAAACGGTCGACCTGACCCAGGCCCCGGATGTCCGCGTCCGTGCCACCCTCACCGCCATCGCAGGCACTTCGTCAGGATTCGAAATCTTCGATTCCTGCACGTTCCAGATCAGCATCGACGGAACCCCGTACGTCAGCATGCTCGGAGCCGCGGACACGGACGGAGACGGAAAGCTCACGGGCGGCGTGGAACTCCCGGCCACCATCAATACCACGAGGACCTTCACGCTTTCCCAGATGATCCCGGCCGCGGCACGCTCGGTCCAGCTCCGCCTCATCGGCAACAGTAATTCCCCCACGGAAACCTTCACCCTCAGCAACCTCATCGTCGAAATCCCTCCCCCGGCCATCGCGGTCTCATCACCCACCGGCATCACCCGCAACCCAAACGGCCCCGGACCAGCAGACGACACGATCTCGTTCACCGTCACCATCACCGGCGAATTCGGCGGCACTGGCTGGATCGCCCCAGGAGCCACTCCGTCATCCGGCCCCTTCGGCACAGCCACGCTGACGGTCCCGGCTGGCTCGTCCCTCCTCCCGCTCACCTTCTCCGATGCTTCGTTCCCTAGCGCCACGGCCACCATCAATGTCCCGCTGCCAGCCCCATGGATCATCGGCTTCCTCGACAATGGCAACACCACCACGCCCATCTTCACTGCCACAACCCCGGAACCGGATCCCGCATGGGTCGTCAGCGGAGCCCCTCCCGCCATCACCATGAACGACGGCGACACCATCTCCCCTGCCGAAAAATCCATCTTGTCGGACCCCATCCCGCTCGCCGGCATCACCACGGGCCTCCGCTGCTCTGCCACCCTCCGCATCCGCGACCTCACCGGCGGCTTCGAAGCCTCGGATACCTTCTCGGCTTTCCTCATCCTCAATGACAACCCCTTGAGCCCAGTCTCGCTCATCTCGGCACACGACCGCGACGGCGATGGCCGCCTCTCCGGCACCGAACTCTGCCCAGCCCCAGCCACCAATCCCACCATCCAGGAATTCCAGTACGACCTCTCGGGCTTCATCCCCCAAGGCACCACCACCGCCCAGATCGTCATCACCGGACTCTGCAATTCCATCAACGAATTCATCACCGTCACCAATCTCCGCATCGCCCCGGGCACCGGCACCAGCGACGCGGACGGCGACGGCATCAGCGACAGCGACGAAGCCATCATGGGCACAAGCCCCAGCGACCCCAACGACGTCCTCCGCATCCTCCAGGACCCCGCCGACCCCCAATTCATGGCCTTCGCCACCAAATCCGGCCGCTTCTACCGCCTCTACTCTTCCTCCATCAATCCCAACAGCGCGCCCACCCACCTCCAGCAATGGTCGGACACTGGCGTCGGCTTCACCGGCTCGGGCCAGCCAGAATCCTTCACCGTCTCCCCCATCCCCGGTACCCCACGACGATTCCTCCGCCTCCACGTCATGCCCACCGACGGCCCATGGCCCCCATCGTTCCCCTGAAATCCCCCCCTGCTCCCATGATCCCTGCCTACTTCGAAACCCACTTCCGCACGGACTCCCCCATCGATTCATGGCCCGACCAGTTCGCCATCATCACAGGCTTCGCCACCACCGGCGAATCATGGTCCGATGACCGCAACCACGCCGCCGATCAACGCCTCCTCGCCCAACTCACCGCCGCCGGCCACCAACCCATCCGCATCACCGGCTTCTCCCCACTCACCCACCACTCGGAAGCCAGCTGGGCCGTCCCCATGGACTGGCCCGCCGCCTGCGAACTCGGACTCGCATTCCTCCAGGACGCCGTCTACTGGGTCGACAGGGACGCTCTCTTCATCACCTACTGCGATGACCGCCGCGCCCTCGTCAGAGTCGGCAACTTCCGCGACCGACTCCACCAGCCCCCCAGCTCCGGCCACTGACCCCATCCCGCACCACAGATTAGCCTAATTTACGTAAATTCCTGATTTTCAGCGAAAATAATTGGCGGAGAGGGCCGGAATCGAACCGACCAAGCCAAGGATCACTTGGCAACAACGGTTTTGAAGACCGTGGCAGCCACCAGGCACACAGCACTCTCCATGCTCCCTCCGTAACTCTGTCCCGCCGGAAAGGAAGCGCAAATCCATGGGGCGCTACGGCTGCCATGGGCCCAGCCGCTTCCGGAGCCTCCGCACGCTGCGGTACATGGCAAGGGCACTGCCAGGCTGCAGCCGGCTCCCCGGACTCTCGGTCCAGTCAATCGGCAGACAGCGGATCGGGCTCCCGCCCCGCAGCAGATGCCACGCCAGTTCGATATCGAACGAAAAGCGCATCTCGGTGAGCTGCGGCCGGAATGCCGCGAAGGCGGAAGCCGGCACAGCCTTGCAACCACATTGCGTGTCGGGCAGCGGAAACCGGAAGTGCCACCGCACAATCCACCGGAAGACCTGACCCGCCACTTTCCTCCGCAGATCCCGCCGCACGGTGGTGCCGGCTTCGCCCGTGCGCACCGCAAAAACCGCTTCGCCGGGATGCCCGGCAGCCTCACGCAGAACGCGCACGACTTCCCGCGGCGGCACGGCTCCATCCGCATCGACGAAAGCGAGCACTTCTGCTGCGCCGGGCCGATCCCACGCCGAATAGACCGCGCCTCCCTTTCCCAGATTCACCGGATTCAACTGCGCCGCCTCCACATTCCCAAACCTCCGCCCCTGCTCCTCGGTGTATTCAGCCAGCCACGCCCGCTCGGCTTCCCCGGATCCATCATCGACCGCCCGGATCATCACAGGCAACCCTGATTCAGCCAGCGTCTCAGCCAGCCCCGGCAGAAACGAGGGAAGCCGCTCCCTCTCCCGGTAACAGGGGATCGCCAGTAGAATCGCAGGCATGCTGATGAAAATTGGAAAAGCTGACGGAGCGATGCTCAGGGGGAAAATCACGCCCGCAACCCAGGAGGATACGCTCCAGCCGCCGCCCGGCGATCCGATTTTCCTCACCGCATCCCCGGCTCCAACCCCCGGCCAAACCGCCCCATTTCATCGTGGACATTTTCCCAGGGGAGACGCTTATTACCGCAAACCATGAAGCCGAGAACGATTTCCTCCCTGCTCGCCAGAGGCTCCGCCCTCGCCCTCCTCTGCGCAGCCCTCCTCCCCGCCACCGCCGCCGAACCCCGCACGTGGATCAGCATCGACGGCCGCATGATCGAAGCCGAACTGCTCCGCCGCCTCGGCAATGATGTCGAACTGCGCGACAAGGACGGCCGCGTCCTCAAGGTGGGCCTGAACTCCCTCAGCTTCGCCGATCAGGACTACATCAACGAGTTCGCCCCGGAAGACAAAACCCGCAGCCTCGGAGGATCATCCCCCACAGGCCCGAAACCAAAACTTCCCAACCCGGCCAAGGACGCCAAACTCGATACCAAGGGCTACAACCGCAACGCCGGCCTCTTCAAGGTCAACGAACGTTCCTACAACGTCTGCGAAACTCCGCACTTCAAAGTGCTCTACATGAAGCCAGTCGACCCCATGGACGTCGCGGAACTCGCGGAACGCCTCTGGCTCGACACCGCCTTCTTCCACAGCACCTTCCCCCAGAAATGGAAGGACCGCCGCATGGCCATCATGCTCGTCAATGACGAAGAAGCCTACGAAGACGCCGGCAGCTGGTTCGCCGACATGATCAGCGAATCCGGTGACAAGGATCAGGCCGCCAAAACCCGCGCCACATGGCCCAAGAGCGCCTCGGGCAACATCTACCTGCCAGCAAGGGTGGCCGACGATAATGGAGTGCACCCCCGGCTCCGTGTCTTCCGCGCCTTTGAACGCAGTGCCTACGGCGGCAAAGCCAAACCCAGCTTCATCAAGGGGGTCTGGATTCCCTTCCGCACCCACTGCCTCTCCTCGGACATGCTCCAGCTCCAGGCCGGCGGTGTCTCAGGCATCGGTGCCGAAGGATCCTACGCCATCTTCACAGGCCACGCCTACTACAAGGAAATCCTCCTCACCGGTCGCTCGGAAACCAGTATCCTCCGCGCCACCGGCACCGGCAACGATGTCTCAGGAGTCGGCGGCTTCAAGGACGCCAAGAACTGGGCCTCGGAATTCAAGAAAATGGTCAAGAAAGGCGACGCCAAAACCAGCATCGCCGAACTCTTCAAACGCGATACCGAAAACGCCGACGAACTCGCCACCGTCACCGCTTATTCCTTCGCCCGCTTCCTCCAAAGCTCACAGGAGAAACTCTCGGCCTTCAACAAACTCTGCGAACGCATCAGCACTTCCAATCAGATCCCGGAACCGGACGACATCGCCAAATTCTACGGCCTCGATGACACCGCCGCTCTCGAAAAGGCATGGACGGCCTACGTCGAAAGCGCCGAATTCCGCTGATCCATCCGCTCCGGTCTCCGGAAGGCCGACCACAGAATCCCGGCCCCGCCCGCCGCAAAAAGCATCGGCCACCACAGGGTGTAAATCGGTGCCTTCGTGTGATGCTCAAGGACGGCTTCCGCCGGATCCGCCGGGTTGACCTGACACCGCGTCTGCATTCCCACCGGGTACTTCGCCACCAGCGACTCGGCCACCTCCCGGTGCGCTGACTTGCGCGATACCTCCGCATCCCCGCCATCCAGAAACGCTACCCGGCGCCACCGGGTACCCGACCGCTTCTGCCCGGCCCACTCGTACTCATAGCCAAGCAGCACGCGCCATTCCGCCGCTCCCCCCATCTGCCGCAGTTGGAGTTCACTGCGCGTCACCACACAGGGAACCGTCGTCCACTTGCGCGTCTCCATGGCCCGCCGGTACGGCACAAAAAGCAGGGCCGTCACCCCAAGTCCCAACGCCACCAGAAAGGCTCCCACCCCAGCCTTGAAGATCCGCGCAGCCCGACTCGTTCCTCCGGCACTCACAGCCCACCCTCCCCTCCCGCTCCCCACGCCGCCCACTTCGGAAGATCGGTCCCGCTCACCACCAGACAAATCTCGCCGCGCGCCGGATGCTTCCGGAAATGCGCCGCCACTTCCTCCGCCGTGCCGCGCCGGAATTCCTCGAACTTCTTCGTCAGTTCCCGCGCCACACAGATCAGCCTCCCAGGAGCCAGCCCAGCCAGCATCGTCAGGGTCCCCTCGATCCGATGCGGACTCTCAAAGAAAACCGTCGTCTCTTCCCGCCCCAGGGCCGCCTCCAGCGCCCGGCCACGCTGCCCGCTCTTCACAGGCAGAAACCCGGCGAACATGAAGGCATCCGCCGGAAATCCGCTGCCCACCAGCGCCGTCAGCACGGCACTCGGCCCCGGCAACACTTCCACCCGCAATCCCTCCCGACGGCACGCATTGACCAACCGCTGCCCGGGATCGGAGACCCCCGGCATGCCAGCATCGGAAATGTACGCCACCGTACCCCCGGCGCGCAGCACCCCAACCAGTTCCGCCGACCGTCCAGCCTCGTTGTGCTCATGCAGACTCACCAGCGGCTTCCGCACCCCAAGATGCTGCAGCAGAACTCCGGAATGCCTCGTGTCCTCGCACGCAATCCGATCCACCAGCCCCAGACACGTCCGCGCCCGCTCAGTCACATCGGCCAGATTGCCAATGGGCGTCCCAATCACATACAACGTTCCCGGCTCCACTTCCATCGCCCCCATTCCCCGGAAATCCGCCCGCGGGAAACGGCAAACTTCACTTTTGCGCAGCGCCCCGCTGCATCCATCGTCCTCTCCAACATGCCCTCCCGTCCCCGCTCGTCTTCCTACCTCCTCGGCCTCGTCCAGATGCGCTGCACCGCCAGCGTGCCCGACAACATCCGCCGCGCCGAAGCCTTCATCACCAAGGCCGCCAAACAGGGAGCCCGCATCGTCTGCCTCCAGGAACTCTTCGCTTCCCTCTACTTCTGCCAGAACCTCAACGCGGAATGGTTCAAACTCGCCGAATCCATCCCGGGCCCCCTCACCGATCGGTTCTGCAGACTCGCACGGAAGCTCAAAGTCGTCATCCTGCTCCCCATCTTCGAAAAAGCCGCCCCCGGCCTCTACTTCAATTCCTGCTGCGTGATCAATGCGGACGGATCGCTCCTTGGCACCTACCGCAAGATGCACATTCCCCACGACCCCCAGTTCGAGGAAAAATACTACTTCGCTCCCGGTGACCGCGGCTTCCGCGCATGGGACACCGCCGTCGGCCGCATCGGCGTTCTCATCTGCTGGGACCAATGGTACCCGGAAGGTGCCCGCCTCACCGCCATGCACGGAGCCGGCGTCCTCTTCTACCCCACCGCCATCGGCTGGATGCCCTCCGAAAAAGCAGAACTCGGCGAAAAACAGCACCAGTCATGGGAAATCATCCAGCGCAGCCACGCCGTCGCCAACGGCTGCTACGTGGCCTCGGTCAACCGCATCGGCCACGAAGCCCCCGCAGGCGGTCAAGGCCTCGAATTCTGGGGCCGATCCTTCGTCGCCGGCCCCATGGGCGAACTCGTCGCCAAGGCCTCCACCGATCAGGAAGAAATCCTCCTCGCGGAAATCGATACCGACGCCATCGGCAATCAGCGCGAATGGTGGCCCTTCCTCCGCGACCGCCGCACCGACGCCTACGGCGACCTCACCCAGCGCTTCCTCGCATGATCTCCCCCCAGACCATCATCCTCAAAGCCATCCAGGCAAAAATCGAATCCGCCGGACTCGACTGGGTCCGCCTCACCGATTTCCGCCTCGATGTGAACGAACGCCGCCTCAGCGCGACCATCACCCTCGCGGGCGAGCCCGACCCCGTGATGTTCTCGGCCCGCTACCAGCTCAATCCCGACAACACGGGCGAACTCACGGAAATCCACGCTTCGAAACGCTGGATGACAGAAGCCCTCCGCCTCGCTCTCCAGCAGACCGGGGCCAGCTTCCCTCTCCCGGATGGCTGGAAGGGAAAGCTCATCCGCGCCCTGCTCTGACCACACCCAGCCAGCCCATGGAGGAATCGTTCACGCTCACCGCGGAACCAGCGGATGCCGGAACCCGACTCGACAAGTTCCTCGCGGCCCGCCTCCCCTCGCTCTCCCGCGCACGCATTCAGTCGCTCCTGCGCGAAGGAGCCATCCTCGCCGGAGGCAAAACCGCCAAGCCAAGCCTCGCCCTGAACCCGGGCGACCTCATTACCGGTTCCATCCCGCCAGACCGGCCCGCGGAAGCGGCCCCGCAGGACCTGCCCCTCGAAATCCTCTACGAAGACGAATCACTCGCCGTCCTTAACAAGGCCTCAGGCATGGTCGTCCACCCAGCCCACGGCAACGAGGACGGCACGGTCGTCAATGCCCTCCTCCACCGCTTCGGTGCCCTCAGCAGCATCGGCGGAGTCGCCCGACCCGGCATCGTGCACCGGCTCGACAAGGAAACGAGCGGCTGCCTCGTCGTCGCCCGCAGCGACGCGGCCCATCACGACCTCAGTTCCCAGTTCGCCGACCGCACCACCAGCAAGATCTATCTCGCAGTGGTCCAGGGCACACCCTCCCCCAGACAAGGCACCATCCACACCCACATCGGACGCGACCCCGCCAACCGCCTCCGCATGGCCGTCGTCAGCCCCTCGGCCGGCAAGGAAGCCATCACGGATTACCTCGTCGAATACACCACGGGAACCGATGCCCTCGTCCGCTGCACACTCCATACCGGGCGTACCCACCAGATCCGGGTCCACCTCCGCCACCTCGGACACCCACTCCTCGGCGACTCCACCTACGCCCGCATCAGCCGTCAGTCACCCTCGGCCCGCCTCATGCTCCACGCATGGAAGCTCGCCTTCCGCCACCCCATCACGCACGAATCCCTCGCCTTCACCGCCCCCATCCCCCCGGAATTCCAGCCATGGCTCCCACCAGAAGGCCTCACCAACTGAATCAAAACCCGACAAAAAAGAGGACCCCGTTGCCAGGGTCCTCTCCGTTGATTGTTCAGTGATCGCTCAGGGCGATGCAGTAGCTCTGCAGAGCAGGGACAACCGCTTACCAGCGGCCGCCACCACCGCCGCCGCCGCCGCCACCGCCGCCGCGCTTCCAGTCGCCGCCACGGCCACCGCCGCCGCCGCCACCACCACCGCCGCTACGCTTCCAGTCGCCGCCACGGCCACCGCCGCCGCCGCCGCCACCACCGTAACCGCCACGGCCACCGCCGCCGCCGCCGCCGCCACCATACGGACGCTCTTCCTTAGGACGAGCCTCGTTGACCGCCAGCGGACGGCCCATGAATTCCTTGTCGTTCAGTTCATGAATCGCCGCTTCCATGGCTTCCTTCGTGCCCATCGTCACAAACGCAAAACCACGCGGACGTCCCGTCATCCGGTCCATCACCACCGCAGCTTCCGTCACCGGTCCATACTGACCGAAGAGTTCACGCAGATCCGCCTCAGTGGCGTCGAACGACAGATTACCAACATACATTTTCATAGCTATTTTCTCGATTTTGTTTTTTACGCGGATCAATTTGGCCTCCGCGATTCGACCTGGCGGACATCACTTTCGAACAGGTCGATAAACACTCAGAAAAAAGCCTCTGAAGCGTGCCGGTGACAGACTACCGCCTCCTCAATATCACAGTTCTCCACCCGCGCAAGGGATGAATCCTCAGGGCAACGCAGATTCTGTCAGGAGGCCGCGCAGGTCGTCGTCGCTCAGTCCATCCATCACAGGAGCCTCGTCATCGAGCGCCGCTTCCATGAGACCACGCTTCTTCGCCTGCAGCAGCAGAATCTTCTCCTCCACGGTTCCTCCACTGATCAGTTTGTAGACGGTCACCGACCGGCTCTGCCCGATCCGGTGCGCCCGGTCGGTGGCCTGCGCCTCGACGGCCGGATTCCACCACGGATCGAAATGAATCACGGTGTCGGCCTTCGTGAGATTCAACCCGTATCCACCCGCCTTGAGACTGATGAGGAAGACTCGCTTGGCAGGATCGCGCTGGAACGATTCCACGCAGCCGGCCCGGTCCACGGTGCGGCCGTCGAGCCGGCAGAATTCCATGCCTGCTTCCCGGACGCTGTCTTCGAGCAGATCCAGCATGGAAGCGAATGCACTGAAGATGAGTACGGCATGACCACCGTCGCGGATCTCTGCGAGCAATCCCGCCAATGCTTCCAGCTTGCCGGAGACCTCCTCCCGCGCCTTGACCACATCGCCGGGCAGCAGCCTCGGATCGCAGCAGACCTGCCGCAGCCGCAGCAGGGCCGTGAGCATGTGCACGCGGGCCTGACCCTTCTGCCGGGCACTTTCCGCCGCCATGACCTTAGCGGCTCCTTCCCGCAGCAGTCCGGCATAGAGGTCCCGCTGCCCGGACGCCAGCTCGCAGCGCACCACGGTTTCAATCTTCGATGGAAGATCACGCGCCACTTCCTGCTTGAGTCTCCGCAGCAGACAGGGAGCCATGCGGCGCCGCAGCCTCTGCATCACCCCGGCAGCCCCGCCCGCGGCAAGCGGCAGCTCATAGCGCTCCCGGAAATCCTCCCGCGGCCCCAGATAACCAGGCCGCGCAAACTGCAGAATCGACCACAGATCCCGGACGCTGTTCTCCACAGGCGTTCCCGTCAGCGCAATCCGCACGCCAGCCCGCAGCCGGTGCGCCGCCTTCGCGGCCTGCGTGTCGGGATTCCGGATGAAACCGGCTTCGTCAAGCACCACCGCAGCCCATTCCACCTCCTGATGCTGCGCAGCATCCCGCGCCAGCAGCTGATAACTCGTCAGCACCAGCGCGGCACCCCGCACTTCGGTAAACCGTTCCGCCCTTCCGGACCCATGCAGACAGATCACAGGCAACTCAGGCACAAAACGCGCAGCCTCGGCCTGCCAGTTCCCCAAAAGCGATTTCGGACAAACCACCAGCGACGGCCGGTCCGGAAACCGACGCCGCAGCGCGGCCAGCAGCGCCAGACTCTGCAGCGTCTTCCCAAGGCCCATCTCATCGGCCAGAATTCCCCCGAATCCGGCCGCGGCCTGATCCAGCAACCACTGCGATCCCACCCGCTGATAGTCCCGCAGCATCGCCAGCAGCTCCCGCGGCACGCTTTCTTCCAGCGCCCAGCGCCCTCCCCCGCCACCGCCCGCAAGGGGACGGCCGAAACTCTGCTCGAGATACGCCAGCTGCGTCTTCTTCACCCGGAAATGTCCGGACGCCTGCTCTGGCTGCACATCCCGCAGCACTTCATTGAAATCCGCCGCATCTCCCAGACTGATCACCGCGGTCCGCCCCCCCGACAGCTTGCGATGCCCCGTCCCAGTCGCCAGCATCCGCGCAATCTCCGCACGGTCGAAAACCGCCCCGCCGGACGAAACAAACCGCAGATCAAAGGCCAGCCAGTCCTGCCCGCTGCCCACCGGCTGCCAATCAGGGACCACCCGCTCCACCGCGGCAGAGGCGGCCCCGAACCGCGAACCAAGCACCACTTTCCACTGCCGCTTCATGCGCTCGAGTTCTCCAGCCAGAAACTGCAGAACCGCCGCCTCCCCACGCAGAATCCGCTCGCTTCCAATGACCTCGGTGAACCCACAGCGCTCGAGCCAGCGCACCGCAGCCTGCTCGGCCGCCGCATTCCGCGACAGAAATACCCCGGGACGGTCCCGAGCGATCACCGGAAATCCAGTACTTCCCCCGCTGCCCGGCTCAAGCAACTCAGCCATGCCCTCATACCGGCAAACCAACCGCGCCGCCAGCCGCTCAAGCGATCCCTCCAGCGTCAGCTCAAACCCAGGAACGGCCGGCTCAAGCCGCAACGCCAGCAATTCGGCATCGCTCCCAGCCACATCCAGCACAAACCATTCCTGCAGCTCGCTCAGCATGCCAGCCAGCCAGCGCCGCGGCTTCACCACGGCCCGGAACGATGACAACTCGGCAAACGCCGGGGGAATCTGCAGCGGCCGCAGCCGGCCCAAAGCTGGATCCCAGACCCAGCCACTCCCGCCCGGACTGACCGCACCCGCCACTTCCATCCCCGCGGGAATCTCAGCCTGCAGCTGAGCCTCGTCGCAGCCCGCCACCTTCAGCCGCAGCACCAGCCGGAAAGGATCCGCACTCACTTCCACCGGAACGTCCCCCTTGCCCTGACGCAGCAACACCCGCGGATGACCCGCCAGCACCGCCAGCAATCCCTCCACTTCACGACCCGTCCCCAGCATGAGATGCGGTGGAACGGTGCGCTGCTGCAGCTTCGCGAGCCAGCGCAGAAATGGCTCGTCCGCACCCGCATCTCCTTCCCCTGCCAGCACCGCCACCGACAGCTTTCCACGCTTCAGGCCCTCCATGAACCCTGCGGCAAACTGAAACCGCAGAGGCCCGGACGCAGCAACGATCTCCGGCACCACCGCGGCCGCCGCAGGTGCCGCAGCACTCCGCACCGCACCGCTCTTGGCAGGCGCACCGCGGTGAATCCACCCCAGACCAGCCGCGAGCGAATGCTCGCAGATCCTCCCATCGCGCCGCGCCAGAAAACAGGTGCACAGATTCTCCACATCGGTCCGTCCACGGATCCGCAGGCCGCAGGACATCCCCTTGCCCGCGCTCCGCACGACCCCCCGCAGAACCCCGTCATCATAGGAAACATCCTGCACGGCTCCCCCCTGCCACAGACTCCGCGCAGCCTTCATGGCCTGCCAGCCCCCGGTCTCCATCAGCCACTTTTCAGTCAGTTCCATCACCCCACGTCATGCCCCTCCCACCCGCTCTGTCCAGCGGACACCTCCACCCGTCCCAGACTCCTCCACCCGTCCCACACCGCGGAACCATTCCGCTAACCCGTTCACAAAGGCCGCCTGCGCCAGCACCCGCTGCTCGAAGGCAGCCTCGGACGGCGTTTCGAATGTCAGGGTCACGGGCACCCCTCCCTCGTACAAGGCCACGGCCTCAGGCTGACCCGGCAAAGGCGGCACCCGCCGCCGCTGAATCACCCCGCGGTGCGCCCGCCGTCCATCAATCGTCCGCCGCCCATCCCGCGGCAGCCACGGCTCAACCGCTCCAAGCAGCCGATCGGCCAGCCTCAGCCGGACATCGCGGTTCAATTCATAGCAGTAACAGCCAGCGGCATCGTAGTCCTCATGCAGACAGACCGCCGCCGCATACCGCCGCACGACCACCAACTCCCGCCAGGCCAATACCAGTGGATCACCAGCCAGATGAAAGCACCGGTTCAGATCCCGTCCCTCCCCGTCCACCCGCGTGTTCGCCGCCAGCCCGCAAGGATTGAACAACGGAACCACCGTCACCGCATGCTCCCGGAAAAAATCAGGATGCTGCTCCGCCCAGCCCAGCAGCCCCGCCACCGCCGCCGCCTCATCCCCATGCACCCCTGCCGATAAATACAGCCACGGGCCATCGACCCCGCGGCTCTCCAGCACAAGGACCGGACCAGCCGCCGTCTGTCCGAATTCACTCACCCGCATCCCCGCCCGACGCGCCACGGCCCGCCAGCGGCGCACCACATGAGCCGGATCATGCGAGTCACAAAGCGGCGTCAGCCGCGCCAGTCCCTCCGTTGCTCCTTGCTCCATCCCGTCGCGTCTACACCTCGCCCTGAAACACTTCCAGCAGATACCGCAACCGCTCGTCCAGCACACTCATCCCCAGCAGGGGCTGCCTCAGCGAGGCGTCCCCCAGAAAATTCGCCGCCACAAAGTCCGCCAGCACCTCCGGATCCTCGATCGATCCCACCCTCTCGGCCATCTCCGCCGCCCCCCCACGCCGCAGCACCTCAGCCGCCCGCTCCATGAGCAAGGCACTGAGTTCCACCACCTCTCCCTCGTCCTTCACACTCGTCTGCAGAGGCACCACCTCAGCAAGCCGGAACGGCTCACGCTGCGTCCACGATTTCAACCGCACCCTCTTAACCCCCTGCAGCACGAGATGCGCCGTCCCATCCTCATGCCCAATGCAGGCCCGCACCAAACCAGCCGTGCTGAACGAATCAATTCCCTCGTCACTCTCTTCCTCCCCCGACAGAAATCCCACGCAGAACATCCGGTCCATCCGCAGCACATGCTGCAGCAACTCGCGGTACCGGGGCTCGAAAATAAACAATGGCAACATGCCGTGCGGCATCAGATTGCAGCGCGACAGAAGCATCACAGGGAGAGTTTCAGGAAGCACCACCACAGGTTTGGCCAAGATTAAGGACGCTGAGTAACGCAGCCCGTCCCCCCAACGGATGCTCTTCCCTGCCATCCTTCCCGCGACCACGCGGATTTTGCTCTTTCCCAGCCCTCGTCCCCGCGTATCCCTCCCACCGATGAAGTTCCTCCGCCTCTTCCGTCCCTTCGCCGCCACCGCCATCGCCGGCATGGCTTCCCTCACCTTCACCAGCTGCGCTGCCCCGGCAAAGAAAACCGCCAGCCGCTCGGTCGACGGCCGTACCTTCGATGTCCCCGCCTACCGCGCGACCAACCCGAAGAACGTCCGCGTCAAAGCCTCCGTAAACCACCGCGCCGTCTACGTTCTCGAAGGCGACAAGCCACTCCTCGTCACCCCGGCGAATTTCGGAGCCCCCGGTCACGGCACTCCGCTCGGCAACCACCGCGCCTACGCCCGCATCCGCAACAAACGCTCCATGAGCTACGGCAAATACCCCATGCCCTTCTGGGTCGAATTCCGCCCGGGCTACGGCTTCCACGGCGGCTGGGTCCACGCCGTCAATAAATCCCATGGCTGCGTCCGCCTCCCATGGAACGTTGCTCCCAAATTCTGGGAACTCGTCCCCCTCGGCACCCCCATCAACGTCGCTCCCAATCAGCCAGAAGACCTCACCCTCGGGAAAAATATCCCCCGCCTGAACGACGCCACTGCCCCGGAATGGCCCCAGAACGTTCTCTGGACCGACCGCGTATTCCACATCACGGACGGTCGCAAGGTCCTCGAAAACTGATCGCCCACGGAGATTGACTCCGGCCGGGTCGTGAGGCATCCTCACGGGGAATTTTTCCTTCCCTGTGAGATCCTTCATGGCCAGTCCCGCTCACCAGTGCCCCAATTGCCAGCACCCCCTGCCGGACGGCTGCCCCCGCTGCTTCCACTGCGGCTTCTCCCTCGCGACCCTCGACGGGCTTCTCGGTGCCGACGAAGTCATCCTCGAACGCATCCAGGACGAAGCTTCCTGCTTCTCGCCGGACGATCTCACGCGCCTCACCGCCGCCATCAGTGCATGGGATAGCCGCTTCCCCGGCTACTTCACCGCGGTCTTCGCTGGACCCATCCCGCATCCTGTAAGCGCCCGCACTTTCGGCACATGGCTGCTCAACCGCGCCGCATTGCCAGGAGTCGACCTGTCACGCCCCAACGACTGCGGCCTCCTCCTCGTGCTCGACCCCGTCGGAGGAGAACTCTCCGCTGTCACAGGCTACGCCCTGGAAGCATGGCTACCCCAGGCAGTCCTCAGCGCATCCCTCCAATCAGCCCTCCCCCACCTCGCCGCCGCCCAATGGCGCAAGGCCATCCTCGCTGTCCTCACCACACTGTCCGATCACCTCGCGAAGTCGGCCACGCTCTCCGGCGGCTTCACCCCCAACGTGTCCCGCGGCACCAGCCCCACCCCCCTCGCCAACCTTCCAAGAATCCGCCGCCACCGGCAGACGGCCCCTCCCCAGCGCAAACCGTGAGCCCGCCCCGCTGCCCATCCGCCGCGGCTACATGGATCCTCTCCGCCGCACTCGCCACCGCCCAGTCGGGCCTCCCCCCGGATCAGTTCCCCCCGAACTCCCCCCGGCCCGCAGACCCCGAAGAAACCGGGGGACTGCTCCACATCCTCCCCGGCAGGACTGATCCCCTCACTCTTCCATCCGAAAGTCCACCGAACTCCGGAAGCCTCTTCCCCCCGCAACTCTGGCCAGCCGCCCCGCCGCCCACTGCGGAATCTGCCAATCCACCAACCGCCGAGGAACCAACACCAGCCGGTCCCGCCCACGGTTCCGACTCCCCATGGAGCAGAGAATCCCTGCTCGCCGACCCCTTCGGCACCCTCAGCAGCATCACCAGAGCCCACCTCGAATCCCTCCTAGGTGACGCGGCAGCCAAATCCGGCACCACCCTTCACTGCCTCGTCGTCCCGGATTCCAGCAGCCTCCCGGAGTCATGGGATCCAACCTCATGGATCGAAACCAATTACCTCGACCGGCCAGCCATCAGCGTCATCATTCCCGTCAACGCCCCCGGACAAGCCCAACTCCACCCTTCAAAAGGCGCAGCGATCCGCTGGAACCACAGCCAGCTATCGGCCACCGTGGCAGCATGCGCCTCCGCCGCCAGCGCAGTCCCCGGCCCGGACGCCTCCACCTCGCGATTTCTGCTCCACCTCCTCACGGAAGTCAACTCGGCCAGACCACCAGACCCCAGCCCCAGCGTCCCGCTCCTCTCGCCAAATACAGGCTCCGCCCGCTGGTGGCTCACCATCGTCGGCGGCCAGTTCCTCGCCATCGGCCTCGGTGCCCTCTGGTGGCACACCAGACAACGACGCCACGCAGCCCGCACCCCGCTCGTCCTCTCCGTCTTCCCATCGACTCCAAGATTCGGTGCTCCCTACTGCGGCGGCCATTCCTCCTCGGTTCGCTTCCGCCCGGCTAAACCGTCGGCCTGATTCCTCATGCGCTGCTCCATCATCGTTCCCGCCCGCTTCGCCTCCACAAGATTTCCGGGAAAACCCCTCCACCGCATCGCCGGGAAACCCCTCATCCAGCACGTCTGGGAACGCTGCCGCCTTTGCCGCCTCACCGACCGCATTCTCGTCGCCACCGACGACTCGCGCATCGCCGAAACCGCCAGCGCCTTCGGTGCCGAAGTCATCATGACTTCACCCCACCACCAAAGCGGAACCGACCGCATCGCCGAGGCCGCCAGCACCCTCCCCCCAGACCACCACATCATCAATGTCCAAGGCGACGAACCACTGGTCAGTCCAGAACTCATCGACCGCATCGCCGATACCCTGCTGCACGGACCCGAGTCCATCGGCATGGTCACCGCCGTCCACCCACTCCATTCAGATGAAGAACGCCACGACCCGAATGTTGTGAAATGCACCATGTCCCGCAGCGGACGCGCACTCTACTTCAGCAGATCCCCCATCCCATTCGCCCGCGGACATCACGGAGAAATGACGTGGTGGCGACACATGGGCATCTACGGCTACCGTCGCGCTTTCCTCAGCCAGTTTGTCGCATGGCCTCCCAGCCCGCTCGAGGTCACCGAAAGCCTCGAGCAACTCCGGGCGCTCGAAAACGACGCCACCATTCACTGCCTCGTCACCTCCCACAGCAGCCCCGGCATCGATACCCCGGAACAGGCCGCTGCCCTCGAATCTCTGCTGGCAAGCACACCCAATCCGGAATCCAGCATCTGACCCCGCCCGCAAAACGTCTCTGGCTGCGCCCGCATGTCATTCACCGAAGCTCTCTCCGCCAATCTCCTCTCGCCCCCCATCCTGTTCTTCGCCCTCGGCATCATCGCCGCCCTCGTGAAAAGCGATCTCCGCTTCCCGGAACAGTTCTACTCGGCCCTCACCATCTACCTCCTCACCGCCATCGGCTTCAAAGGAGGAGTCGCCGTCAGCGAAGCCGGATTCGACCGCGTCTGGCTCCCCGCACTCGCCGGCATCGCCCTCAGTACTATCATCCCGCTCTGGTGCTACGCCGTCCTCCGCCGCCCAGGCGGTCTGCCCATCGCCGATGCCGCCTCCATCGCCGCTCACTTCGGATCCGTCAGCGCCGTCACCTTCATAACTGCCGTCAATTACCTGAAACAGGCAGGCGTGCCCAGCGAAGGATACGCCAGCGCCTTCCTCGCGGTCATGGAATCCCCGGCCATCATCGCCGCAGTCCTGCTCGCCAGAAAGGGATCCCCGGAAACAAGCCATTCATCCCTGAAACCAGCCCTGCACGACGCCTTCCTCGGCCGCAGCGTCATCCTCCTCATCGGCGGTCTGCTCGTCGGCTGGATCAGCGGACCAGCCGGCCTGCGCAGCGCAGAAGGATTCTTCGTCTCCCCCTTCTTCGGGGTCATCGCTCTCTTCCTTCTGGAAATGGGCATCGTCACAGGCCGAAGGCTCGGCGACCTCCGCAGGGCCGGTCCTTTCCTGCTGCTCTTCGGGATCGCCGCGCCCATCATCAATGGCTGCCTCGGTGCCGTCGCCGGGACGGCGGCGGGCCTCTCCATCGGCGGTTCCATGCTCATGGCCACCCTCGCCGCCAGCGCGTCCTACATCGCCGCTCCAGCCGCCATGCGCGTGGCCATCCCGGAAGCACGGCCCACCCTCTCCCTTGCCACCGCCCTCGGCATCGCGTTCCCTTTCAATATCTCCGTCGGTCTCCCGCTCTACCTCGAACTGGCACGCCGCTGCCACTCCCTCTTCCACTCATGAGTGTCCCTCTCCATCCCATGAAAATGGTCTGCGTCACCACGGAGGCACTCGCCAGACCCACTCTCGAGAAACTCCTCGCCGAATGCGGCTGCCACGGCTTCACCATCCTCAGCGCCGAAGGAGCCGGATCCCAGGGAACCAGACTCGGAGAAATCCCCGAAACCGCCAACATCCTCGTCAAGGCCATCGTCAACCCAACCCGCGCAGAACGCCTCATCAGCCGCCTCTGGTCGGATCTCATGCCCCGCTTCGCCATGGTGGTCTGGCAGGAGGATGTCCAGGTGCTCCGCCCGGATAAGTTCTGACCCCCGCTCCCACCAGCCATGCGACGCCGCCACTTCCTCTCCCTGCCGGCCCTCGCTCCGCTCCTCCGCGCCGGGGAACCAACGCCCACACTGCAATCGGGACCCGACCATGCGCCGGAACTCGACGCGGCCATCGACGCCATCGCGCCCGACACCCTCAAGCGCGCCACCGTCATCCTCTCAGACGGTGCCACAGGCCTGCCCCGCTCCCGCTCCTTCCACTACCAGACCAGCGCTACCGCGAACGACTTCTGGCCCGCCAGCACCATCAAGCTCTACTCCGCCATCGCTGCCATGGAGGAAGTCCACGCACGCGGATTCCCGCTCGATGCCCACGTGCTCTTCGAACATCAGGAAAAGGACGGTTCATGGGTCACCGACTGCGCCCGCACCCTCCGCGAAATGTCGTCGGAAGTCTTTCGCCGATCCTCCAACGAGGACTACACCCTCCACCTCCGCATCCCCGGAATCGACCAGATCAACAGCAGCCTTCTGAGCCCGGAACGCGGATTCCCCCACTCCGCCCTCATGCGCGGCTACGTCACCGGCCGCCCATGGGTCTACCACCGCAGCGAACCCCAGCGCATCACCCTCATCCACAAGGACCGCCAGACTTCATGGACCCATTCATGGTCCGGAAAATCATGGTCCCGGGAACGCGGGGCCACCGTCATCGACGCCGACACCGGCAACTGCACCACCACCGCCGCCCTCGCTTCCTGCCTCCACCGCCTCTTTTTCCACGACTCCCTGCCAGAATCGGAACGCTTCCGCATCTCCAGCGAAATGGCCAGTTTCCTGCTCCATGGCAAGGACGGACTCTCCGGCCTCCAGACCACCGCAAAGGAAAGCGGCCCCTACGCATGGGAAGGCGGCCAGGCCCACTACCCCATGGCCCGCTGGTTCCATAAATGCGGCCTCATCTCCAACCATTCTCTCGACCTCGCCGCCATCGACGACCGGGCCCACTCCGGCCGCACGGTCTTCCTCTGCGCCATGATTCAGTCAGGCAGCGAGCCTCTCATCCGCCAACTCTGCGGAACCATCATCGCCTGGGCCCGCCAGCAGCCCTGACCGCCGCCCTTTTCCGCCTGGACTTGCCCCGCCGCATCGCTACACCCCACTCAGCCATGCCAAGGAACTTCGTCTACTTCGATCTCGAAACCCAGCGCTCCGCCGGCGATGTGGGCGGCTGGGAACACAAGGACAAAATGGGCATGTCCGTCGGCGTCCTCTACAGCACCGCCACCGCCGCCTACACCATCTACGGAGAAAAACAGGTCGACGAGCTCATCGCCGCCATGTCCCGGGCCGACCTCGTCATCGGATTCAATCATGTGGAATTCGATTACCGCGTCCTTCAGGGCTACAGCATGTGGGACGTCGGCGGCATGATGACCAGTCTCGACCTCCTCCTCGATATCGAAAAAAAACTCGGCCACCGCATCAAACTCGACGACATCGCCACCGCCTCCCTCGGCACCGGAAAAACCGCCGACGGCCTCGACGCCATCCGCTGGTGGCGCGAAGGCAAAATCATGAAGATCGCGGAGTACTGCTGCTTCGATGTCAAAGTTACGAAGCTGGTTCACGAATTCGGCGTCCGCCACGGCTACGTCCGCTACCGCGACCGCTTCGGCCGCGACCAGACCGTCTCCGTCGACTGGCCAGACTGGCAATAGCCTCCTCCTCGCCACCTCCCGTCCCGGCACCCCTCCCCGGAGCAGGTTGAGCGCCCCGGAGAGAGGATCAGCCGGAATGAGGGACTCCGGAAATCAAACTCCTCCCGCAGCAAGGCGCGCCCGCTCCAGCACTTCCTTCATCTGCTCCAGCGAACCAGTCAGCTCATCACCGAAAAATGCCCTGAGCCTCCCCAACTGCACCTCAGGTTCCCTCAGCAGCATGCTGTGGTCAACTTCCAGCAACTCCACCTGCGGACGATCCCTCAGAACCCGCCCCATCTGCTCCACATGCCGGCCCAGACTGCCCACCAGCTGCGCCCGCTCGGCCGCGGGCATCTCCAGCCCACCCACAGCCATCGGAAACTGCTCGTCAATCACTTCCTCCACCGGCCGCTTCATCCAAACAATCCGATACTCATGCTTCGGATCCAGCTGCGGAACCAGACCAGATGGAATCATGATGACCCTGCCACCGACCGAATCCAGCACCCGTGGATCGCTGCACATCGAATGCATCGCATCCCATTCCCAATGCCAGTCAGGATGCTGATGCGGCAACTGCCGCCGCTCCGCAGCCAGAATCGGCAGCCCTCCGGCCGCAAGAATCTCCATCATCAAACCAGCACCAGCCCCGGGAAGACCAGATACCACCGTAAGCTGCTGAACCGGACCCACCTCCAGTACCGATCCCGTCGCCCTCCGTACCATCATTCTCTCCGCCGCTTCAGCCCGCAGCCGTGCCTTCCGGTCCGCTTGATTCTGCCTGACATCCGCACGGTACCGACGCGACAGATGAAGCGCCCTCTGACCAGCCTCCACCGACCCTCGCCGACCACACACCCAGGACACCACCCGCAGCACAAAAAAATCCTCAGGAAATCGCGCCAGCCACTCCCGCAGCACCCCATCCGCTTCATCCCATCGCCCAAGCCTTCCCAGCGCCATCGCATGAAGCACCTGACTCCTCGAATTCAGCACCCCTTGCGGAGTCCGCAGAACCTCCAGACAAGCCTCCGGCTGTCCCGACCTCAACAGACAACGCCCCAGAACCACCCGGGCAACCGAATTGTTCGGATCCAGTTCAAGCAAGCGGCCCGCAGCATCCCTCGCCTCATCCCATCGATGCCTCTTTTCGCTGGCCTCCGCCAGTCCGGCCAGAGCCGCCAGACTCCCTGGGTGCAGCACCAGAGCAGCCTCGAAATAAAGTACAGCCACATCCACCCGCCCCCGCGCCATCTCAATGTTTGCCATCAGCAGGGTCGGAGCTTCATCTGTCCGGAAACTCCGCAGACAACTCTCAAGCGTGACCGCCGCCTCTTCGTGAAGCCCGAGCGCATACTGATGCCGCGCCAACTGCTCCGCAAAATCAAGCCTCTCAGGATACGCCGCCAGACAGTCCTCCGCATGCGGCAGCATCTTCTCAATATCCTCCTGACGGTCACCTGACCTCCCCCATCCCGCCCACGGATGCCTCGGAGCCACCACTCCATCCGAAATCATCACCTCAGCATCACCATCATCCATCCTCATGGCTCCACCCTGATCCTGCCCCCTCTGCCCCCTCTGCCCTTCAGCGGTCATGACTGCGGTCTCTCTCCTGCGCCGACGATTCAGTAGATTTCCGATCATGGTTCAATAAATGCTAAGAGGAGGTTCATCCCAGCGCCTCATGGGCCCCGGAAATATGAACCTATTTTTCAAATTAGATGCTGATTCTCAGTAATTCAAGAAAATACTTCACCTGTCGTAAAAACCATATTCCTCAAACAAACAGTTGGAGCAAACCCTTGACCCCGACATCAGGCATCAACCCCTTCCAGTCCACTGCCCGGTTTCCGCTGTTCCTGCTGGCTGGATTTCCCATCCCCTGACTTGTCCCCGCAGCTGCCCTCAGGGCACCGGAATCCGCTCCAGCAAGCGGGCAATAATCTGCTCGCTGGTGACACCCTCGGCCTCGGCCTCGTACGTCAGGAGAATGCGGTGGCGCAGCACATCCATCGCCAGATCCCGCACATCCTGCGGTGTCACATACGACCGCCCATCAAGGAAAGCCCGGGCCCGTGACGCCAGAGCAAGATTGATGGTGCCCCGCGGACTGGCACCGCAGCGGATCAGATTCTTCATCTCAGGCAGACGCTCCGCTGAATGGCGGCTGGTGTGAATGATCTCCACAATGTAATCCTTCACCGGATCGGAAATCAGGATCTCATTGACCAGTTCCCGTGCCTCGGTCACCCGCGCGGCATCAATCACCTGCTGCGTGTCCGTCTTCGGCGCACTCGTGCTCATCAGATCCAGAATCTTCCGTTCCTCGGCTTTCGTGGGATAATCCACCCGCACTTTGAGCAGAAAACGGTCAAGCTGCGCCTCGGGCAATTGATAGGTTCCTTCCTGATCGATCGGATTCTGCGTCGCCATCACCATGAAGGGATCAGGCAGACGATAGGTGGTCTCGCCAATCGTCACCTGGCGTTCCTGCATGGCTTCGAGCAGGGCACTCTGCACCTTGGCAGGCGAACGGTTGATTTCGTCCGCAAGGATCAGATTGGCAAAGATCGGCCCGAGCTTTGGCTTGAACTGCCCGTCTCCGGGGCTGTAGATGAGAGTACCTAGAAGATCAGCCGGAAGGAGGTCCGGGGTGAACTGAAATCGCTTGAAGGAAACACTCATGGTTCCCGCAAGTGCTTTGACCGTCAGGGTCTTCGCAAGTCCCGGAACACCTTCCAGCAGAATATGCCCCTTGGTCAGCAGGGCGACGAACATGCGGTCCACCAATTCTTCCTGACCAACCAGCACCCGGTGCAGTTCGTCGCGGACAAGGGGGACCCAGGCGGATTTCTCGGCAATGCGCGCCTTGAGCGCTTCAGTATCGGTGGACATCAGGATCGGAGGGTAGCCGGAATTGCCCAGAACGCAATCCCCCTCGCGAGGTTACCTGGAAGCCCGGCGGACAGTCCCGCTCATGAGACCACCCACGGTCCCGCCAGACCACGTGCCCGCATACGCATCCGCATGTATCAGCACCCGGGCCGAATACGTCCCCCCACCCGGAACCCCGACATCGTCAACTGTGATGACCGGAGTGTCCCCCGCCCACTTCACAAGGACCGGAAAGGGCACCGTGAAATCCTTTCCCCCATACTGCACCCGCGCCGTGATGATCCAGGTCTCCCCACCAGTCAGTTTGGACACCGCCAGAATCGTGTACTTGTCCTCCTTGTCCTCGCCGGCCTTCCCCTTGTCGACCACACTGAACTTCCCCTCCAGCGTGGCTCCCGTCAGCGTCGCCACCAGCTTCTCCTCCAGTTGTTCCTGGCTCATCGCCAGCTTCTCGGCCGCCTTTTTGTCCTCGGCACGGGCCGGGCTTTTGTCGTCGGCACCGGCAGAACCTGACAAGGCATGCAGCAGAACACCAGCCACAGCTGCGGCAAAGAGGGTTGCAGACAATTTCATGGCTTCTCGGATCACGGTTTCAGGATTTCAGGATTTCAGGATTTTCTCAGGGCCAAACCCACGGCCTCGGTCCACGCGGCCGGCGGCATGGCATACGGACGGAATGTTTCCACCGTACCCGCCTGCTCATTGTACAGCAGCGCCCGGTAGAGCCCGAGATCCTGGGCCGCCGGAGAATCGATCATCCGCGCCGAATCATTGGCACTCATCTGGAAGAGAATGCGCATCTCGAACTCCGCCATGGCCTTCCGGTTCAGATACCGCCCGGCGTTGGCTGCCGTGTCCACGGAAATGATGAGATGCATCCCCTGAATGCTGCCCTCTGTCACCAGCTCGGTGAACTGCGCCGCCGGATCCCCCGCACTGTCGCCTCCCCCACCGAACGAAAAATCATCCTCGCTCCTCAGCTTCCGGAAGCGCTGCAGCCCATGCACCAGCAGAAATACCGGCACGGCACCCGACGCTCCGCCCTCGCCCCCGCTGCGTTCCCGCAGTTCCTCCGCCAGCCCGGCAAGGATCGCAGAGGATTCCGGCCCCCTCCCAACCTGCAATCCAGGCACCGCCGCCGCAATCCGCTCCACATAGCTTTCCTCCACGGAGCCAGGCACCGCCTGATGCAGCAGCACCAGCCTCACCCCACCCGCAGGATACTGCGCCGCCAGCGCCACCAGCGCCACCCCCATCATCACCAGCGCCGCCTCTTCCCGCTGCCCCACCATCAGCAGATGATTGCCGCTCTGACGGTGGAAAACCACCTCGGTCGGACCCTTGATCGAATTGGGAGCCCCAAACCAGCACCGCGAAGCCACCGGAACCGCCCCGCGCGGAGCCTCCAGCAGCCGGCTCAGCAGCGGATTCTCGGAAACATCAGCCGGCGCATTGCCCTCGAATACAATCGGCTCAGCCGGCACCCCGTACTTCTCCTCGGCCATCCCCCGCACGTCCCGCAGCAACCCCTCGCGTTCCTGATCGGACAGCCAGACCACCTGGAACGGACTGTTCCCCTCGATCGCCCCAGCCGCATCATTGTAAATCCCTTCGCCCGGCCGCGTCAGCAGCCGCGGAGCCGGATTGTTCTCGTCCATGATCAGATAGGCGTCAGCCTCGTTGCACTGCAGGGCCACCCGGATCGCCATCTGACCCAGCGTCGCCCGCGCCAGCGTGTAGGCCCCCCCGAGCGTCTGCGACCCCAGCAGCACATGAATCCCAAACGCCCGGCCCTGCCGCACAATCCGGTCGAACAACACAGACGCCGACTGCGCAATGCTGTCGTCCTCCACGAAGAATTCCTGGAATTCATCAATGATCAGCAGCGACCTCGGCATCGGCCCCTCACCGCCCGCACGCTTGAAGCCCGCCACATCCTGCACCCCCATGCGGCGGAAAATGTCCCCTCGCCGCCGCAGTTCCTCGTCCACCCGCTGCAGCACACTCAATCCGAACTCACGGTCGGACTCGATCGCAATCACCTTCGCATGCGGCAGCTTCGCATCCGCATAGCACTTGAATTCCACCCCCTTCTTGAAGTCGATAAGATAGAATTCCACTTCGTCCGGACTGCACGTAAGCGCCAGATTCGTGATGATCACATGGAACAGGGTCGATTTCCCGGACCCCGTCTTCCCCGCAAAGAGCGCATGCTGCCGCGTCCCTTTCCCAATCGCCAGATACTGCAGCTTGGTGGCCCCGGTCCGGCCAATCGCCACCCTCAGCTCACTGGCCGTTTCCGCCTTCCAGCGCTCGGAAACCGCCGGAGAAATCACCCGGAAGGGTACCTCGATCCGATTAGAATCAATGCTGCTCCGCCCAATCCGGTGCACCAGCTCCACCGCCAATCCAGCCGGCGGCGGGGGATCAAGCGAAACTTCCGCTCCCGCCGAAGCCAGCACCGCATCCACCGCAAACGAACCCGACCCACTGCGGCTCAGACAGACACTCGCCGCCCGCAGTTCCCCCACCGAAAATCCCTCGGGCACCGAAAGCCGCGTGTCATGATGCAGCAAAGTGAAAACCCCGCAGCGCGGCCCGCTCACGGCAATGCTCTGCAGCCGCTGCACCGCCACTTCGCTGAACCCCGCAGGAAAATCGGCAATCACCAGAAAATGATACTTCTCCGCCGTCGTGCCAGCCTCCCGGTTGTACTCCGTGATCGTCGCATACTCGTTCCGGAGATACATCTGAATGACCTTCTCGATGTGATCATTCAGCTCGCCGAGACGCTCTTCGATCTGATCCCGCTGCGTCCAGATCCTCCGGTTGATGAGGGTCGGTTCGTAGTCGCCCAGATGCATGAAGCCGGCAAAACTCTGCCCCAGCCCCACCGGATCCAGAATCGTCAGCGCCAGCTTGCCAGGCGGCGTCACCGTCAGCAGCCGCAGAATCACATTGCTGAAAATATCCATCGGGACCCCCGCACAGGTCTCGCCGGACTCAAGCACCAGACAACCCCGCGCCGGAAATACCAGCGGCAGCGGAATGCGCACCGCCGATGGCCCGGGCAGCCTCAGTTGCTGCGGCAGCGCTCCGGGCACCGCCGCCAGATCAAGCGCCACGGAACCAATCGAAGCCGCCGCCGGAAACGCCACCGGTGGTTCCCACGACTCCGGCCGCACTTCCCCCCATGGCAGAGCCCGCAGCACCCGCGCTTCCCCCAGCATGGCAAGCCGACGGCTCATCGGCCCCATGACCGATTCCCACTCGGCCTCGAAAGCCGCCCACGCCGCCCGCGCAGCCGTCTCTTCGGCCTCCAGTTCAGCCGCCGCCGCGGCCCGCACCGCAGCCAGTTCCGGCTCGGCCACCGTCTCCGCCTCCTGCTCGGCCGCCAGCCGCTTAGCATGCAGCCTCTGCGTGCGCTGCGCAAAAATCTCCTCGACCCGCGCCCCCAGACGCTGGGTCTGCTCGGCCACCTTGCTCTCCAGCCTCGCCCGCTCAGCCGACTCAACCGCATCAATGCCCGCCCACTCGCTCTGCACCTCCCGCCCGCAGGCCTCCAGGACCGCCGCCGCTTCCTCCCTCGCCAGCCCACAGCGCTCCTGCACCAGTTCGCGGCAGCGCCGGTAGCAGGCCCGCGCCTTCGCCAGACCAGCCGCCGCCGCCTGCACAGCCGCATCGGACTGGCGGTACGCCTCACCCTTGAACATCCTTCCGGCCAGCGGCACCGCCCGGAATACTCCGGAAACACCCGCTTCCTCAGCCTGACGGAGCGATTCCGCCGCCGCCCGCGCCGCCCGCTGTCCTTCCACAAACAAGGCATCCGCATTCAGATCCGCCGGAGCTTCACCCGCCGGCAACACTTTACCAAGCTTGCGCAGCGATGCCTCCAGCGGAGCCAGCACCTCGATTTCCTGAGCCGAAAGACTTTCCTCGGCCCGCGCCAGTTCCGCCACCGCAGCCTCGACCGCCACATCATGATCCCGCTGCGCCCGCCGCTTCGCCATCTGCAGCGACCCCAGCCGGTTCTCCCGGAAATGCCGCGCCATCGCAGGCAGCTTCCGCTGCATCTGCGTCACCGCCTTCGCCAACCGCTGCCTCCGGCGTTCATAATGAGCCGTCATGGCCGCCTCCTCGGCCGCCAGTCTACCCTCCACGGCTGAGCGCCGCGATTCCACCTTCGCCTCGGCAGCTTTCACCGCTTCCCTCCCTTTCCGGTCCACCGACCCACGCCGCATCCTCTGCTCCTTCAGAAACTCCGCCTCGCGCGCAGCCCACGCCCGCGACGTCTCCAGCCACTCCCGCAGCAGATCGGTGGCGCGCTCCGCACCAGTTGATGTCAATTCACTCACAATCATTCCTCAGTTTGCGCAGCAGCACATCGATATCCTCAATCACCGGCCGCACCTGGTTCACCATCGCCGGGATCGGCTCCAGATAATCATGCTCGAATTCACGTGCCTTGCCGTCGTTCCAAGACGCCCGGCACTGCTGCCACTCAATCATGAGATCCTTGAGCGACTGCTCCAGCAGCGATCCACTGGCCCGCGCACTCATGCCGCACCTCCCGCACTCACAGCCACAGGCCAACAACCGGCGGCACCCGGCGGCCCGCCCGCCCGTTCCGGCAAAGAATCTCGTTTCCGGCAATTCATGGCCATGCCTATACCCGCCGCCCCGCCCACCGGCAAACTGTAAGATGCCCGATCTGCTGACGCCCAGTCCCTCATGATGCCGTCACCTTACGCAGAAATGCCATCGTTTCCCGGCGGAACGATTCCATCGACCCCGGTGCCCCCAGCCCATGCCCCTCCAGGGCCCACTCCACATAACAGCAGTCCCGCCCCGCCCCCCGCAGCGCAGCATCAAGAATCCTCCCCTGCTCCACCGGAACGATCGGATCGAGCGCCCCATGAAAAATCAGAAACGGCACGGAGGCCGCATCCACATGCATCACCGGCGACGCATCCCTCCGGTCCGCCGCCCGCTGCTCCTCGGGCTTCCCCCGCCCGATGAAGTCATCGACCACATCCTGCACACTGCTGCCACCCAGCCGCAGCGCAGAAAAATCCCGTGTCAGATCACTGGGACCAAACACATCGATGACCCCGCTGACCCGGCTGGAATGCCGCGACAGAGCCACCGGACCAGCCTGCTTCCGGGTCTCGCGCAACCCCAGAAGCGCCGCCAGATGCCCTCCCGCCGATGCCCCCAGCGCCACAATCCTGCCAGGATCAATCGAAAGCACGCCAGCATTCTCCCGCAGCCACCGCACCGCCCGCTGCACATCGTCAAAGGCCGCCGGCCAGACGTGCTGCGGCGACTTCACAGGATCAAACAAGCGGTAGCTTACGGAAACCGCCGTGAACCCAGCCGCGGCAAATTCCGCCGCAAACGGGGCCAGATCCGCCCTGCTGCCCCCGCGCCACGCACCCCCATGAATGCACAGCACCACCGGCCGCCGCCCCGCCTGCGGTGCCTTCCACAGATCAAGCGCCAACCGCTGCCCCCCAGCCGTGCTGTACACAATCCCACGCTGCGGAACAATTTCCCCAGCAGCCCGTGCCCGGGGAGCCACCGCCAACCCGGCCAGAATGTTCAGTATGCTGCGGCGATTCATGATTCCCCGCGGCTCATCGGCCGCCACTTCCCGTGGACTCGGCAGAACCCGCCGGCGTTTCACGCGTTTCCAGCTTCGTGATCTGCACCGGCCGACCCAGACGCGTGTACGTCAGCTTCGCCACCGCAGGCAATTCCCCGAAATTCAGAATCACCTCGGCCCTCCGCACCACCGGCCCAGCCTTCGAAATCAATACCCAGTAATCCAGCGGCGCTTCCGCCGTCGCCTCCCGGCTCCGCACCCGGATGAGCTTCTCCCCATCAATCACTTCCTCCCCAGCCAGCACGAATTCATGCTGCCCGGTCACCTTGAACCCAGGATCCACGGGAGCCGTCAGCGTCCGCAGCAATCCAGCCGCAGTCTCATGATCAGCATCCACCCGCCACGTCTTCCCCCCATCCGACGACATCCAGAACCCATCTCGTCCCGCCAACCGCTGCTGTGCCACCCCGTCAAATCCCGTGAGCCGGATCTCAGCAGCCTCAAGGGTCAGTGCCGCCTCCATCTTCGCCCTCTTCTCCCCAGCCCGGAACTCGGCCCGGACTTCATAGGACGGAAGCGAAGCCATGTTCTGAAATGCCTTGTCGAGCAGTTCCCGCGCATTGCCTTCCATGGCCTGCTCGTTCTCCACATGCCGCAGATGCAGGGCCACATCCGAGACCATGCTCTGCACCAGTTCATACACACGCTCCGCCGGTTCCTTGTCCACCACCGCCCGCACCACAGGCTGCCAAAGCCCCGCCGGCAGCCCGCTCTTCGCCCCGTCCGCCCCAATCACCGCACCCAGCCGCTGCATGGTCTCTTCCCCGGGCTTGTAAAGCATCAGCATGGCATAACTCGTCAGCACCATGCGGGCCTCCCGCCTGCCCTGAGCATCCCCGATCTTCTCAAGCATCGGATTCAATCCGTCCATCAGATACGCCACCACGTCAGCCCCGGCTTTCTCCCTCGCCTCCCGATCCGCCACCCCCGGAACCACCGGCGGCAACGGCGGCACCACCAGCTTCATGCCCGCCGCCAGAGCCTCGGCCTCTTCCACATACGGACGCCATTTGCTCTCCGCCACCCCACGCAGCCGCAGCAGTCCCGCCATCCCAAGATCAGCCGCCAGTTCCACCGTTCCCTCCTTCCCCGCAGGCAGGTCCTCCCGCCGCAACCCAATGATCCTCATCCCATCACCATCCTGCGCAGGCTCATGCACCACCAGAAATTCCCGCTGCGCCTTCTTCCCGTACCGCGCAAACCACCGCAACGTCACGTACGTCCCCGGTGCCTCGGCCGGACCTTCCCCATCCAGCACACTCCGGTCCTCAAGAAGCCGCGCCACCTGCAATTCCCCCAACTCCCGCGACTGACCACGCAAAGATTCCTCCAGATGTGTCCGCGCCACCTTCTCAAAAGCCTGATACCCCCACAGCTTCATCCCACCAGCGTAATCGCCGGAGCGCACAGCCTCCATCCACGCTTCCCCAACCCGCCGCGCCGCCGCCAGCGTCTTCTCCTGCGCCACCGCCGCCGCCTGCAACGCATCAGGAACCGCAGCCGGGACTTTTCCGCACGTCATCATAGTCCCCACCACCACAATCATCATCACACACAGCTCACGGCTTATTTTCATCGCCTCAGCATGCCACAATGCACCCGCTCCTCCAAACCCATTCTTCCACCTCTCCCGACCGCTTCAGTCTTCCTCCCCACCACCCTGCGCCGCACGCTCCTCTCCCGGACTCGCCCGCTCAAACCGCATCTTCAGAATCCTCCGGCCATCCACCTCCAGAATCGTCACACGGTAACCCTCAAGCCCAACCGTATCCCCAGCCTCCGGAAGCCGCCCCATCTCCGAAGTCACATACCCTCCAATCGTCGATACCTCGTCACTCTCAAGCTCCAGATCCGCATGCTCCCCAAGCATGTACAGCGGCAGCTTCCCATCCACCATGAATTCATCATCGCTCACCCGCACAAACCCATCATTGAGCGGCACCGGTACATCAAACTCATCCTCGATCTCACCCACCAGTTCCTCGAGCACATCCTCCAGCGTCACCATCCCCACGGTCGCTCCGAACTCATCTACCACCAGCGCCATGTGCGCCCGCTTCGCCAGAAAAATCTTCAGCAACTCATCCAGTGGCTGCGTCTCCGGCGCTATGATCACGTCCCTCCGGATCTTCGCCAGATCAGGCTTCGGATCGTTGATGATCCGCAGAAAATCCTTGATGTGCACCACCCCCAGACACACATCGAGATTCCGCTCCCGCAGCGGAAACCGCGTGTGCTTCGATTCCATCGCTACCGCCAGATTCGCCTGAAAATCCTCCCGCGGATCCAACGCCACAATCTCCGTCCTCGGCGTCATCACATCCCGCGCCACCAGATCGTTCAACTCCAAGGCATTGATCGAAATGTCCCGCTCCGTCGGCGTCACCTGCTTGGACCGCCCCGACTCCTCCACCAGCAACTGCAACTCCTCAGCACTGTGAATGTTCGCATGATCATGCGACGCATCAATCCGGAACATCCACAGCAGCAGACGGTTGGCTGTCCCGTTGAAGAGCCGGATCGCCCACCGGAAAATCCACTCGAACCCCGTCAGCGGCCGGCTCACCGCAATCGCCGTGCTCAGCGACCGCCGGATCGCCAGCGATTTCGGCATCAGTTCCCCGAAAACCACATGCAGAAACGTCAGAATACCGAAGGCAATCACAAACGAAATCATCGGGATCGGCAGCCACGCCGGCGTTCCCTCTGGCCAGATCTTCCACAGCAATGGCTGCAGCAGCGCCTCGATGTACCGCTCGCCGAACATGCTCAGGGCCACACTCGCCATCGTGATCCCCAACTGCGTCGCCGCCAGATAATCATCCAGCCGCGCCACCACCCGCCTCGCCTCAAGCGCCCGCCGCGCCGACCGCTTCTCCTCAATCAGCTCGTCCAGCTGACTCGCCCGAACCTTCACAATCGCAAACTCCGCCGCCACGAAAAATCCGTTCAGCAGCACGAAAAATACAATCAGCCCAATCTGCCACACCACGTCTCCACCGGTCACCGCATCCCAGTTCTTCACTACCTGATGCGTCGCTTCAGCAAGGGGCATGGAAAAGTATGAATGGTCAGTCATAGCACGGCCGGCATTCCGGGGGAACCCGGCCATTCCTTCACATCATCGGTTCGCGGTTGATCATCAGTACCTTCATAACTTCTCGTACACCCCCTTGTCACGCCGCTTCAGCACCGTCAGCCCACGCGACTTCGCATCGGACACCGACAGGGGCTTCGTCAGTTTCGGGGAATTCACCCGCGACACCAGCTTGCGTACCGGCTTCTTGCACAAGGGACATACCTCCAGCGGAGCCCGGTCCACCGGCCTCATCAGCTCAAACCCACGTGCACAAATCCGGCACGACTGCTCCGGATCCTCGGCAATGTACTCGTAAATCGGCATGGCGCTTGTTCAGGTTCCCCCTCCCGGAAATGGAGAAGGGGCCGAAAACACTTACGTGCTCCAGCCCCCACCCGTCAATTTCCTTCTGCGGTCACCCGCCGATACCTCACCAGGACGACTTCGTCACCCCGGGAATCATCCCACCATTCGCCAGCTCACGGAACGAAATCCGGCTCAGCTTGAAACGCCCAATGTACCCACGACGACGGCCAGTGAGCTGACAGCGGTTCGTCAACCGGGTCGGACTCGCATTCCGCGGCAGCATGGAAAGACCCACGTAGTCGTGGTTCTTCTTCAGCTCAGCGCGCAGCGCAGCATATTTGTTCACCGTCTTTTGCTTGCGCTTCTGACGCTCAATCCAGCAGGTTTTGGCCATGGTTCGTTAAAAAAGTTCTTCTTTGGGAAAGAGGAGACCCATGGACATCCCGAACCCCACCGCAAGGGATTTTTCATCCGTTTTTCGGATCCTCCAAACCCCTATGGCCCACCCCGGTCGCGGATCTCGACACCATCACCGCCACAGCGCATCCTCATCATGAATCCTGCGGGAAAATCAGCGCCTCATCTTACCGCAGGCCCAGCACCAAACCCCTCGCCCCCATCCCGCAGACAACCCATCCCTCCAGTGGAACAGTCCCTGCTTCACTCCCGCCGACCGCACCCAGCCAAATCCATGAATCCATCGGCTACCTCCACCCCGCCCGGACAAATCCCACCCACCCCGGAAGCCGAAGGATACATCATCGATTCCTTCCTCGGCGGCGGCAACTTCGGCTTCGTCTGGAGCGCCATCCAGGAGGGCACCATGCGGCCCGTCGCTCTCAAATTCCTCGCCCCATGGCACCACTGCGGACCCGCCAGCCTCCGCTTCGAACGGGAAACCGAAATCGCCTCCTCCCTCGAACACCCCTCCATCGCCCGGATCTTCACCACCGGCCAGAGCCACTCCGGACGCTGGATCGCCATGGAACTCATCGACGGCCCAACCCTCGATGCATGGGCCGCTGCCCCCTCAGTCTCCCTCCGCCAGAAACTCACCGCCTTCCTCAAAGTCTGCGACGCCACTCTCCACGCCCACCAGGCAGGAATCATCCACCGCGACCTCAAGCCCGAGAATATCCTCGTCACCTCAGACGGCACCCCGAAAATCGTCGACTTCGGCATCGCTGCCCGCACCGTCAGCGCCACCCTCGACGTCACCCTCACCAGCAACGGCGAACTCATCGGCTCCCTCCCATGGATGGCTCCCGAACAGGCACGCTGCGACTGGCAGAACGTCAGTACCCTCTCGGATATCTATTCCCTCGGCTGCATCCTCTTCCTGCTGCTCACCGGCCAGCGCCCCATCAGCGGAAACAGCAGCTTCAGCAACGCCCTCGCTGCCGCCCAGGCCGGCGACAAACCTTCCCCGAGATCCATCTGCCGCTCCATCCCGGCAGACCTTTCCACCATCACCGCCAAATGCCTCTCCCCAAACCCCGCACGCCGATATCAGTCCGCCGCAGAACTGCGCGATGACATCGCCCGCTGGCTCAACGGCGACCCCGTGCACGCCGAAGCTTCCACGCTGTACTGGATCTCCCGCAAACTCCGCCGCCACTGGGCCCCCGCCACCGCCGCCTGCCTCCTCCTCGCCGCCACCGGAGCCGCCGCCGCCTCAAGTTACCACGCCGCCAGATCAGTCGCCACAGCCCGCGCCGACACCCTCCACGAAGCAAGGGAACTGGCTTCTCTCATCCTCCTCCGCTGCAAACCCGTCCTCGAAAAGGCCGGACGCAAGGATGAAGTCGCCAACCTCGAAGCACAAATCGCCTCTTTCGACTGGTCCCTCGGTCAACCAGATGCCCCGGGCAGCGCCTACGATTTCCGCCGCTTCGGTGCCCGTGTCGCCACCATCACAGCGGGAAGCCACGCCACCAGCAGCCGGTGGCCCGCATCCTTCCACATGTGGCGTCGCGCCGTCGCCCACCTTCAGTCACTTCACGCCGATCACCCCGGCACCAGACTCTACGCCGAGGAACTGGCCCACGCCGCCGCCGGAAAACAGCTCGCTCTCCTGAAGTGCCAAATGCCCGATGACTCCATTGCTGCCGCCCATCTGGTGGAGCAGGCCATCAGCAGCCATCCCTTCGACGGCAGAACCTCCGGCAGCCTCCTCGCCGAAGTCTCGGAAGTCCTCGCCGAAACCGCAGAAGTCTGCGCAGAACAGCAGAAACCTTTGCCAGCCGCCACCCTGCCACTCGCCTCCCGATTCGCCGATCTCCTCCGCACCAACTGCGACGGAACCTTCGAAAGCATCCTCAACAACGCCTGCGGTCAGCGCTCCCATGCACGCATCCTCAGCCTCTCGTCCCAGCACAAGTCCGCCCTCGACGCCGCTTTCACGGCAACGACCACCGCCGAGCAGGCCCTCGCAGCCGAACCAGGGAGCGAAACCGCTGCCATAGTCATGTCCAATTGCCTCACCACCCTGGCAGAAGCACTCCACGACGCCGGTCGACTCCCAGAAGCCGACACCATTCTCCAAAAAGCCCTCAGCATCCGCTCCCGGAACGGCGAAATCCTCCTCCCCGCCAATGGCTCTGCACAGCCGGCTGCCCGGCTCGCCGTGGCCATGGAACGCCTCGGCGATTCCTTCGCCTCCCGCAAGGACGCCTGCGCCGCCGCCGCCATCCTCAGCAAGGCCGAATCCATCTGGAAAGTCGCCGCCCCTCACGCCCAATCGGAAAAAGGACAGCTCCGCTGGGGCCTCGTGGCACTCAAGCACGCCCAGCAGGCCGCCCTCGCCCAGCGCAGCGGCGACGCCATCGCCGCCGCCGCTTCCGCCTATTCCAGACTCCTCAACCTCAACGAGAAATCCAAACTCGACCACTGCGCCCGTCTCCTCGGCGCCACCGAAGCGACCGTCATCCTCGCCGAACTCAACGCCCCTGGCGCCAAAGGCAAGACTTCATGGGCCTCCCTGTCCTCCAAACTCATTTCCAAAGCCCATACCCTGCTGCTCAGCGAAGGACCAGACGCCCTCAACCGGCACGAACCCAGACTCCGGGAACTCGAAAAACGCAGGCAGCTTCTCCCGTCCTTCGCCAGCCGTTTCTAATCCGGAATACTTCCATAACCAGCTTTCCTCCCACCCGCACTCCACGGCAAAAACCCGGGAGACGTTTTGCATTTCCCCCCGACCCACCCTACCATCCCCCCAAAACTCCCGCCGCTCTCCGCACATCCCGCCACCATGATCCCCTTCCCGGAACTGGAAAAGATCGTCGAACCCGTCGCCCCCGGCTCCGCCGCAGGCACCGGCCCCGCATGGTGGTGGTGGCTCCTCGCCGCCCTCGTCGCCACCCTCGCCCTCATCACCGTCTTCACCCTCCTCCGGAAACTCATCCGCCACTTCCGGTTCCCATCCACCCCGCCCGACCCCGCCCGCGAAGCCATCCGGCAACTCGAAACCCTCCAGCGCAACTCCAGCGCCACCACGGAAACAGATACCGCAGCCACCGTCTCAACCATCGTCCGGCACTACCTCGACCGACTCGCCGGCATCATGGCCCGCTACTCGACCACGGAGGAAATCATGGGCCACTCCCGCAAACCAGCCCCGCCGCCCACCCCAGCCATCTCCGCCTGCGAAGCAATCCTCGCCAGCTGCGACCAGATCCGGTTCGGAAACACTTCCATTCCCCCAGCCACCCTCGTCAGCAATGCCCTGACCGCCATCAGAGCCTCCCAGGCCGCCCCGGCTCCCGCCGCACCGCACACTTCCCAACAGCCACCTCCCCTCCCCCATGCGCCTGCTGCCTGACCACTACCGCTTCGCGGAACCCGGCTGGTTCTGGCTCCTCCTCCTCCTGCCCATCCTCGCCCTCCTGCGCTCCGCCGCCGGCCGCCAGTCCGCCCTCCAGTTCTCTTCCCTCCACCTGCTCCGCTCCGCAGGTAAAAAAACCCGCTCGGCCATCGGTGCCCTCGGCCTCTTCCTCACCTTCGCCACCCTCACCCTCGGCACCGCCGCCCTGGCCCGACCCCAGAAGCTCCGCACCGAGGAAAAAATCGAGGAAAGCGGCGTCGAAATCTTCATGACCCTCGACCTCTCCCTCTCCATGTCCATCCAGGATATGCGCGTCGGAGGGGAAAAAGTCGACCGCCTCACCGTCGCCAAGAAAGTCACACGCGACTTCATCCGCAACCGCCCCAGCGACCGCGTCGGCTTCGTCGTCTTCTCAGGCCGTCCCTACCTCGCCTCACCCCTCACCCTCGACAAAAACTGGCTCGAGGAAACCCTCGACAAAATCTGGTTCAATCAAACCCGCGACATGGGCACAGCCATCGGCAGCGCCCTCGCCACCGCCGCCAAACGCCTCACCAACCGCGAATCACGCTCGAAAATCATCATCCTCATCACCGACGGTGCCAACAATTCAGGGAAAATCGGTCCCCGCGAAGCCGCCAAACTCGCCGCCACCCTCGGCATCCGCATCTACACCATCGCCATCGGTACCCACGGCTACCACCAGGTCCCCGTCCCCACCCCGGAAGGCCAGTACGTCGGCGTCCGCCAGGAATTCGACGAGGAAACCCTCAAGGAAGTCGCCAGCACCACCAGCGGTCGCTACTACCACGCCCGCGACGCCAATGCCATGGTTTCCATCTTCCGCGAAATCGACCAACTCGAGAAAACCAGACTCAATATCCGCCGCTCCACCCTCATCGACGAACTCTTCGCCTACCCCCTCTGGGGCGCTCTCAGCCTCGCCGGCCTCGGCCTGCTCGCCCGCCAGACCATCCTCCGGCGCTACCCCTGACTCCCCGTGAACGCCTCCTTCGCCCAGCCAGCCGCCCTCTGGCTCCTCCTCCTCATCCCCATCCTCATCGGGACCCGCTTCCTCGGCACCGCCCACGCCCGGAAATCCCTCACCAGAATCGCCTCGCCCAGACTCCTCGACCAACTCGTCACATGGCACGCCAGACGGCGCTCCACCGCCGCCTTCGCCTGCGAACTCCTCGGCATCGCCCTCATGATCACAGCCCTCGCCAGACCTCAGTGGGGCTTCACCGAAACCGAATCAGGAGGCCAGGGCCGCAGCCTCATCATCGCCATCGATACCTCGAAAAGCATGCTGGCCAATGACCTCCAGCCCGACCGCCTCACCCGCGCTAAACTGGCCGCCGCCGACCTCGTCCGCAAACTCCGCGGCGACCGCATCGGCCTCATGCCCTTCGCCGGTACAGCCTTCATGTACGCACCCATCACCCCGGATACCGACGCCCTCATCGAAAGCATCGACAGCATGGACGCCGATATCATCCCCCGCGGAGGATCCAACCTCGCCCGCGCCATCGACAAGGCCATCGATACCTTCACGAAATCCGACCTCTCCGGCCAGCAGGTCCTCATCCTCTTCTCGGATGGCGAAGAACTCGAAGGCGAAGCCCTCGCCGCCGCCCGCCGCGCCCGCGACGCCCGCGTCGCCCTCATCTGCGTCGCCGTAGGCACCCAGACCGGCGGAGTCATTCCAGATCCCTCAGCCGACGGCGGCTACTACCGCGACCGCAGTGGAAAAATCGTCTTCTCCAGACTCCAGCGCGATACCCTCATGAAAATCGCCACCCTCACCGGCGGCCTCTACCTCCCCCTCGAAAGCAAAGGCGTCAGCGACGCCCGCGTCGACCTCATTCTCCAGAAACTCCAGCGCTCCTCCATGAACGCCAAAACCACCAAGAAGGCCATCGACCGCTTCCAATGGCCCCTCGCCGCCGGACTCTTCTCCCTCGTAATGGCCTACCTCCTCGGCATCGCCAGCCGCCTGCGCCCTGCCCCGGCTTCTCTGCCAGCCACCGCCGCCGCCTGCGCCGCACTCCTCACTCTTCTCCCACAGCCAACCACGGCCCAGTCCACCCAGATCACCACCCCAGCCCCCACCGCAGCCCGCGAACCGATCGTCGGCGACCCATGGAAATTCTACCGCGAAGGCGACTTCGCCAACGCTCAGTTCAATTTCGAACGCCTCCTCGAACAATCAGGCTCCCGCACCGCCACCGACACCGGTGCCGCCAGCCGCGGACTCGGCGTCATCGCCGACCGCTTCTTCGGCTCCAACCGCGCCGCCACCACCACCCCAGAACGACTCCAGTTCGCCCGCGGCACCTCCGCCCTCAAGGCCGGCGACTACGAAGCAGCCATGGACGGCTTCGGCGCCGTCCTCACCACGGACAACCCCCAACTCCGCAGCCAGGCCCACTACAACCTCGCCAGCACCATCTTCGAACAGGCCAAATCTCAGGACAAACGCGTCAAGAAACCATCCCTCAAATACATCGACGGCCTCATCCGCCGCCTCGAAAATTCCCTCGAACACTTCCAGGAATGCCTCGTCCTCAACAACGATGACGCCGCCGCCCGCAAGAACCACGACGCCGTCGCCGAACTCATCCGCAAACTAAAGGAACAACGCGAACAAATGGCCCAGCAGCAAGGCCAAGGCAAAGGACAGGGCAAGAAACAGGGGAAACAGCAGGGCCAGGGCGAAGGCAAAGGACAAGGCCAGGGTCAAGGTCAGGGACAACCCGGCGGCAAAGGATCCAAGGGCTCGGAAAACAACGGCGGCAAGGAACAGGGCGAGGAAGAAGGCGAAGGCGAAGAAGAAGACGGCGATGGCAGCGGCGGCGAAAAGGAAGAAGGCAAGGACGGCTCAGGCGGCGAAAAGGAAGGCGAAGCCGAAAAGGGCCGCGAAAAATCCAATGAGGAACGCGAAGGCAACATCGGCACCCAGCAAGGCGGCAATCAGCCCCAGCAGGAATCCAGCGGCGAACCCGGCGACGGGGACCCCGAAACCTCCGAAGACGACGCCGTCAACGACGCCACCGGATACAGCCGCAGCGAAGCCATGGAACAACTCCGCCAGCTCTCGGACGAAGACACCAATGTCCGCCCACGCATGGAAAGCGGCCGCGAAGGCCGCCCCACCAAGGACTGGTAACCAACCGACCCCCACCCACCCCATGATTTCCTCTCTCCTCCGATTCAGCGCCGGAGCCGCTCTGGCAGCAGCCCTCACGGCCGCCCGCGCCCAGCAGCCCCCCGTGCCCACCCCACCAGATCAGCCACCCCCGCCACCAGCCGCAACCCAGCCCCCGGCTCCCGCACCGGACGCCCCCGCCCGCATCAAACCCCTCCTCTCAGCCGCCACCGTCAGCCCAGGCGAAGGCGTCGTTCTCTCCTACCGCCTCGACAGCGCCCGCGGCCTCGAAGACTACCCCCGCTCCATCGAAGTCGATGGCCTCGGGATCCGCTTCGCCGGAGTCAGCAGCCAGCAGCTTTTCAATAATGGCTCGCTCGTCCGCTACATCGAACTCCGCTACCTCATCGAAGCAGAAACGGAAGGTCAGTACTCCATCCCACCCCAGACCTTCACAGTCGATGGCCAGACCATCACCTCGGAAGCCGCCACCCTCACCGTCAAGGAAGGCGCCGCCCCCATCGACGGCTCCATGATGCCTCAGGTCCAACTCAGCGCCAGCCGCACCGAAATCTGGAAGGGCGAACTCGTCCCCATCACGGTCACCGTGCTCATGCACCCAGCCGTCCAGATCGCCAGCCAGATCTTCCCCACCATCACCTCAGAAGGCTTCGCCGTAGCCCGCTTCGACCGCATTCCCAGCCTCGACCTCCAGGACGTCGGCAGCGAAACATGGCGCGTCTACCGCGCCCAAAGCGTCATGACCGCCATGAAACCCGGTAAACTCACCCTCGGACCCGCCGAAGTGAAAGCCGATGTCCTCATGCCCATGGCCGGTGGCCTGCGCGACCCCTTCGGCGGCATGCCTTCCTCCCGCCGCAGCCTCAAGCTCCGCAGCAACGGAATCGACATCACCGTCAAGGACCTCCCCCCGGATAAACCCAGCACGTTCGCCGGTGCCGTCGGCCAGTTCACCATCATGGCCCGCGCCGACAACCCCGGTGCCCCACCATGGCAGGTCAACCTCGGCGACCCCGTCGCCTTCGAAATCGCCATCGCCGGATCAGGCAACTTCGACTCGGTCGGCAACCCCACCCTCGAAAACCCGGAGGGCTTCCGCACCTACCCAGCCAAAGTCTCCATGGAAAACCGCGACTGGGGCAGCGAACCCGGCGAAAAACGCTTCACCCAGCTCGTCTTCCCGGAAAAAAGCGGATCGCTCAAAGCGGTCTACTCCCTCTCGTTCTTCAATCCTTCCTCCGGAAAGTATGAAACAGTCCGCACGGAACCCCTCGAACTGATCGTCACAGGCCAGCCCCCCAGCGAGGGAACCGGTGCCAGCGCAGGCACCACCACGGAATCCGCGCGCGATTTCTCCCTCCTCGGTACTCCTGCCCCCAGCGAGGACCTCCAGGATATCCTCCCGCAGCTGCTTCCCCAAAGCCCGCTCCGCCCGCTTTACGGTTCGGTCCTGCCAGCTCCCGCCGGCTGGTGGCACGCGGCTCCCGCCGCAGCCGCCGCACTCCTCTTCGCCGCAGGCAGCATCCGCAGAAACAAGGCCGCCCGGCTCGCCAGCCAACCCCCGCCAGGCTCCCCGAGACCATGCCGCGATATTCTCGCAGACCTCCGCAAGCAGAACCTCACTGGCTCGGAGTTCTACGCCCTCGTCAGCGAATACCTGACCGCATGGTCCCATCACCGCAAATCCCCGCTCCCCAATCATCCAGACCTCGCGGCAGTCCTAGCCCGCCGCGACTTCTGGCGCTACGCCAGCCCCGGCTCCGCAGACACCCCCGTCCCCGCGGACGAACGCAGCCGCGCCCTCCAGATCCTGCCCTCGGTCCTGCCCTCCTGACCCCTCTCCTCATGCCTTCTTTCCTGCGCACTCTGCTGCGGCTCGCCGTCACGACCGCCCTCCCCCTCATGGCGGCCGACCCCGCCGCCCCAGCCGAACCAACGCCCCCACCACCGGCCAAGGCTCCCGCGGCCCCCTCAGCCGAATCCCTCAGCCGCTCCATCGAGGATGCCGAAATCGCCTTCAAGGCAGGCGACTGGGACAAGGCCATCGAAAAATTCGAAACGGTCACCGCCGCGCCCAGCGGCAGCATCGCACCAGAAATCTGCCACAACCTCGCCACCGCCCACTTCCGCGCCGGAAACGATGCCAGCGCCGCCCTCTGGATGCGCCGCGCCCTCGCCCTCAATCCATGGCTCCCGGAATCCCGCCAGAACCTCCGCTTCCTCGCCAATAAATCCGGATTTCTCAGCTTCGAACGCAGCTTCGCCGAACGCATCCCCAAACGCTTCCTCATCCCAGCCCTGACCGCCTCCGCATGGGCCGCCGGCCTCGCCCTGCTCTGGCTGCTCTGGCTCACCCCGAAACCCGGACGCCGCTGGCCCCTCACAGCCATCCTCGGCACCGCCGTCCCCATCTTCATCACCTCGCTCGCCTTTCTCGCCCTCAAGAAAAAGGCCGCCGCCCCCGTGACAGCCTGCGAGGTCGTCACTGCCAAAGATGCCTCAGCCTTCACCGCCCCCGCAGAAGCGTCCCCCACCGTCATTTCCCTCCCCCAAGGCTCGGAAGTTCTCCCAATCCGCACGGAGGGCCTCTGGACCTACTGCTCCATCCCTTCTCCCTCGGACCAACCCCTCCGCGGCTGGGTCCGCTCCGCCTCCCTCGAGAAGCTCTGGCCATGGCATCAATCCCTCGCCGACTGATCCCCCACGCGACTTTATGCCACTCACCATCAACGGCGAATCCATTCCACCGGAAATCCTCCAGGAGGAATTCCAGAACATCAAATCGCACTACGAACGCATGGCGCGCGTCTCCTGCTGTGAACGCGATCCCGAATTCCGCCAGTACGCCCGCGATAACATCACCGCCCGCGTCCTCCTCAACCAGGAAGCAGAACGCCGCTTCCCCTCCATCCCACCGGAAGACATCGCCGCACGCGTCGAAAGTCTCATCAGCGAACACGGCGGCCGCGACCAGTTCTTCGCTGCCACCGGCCTCACCCCGGAATCAGAACACCTCGTCCACGATGACGTCCGCGCCGGCCTCCGGGTCGACCTCCTCCTCCGCGAAGCATGGTCCCCGGAACCGGAACCGTCCCCCGCCGACCTCAAGGCATGGTACCACGCCCACCTCGGCGAATTCATGACACCGGAGGAAATCCGCGCCTCCCACCTCTTCAAACAAGTCGAAAAATCAGAGGACCGCGAGGCCATCTACCAATCCCTCCGCTCCATCCGCGCGGAAGCACGCTCCGGGGCCGACTTCGACGCCCTCGCCCGGACCCACACCGACAAGGAAGATAAACTCGTCGACCTCGGCTGGTTCCGCCGCGGCGACTACATGGAGGAATTCGACCTCATCGTCTTCTCTCTCGAGGAAGGCGAAATCAGCCCGGTCTTCGCAAGCCACTGGGGCTTCCACCTCGCCAAAATCACCGGACGCCGCCCGCCCGCACCCAAACCATGCGACGAAGTGGCCCCGGAAATCCGCGAACGCATCCTCCACGACCACCGCCAGGAAGCCACCCGCCAATTGGTCGCCTCGCTCCGCCAGTCGGCCGACATCACGGGCACGGAGGACTGAAGCCCCCGCCCCACCCCTCAACGCGGATCGTAACAACCCGCACAGGCCGCAAGGAGCACCCGCAGAATATGCAGGTTGCCCCGCCAGCCCGATATCTTGGTCGGGACAGCTCCGTCCGCAGGATACTCCCGCGTCACGGGCAACTCACAGCACCGGAAACCCAGCCGCGCCGCCCGGATCGCCAGATAATAATGCAGTTCATACGTCCGGAACACATCCCGGAACGGCTGCACCCGCGCATCCAGCAGAAACCGCCGGCTGTACGACCGGAAACCATTGGTCGTGTCTGTCCACGCCCGCCCCGACGCCAGACTGAGTAGCGGAGCATGCAGCAACCGAACCCCCCAGTGCCGCAGCCACGGAGTATTCACAGCCCTCCCTCCCTCCACATACCGGCTCCCCTGCACATGATCCCATCCGGCATCCAAAGCCTTCACAAACCCGGTCACGGCAGACACGCCATCCTTGTCATTCCCATCCATCACCACCACTCCCTCGTACCCCTCCCGCAATGCCCAGGACAAGGCCATCCGCATCTGCGCACTCAGCTTCCCAGACCCGGTCTTCACAAGCACGGCCCGCACCCCGCACGACGCCGGAAACGGAGCCTCCAGCGACCCATCCGTGCTCCCCCCATCGGCCACCACCACATCCACCTCTCCCGTCAGCACCTCCATCTTCCGCAGCTGCCGACGCACGCGTTCCCCCTCGTTGATCACAAATACCACCACCACATACCGACACCGCCGGCCCCGCAGCGCCTCAACCCGGTACTCCGGCACTTCCCAGCCTGACCCACTGTCTCGGCTCTCGCTCATCAGCCGGATTCATGCACCACATTGCGGCGCCCCGCATCCCGGATCTCCACCGCACTCGATACTTCGTTCATGACCACATACGCCGGACGAGGCTGCAGCCGCTGCAGATTGCGGTGCACATACTGACTCAGCACGGTCAGCAGCAGAAATGCCAGAAACCAAAGCGGCAACCCGCTCAGCAGACTCAGCAGCATCCCACCCACCCCAGCCAGCGCCATGACCATCCCAGGTGCCCCGCTCTCCATGAAAAGCACATCCAGCGCCTGCTGCACATCCTTCCAGAACGATGGCTTCGGCACCGTCCCGGAAAACGGATCCCGGCGGTACTTCAGAACTCCCGGATTGAAACCCAGACTCACCGTGGCCTGACGGAACGGCAGCGTGTCATACTGCGATACCGCCAGCGCATTGAGCGCCGACCGCGAAAGTACCCGGAACCACGACGACCCAGGATACAGCTCCATCCCGCTCAGCCGACGGTTCAACCCGTGAAACAAGGCCGATCCCCACCTCCTCAAAGGATACTCGTCAAAGCCGGACTCAGGCACCCCCACAACCACCCCATGCCCCCGCAGACACAACTCCAGCATGTCCGGCACCCGCGCCACCGGATCGAGCCCGATCTCCATCACCACCACCATGTCCCCAATCGCACTCTGCAGCCCCGCCCGGATCGCCGCCTCTCCTCCAAACCGCCGCGACAATGTCAGCACCCGCAGACAACTGAGCGATCCCAGCAGCCCACCCAGCACCTTCTCCACAGGCTCCCCACACCCATCATCAATCACCACAATCTCAAAATGCTGACACCGCTGGCTCAGCAGCGCATGCAGCGACGCCAGCCGCGCCTGCAGCGGAGCCGATTCCTGCACCGGAAGTACAATCGAGACAAATCGGTTGTTCAGCGACATGACTGACCCTCCAGTTCCCGGTCGAGCTCCATCTGACAATCAAAAACATTGTCGATCTTCCCCCCCATGATGCTCACATAGCGCGGCGTCTCCTTCGCCCGGTAAAACAGAATCGGACGACCGTCGTCTTCTTCATGCTGCGGAAGCACGGTCTTCACTTCCCACAGACTGTCACGGTAAACCGCTTCCCGCAGACACGGCAGATACCGCTGCGCATCCCGCACCATGTACTGCCACGCACTCCGCCGTTCCTGCGCCCTCATCACCGCATAGGGATCCACCACATGACTCTCATCGTCCAGCCACCACGTATGCGGCGTGTAGCGCACATGGCTCAGTGTATGCAGACCACGCGGAGGAAAGGGCATCACCGAGAAAAATGGCCCGCACATCACCGTCACTCCCACATCACGGAGTTCACCCGGCACCTCCGCAAGACACAGCTCCGCCAGTTCATGCCGCAGCTTCACGGGCCCAAACCCAGCCATCCTCAGATTGTGATTCACCCGCGCATAGGCACAGTTGAAAACCCGCCCGGCCCGCAGCGACTCCCCGCCGCCCAATTCCACCGCAAACGATTCCCGGCCATCCCAGCGCAGTGAAGTCACTTCACTCCCAAGGCGCACTTCCACCCCCTCAGCCTCCAGCATCTCGCGCGCCAGCCGCGCCAGCTCCACCGCATCAAAGGCATATTCCTCCACAGCAAATACTTCCTCGATCAGGTCCGCCGCAAACAGCTTCCGCCGCGCCCCCCGGCACTCGCGCACCGGTGCCCCCACCCGCTTCATGACCGCCGCAAACTGCGCCGCATTGACCTTCGATAGCCGCCGCGGCACCGCGTAGAGCTTCTCGAATCCATCCACCACCGCACTCCGGAAGGCATCCACAAAGACCGGGAAATTGACATGCGACCGCAAGGCCGTCAGCAGACTCCGGGGATAATGATACCCGTTGTGCACCCGCGCCTGGTTGTGATAGGACGCACGCCCCAGCAGACGGTCGCCCATCTCGCAGAGCACCACCCGCGAGTATGACTTCCGCAGCCGCACCGCGGCCATGCAGCCGAAGAATCCACCGCCAATCACCAGCGCACCACAGCTCCCGCCCTCTCCATTCATCGGTACCACGCACACAGTTTCGCCACCGCCTCAGCCAGTCCTTCCAGCCCCCGCGGACTCCGCGCCATCTCCAGACTGATGGCTCCACCATAGCCCACCGACCGCAGCACTTCAGCACTCCCGCGGTGCGGATACCCATCCTCTTCCGGTTCCCGCAGATTCGGAGCACTGACATGATAGTGGCACAGCAGCGGAGCCACCCGCCGCAGCAAGGACTCCGCGTCTTCCCCACGCAACTGCACCGCACCAGAGTCCCAGTGCACCGCACATCCCGCCGACCCCACCCGCGCCACAAATTCCACAACTTCATCCATCCCCGTCAGCCAGTCGCAGCCATACTCCGGAGGATTCGCTTCCATCCCGATCACACAGCCCCGCTCCACCGCATAATCCCCCAGTTCCCGGAAGAATGGTGCCGCCACAGCCTCGGCCTGCACATACGTCAATTCCCCCCGCCTGCGGTGCCGCGGCGACCCGAAAACAAGAACTTTCACCCCAAGCACCACCGCCCCATCAATCACCTTCATCAGATACCGCATGGTCTCCCGCCGCGCTTCCTCGGAACCGAAAATCTCCAGTCCTTCCGTCCGCGCCCGCTCCCCCGGAACCACCGCCCGCGAAAAGAGCAGGGCCTGCATCGCATGAAACGTCAGCCCCACCACCTCGACCCGTTCCCGCAGTTCCCGGAATTGCTCCACCCCCACCGCATCCAGTCCATGCGCAAATATCCGCGTCGGCGCTGCTTCCACCAACGCAATCCCCTGCGCCGCCAGCAACGCATGCGCTTCGCCATCCTCCTGCGCATGCCACGCGATCTGAGAAACACACAGCTTCATGCTTCCGGCGACGGTGAAAGCTCGCGGCGACCCGCCTCGTCCGCACCACGCCAACGCTGCAGCCACAACCCCAGATCTTCCAGAACCTGCCCGCGATTGTATAAGTACCCATCCCGCCCGCCCCAGTGCCCGGCATGCAGCGACCGGAAATCATACCGACCCGGCTGCGCCGCAGATTCCACCAGGCCCACCTCCGGAAAAAACCGCCGGGCAATCTCCCGCGTCCGCAGTGGCTCGGTCGCCACATTGAGAATCCTCATCCCAGCTGCCCGCGCCCGCTCGAGATCGTCCCAGAGCCGGTCAAGAAAGTAATACTGAAAACTCCCCTCGGGATGCATCGACCGGATCATGTCCTCACGCCCATGCAGCAGATCATACACCACGTTCTTCTTCAAACCATCCCCGAACAAGGCAGGCAGCCTCACCACACAGTGATCCGCAAACCGCTCCGCCACCCATTCCTCCAGTTCCCGACGGTGCCGCCCGTACGGCTCCACCGGTTCCGGCTCCACACCCTCGTCCCCACAAACCGGTGCCGGATACACGTCGATCGTGGAAATCAGCACGAACCGCCGGGCTTCCACCCCGCTCAAGGCCCCACGCAGCCGCTCAATCCCAGCCCGGTCCCACTCAGGCTCCCGGTTCGCACGCCACTTCACCGCCTGCACCCCCGCACATACCACCAGATCAAAGGACCGTCCGCGGATCCCTTCAATGTCAGTCGACCGGAAGCATGAGTCAAACCCGTGCTGCCGCCGCAGATTGCTTCCCACAAATCCTGTGTGTCCTATCAATGCAGTCGCCATATCCCGGATGATTACGCACGTTGCCTGCCTCCCCATTCGCTCTCATTCAACAAGGGAAATCCAGTCACCCACCCACCCTGCGGACGCGTTTTGACAAGACGGCCCCACCCCCTACCGTCCCGCCACTTCACCCCATGCCGCTTTCTTCCCTCCGCCTGCGCGACTTCCGCTGCTACGCTTCGCTGCAGTGCCCGCTCACCAGCGGCATCACCATCTTCACAGGCAGCAATGCCCAGGGAAAAACTTCGCTGCTCGAAGCCGCCTGCGTCCTCCTCCGACTCCAGTCACCCCGCACCAGCTCGGCCCGCGAACTCATCCGCTTCGGCTCCCCCTCGTTCGGCATCGCCGGATCAACCACCCACTCCGAACTCCGTCACGAAGCCGGCCCGGACGGCAAATCACTCCTCGCCGGTGGCCAAACCGTGCGCCGCTCCGCAGACTACCTCGCCGCCTCGGAACTGGTCGTCTGGTTCAGCAACAGTGACCGCTCGCTCGTCACCGGCACCAGCGACCTCCGCCGACGCTATCTCGACTTCCTCGGATCCCAGCTCTTTCCGGATTACCTGCCCACCCTCCGCCGCTGCGACGCCGCTCTGCGCTCCCGCAACTTCCTCCTCCGCCGCGACGCCTCGCCACCATGGCCGCAGATCGATGCCTACTCCCGCATCCTTGCCACGGAAGGTGCCCGCCTCACGGAACTCCGCAGCTCCCTCATGAACGCACTGGGCCCGGCCGCCTCCGCTGCCCACACCGCCGTCTCCCTCTCCTCGGAATCACTCTCCCTCCCATGGCATCCCGGCAGCGAACCGGATTACCTCGCCCAGCTGGAACGACTCCGACCGGAGGAACTCCGCCGCCGCATCACCGCCGCCGGACCCCACCGCGACGACTTCACCCCAACCATCGATGGCCGCCCCGCCGACCGCTTCGCCAGCGAAGGCCAGCAGCGCACCGTCGCCATCGCCCTCCGTCTCGCACAGGCCTCTGTGCTCGCCTCCCTCTCCCACCGCCACCCCATCCTCCTTATCGATGATGTCTTCGGCGAACTCGACCCGGCCCGCCGCAACGCCCTCCTCAATTCCCTCCCCACCACTTCGCAGAAACTGATCACGACCACCCATCTCGACTGGCTCGACGATTCGTTCCTCCCAGACACCATCTGGAATGTCTCCAGCGGATCCCTCACCCAAAGACTCCCACCCTAAGATGCAGCCTCTCTGGTTTCATCGCTACACTCTCCAGCTGCGCGGACCGCACACCGCGAACGCAGCCAGCCAACGCAGGGAAATCCACGGCTGCCTGCTACGTTCACACGACGGCTTCGCTTGCCTCCAGCCATGGCCGGAACTCGGCGACCTCCCCCTCGAGCACCAACTCCAGCTCCTCAAGTCAGGCCAATCGTCTCGTCTCATCGCCCGCTCACTCCAATGCATGGCCGCAGACGCCGCAGCCCGCCACGCCAACCGCTCGCTCTTCGCGGGCCTCTCCATCCCACCCAGCCACGCCACCCTGCTCGCACCCACCGACTTCCCGGCCCTCGCCAGCATCGGCTTCACTCACATCAAACTCAAGGCCCGCCCCGCCGATCCCTCGCTTCCCACCACCATCAGGGACGCCGCCGCCGCCGGTCTGCGCGTCCGCCTCGACTTCAATGGCCGCGGCACCTCCAGCGACTGGACCGCCCTCGCGCCGCTCGCCCACACCATCGATTTCATCGAAGACCCCATCCCATGGAATCCCGCCTCATGGCGCGACCTCCAACGCCAGACCGGCATCAACCTCGCCCTCGACTGGCTACCATCTGGCTCCGAACCCACGCCGGCTTTCTCCATCCGGATCCTCAAACCAGCCGCAGACGATCCGGCAAACTGGCTCGCCCGACCTGAACCAGTCGTCTTCACAAGCTACATGGACCACCCACTCGGTCAGATGTGGGCAGCCTGCGAAGCCGCCCGCTGGCCCCACCCACAACTCCCCGCCGGCCTCATCACCCACCCGCTCTTCGAACCAGACGAATTCACGGAAGCAGTCCGTGCCCACGGCCCGCAACTCCTGCCCCCAGACGGACCCGGCCTCGGCTTCGGTCCGCTCCTTGCGAAACTACCATGGCTGCCGCTCGTCCACCCACCCTCAGTCTTCATCCCAGCAAAACAGGAAGCTCCCAACCCCATCCCATGGGACCCGGACGGACCCGGCATCCTCCTCACCAACCCCCGACTCCCTCCCGCCAACCCGCCGCCGCCAGACGCCCTCCCCCGCGGCCACCTCGTCTTCCCCACCTCAGGCAGCACCGGAAGCACCCCCTCGCTGGTCTGCCTCTCCATCCCAGCCTTCCTCGCCAATGCCGCCGCCGTCAATGCATGGCTCCATACCGATGCCCACGATAAATGGCTGCGCGCCCTCCCCGACTTCCACGTCGGCGGCCTCGCCATCCACGCCCGCGCCCACCTCGCCAATATCCCTGTCATCACCGACCACGATCGCTGGAACCCCGCGCGCTTCGCCTCACTCGTCGCTTCCCACCACATCACTCTCGCTTCCCTCGTCCCCACCCAGCTCCACGACCTCGTAAGCGCTGGAATCCACGCCCCCACATCCCTCCGCTGCCTCCTCATCGGCGGCGGTGCCCTCCCACCACCCCTCGCCGCCGCCGCCCAATCCCTCGGCTGGCCCATCCTCGCCACCTACGGCATGACGGAGGCCTCTTCCCAGATCGCCACCGCCAACCCCAAGGGCGATCCCCTCCAACTCCACCTCCTGCCCTGCTGGGACGCCCGCACGGAACCCGACGGACGCCTCGCCATTCGCGGCGCCCCGCTCCTCACCGGATTCCTCTCCCTCCACGGCAACACATGGCAACTCACCTCCCCGCTCTCTCCCGACGGCTTCTTCACCACCAACGACCGCGCCACAATCACAAACCGATCCCTCCAGTTCCTCGGCCGCTCGGACCACACTGTCAAAATCCTCGGCGAACTCGTAGACATCGACGCCGTCGAACGCGCCCTCACCAATGCAGGCATGCCCCCAGAATCAGGCTGCGTCATCCCCACCCATCACCCACGCAACGGCACCGCCCTCGCCCTCCTCACGGAAGCCAATGCCACCACCGCCACCCTCTGGACCACCATAGCCGCGGCCTCGCTCCCCCCCTTCGCCCGCATCTCCGCAATCCATCCAGACCTCACCCTTCCCAAGTCACCTCTCGGTAAACTCCTGCGCGCCACCGCCGCTACCCTGCTCCCACCAGCCAATCCCGACTGAATTACTCTCCGGATTCCAGTCCTTCAATCATCACACCCCACCCCACGCGACCACCACCAGCAACCCCAGAACGTTCCAGAAAACCCCGCACCATCCAACACCATCTCCCCCATCGCACCACCCAACCGACCATCTGTCTTACACACAGTTGGTCGGGGGTTCGAATCCCTCTCCGCGCACCATTGCATAACCGCCTCTCATTCATAAGGTTATGCGGTAGAAAATTGGCTCAAAACGCCCCGTTTTCCGCACTAACAAATGCCCGTGGTGACAAATTGGTGACAAACTGTGTTCCCGAAAATGCCACGAAGGCATTTCCTGTTAGGAAATCCGCCCGCTTCCCGGTCTGACCAGCCTCCCGGCACCCCGTTCCCGTCCTCGGGGAAAATGGTGTCCAAACGGTTTCCCGTCCGCGGCTTCGGATGCCATCTTCCGGTTTCCCTTCCGCCTGAAACCTACGGAACCCATGAAGCATCAACGTGTTGCCGCTCACCCGACCCTTCGCGCCCCCTCATCCCGGCGCTCTCCCGGACCCGCCGGATTCGACACGGGCGTCCGGATCATGAACGATCCCGCCCCGCCCGATGCCTGCTCTGCTGTGTGCAATTCAGATGACCTGCTCACCGGCACATCCGATTCGCCCAACTCGCCCAAGGTGCACAGAAAGAACGCGGGCCCCATCGCCACCGTGAGGCATGGTTCCGCTGCCATCCCAGTCTACCGGATCACTTCCGGCACGCGCACCCGCTTCGCCATCTCGTGGTACCGCGACGGCAAGCGCATGCGCCAGGTGTTCCGCACCATCGAGGCGGCGAAGAAGGAAGCGCTGGTCGTAGCGCGGCAGATTCAGGCGGGCATGCAGCACCTCACCGATCTGAAACCCCACGAACGCGACGCCTTCATCGCCGCACGAGACCTCGCGGACAAAGCCGGTCTCCCGCTCGTCCCCGCGATGGAAGACTACCTCCGAGCACGTGAACTGGCGGGCACGGAATCGCTCGCAGCCATGGCCACCCAGTACGCGAAGCACTTCGGTTCAGTGGTCCGCCGCGCCACCGTGCCCGGGGTGGTCGAGCAACTGGTCGCCTCCCGCAAACAGGACGGCTCGGGCCGCCGCCACCTCGTCCAGCTTGGCTCGGTCCTCCGCCGCTTTGCCGCTGCCTGCCCCGGCCCGATCCAAGTGTGGTCCGCCGAACAGATGGCATCTTATGAACGAGGGATTTTCTCCGAGTCCCAGGCGTGAGGAGGGCGCGAATCAGGATTCGCAACCGACGAGCAACACAGGAATCGGGAAAAAGACCCGTTCCCCCAAGACCGTCCCGCAAGGCGGCTCAATCTTCACCAAATCACACAAAATCAGAAGATGCTAGTTGTGAGGCGGGCTGCACTCAACGTCACCTCAGCCGACATCGATGCATGGCTCCGCAGCCTCAAGGTGTCCCCCATGTCGCGGAATTCCATGCTCGTCACCGTGAACATCCTCTTCTCCTTCGCCCTCGAACAGAATTACCTGCCCGCAGGCCAGCCGACCTCCGCAAGCCAACTCCGCAAGGTGAAGGTGCCGGATTCGGAAATCGGCATATTCACGCCCGACGAATTCTCCCGGATCATCCACGCCGCCCCGGACCGCCTGATCCCCCTCCTTGCGATCAGCGCGTTCGCCGGGATCCGGAGCGCGGAAATCGCCCGGCTCGACTGGTCCGCCGTCGACCTCGACCGCCGCATCATCGAGGTGAGGGCCGGTCAGGCGAAGACAGCCTCCCGCCGCGTCATCCCGATCACGGATAATCTCGCATCGTGGCTGGCTCCGCTGCCCCGCCGCGGCCGGGTCGTTCCTTCCTGCACCCAGCACAAGGAAATCACCGCCCTCGCCAAGTCCCTCGGCATCCCGTGGCCCCGGAACGTCCTGCGCCACTCCTTCATTTCCTACCGCATCGCCATCGTGAAGAGCGCCGATCAGGTCGCCCTCGAAGCCGGCAATTCCCCCGCCATCATCTTCCGGCACTACCGGGAACTCACCACGGAGGAGACGGCGAAGGAGTGGTTCGGGATTGAGCCGAGGCTAGCGGCGACGATGGCAACGGAGTGACGGCCTTAATTCCTCGCGCCGCCAGAACGCGGCGATGCCCAAACCCGAGGAACTCTGCCTTGCCAGCAGCCCAGCCCAGCCCAACTCGCGGACCGATCGGAAACAGTGGACTGAATCATGCAGCCATATCATTAGCGGGAAGCCCGCCAACGCACCCTCAACCCGATGTGTATTGCTGAGACGGTAACGACCAATAAGCTCAGCCACGCGGGGCTGAAGGCGGCGAATCGGGAGTTGCGGATGCACTGCGCTAGTCAATGCCGTTGAGGAAGTCGGGAAGCTTGTTGATCCAAGCACCGAAAGACTCGGCATAGCGAACGACCGAGCCGTCGGTGTGACTCCTGAAGTAGACCGCTGATTTGTCTCCCTCCCGGGTATCGAGAGCGAAGTAATCACCGTTCCCGATGCCATAAAACGGAAGTAAATAGTCCGGCCAACTGCCAATGTTCTTCTCCGATTGGTAGATCGTGACGATGGTGTCGTTGCCGTTCGTCTTGGCATCAGGCGCTTGGGGAACGTTGTAGAAAGCCACCAACCAGTTTTAACGATTCAGGGGACGCTACCCCGGTTTTCCAACCGGCTCCTTGGGATTTGCCGGATCCATGAAACTGCCTGTCGGCTGAGTCCATGAGCTGCCTATCTACCACAACCGAACGCCATCCGGTCACTGGTGAGGGACGTTCACAGTGTTGAGCGATCAGCATCGTGATCTGGCTGCGGAGATGCGAGAGGCGGCGAGGCAATCCACGAACGATCGCGAAGTTGAATGGTCCGGTTGGCAAAGTCCTGCGGAGGGACACGTTGGAGAATCCATGTCAGCCTATCGAGAATGGAGGTGCGGTTCGGCAGGCGCAAAGCGATGACGATGACGCCCGCATGTACGGGGTGCAGATGCCGGACCGTGTGGAAGAAATCGCGGTCCGTTGTCAGGAAGACTGCACCCGCCAACTGGGCTTCCGCGAAGATCGCCTGATCGCTGGCGCCTTCTCGGCCGGTTCCGCGCAGATCCAGCACCCGATGCCCCATTCCTTCGAGGAGTACCGAGGCAGTTTTCGGAAAATTTTCATCGAGGAAAAACGTCATGCAACTGCATCGTACGCAGATTCCTCGTAGTCCGATAGACGGCTGGCAAATTCCAGTGCCGCGCGAACGTCTTCCCGGGTGATATTGGGATAGTCCTCCAGAACAGACTCGATTGGATCGCCTCCGGCCAGTGCACCCAGAATCGTGGAGACGAGGACACGTGTTCCCCGGATCACAGGTTTTCCGTGACAGATGTCAGGCGTTATCTGAAGCCGCTCACTCATGCTTAACTCTAATCGGGCCAACCCATGGCGCAAGATGGAGGTTTCCGGAACTGTGAAATGACGTGCCGCTTCGCGATACCGCCCACGATCGGTCACATCGAGCGTTCCAGGCCGATTCACAGATGAGTACTGGTTGAGGCCATTGGGCGTCCGTGTCGTCAGGCGTGCGAAGCCCGGGCCTTCTCCGAGGCTGCTGCGGTTCCCCATGTCATCGTAGCTGCAGCGGCTCTGTGTGCCGTTGAGTGGCCCCCTGTGTCAGGATAGTTGTCCAGGCTGCGCAGTTGTGATTCCAGATGGGGTGTGCTGCTGCTGCGGCTGATCAACACAATCCCATGAAACCCATTCCACCTGAACGCCGGGAGGCCATTCTTGCCCGCCTCAGCGGGCCCGCACGTGAACCTGTCGCCCGGGTTGCTGCCCAGGAGGGCATCAGTCCCGCCACCCTCTACCTG
>JBDKER010000009.1:0-123801 GCA_039795165.1 Verrucomicrobiota bacterium | reverse complement strand
CAATCTCCGCCGGAAGTCGGTCCATCAGAAACGGAGCCACCGCCGCAGGATTGGAAAGCCCCACCCGGAACAACCGGTCGTGCGCATGATACGGATCCTCGTCAGCCATCGGAATGCCGGGAACATAAAATCAGCCCTTGCAGCAGCAAGCAAGAATGCGGCGCATAATAATTTTTCGACTACACCGCATCCTCACAGGCTCCAATCGACGCCGGCACGATGGGGAGCCTGGAGCTACTTCCCGAGCCACCGTGCCCAATTTCCGGGCAGAGAGCCGAAGGTCTGTGAGCGGGATGACACCGCCACGAAGCGGTGGTGATGCTGCCTTTTGAGGATGATACCGGTTACGGATTGGGCACGAAGGCACCGTGACCGGCGGCGCGCAGGGCCGAGCGGAGTTTTTCTGCGGCGGCGTCGAGATCGGAAGCCTGGGCACGGCTGTCCTGACGTGCGAAGTCCATGTCCCTGATTTCGTCGATGGGGGTCAGGTGCAGGTGCAGGTGGGGGACTTCGAGGCCGGCGCACATGAGACCGACCTTGGTGCAGGGGAAGGCCGACTGTATGCCGCGGGCTACTTTCTGGGCGGTCGTGAAGAGGTGAGCCGCGAGGTCATCCGGGGCATCGATCCAATGGTCGACTTCGGCGCGGGGGACCACGAGGGTGTGGCCGGGGCGGATGGGGGCGATGGTGAGGAAGGCGACGCAGAGGTCGTCCTGCCAGACGAAACGGCCGGGAATTTCTCCATTGATGATGCGGGTGAAGAGCGAGGCCATGAGGTCGTGAGGCGGGGGGTGGATGATTCGGTCCAAAGAGAAACCATTTGCCGCGATTCCGCAATTCCCTTACACCGCTTTTCCGCGCTTCCTTCTGCTCATTCCAACCATCCATCCGCACATGAGTTCCCGCTACGACGTGAAAGGCAAAATCGGTCAGGGTGGACTGGGTGATGTCTATCTCGCCCATGATTCCCAGCTTGGCCGTGACGTGGCGCTCAAGCGGGTCCGTCCGCCGGAAGACAACCAGCAGAGTCATGAGGCCCTTGAAGCCGATCTGCTGCGCGAGGCGCGCACGCTTTCCGCCCTGCAGCATCCGAACATTGTGACGATTTACGATGTGGGGAGCGACGAGCAGGGATCGTTTGTGGTCATGGAACTGCTCAAGGGAGAGACGCTCGACCAGGTGGCCGAGCGCGGCAAGCTCTCGGTCGAGGACTTCCGGGAAGTCGTGGTGCAGGTCCTTGAGGGCATGGTGGCCGCGCAGTCGCTCGGGCTCGTGCACCGCGACCTCAAGCCTGGCAATCTGATGGTCAACTGGCTGGCGAGCGGGAAGTTCCAGATCAAGATCCTTGATTTCGGGCTCGCCCGGTTCAGCCGGACGGCGGTGCCGCAGACGCAGGATCAGGAAGATGGGATTTTCGGGAGCATCTGGTTCATGGCACCCGAGCAATTCGAGCGGCTGCCGCTCGATGGCCGCACCGATCTGTATTCGCTTGGCTGCATCTTCTATGAGATCCTGAGTCAGCGGCATCCGTTTGATGGACGGACGCCCGTGGATGTCATGGTGAGTCACCTCAATCACACCGTGGAACCGCTGGGTGTGCTGCGGTCCGATGTGCCCCCGTGGATGGCGTCCTGGGTGATGTGGCTGATTGCGCGCAGCATGGACGACCGGCCGGCCAATGCGCGCACTGCCCTCGAGTTTTTCATGGCGGAACGCAGCGGACTCGCTGCGGTGCCTCCGCCGATTCCCGAGATTGCTCCCGCTGCAGCGGCGGCAAGTCAGGCGAGGCCATCCGTGCAGCATCGTCCCGTGCGTGTGGTGGGCCGCGCCCCCACAAGGTCTGTCAATCCCGCGGCTCCGGCTCCTGTGAGTGCGACGGCTCCGACGCGACCGATGAATCCGGCTGTTTCCAGTCCAACGGCACCGGTGGCACCGTCCTCGCCTGCTGTGCAAGGATCCCGCGGCAAGTCGGCGAAGGCATCGAAATCTGCTGCGAAGGCCAAGGGAGGGAAGGCATCGGCCGGGGACATGAAGAAGTGGTGGATTGCGGGCGGGGTGGGACTGGCGGCATTTTTTGCGTATCAGCTTTTCAAGCCGATGGGTCAGTCGCTGGCGCGGGCCGAGCCCCTGGAACTGATCCGGCGGCTGACATCGCAGAACGAACCGAAGGGGGATGCGGCGCTCATTGCGCAGCTGACCGAGTGGGTTGGGAAAGAGGGATCGCCAGAGACGCCCGAGATTGTGGCGCTGCTGCCGAGGCTCAAGGGTGAGGGGCTGGGGGAAGCGATTGCGTCGCAGCTGGAGACAGCGAAGGGCACGGCGCGGGAGGTGCTTATTGATGCGGTGGCCGACCATCCATCGCCGGCGGGAGCCGCTGTGCTGCTGCGCATCATCACGGAGGAATCCGGCGATGTGCGGATGCGGGCGCTGGCGGCGATTGCGCCGGCTGCTTCTGCTGAGGACGCCGCGGCCATCGTGAAGGCAGCCGGGAAATTCGGCGACGATGCGGGCCGCCGGAAGCTTGCGGCGACGGTCAATGCGATCCTTGCGAAGCTGCCGGATGCGGCGGCCCGGGTCACGCGGATGGCGTCGTGGCTGTCATCGTGCGACCCCGCATTCCGTCCCGAGATTCTGCGGCTGCTGTCGGCCTCCGGGGATCCTTCGGCAAATGCAGCGCTGGCGGCGGAGATCAATGCGGGTGGCGACCGGATGCGGGATGCCTTTGCGATGCTGGATGCGTGGCCGGCACCCGATGCTGGACTGGCGGACGCAGCCACGGCAGCGGCGAGGTCCGGCGATGCCGGGTTGGTGGGATCGTGTGCCCGGCTCATTGCGCGGCTTCCGGGACTGGATGCCGCCGAGGCGGCCGGCAAGCTCCGCAGCATCCTGCCTATGGCGACACCCGGAGCTGCCCAGGATGAATTCTGTGCTGCCATCGGAACGCTGGCTGGTCCGGAAGCGACTGCCCTCCTCGATGGCATGACGAGCGACGCTGCCAATGCCGCCCGCGAACGGCTCGGCGAGAACGCCAAGAAGATCACGGAAGTCCGCGAGGGCGACACCGTGCTGCCCGCCGCATCCGCCGTCATTCTAAGCAATGGCAAGGACGCCTTCCATTCGCCCACCGTCCGCTACCTGACCGGCTGGACGAAACCGACCACGCGCATCGCATGGGACGTCACCGTGGCCAAGCCCGGGCGCGTCTCGCTTTCCATTCTGCAGAGCAGCGCCGAGAAAGGCGACCACAGTTACCGGATTTCGCTCGGTGAGACGTCGGCGGAACGCAATGTGCGCATGACGGGATCGAATGAGCAATTCGAGAAGGTCGAGGCCGGCACCTTTGCGGTTCCGAGGGCCGGACAATGGCGGGTCTGGCTGGAGGCCGTGAGGATGACCGAAGGTCGACCGCTCATGAATGTGCGCGATGTGACTGTCACCGTGACACCCTGAGGGGGCCGCGGGCGATGCTTTGGAGCGGGGCCGCCTCGTGGTTCCGACTCTTGGTTCCGGGGAAGCAATCTGCGGGAATCAGCGCAGGGTCACGAATTCATCGTGATTGAAGAGCGTGCTCACGAGCATGGCGGCGGAGGCGACGCGGACGGGATCGAGTCCAGCCGCGGGGGCGCTGCTGCCTGCCTTCGCGAGAGAAGCGGCGGCGGCTGGGGCGGCCCGGAAGGCGTCGGATTGTTCCGCGAGAAAGCGGGTGAGCACGACGAGTTCGGCATCCCGCGGGGCGCGTCCGAGGCAGCGTGCGAAGGCCTTGTGCACAAGTGCCCCGCTGTCGTCGCCGTGGGTTTTCACGAGGTCCTCGGCCATGACGCGGGCGGCTTCGAGGTACTGCACATCATTCATGAGCACGAGTGCCTGCAGCGGAGTGGCGGTCACCTGACGGCGCGCCACGCAGACCTCGCGTTTGGCGGCGTCGAATGTTTCCATGGCGGGAGGCGGGGCGGTCCGGCGCCAGTAGGTGTAGAGGCTCCGGCGGTAGAGGCCATCGCCCTTGTCCGGCTGGTACGACCAACCGCCGCCCTTTTCTTCCCAGATCCCTGGGGGTTGATAGGGCCGCACGCCCGGGCCGCCGAGGCGGTTCACGAGCAGGCCCGACGAAGCGAGGGCGGCATCGCGGATCATCTCGGCCGGCAGCCGGAATTTCGGACCGCGGGCAAGGAGGACATTCTCGGGATCGTCGCGGAACAAGCCGGCATCGCCACCACTTTCCTGCGCCCATGTCAGGCTCGTCGCCATCATGCGGAGCAGTGCCTTCACATTCCAGCCACCCTCCATGAACTGGACGGCAAGGAAATCGAGCAGTTCCGGATGCGTCGGCAGACTGCCCTGATTGCCGAAATCCTCGACCGTCGACACAAGGCCCCGGCCGAACATCTGGGCCCAGAGACGGTTGACCACGACCCGGGCCGTGAGGGGTTGGCGGCGGTCTGTGGTCCAGCGCGCAAGGCCGAGTCGGTTGCGTGGCCATGCGGGATCAAAGCCCAGCAGGGCAGCCGGGACATCAGCCGTGACCGTCTCGCCGCGCGCATCGTACGCCCCGCGCTGGAGGACATAGGCCGTGCGTGGTTCCGCCATTTCCTCCATGACCATGAGCGAAGGGATGCGGTCCGCGCGTGCATGGAGGCGCGACCTCGCGTCCTGCAGATTCTTCTGGGCTGCCTGCCATGCGGGATCGTGGGCACCCAGCCAGTATTCATAGATGTCCGCGGCAGTGGCTGTGGTCGCCACGCCTGCGAGCTTCGCAATTTCGAGGGCACTGAGATTGCGTGCGAAGACCCTGAAATCGTCGACTTCTCCGCCCTTGAAGCCACGGTCGCGGAAGCGCTGCCCGATGGTGATCTGCTGGGCTTCCCCGCCGTGATTGTTGCGCGTGAGATGGTCCTTCACAGTGAGGCAATCAGAGGCCTTGCCATTCACGAAGATCTTCAGTCCGGCGGCCCGGCTGCTGCCGTCGCTGACCATGGCGACATGCACCCATGAACCGACCGGCAATTCCTCCCGTGTCTGCACGCAGATGGCATTGCCGGGCCAGAAATGAATGAGGGCGGCACTGAGCCTGCCGTCTTCGATGAGCATCTGATAACCCCGGCTGGCGGCATCCGTCCATGCCCGGCTGCGGTGGAAGACGACCGCGCGGTCCTTGCGGTCCGGTGTCTTCATCCAGAGCGAGACCGTGAACGGCTGTTCGCGCGGGAATCCGCCCCCGGCATTGAGATTGACTCCGTTTTCGCCGTCGAGTTGGAGCGCCTGTCCTTCCCGGCCGCCAACGAGCACAGGATTCTCGAACGGCTGCGCCGGATCGTCCGGCTTCACCTCGTTCTTTGTCAGTTCCTCGAACTGGAAGCGGGCCAGTTCACCGGGAATTGCAGTGACGGCACCCGAGGACGATGGCCATTGGGTGAAGGCCTCGCGGCGTGCGTCGCGGAGCCGGGCCACTTCTGCTTCCGCCTTGCTCACTTCCTCGGCCAGCGCCGCGATCTCGCGGTCGTCGTCAGGCGTAGCGAGCGGCAGGGCCGGCGTCGGGGTATCGTCCGTGAAGTGCGCATACAGCCCGCTTTCGTCGATGTTCTGGAAGAAGGCCGAAAGCGCATAGAAATCGCGCATGGCCACCGGATCGTACTTGTGATCGTGACAGCGGCTGCACTCGAGCGTGAGCCCGAGAAATGCCGTCCCGTACGTCGTGACGCGGTCATTCACATATTCGACCCTGAATTCCTCTTCCACGCTGCCGCCTTCGTTGGTCTGACGGTGCAGTCGGTTGAAGGCCGTGGCCACCCGCTGGTCGCGGCTCGCCCCTTCGAGGAGGTCGCCGGCGAGTTGCCATGTGATGAACTGATCGTAGGGCAGGTTGTCATTGAAGGCCCGGATCACCCAATCGCGCCATGGCCAGACGTCGCGGTGACGGTCGTTCTGGTAGCCGTAGGTATCGGCGTAGCGGGCGATGTCGCACCAGTCCGCCGCCATTCGTTCGCCGTAAGATGGCTGGGCCAGCAGGTGATCGACAGCGCGGGCGAGGACATCCGCAGGATCACCGGAGCCCGCCGCCGCGCGCAAGTCGTCCGATGGCGGCAGCCCGGTAAGCGCAAACGAAGCCCGCCGCAGAAGGCGGTCGGGCGGAGCCTGCGGGCGCAATGTCTTTCCTTCCCGGGCGAGCCGCCCGGCCACGAAGGCATCAATGGCATTGCCGCCGGTTGGCACCTGCGGAATGGCGGGGGCCTTCACTTCCTGAAACGCCCAGTGGTCGCTCCATGCCGCCCCTGCCGAGATCCAGCGGCGCAGGATTTCCCGTTCGTCCGCGGAGACGGTGAGGTGTGATTCCGGCGGAGGCATGATTTCATCGGGATCCTTCGATTCGATGCGGGCCATGAGGAGGCTTCTGGCGGGGTCGCCGGGGCGGATGACCTGCCAGCCCTCGCCGGCGTCGGGTGCGGCCTTGAAGGCGTCGTCCGGGCGGTCGAGCCTGAGCTTGGCCTTCCGGTTCTTTTCGTCGGGTCCGTGGCACAGGAAGCAGCGGTCGCTGAGGATCGGCTTCACGTGAAAGTTGAAGTCAATCACGTCGGGGACCGCCGCCGCTGCCGCAGCTGGAAGGAGAAAGGCGAGACGGAGCAAGCGTGGCATGCTGGCCCTTACGGATTCACGGCCCGCGCCTTTCAGCGGCATGGCGGTCTGGACAGATCGACTTTCCGGGGCGAAACACGGGGAGCCATCTGCTCCTTTCCGATACCATGGACCAGCCTTCCGATTCCCTCTGCGCCCGGCGCCGATTTCTTGCCGGGGCCACCGGCCTTGCGGCGACGGCGCTTGCTCTTCCAGAACTACATGCGCGCACGAGCCGGGTCTTCGATGACGCGCGGCTGGCGCTGGCAACGAAGGCGCTCGACGATGCGGTCACGGCGAAGCTTGTGCCTGGGGCGGTCTGGTGGCTGGAACGTCTGGGGGCGGTCCGCAGCGGGCACACGGGCAGCCGGATGATTGATCCGGAAGTGCAGCCGATGCGGCAGGATACGATCTTCGATGTAGCGTCGCTCACGAAGGTGGTGGCCACGGCTCCTTCCATTTTCCTGCTGATTCAGGAAGGCAAGCTGTCGCTCGACACGCGGGTGGGATCGCTCATTCCGGCCTTTGCGGGGAATGGCAAGGATGCGGTCACGATCCGTCATCTGCTCACGCACACGAGCGGGACACGCAGCGGCATTCCGCGCACGGAGACTCCGTGGTCGGGCTATGCGGAAGGCATTCAGCGCGCCGCCACGGAACCCCTCATCAACCCGCCGGACACGAAATTCCTCTACAGCGACATCAATTTCATCCTGTTGGGCGAAATCGTGCGGCTCGTGAGTGGATCGCCGGTCAATGAATTTGCGGCGGCCCGGATTTTCCGTCCGCTGGGGATGCGGGACACCTCGTACCTTCCGTCGCGCCGGCTGTTGGGGCGGGTTGCTCCGACGACGCGCGAAGCGGCCGGGCTTGTGCATGGAGTGGTGCACGATCCCACGGCGCGGCTCATGGGGGGCGTGGCGGGGCATGCCGGGCTGTTTTCGACGGCGGGCGATCTGGCTCGCTTCTGCCGCATGCTGCTCAAGGGTGGTCGCACGGATGCGGGCCGGAGAATTTTTACGTCGCGCACGGTCCAGCTCATGACCGGACCAGTGCGGCTCCGCGATGGCACGGTGCGGACGAATGGGTTCGACAACGCCAGCCGCTATGCCGATCCGAAGGGAGAATGCTTTGGCCCGCGCTCATTCGGGCACACGGGCTGGACCGGCACTGCTCTCTGGATCGACCCCGATGTGAGTGCCTTCGTGGTTCTGCTCACGAACCGCAATCACCCTCGGGAAGGCAATGGGGTCAAGGAACTGCGCTGGCAATTCGGCACGCTCGCCGCCGAAGCCATGGGCCTGCCCAAGCGCCGCACCGCATGGCAGCAATCGGCTCAGCGGCCGAAGCTGCCGGCCCGGCGCGGGCGCATCAGTCCCGGCATCGATGCGCTCGCGGCGGACGGGTTCCGTGCCATCGCCGGAGCGAAGGCCGGACTCATCACGAATCATACGGGGCGCAATCTGAAGGGAACGCCGACCATTGATGTGCTTGCGAAGGCAGGCGGTCTGTCGCTGCGGGCTCTTTTCAGTCCCGAGCATGGGATCCGCGGCACGGAGGACCGCGATGGCATTGCCGACGGTCGCGACGCCGCCACGGGGCTTCCCGTTTTCAGCCTCTATGGCGAACGCCGCCGCCCGTCTACCGCCCAGCTCAAGGACCTCGATACCCTCGTCTTCGATATCCAGGACATCGGCTGCCGGTTTTACACTTATGTTTCGACCATGCTCGAATGCATGCAGGCGGCCTCTGGACGGAGCATGCGCTTCGTGGTGCTCGACCGCGTCAATCCCATCGGGGGATCCCGCATGGAAGGTCCGGTTTCCTCGGGAAAGCCAAGCTTCACGGCGTGCCATCCGATTCCTGTGCGTCATGGCATGACCGCGGGGGAACTGGCGCAGCTTTTTCAGCGGGAACTGTCGCTCGACGTCGAACTGAAGGTGATTCCGGTTTCGGGCTGGTCGCGCCGCGAATTCTTTCCGGACACGGGTCTGCCATGGATCAATCCTTCGCCAAACATGCGCAGTCCGGATGCGGCTGTGCTCTACCCGGGAGTTGGTCTCCTTGAATTCTGCAAACTGTCGGTCGGGCGCGGCACGGACGCTCCCTTCCAGTTCTTCGGGGCTCCGTGGCTGGATGCACGGAAGCTGTGCGATGCCCTTGGGGCGGCCAATCTGCCCGGCCTGCGGATCAGTCCGGCGAGCTTCACGCCGAGCGCGAGTGTGTTCAAAGGAGAAGCCTGCCAAGGAGTGCAGCTGACCATTACCAACCGCAGCGAGCTACCGTCCGTGGCCGTCGGCATGCATCTGGCGGCGGCGGTCGTGGCCCAGGCTCCGGCGTCGTTCGATCTGACTCCGCTCAACAAGCTCCTTGTGCACGAGCCCTCGCTTAAGGCGCTGCAGAAGGGGGCTTCGGCTCTGGAAGTGATGCAGGCATGGCAGGGCGACCTTCTGAAGTTCACGAACCGCCGTCAGCCGGTGCTGCTGTATCCGGAAGCGGGGTCCTGATTCCTGGTCTGTCGCGAGCCATGCAATTGTTACGTCCTGCCAGCCTTGTCTGCCTTGCTGCGGCCGGATGGCTGCTGCCGGTGCCGGCCGTGGCCCAGCTTCCGCCGCCTCCGCGCTACGAACGGACGGCCCCGCTGGCACTGCGCGGAGAAACCCTGACAGCAGAACTTGGCAAGGACGGGGTCGGAGCCCTTGTTCAGGATCTGCTCGTGGTGGCACGGAGGCAGTTGGCGCTTCCGCCCGCCCTGCGTTCCCGCTGCGTGGCCATGGTGCTGTCGATCCGGCCCGGGGAACGCGATGCGCTCGTGGCGGACGGTCAACTGAGCCGGCTTCCGGATTACCGACCCACGGCTCCGCTCAGTGAAGCGGAAGCGGAACAGGTGCAGGCCCGCATCCGCGCGGCTGCGGAAAGGCTGGCGCTTTCGGCACATCCGGACGGAGTGGAAGCGGCGGCGGCGCTTGCGGATCTTTCATGGCCACCGGATGCGGGCGACGCCCTCCGCGCACTGACCTACGGGATCCTCCCCGACTGGCAGCCGCTGCTGCTTCCCGAGCCCCGCGAAGATGCGGAATCGGGCGATCTTCCCACGCTCATCAATGCCAGCCTGCGCGCCCTCTTGCCCGGCCCGCAGCCGGCCATCCTCACGGTCACTGCCACCGCGGAACCAATGCCTCCGCAGGAAAGCGCAGCCCCGGCCCGTATTTCCCTGCCGTCGCCAGTCTCGGAAAATGACGCGGCGGCCCGACTCAATGCTCTCCTGCGCCCGCGTCACGCTCCATGGCCAACGGGCTGGGAAGGGAAGATTTCCCTGTCCCCTGCCCCGCCGGCTTCTCATGGATCGCTCTTCGCAGCCGCCTTTGCTGCCGCCGACGGACTCCTTTCCGGCGAGGCCGCCGACCCGGCTTGCGTGATCGCTCTGGCGCTTGATGACAACGGCGTTCCCGTGCCCATCGCTCCGCCGGAAGTGATTCTCCGTTCCTGTGCCCGCAACGGCGTCCGCCACGTGATCCTTCCATCGTCATCGGTCGCAGCGCTCACCGACTGGCTGCTTCTCAATCCGACCGAATGGCCACTCCTGCTTGAGGTCGGTCTCCACACGGCGCGTTCGGCTGCCGATGTGATCGCTCTCTCCCGCGAGCAACTGGCTCCGCTTCTGCTGAAAGCCGACCGCCAGTACGATGTCACGGTGGCTCCGCTGCGCGGGAAACCGGACGCTCTGGCGCTGCTGCGCTCGCCAGCCGTGATCCGCAGCCTCCAGGAAGTCACACAATGGCACAGCCAGCACCTGTCGGCCCAGTTTCTCCTGCGCATCGCGAACCGCAACGCCGGAGGAGCGCTCAGCCCGGCGGCGTCGCTCCGCGAAATCGAAGCCCGCAGTGGCGGTCTCCGCCCGCAGCCGAAGGGAGCGCTCCGCAAAGGCCAGCGCGGCCTCCGCAAGACACCCTTCGGCAAGGCATGGGACGACCTCAATGCCATCCGCGGCAAAGTCCATCCCGACACGCGCGAATACTGCGAGGAAATGCTCGAATTGGCCCGTCTCCTCGACCGCTACGCCGGTAAATGGCCGCCCGACAATACCCGGCCGTATCCCGACGAACCCCCGGAAGTCACCCGCCAGCGCCAGCGGCTCAGCCGGATCCGCGCTACCCTTGCGAATCCACCGCAGGCACCGCGCTGACCTCAGCGCCGGCAGATTTGGGCGTCCTCCGCCCGGCGGCCCGCAACTGACCGCAGCCGGCTTCCACATCGATGCCGCGGCGCTGCCGGACCGTCACCGGCAAGCCGGCTTCCTGCAGAATCGACTGAAAGGCCGCAACCCGGTCCGGCGGCGGCACGGCCCCGGCGTAGCCATCCACGGGATTGAGCGGAATCAGATTCACCTGCACGGGCCGACCCGCGAGGAGGGCTGCGAGGCGCTTCGCATGATCCGGCGAATCGTTGGTTCCCGCGATGAGCGTCCATGCCATGAGCACCCGTCGCTGCGTGATCTCGGAATATTCCCGGCAGGCCTCCAGCACCTCGGCGAGTGGCCAGCGGCGGTTCACGGGAAGCAGAGCGCTCCGTTCTTCATCGCTGGCTGCATGCAAACTTACGGCGAGGCGGAATCTCTGACCATGCCGCGCCAGCTTCCTGATTCCGGGAACATGGCCGACCGTGCTCACCATGATCCGCGCCGGGCCGATGCCCATCCCGCGGGTGTCGGTCAGAATTGCCAGCGCCTTGAGGGTGGCCTCAAGGTTGTGCAATGGTTCGCCCATGCCCATGAGGACGACATTGCGCAGCGGTTCCCCATGCTCGCGCAGGCAGCGGCGCGCCAGATGGAGGGCCTGACCCACGATTTCCCCGGCGGTCAGTTGCCGCACGAGTCCCATTCTGCCCGTCGCACAGAATACGCAGCCCATGGCACAGCCGACCTGCGTGCTCAGACAGGCAGTGAACCTCCCCGGGTACCCCATGAGCACCGACTCCACTTCCTGCCCATCGGCCATCCTCAGCAGATACTTCCGGGTCCAGTCCTCCGCACTGACCACTTCGCGGGCTTCCCCGGGCATGCCTTCCTGGGCCAGCCAGCCTGCTTCCAGCCAGCGCCGCACAGGGGGTGGAAATTCCGCCAGCGCCGCAGCGATGCCGCCGCGCTGCAGCGCCCGGAAGAGCAGTCCGGCATGCGCCCGCGCCAATCCTTCCGAAACCAGCAGAGTCTCCAGTTCCTCATGGCTCAGGCCAATCAGTCCGCCGCCAACTTCCTGATGATCCCTATCATGCCGCGCTTCCATGCCGGTCAATTGCCGAGGCTCACCTGGACGCCCGGCACCGCCTGCTGAAGCACCTGAGTCCCCGCTGCGGTCGCCTTCGATTGCCAGAGGTACACCTTCTTGAGCGATTTCAGCCCGGCCAGCGGAGCCATCCCGGCATCGGTGACGCCCGTGCTGTAGAGATTGATTTCCTCAAGAGCGGCATTACCCGCCAGATGGGCAAGGCCCGCGTCGCCGATTTCCGTGCGGCTTAGAATGAGCCGCGCCAGATTGCGCATGCCTGCCAGCGCCGCCAGATCGGCGTCCTTCACCCGCGTGCGGCTCAGGTCGAGCGTATGAATGTTCAGTGCGATGGGAGCCAGTTCCGCGAGCTTGAGATCGCCAAGGGCGCGGTCGCTGTGGCTGAAATCCAGTTCCAGCATCCGGCCATTCTGCGAGAGCTTGCGGACATTGACATGATCCTTCTGCAGCGAGGCCAACACGGTGGCATCCGGTTCAGGGAGACCAGCCGCAATGGCATCGACGAGAAAGACTCCACCCTGGCCACTCGGAATGCTCACCCCGTCGCCCAGATCCGCCCCCGCTTTGATCCAATCAAAGATCGCCTTCCGGTCGGAAACACTCAGCGGCTGTCCCTTCTGCGGCATGAAATCGGGATCGTCCGGCGGCAGAATGATGCAGGCGTAGACGCGGCTCTTTTCGGGATTACCCGGCAGAATGGCTGGCTTTCCATTGATGCCCGCACGGATCGCATCCGGATTATGCAGCGCCAGATCACCCTTCTGCTTGTCCGCCCCGTGACATTTCACGCAAGCCCGCGCAAAGATCGGACGGATCTTCGAAAAGTACTGACTGTTCCGCGAAACCGGACGCGCTGGTTCCATGGCTTTTGCCACCACGGGAACAGCCACCGGTTGGGGCCCCGCAGCCGGAGGAACCGGAGCGGCCGGGACCGTGGCGGGCACCGCCGGCGTGGCCGCGGCCATTTCCGTGGACTTTTCGGCAGGCATGGCTTCAGCGGGCTTTTGCGCGGCGAGGGCAGCTTCCAGTTCCGGCGCGGGGTCGGCGGGCATTTCTGCCGGCTTCCCTGCCATTGTCTCGGGAGCCGCCAGCGGAGCCGCACCCACCGGAGCCGCCTGAAAAGGATCGGCATCCGCAAGCCCACCATCTTCCGGAAAAGCCACATCGCCCGCCTTCGGCGGAGCCAACTCAGCCACCGCGTCCGGCTTCCAGTCGATCTTCCAGCCGCCCGACAGGAGGGAACGCAGCACGCCACCGAGGACGGCAGCAAACGCCACCAGCACAAGCGCCCGCCAGCCGAGAATCCAGAAGGCCTGGCCCTTCTTCGCCACTGGCGGCTGGAGGGGATCGGGCCCGTAGAACCGTTCCCGCAGATAGAGAACTCCGGCATCCCGTCCCCGCCGCTTGAACCACCATGCCGCCGCACCAGCCAGCGCCGCCGTCAAGGGCAGCACCGCTTCACCAGCCGCCACCTCATCCGGCTTCCACAGCACCAGCCCAAGGAGCAAAGCCAGCACCCCACCGAGCGCCGCGACCGCACAGAACAGCAACCACAGCACCGCCGGCTCGAGATCCCGCGCATTCCGCCGCAGAATGAATCCTTCCATCAGCAGCACGCCCGCGAGCAATCCAAGCGGCACACTCAGCAGCACAACTGGCAACATGGCAGACATCACTTCAGAGATTCCCGGTTCATTGAACTTCCCAGACCTATATACCAGTCCCGCAGCGCAGGCACGCAAATTCCTCCGCACCCCTCAACGCCGGAAAACTCATCCAAATCATCAGGAATCCCAAAAAAGCCCTTGCAATCACCCCGCTCCTCCCCACCATGGCGGCCCACCGGAAAAACGGCAGGAAAGACCTCTTCGTCTAGCGGTTAGGACATCGCCCTTTCACGGCGAGTGCACGGGTTCGAGTCCCGTAGAGGTCGCCATCATGGAAAAGACAAAATCTCCGGAAGGAATAAAACCTTCCCTTCCAAAGGCTCCGGAAGTCCCCACCAATTCCTGGTCAAGGATGACAACACGGGCATTCCGCAGTCCGGTTCCCCCAACCGCTCATCGTTTTGCCATTTTCCCTACTTCTAGGGAATTGCCGGAACTGCTTTCTCGGCCATGCTCACACCACCGCAGGCTGCCCCGATTCCTCCACGGAGTCCCCCAAGCCCGCCGTATCATTCTTCGATTTGTTGGACCGGGTGGTCCGATGAGGCAAAATGACCCGCGTTCCCTATGGGTGGGGGACGCGGGTCGCTCTTTGCCCCGATTTCATATTTTGTTCACTAACCTTAAAAAGCAATTGACTCCCGTGAGTCTTCATTCATCTTCTCGTGTCCGGCGGAATTATTCACTCTGCTGGAGCTAGTCGAACCAGAGGTCATGCATCGCGCCGCCTTCACCAGAGGGCGGCGCGTTCTCTTTGTGCAGCGAACCACCTGCCGCGCCGTTCATGAGACGGCTGTTTTCGACGAAAGTTTCTGGAAGCGAACGAGACTTCATTCAGCCTCAGCCGCCATGCCGTCCGCGCAGCGTCCTCGCCGCGGCGGTCATTGACTTCAGCTTGGCCACGGCGGTGGCTTCGTCATTGACGCAGCGGTTGGCGAAGCAGCCGAATCCGCAGTCGGGATTGAGAAAGATCCGTTCCTTTGGCCAATACTGGAGCGCTGCTTCGGCGCGGGCGACGATCTCTGCCGGGTCCTCGGCGTGCTCCGTGCGGGGATTGACACAGCCGAGCCCGATCTCGCGGTCGCCGAGGGCGCGGCCGACCACGGCAAGTTCGCCGGCCCGCGGGGTCGCGTATTCGAGGACGAGCTGGCGGACCTGCATGGCCGCGAAGGCTGGGACGAGTGGCTGGTAGTCGCCGGAAATGAGGACGTCCTCGCGGCGGCTCCAGTTGCCGCGGCACACATGCAGACCGAGCCGGATGCGGTCGCTGAATCCTTCGGTGACCTTGTTGTACAATGCGACGGCGTACTGGAGTTCGGCGGTTGGGTCCTGACGCGTGGCGAGGGTGGCGCACATGAAGGTCCGGCGCTTCTGATCGCCACTGTGGACAACTTCAGTGAGGACAGGTTCGTCGAACTGAACGAAGTCGACGCCTTCGCTGGCGAGTTCCGCCAGTTCCTCGCGCAGGATGCGCACGACATCGACCGCCATGGAGGATTTGTCAGCGTAGGCGGACTGGGTATGGGCGGCAACCCACATGGCGCGGGTCAGCAGGTAGGGGCCGGGCAGGGTCACCTTGACGGGGCGGGAAGTGAAGCGACGCACGGCACGCAGTTCGTCGGCGGCGAGCGGAGCGCGGCGGCTGAGCCTGCCTACGCAGGTAGGATTCCGGATCGCAAAGGCCGGCGCATCGAGCGTCCGCAGCATTTCCTCGAAGGCTTCCTTGTCCTCCACGGTGTCGAGCATTTCGGCGAGCGACATCAGTTGCGTGCCTTCGACTTTCTCGGTGAGGAACGAGTAGAAGTTATCGCGCCGCAGTTCCCCATCGACCACCATGTCGACGCCGGCTTCTTCCTGCAGGGCGACGCAGCGTTTCACTTCGGCATCGGCGAGCGCATCGAACTCCGCCATGCTCATCCTCCCGGCCCGTTTTTCCCGCAGCGCATCCAGCAACTGGGCGGAACGCGGCCACGATCCCACCTGGGTCACGGCAAAAGGAGGCAGAGAGGATATCATGTGCTTTTCTGAATGCTCAGTTCGCGGAATCCAGTCACGGAATCAAGTTCCCGGTGGAAAATCAATCCCACGGCGTCGCCCACGACCAGTTCCACGGTCGTGTAGACGAGGCAGCCCGGCAGCAGGTGCCCGCCGACGGTGACGCCATCCCCGTCGCTCGCGGCAAGGTGCAGATGGCATCCGTCGGGCCCGAGGGTCCCGGTGAGCGAGACCACTTCGAATTTCCCGGTGCGCACGGTTTCTTCCTTCCGATCCGCCAACCGCAGAGCCAGTCTCGTCAGACTGCCCACCGCGGACAGCACGACGCCGGCCCGCAGCGGAGCGAGCGCCGTCAGTTTCTCCAGTTCCTCCCGCAGATCATCGCCCGGACGCAGCCGTACCGCATGCACCCGGAAATCAGTCGCTGTCAGATGTCGCATGGCTTTTCTCCGGAAAAGGGAAACCGGCCGCCCAGTCGAGCCGGGCGGCCGGTTCCGTGATGCGTCCCGCGGCTTACTTGGCCTTGGCGAGGATGCCGTCGAGCTTCTTGGCGAAGTCCTCCGGCGAGGACGAACCGACCTGCTTGCCGACTGATTTTCCATCGGCTCCGAGGAACTCGATGTGCGGAATCCCGCTCACTCCGAATTCCTTCATGGCCTTCTCGTTCGATTTCTCATCGGCATCGAGGTACGCCCAGATGAACTTGTCGTGAAAGCCCTTCACGGCATCGCTCGGGTACACTTTCTTCTTCATGACCTGACACGGTCCGCACCAGGTCGCGGAGAAGATCACGATGACTGGCTTCTTCTCCTTGGCGGCGGCGGCGACGGCCTTGTCGTAGTCGTTCATGAACTTCGGACTTCCCTTGGGAGCTTCCTCCGCGCAGGAAATCATGGGAAGGCCGGCCAGCGAGGCGGCGAGGGCGAGGAACATTCTTGTCTTCATGGGGTTCGATTGGATTGGTTGGGTTTCTCTCGTTCTTGGGTGTACCAGGTCGACCGCCGGGAACGGCTTCCCTGTGAAACGGTCAAAGTCGGAGATTTATTCATGAGCCGAAGAACTGCAGGCGTTCGCAGGCTTCCTCGAGGGCACCGAAGCCACTGGTGCGGCCGTCTTCCCAGCGCCGCAGTCCTTCCATGTCCATCATCTGGCGGTGCTCGGGGTTGTCATACGACATCTCATGCAGCACGCGCAGCCAGTGGGCTTCGCGCTCCGCCGGGAAGTCGTTCCGCACTGTGAAGACACAATGGTCGTACCTCTCGGTGGTGGCGAGAATCCCGAAGACAGCCGGATCAATGGTGCCGTCCTTCGTCCATGCGTCCCAGTTGAGATCGATCATGGCGGAAGCCTGCGCGGAACCAGCCTTGAGGCTCTGAAAGGCTTCTTTTTCGCCGCCGATGTGATCACCATGCTTGCCGACGAGGATATCGAATCTCTGCACGGTGTAGTCATCGCCTGGGCGCAGCCCATGCCGCAGCAGGAATCCCTGAGGAATGAGGGTGGCCTGCGGCGAATCCTTCGCTCCGAAGGCCACCGTTTTCCCCCGCAGTTCCCCGATGGATGCAAAGCCGGCATCCTTGCGGACCACGAGGTGGGAAACCCGGTCGCGGTCGGTGTCCCGCATGGCAATGGCCCGGCAGCTTCCGCCGGAACGCCGCTGCGCATCAACCCACGCGAGCGGGGAATTCCACGCAATGTCCAGATGCCCACTGAGCAATCCTTCGTTCTGCAGCTCGTAATTCGTGTAGAAAACGACATCCATGGGGCAGCCGCGCGCCTCAAAGAAATCGCGGATGATGTCCCAGATGACCGAGACCTTGGGGTCGTACAGGACCGCTCCGATAATGACGGGTTTCTCTGTGCTCATATGCTGCAAATAATGACGTTCGGTTCCACAGGCCGTGCGGGGTTCAGCCGAAAAGCGGCAGATCGACGAGAATCCGTCCAATGAATTCCCGCAGGTGATCGGTCGTCGGGGCCATCACAATGTTCGCCCGGGAGTCGCGGAACACCCGTTCGAGTCCGAGGTGCTTGGAGAAGGCCGCGCCGCCGCACGCACGCATGGCGAGGTCGGAGACGCGCACGGCCGTTTCGCCCGCCACCGCCTTGAGACCAAGCAGCAGACGCATGGCATCAGGATCACCAGCCCCCGCCTTGGCCAGCACGGCGACCAGATACGCCCGCGCCCGGTCGGTTTCCATCCGCATCTCGGCGAGGCTCGCCCGCAGATTGGGAAGGTCGCGCAGACCTGTTCCCGTGTGCTCGAACCCATGCCCCATGATGTGCCGCCGCGCGGCCCCGAAGGCAGCCTCGGCCAGACCGGTGCCAATGGCTCCCTGACAGATCAGAAAGACCGGCAGTGCCCGCCCCAGCATGATGTCGGCTCCCTGCCCTTCCCCGCCGATGAGTCGCTCGGCGAGCGGTAGTTCGACCGACTGCAGGCTCATGGGATTGCTCTGATTTCCGCGCATGCCGAGGCTGTCCCAGCCGCCGGCGATGGCGAGTCCCTCGTCGTTCTGCAGGACGAGCAGAACGCTGGCTCCTTTGCCGTCGAGCGATCCCGCACTGGCCACGATGCTGTCGGCCATGCCCGCGCTGGTGACCCAGCTTTTCCGGGCGGTCAGGCTGACGACCCCGTCCGCGGCGGCGGCGAGCCGGGAAACGGGTGCCCAGAACTGGCTGCGGCTGCCGCTTTCGGAAAAGGCGAGTGTCGTGAGATGCCGTCCCTCGGCAACGTCCCGCAGATACCCTCCCATTTTCTCCGGCTCGGCGAGCAGGCACTGCACCCCCGAAAGATGCATCATGTAAATCATGGCCGTGGAGGCACAGCGCTGCGCCAATTCATCAAGCACCGCCGCCATCACCCCCAGTCCCTGCCCCATGCCCCCGAATTCCGCCGGAATGGTCAGTCCGTAAAATCCATCGGCAGCCAGCGCAGCCATTGATTCGACCGGAAACCTTGCTTCCGAGTCCACGGACGCCGCATGCGGCGCAAGGACTTCATCGGCAAGCTCACGGGCGCGCGCCACGACGGCGGCTTCTTCAATGGTCAGGACATGCATGGCGTTTTCTGGGGTTGGGGTTGGGGGGGATATTTCGTCGGAAAGGGCATCGTCAGGAAGTCATGGCGAGGCGGACGTCCATCGGCACGGCCCCCGCAAGGGCCGCACACACCGGCGCCTGCGCCCACACGTCCTTCCATAGTTCCTCCAGCACCGCTCGGCTGGCCGGACTGGAAACGTACAGGGTCCCGCTCACGGCCCGCAGCCGGGGCTCACCGCTTTCTCCCACCACCCCCAGCCACACGAGCGCCCCGTCCACTTCCGCCTGCAGCGATGCCTCCAATCCATCAAGGACCACCCTCCGCTTCCGCGCCAGCCTTGCAAAGCCTGCCACCAGATCGGAAGCCACCGCGGTGAGAAGATGCTCCACGCCGGAAGGCACGGTTTCCTCACGGTCAAAACTGAGTGATTCCCCCGCAACGATCCGGTGCGAACGCGCAAACACGTTCACTCTCGCCTTTTCCCTTACTGCGGCACGGACGCTGACCAGCGCCCTCTCATGCCGGGGTTCAGTCATTGCTGCTGAGGCTTCGCTTTCATCGGATTCCTGCCGAATTTCTTAACGACAGCGCCCCCGCTGGCAAGCTCAATCGGGAACGGATCGGTGAATTGAAGCCAGCACGCCGGGAGTCACTTCATGCAGGGTCTCCAGAATGGCCGCCGCCCCCGCGAAATCAGATCCCCGCGTCACCGGCGACGGCACCACCACGCAGGGAACCCCTGCCGCCAGCGCAGCCCGCAGCCCATTGCGCGAATCCTCCAGAACGAGGGCATCCCGCGGAGCCACCCCAAGGGCCGCCGCCGCCCCCAGAAACAAATCCGGAAACGGCTTGGCCCGCTCCACATCATCCCGGGTCAGCACCGCAGCAAAGGCTCCCTCGAGCCCGGTCCGCCGCAGCCAGCGCGCCACATGACTCCGCTGACTGCTCGATGCCACCGCACAGGGAATTCCCCCGCGCTCGGCCTCAAGCAGCAACTCCCGGACCCCCGGCATCGTGTCGAGTTCCGCCTGCAGTTCGTGAATCCTCGCTTCCTTCTTCGCAAGCACCCGGTCCCATGCCACCGGCCCCCCGGTCAGCTTCTCCAGCTCGGCCATGGGATCGTACTGACCAAAGGTGCTGCCGACACACTGAACATAGACCGGCAGCGGCAGGTCATGCCCGTGATCTTCATACAATTCCCGCCACGCATGGTAGATCGCCGTTTCGGTGTCGACCACGAGTCCATCAAAATCAAAAAGCAGAGCGCGCATCCTTTCTCTCTCCCCATGACTGCTCTGCGGCCCTCCGCAAGCGTCCGCCCCGCCCACCCCCTGCTTTCTTGACAGCCCAGCCGTCCCCCGCCCACATCCCGGCAGCACGTCAACGCCCCATGAACTTCCCTCCGGAATCCGAACTCGAAATCACACCCGCCGAAGTCGCGGCCCTCCTCGCCGCAGGAACACCATTCCGACTCATCGACTGCCGCGAACCCGACGAATGGCAGGTCTGCCACCTCGACGGCGCGGAACTTGTCCCGCTTTCCTCGTTCGCCGAAACCGCCGCCGCCCGCTTCCCGGACCCAGCCGAGGCCATCGTCATCCATTGCCACCACGGCATGCGCAGCGCCCGCGCCGCCGCATGGCTGCGCGCACGCGGCTTCCCCCGCACATGGAGCATGGCCGGCGGCATCGACCTCTGGTCCGAAACCATCGATCCCGCCGTCCCTCGCTACTGACCTGACTTCTCCGCTGGTTTTTCCGCGTCCCTCGCGGCCGGAACCGACCGCGGCACCCGGCCCAGCCACTCGGATAAACGCTCGGGCCATGTCCGCACGGAAAGCGTCGACCGCAGTCCGTAGCCATGCCCGCCATCGGGATACACATGAAGTTCAGCGGGAATGCCGCGCGACTTCATCGCCAGCAGATACGCCGTGCAGTTGGCCACGGGCACAGGATCGTCGACCGCATGCACCATGAATACCGGAGGCGATCCCGCCGCCACCCGGAAAAGAGGACTCACTCCCGTCGCACCTCCCTCGGGATCCTTCACCCCAGCCCCGCCCGGCGCATTCTGATCCGCCAGCAGATACGCCGGATACACCAGCGCCGCAAAATCCGGTCGGCACGACACGGCATCAATGCCGTCAGCCGCCGCATAAGTCCGATCCGACCCCCGGTCAGCCGTGAGCGCCGCCAGATGCCCGCCCGCGGAAAATCCCATGATCCCAATCCGGTCGCCCGCAATCCCCCGTGCCGCCGCCCCGTGCCGCACCAGACTGACCGCCCGCTGCGCATCCTCAAGGGCCGCCGCATGCCTGTCCGCATCGCCCGCCCGCGGCAACCGGTACTTGAGCACAAACGCATGAACCCCCTGCCCGCTCAGCCACGCCGCCACCTCGGTTCCCTCGAGGTCCCATGCCAGCAGATGATACGCCCCGCCCGGACAGATGATGACCGCCTGATCGCGTGCCGTTCCCGCCGGTCGGAAGTACGCCAGCGACGGATCGCCCACGTTCTTCAGCGCCAAAATCCCTCCCATGTGGGGATTCTCATCCCGGACCTCAGCCCCGGCAGCCTGCCACCCTCCGGGCGGCTGGCCCGCCCACAGCGGAATCGCCTCATCCGGTTCACGCACACTTGCTGGCTTCTGTGCCAGCACCGGGCAGACCAACCCAGCTATCATCAAAGCTGCCATCATCCAGTTTCTCATGCATCCCGGATGCCCGCATCCTCCCCGCCCCGCAAGCCCCGCATCCACGCCCAATCTGAAGCCATGATGAAATCTTCATGACGCCACCCGCATCTCGTTTTCATTTGTCTTCCGTTCTTTTCTAAGGTTCGTTACCTCCGTTCATCCCGGGCATGCGGACTTTCCTCCGACCGCACGCTCGGGCGATCCTGAGCTCCCCCTTTTTCTCAGCCACCGGTACATGTCCGGACGGCCGCGCTCCATCGCACCTCTCGTTTACGTTCCAACCAAAGACCAACATCACCAAAACAACCATGAAATCATCCCGTCTCTCCCTCTCATGGGCTCCCCTCGCGGCCCTACTCTCGCTCCCGCAGCTCCATGCCGCGGTCAATATCACGGAACCCCCGACCGTCTATGATTTTCCCGCTGTCCCCGCAGTGGCCGATTTCAGCACACTGAGCGTCGGCACGGGGATCGATGGCACCATCCTCGACAACGCAGCCTTCGACGCCAAAGTGATCGCAGCCGCTGACGCCACCACGATCACCACGGTCCTCGGCAGCTCCGGCACCTTCCCACCCAGCACCAGCGGCGTCGCGCGCTTCAATACCGGAGCCAATGCCAACGGCACAACGTTCCTCCAGACCCGCCCGACCGGAAACGACTACCTGCTCCTCATGGCCACCGTTTCCAACGAAACGGCCGCTCCCGTGAGCACGGTCACGGTCAGCTACGATTACTCCAAGGCCACCGACACGGCCTCGGAAACCATCAAGGGCTTCCGCGCCTTCTGGAGCGTGACCGGGGCCCCGGGGTCATGGCAGCCCATCCCCTCCCTCAGCAAGGACACCACCGGAACCTACGATGCCCCGGAAGCCGTCAACGCCGTCATCAGCCTCCCGGCGCCCCTCGCTCCGGGCTCCAGCTTCTACATGATCTGGGCCGACCAGAATTCCTCGGGCACAGACGCTTCCTACCATCTCGATAATTTCCGGGTCGCTCCCGGCGGAGCGCCCACCTGCTCCATCAATGGTTCGGCGGCCCCCGGCACCCGCAGCCCAGGCAGCAACCTCGCCGACCCCTCGGACGACACGGTCTCCTTCGCGGCCACCATTACGGGCACCGGTCCCCTCAGCCCCCTCGGCTGGATCACCACCGCCCCCGCCGGCCTCGCTGGTCTCATCACCGGTCCCTACGGCTCGGCGCACAACGTCGCCGGTGTCCCCGTCGCCAATGCCGAAAACGGCCTCATGCGCGTAACCGTCCGCGATGCCGCAGATGCCAACTGCACGACAACCTTCAATGTCCGCACGCCGATCGTCTTCGGCACCAACGAAGCACTCACCCCGGCCCGCACGGTCGTGTCCACCGCCCCCATCCCCACGGCATGGGTCGCCGATGAACCCGCCCGCACCCTCCGCCAGAGCGGTGCCACCCAGGCTAACCACATCGTCCTCTCGGAGGAATTCACCATGCCGGGCGGCGGCAAGGCAGTCGAACTCTCCGCCAAACTCGTCGCCGAAGCCGGAGCCTCCTCAGGCTTCGAAGCAGCCGACTCCTTCGCCCTCGACCTCATCATCGACGGTGTCGTGGTAAGCGCTCTCGGTGCCGCCGATGTCAATGGCGACGGGCTCCTCACCGGCGCAGCCACCGACGGTCTCGAACTCCCGGACGTCACCCAGATCAATACCACGAAGGAATTCATCTTCAACGCGGTCGTCCCGGCCACGGCGTCGAAAGTCCAGGTCCGCATCACCGGAAACAGCAACTCGCCCGCCGAAACCTTCGTCGTCAGCGATGTGAAATTCTCCATCCCGGGCCCGTCCATTGCGGTCCGCACAGCCGGTGCCCCCTTCCTCGACAACCGGGGCACGGACACCCCCGACGACGACGGCTTCTCCGCTCCCTTCACAGTCAACGCGGTCAACTTCACGGGCGTCAACTGGGTCAGCAATGATTCCCCGCCACGCACCGGTCCCTACTCCCCGCCGAACGTGGTCTTCGGTCCCTACCCCATCGCCAATGGCCCGCGCCAGGTGTCGCTGAGCGATCAGGCAAATCCCGCCATCGTTTCACAGACCTTCACGGTCAACCTCCCGGCGGCTCCCACCCTGACCCTCTCGGCCCCGAACAACATCACCCAGAACAGCGACGGCTCCATCAGCTTCGACGCCATCGTCAATGGCACGAACGGCGGCCCGCGCTTCTCGGTCAGCGGAGCCACCGCCTCCCGCAACACCTATGGCACCGCTCCGGTGCGCTTCACCATCCCAGCCGGATTCCCTCCCTTCAGCGTCACCATCGCCGATGTGAGCTACCCGGAAGTCAACCAGACGGCCCTCATCAACGCCCCCATCGAATTCGTCATCGGTCAGACGAACTTCGGTGCCCTCCAGGACCTCACCACGGTCGCCAGCGACGCCCCATGGGCCAATGACTTCCTCGCCCGCACCACCACCATCAATGCCGGCACCGCAACCGACGCCGTCGTCGCTTCCCGCATCATCGACCTCTCCACGGTCGGTGCCGTCAGCTTCAGCGCGAAATTCAATGTCGCCGACACCAGCGCGGGCTCGAACATGGAAGTGACCGATCGATTCCGCGCCGAACTCATCATCGACGCAGGACTGCCCAGCCAGCAGGTCGTCAATCTCGTCGACCAATGGGACAAAGGCAACGGAGCCAGCGCCACGGCTGTCCTCACAGGCGGTGCCAACGGTCCCAAGGACGGCTACATCAACGGCTACTCGGGCACAGCCGCCCTCGACCTCATCTCGCTGATCGATTATTCGATCCCGCCCCTCGTCGCGGAAGACGAATATAACGCCAACCGCGAACGCGATGAGTTCAATACCCTCAACGAAATCGCCGACGTCTCCATCAACAACGACTTCGCCCTCTCCCATCCCATCCCAGCGGCAGCCAACTCGGTCCAGTTCCGCTTCATGGCCCAGGGCATCAATGGATCGGAATCCGGCACGGTTTCGGAAGTCCTCTTCAGCGCCGCCTCCGGCAACTCGGACAACGACGGCGACGGCGTCTCGAACACAGACGAAGCCATCATGGGAACCGATCCAAACGATGCCAATGATGTCCTCCGCATCACCCAGAACGAAGCCAACCCGTCCATCATGACCTTCCCAACCAAGGCCGGACGCTTCTACCGCCTCTACGTGTCGGACGACGCCAGCGCACCAAGCCACCTCCAGTCATGGAAGGATTCCGGCCTCGCCACCATCGTCGGCAATGGCAACTCAGGCAGCTTCACGGTCATCCCCAACCCCGGTATCACCCGCCGCTTCTATCGGCTCCATGTGATGGAATCAAATGGTCCATGGGCCCCAACCCGGCCGTAATCATCTCAGCAGCAAATACCAGCAGCTGATCGACACCCGGCGCGGCCCACCGCGCCGGGTGTTTCGTTCCCGGAAATCGCCCATCAGGCGATCAGGCAAACTGTGTTATTGCAGCTTGACAGGCGGGCTGCCTGACACACCGGGAAACCCCGACGTCCCTCGACCAACCACCATGCCGATTTTCCACCCGACGGAACTCGCCCGCTGGGCTGCGCTCGCCGCAGTACTGTTCTCGCCATGGGCATGGGGCTGCGTCAAAGCAGTCCACCGGGAAATCCTCGCAAACTTCCTGCTGGTGACAGCAGGCATGGCAATCCTCGGCTGGGCCATCCAGAAAAGGCTGCCCGCAGCCGGAAAGGCGGCACTCGCCGCCCTTGGAATCGTTTTCCTGATTGGCTGGGGTGTCACCGGCAACCCCAAGGCCTACTGGGAAGCTGGACTCGAAACCCTCGTCCCGCTCAAGGCAAACATCGAAGCGCTCCCTGGCACGCTCGACCGGGACGCGAGCGTCGCCTGGATGCGGCTCCTCACGGGGCTCGCAGGCGTCTTCCTGATCACTGCCGACATGGCCAGCCACCGCACTTGGCGCTCCCGCCTCTGGATCACCCTTGCCCTCACCGGCCTTGCTGTCGCGGCATTCGGGATCTTCCAGCGGGTCGCCGGTGCCCCCAATATCTTCTGGGCCCCCGGCCTTCCGGCCAACAAAACCTTCTTCGGCCCCTTCGTCTACCATGGCAATGCCGGAAGCTTCCTCATCATCCCAGCCGCCGCCGCAGCCGCCCGCTGCTACTACGCCCTGAGCCGGCAAAGCGAATCTTCTGTCTCCAAGTTCTTCTGGAGCCTCTGCACCCTCGTCATCGCATCAGCTCTGGCCGTCAATACCTCCCGCGGCGGCATCCTCTTCGGATACACCGGCCTTTTCTTTCTGGCCGCCCTCCTTCTTCCCCTCTGGCTCCAGCAGAAACCATCCCCCGCCGCCATCGTCGTCAGCCTCGCCGCCCTCGCCGCACTGGCCGCCTTCGGCTTCGCCTTCGGCTGGGAAGCCAGCATGGAACGCCTCTTCTCCACAGGAATCATCGACAAAGGACGCCTCGCTTCCACCAAAGCCGCTCTCCCAGCCGCCGCGGACGCCGGCCCCTTCGGCTTCGGCTCAGGCACCTTCTACATGCTCTTCCCGCATTACCAGCGCCTCGCCGCTCTCCCCGGCCAAGTCTTCTGGAAACACCTCCACTGCGATCCCATCCAGGCAGTCATCGAATGGGGCTGGGCCGGCACCATCGCATGGTCCATCCTCCTGCCCGGAGCCCTCGCCGCCGGATTCCGGCGCCGCCGCCGCATCCACCCGGACGCACGCCAGTCGTTTCTCCTCCTCTCCGGTTGCCTCGCCGGACTCGCCGCCCTCCTCCTTCATTCGTGGGTCGATTTCCCACTCCAGATCCCGGCCATCATGACCACCGTGGCCGCCACAGCCGGCTTCCTCTGGGGCCTCCAGCCCACCCACGACCCGTCCTCCCAACCCGAGGAAATCAGCGCTGCACGCCGCCGCGCGCGCGTCCGCACCCGCCGTCGGTCCATCCAGCAAGACGACGAACCAGCATCCGCTCCTCTCCGGTCACCCTCCCGCCCACCGTCCAGCGACCGCCCCACCTCCCCTCAACCCGCGCCGGAACCGGAAACCACCGCCGACCCGTCAGGAGAATCAGTCCCGGATTCTCAGACAGATCCTGAAATCTTACCGAAAAACCCACTTGCACGCCCCACCCCGCGACGCAAGAGTCGCCCCCCTTCCGCGAGCACTTGAAAATGCCGTCGGTCTCTGCGGTGGCCTGACTTCCAGTCAACGCTGCCCGCTCGCCAGAGGAAACCCGGCACACCATCACAATACCCATGCCCGTCAGACTAGCCCGGTTCGAAATGCCCAACCGCCTCACCAAGGAAGAGGCGACCGCCACCGATACCTACGCCAAATACTTTGCTGAACCGTTCGAAGGCGGATACGGCTACACCATCGGCAACAGCCTTCGCCGCGTCCTCCTCAGCAGCCTCGAAGGAGCCGCCATCACCAGCGTCAAAATCAAGGGAGCCCAGCACGAATTCTGCAGCCTTCCCGGAGTCGTCGAGGATGTCACCGACATCATCCTCAACCTCAAGAAGGTCCGCTTCTCCCACACCGATTTCAAGGAACCCCGACTTCTCGGCATCTCCGTCGACCGCGACGGTGTCGTCACCGCCGCCGATATCCGCGAAGACCAGCACTACTCCGTCCTCAATAAGGACCAGGTCATCTGCACCCTCGACCGCAAGGTCAAATTCGAACTCGAAATGGAAGTCCGCGTCGGTCGCGGCTTCTCCAGCGGCGAGGAAAACAAGCGCCCGGACATGCCCATCGGCGTCATCCCGATGGATTCCATCTTCTCCCCCGTCACCCGCGTCCGCTACGGCGTCGAAAACAGCCGGGTCGGCATGCGCATGGATTATGACAAGCTCGTCCTCGAACTCTGGACGGACGGCCGCATTTCCCCGCATTCCGCCCTCACCCAGGCCAGCGCCATCCTCCGCAAGCACCTCGATGTCTTCGTGAACTACGACGACAGCCTCGTCGAGTTCGAAGCTGCCCCGGAAACGCAGACTGAGGAAAACAGCGAACTCCGCAAGCTCCTCAACATGAGCGTCAACGAGATCGAACTGTCCGTGCGGGCCGCCAACTGCCTCAACAACGCCAACATCACCACGGTCGGCCAGCTGGCCATGAAGACCGAGGCCGAAATGCTCAAGTACCGCAACTTCGGAAAGAAATCGCTCAACGAAATCAAGGACAAGCTCTCGGAACTGGGCCTCGGCCTCGGCATGAAGCTCGATCCTTCCCTCTTCGACGGTTCCGGCCGCGGCGGTTCCGCCTTCAGCTACTTCAAAGAGGAAGAACGTGGCGGTGGCCTCGATTCCCTCATCAGTCAGAATCTCGGCGACGACGACGATGACGACGAAGAATGAGCCATCCGCACTGCATCCAACTTCCAGACAAACCAATCACTCCTAACGCACATTTGACCCATGAGACACGGTCGTAAAACCATCAAGCTGCAGCGCCGCCAGGACCACCGGAATTCCCTCCTGTCGAACCTCGTCTGCAGCCTCATCGAACACAAGCAGATCAAAACCACGCTCGCCAAGGCCAAGGCCGTCCGCCCGTTCGCGGAGAAAATGGTGACGCTCGGCAAGCGCGGCGACCTGCACGCCCGCCGTACCGCCCTTTCCTACCTGCACCAGAAGCCGGTCGTGAAGGAACTGTTCGAAAAGATCGCTCCCGCCGCAGCCAGCCGCCAGGGTGGCTACACCCGCATCACCAAGCTCGGTCAGCGCCACACGGATTCCGCCGAAATGGCCTACATCGAGTGGGTCGATCAGGTGACCACCGAGGCTACCGAAGCTCCGGCGGCCGCCGAGGCTCCCAAGGCCTGATGCCTCTTGTCCGTGACGAGCAGCCGGTTCTTTCAGCGCGCTTCACGGAAACAGACATCTCCTGCCAGAAGACAATTTGCGGAAGACGGCCGGTAACGGCCGTCTTCTTCTTTTCCCGGCGTGCCACCCATCACGCGCTTGCAGGTACCCACCTGACGGTTTCCTAACGGACATCGTTTTTGCTTCATCGCACCCACCCACCGGTCCACCCATGCCCCGCCCATTCTTTCTGATTGCCGCTGCCGCGATGGCCGCGGTCCCACTGACTTCCTGCAAGGCTCCTCTGGCTGCCGCCGGCGGTTCTGCTTCGCGTGCTCCCAACACAGGCGTGGCCGTGGCCTCGGCCCAAACTGGATGGTCGGGCCTGCCATCGGCACGCCCTGCCAGTTCGGGACAACAGCAGGCCTACAACTCTGCCATGGGATCGCTTTTCGCTTCGCTGCGGGCGGCCCAGCCGATTTCCACGTGGACCGGCACGCAATCCATCGATGGCTGGCAGGTGACTTTTGCCTCGCCGGGACAGCCCCGTGACACGATCGACCCTGCCACCTGCACGGAGATTTCGGTTTCTCCCGCACTCTCCGGCAAGGACAGCAAGCAACTGCCTCCGGAAGGTTTTGGTCTACCGGTCATCATGAAGCAGGAATATGACGGCCGGAAGGCAGCGGCGCACAAGCTTTTCCCGCTCAACGGTCGGAATCTGCCGGCGACCATGACCGCGGAATTCACGGGCCCGCATGCGGTCACGGTCACCTTCCGTAACACATGGACCCACAGTACGGCCATGGTCCGCGGTGCGCAGCGCCCGCTCGCGACGGATTACCGGACACCCATCCGCCGGAGCATGGATCCGAAATTCCTCGGGGAATTCTCGCTCAAGGGCCTGCTCCGACCAGACGACACGCTCAACGACGCCGGACTGTACGTTCCCTTTGTCTACGATCCCGCCAAGATTCCGGTGGTCTTCGTGCACGGACTCAACAGCGACCCGCACATCTGGGAACAGGCCATGCATGAAATTGCGAGCGATCCCGCCCTGCGCGGCCGCTATCAGCCATGGTACTTCCTCTACCCCACGGGTCTGCCCATTCACGGATCGGCGGCCCGGCTCCGCCGCGCTCTCGCTGCGGCCATCCGGCACTACGATCCGGATGGAACTTCCGCGGCCATGAAACAGATGGTCCTCGTCGGCCACAGCATGGGCGGCATCATTTCGCGCCTCCAGGTCACCGATAGCGAAGACGACATCTACCGTGCCTACTTCCGCCGCGACATCGACAAGCTCTTTGCGAGCGCGGACGCCAAGCGCCAGATCCGCGAGAATCTCTTCTTCGAACCGAACCCGCGCATTGCCCGGGTCGTCTTCGTGGCCGTCCCGCACCGCGGCAGCGGCCTCGCCGACCTGCGCATTGTCCAGTGGATGACTGGACTCATCGAACGCGCAGTCCGCGTCGACCAGTTCATCACGGAAATTGCCCGCACCGCCACGAGCACACTCAATCCACAACTGATGGCCTTCAAGGACCTCGGGGGCCGCAGCGTGCAGAATCTCTCGCCGCGCCACCCCCTCCTGCTCGCCATGGACCAACGTCCCGTCGAGGTACCCTTCCATTCCATCATCGGCGTGAAGCAGGCCGGAAAGCCGCTTACGGAGACTTCCGACGGCGTCGTTCCCTACACGAGCGCCCACCTCGACCATGCCATCTCGGAACAGCGTGTTTCCGCGACCCACAGCTGCACGGACCATCCGGAAGTAACCGCGGAAATCCGCCGCATCCTCCGCCAGCACGCCGGCATCCGCTAGAACACGACCGGTCGTTCCCAGATGGCCGTGAATTCCCGGCGGTTGTACATGAGGTGCGTCACGGCCACGGAAGCGAGGCCCGCACGCTCAGCGGATGCCCGCAACTGTGCCACCGTATGCACGGCGTCGTCGATCGTCTGCAGTCCGGCGGTCTTCACTGTGAAGAGTACGAGACCCCCTGCCCGCAGCGCCCGTGCCTGCTCCAGCACCGTCGCGAACGACGCCTCGGCCGGGCCATTCATGTCGCAGAGCACAGCATCGAGCACGGTTCCAGCCGGAGCCCGCCATGTCCGGCAATCCTGCAGATAGAAACGCAGACCGGGGGTCTTCCGCAGCTTGGGATCGAGCGGTGCCCGGTCCACGGCCGTGACCCGGTACTTCCGCCGCAGCAGTTCCGCCGTCATGCCCCCGGGGCTGGCCCCGAGTTCGAGCCAGTGGCTCGCCGACTTCGGAACCGGCCGGTACAAACGCAGCCAATGGAGCGCCTCGGCAATCTTGGCCCCTGCCCGGCTGATCGTTTCCCCTCCTTCCTGACGGATGAATTTCGTGCCTCCCGGGTGAAATCCTCCGGCTTCCCGTGGCTTCATCATGCCCGCATAAAGACCGCCCGGCCCCACGAGACAGTACAGGCTTTCCTTTTCCGGATCCTGCGACTCGGCATCAGGGGCTTCCATCGGCCCGAACAACTGCAGGGTCCGGCCCCGCAGATTCGACGCCAGACCCCGGAAAAAGGGATCGCGCGATCCCGCATCAAGCGGCCCCATGAGCACCGCCTGCGGCTTCCGCGCTCCGAATTTGCGCAGGAGGGCCTGCGCCGCCTTTTCAATGAATCCTTCCATCCCGCGCGGTGCACACGGCCACGAGTGCTCGACGCGCATCCGCCACGAAATGGCGAGTTCGGCAGGCCCCGACCACAGCCTCGCGGGCTGCGCCACTTTCACCAGATGCCACTCCGGACTGAGCGGCGTCGGACGCACCACCCGCAGATGCCGCCAGACCGCTTCGGTGGCATCCACCAGCACGGCCGGAATCTTCACCAGCCATGGCTCGCTCCCTGTTCCTGTTCCCTCCATCATTTCACATCAATCCGGCGCGCCTGCCCCGTGGGCAAGCAGCAATCACGTGCTTTCCGGTCGGATCGCGCTGCAGAATCAAAGGCCGGACGGGCGGCATCTGCGCCGGCAGCCGGGGCATCGGAACGTTCTCCTAGCGGACCCCGTTCTGCCGGATCATGGCGAGCGTTTCGGCGACACCGAAGCCCCGTTTGGCATGCTCGCCGAAGCCTGTAAGCCGGTCGTTCCAGATCTTCTGCTCGGCCGCCGATGCCTTCCATGGCTTCCCATGCGGCACATCCATGCCCACGAGCATGGCCAGATAGCCTTCCAGCCCGAAAGAATTGTTCGGATCGAAGAGCACCGGTTCGGGCAGCACACTAGGTCCGTTCTCCCGGTAGTACTGCACCATGGTCTCCGCCCCGCAGAGGTCGGTCTCCGCACGGCAGGCCTGCCAGAAGGGTGTGTCGAGCCGGGTATTGAAGGCATAGTGCACCGCCAGAAAGTCCCGGATGTCGTCCCACTGCCTCGTGTTGTACATGTTGTAGAGATCGACGAGCGACGGCGTCGGTTCCTGCAGGCTGTCCACAAGGGTGTCGGCCAGCGTGCTGCATTCCACGCAGATCACCTGAATGGCGGTGGCCTCGAGCGGCTCGACAAAGCCCATGGAATTTCCGATGGCGACGACATTGCCGACCCATGGACGACGGTGGCGTCCGCTCCGGAACTTCACGACCCTCGGCGTGTTGGCAATCTTCGGATTCTTCCGCTGCAGCTCGGCAAGGGCGTCGTCATCACTGATGAACTGGGAACTGTACACATAGCCACGGTTGATCCAGTTCTCGTGCTCGATCTGCCAGCACCAGCCCGCCTCCATGGTCTCAGCCACCGTGAGGGGCTTGATGACTTCATCTGTCCGCGGCCAGCCGCCAATCACGGCCCGGTCGCAGAAGAGCGACCGCTCAAAGCCCTGAAACGGTTCCTCCATGGCCTTGCCCAGCAGCTCGGACCGGAAACCAGAAGCGTCCACAAAGAGATCCGCGGTCAGCCGCTTCCCATCGCTCAGCCGCAGGGCCGCCACCCCATGCTCCCCCTTCTCAACTGATTCCACGGTGCCATCGGTGAGTTTCACGCCCTGCTTTTCACAGGTGCGCTCGAGCCAGCCCACCAGCTTGCGGTTCTCGATGTGAAACGCATGGTTGTTGTGCATGTGCAGCGAACCATCGGGCTTGCGCGGAAAGGCCTTGTCGTGGGCCATGCAGGCGGAAACAATTCCCAGCCAGCGCGTGTCCCCGTTGCAGTAGAATCCCGCATTCCGCTTCAGCTCAGGCCAGCGGCTTTTGTATTCGTTGTGAAACGTGTAGTAGAAACCCTGGGGATGCGGTCCCCACACGAAGTGAATCCCCAACTTCCACGTCGGCTCGGCCTCGGCATAGAATTCCCCGGGCGGCAGCTTCAGATACTCGAAGAGATGCCGCGGAAACGCCGCGGTCGTTCCCTCGCCGACACCGATGACTCCCATGTCGACGCTCCGCACGACCTCGACATCGAGCCCGGTCAACTTCCGCTTCAGAGTAAGCGCCGCCATCAGCCCGGCAGTTCCGCCGCCGAGCACAACAACCCGATGAATCCTGGGGAGTGGTTTCATGCGTCCTTCATTCCACAAACCCCGCACACCTTCAAGTCGTCCGCCGTGCGTTTTCACGCAAAACTCATGAGAAATCCATGACACCCCGCGGACGTTCCGGCGTCGTCTTCAATCGTCCACCGCAGCATCCTCATCCAGCCCGACCATCCGCAGCAGCTCCTCATCCCCCATTCCAATCAGCAGGCCAGCCGCTCCATCGCCCCCCGCCAGCATCTCGGCCGACAGCTGCTTCTTGTCGCGGATCATCCGGTCAATCCGTTCCTCCAGAGTCCCACGGCACAGGAATTTGTGAACCATCACGGGACTGGTCTGGCCAATCCGGTAGGCACGGTCGGTGGCCTGGTCTTCCACGGCAGGATTCCACCATCGGTCAAAGTGAATCACATGCGTCGCCCGCGTGAGCGTCAGCCCAGTCCCCCCGGCCTTCACGCTGATCACAAAGAAGGGCGGACCATCGGCGGCCTGAAAACGCTCCACCAATGCCTGTCTTTCCCGCACAGGAACCGCACCATGCAGCACGAGGCCCGCCCGCCCGCAGATTCCGGCGAGAAATTCGGCGAGCGGACCCGTCATTTCCCGGAACTGACTGAAGACCAGAAAGCGTTCGCCGCGTCCGTGGATTTCCCGGGCAAGTTCGCCAAGGCGTTCGAATTTCCCGCTGTCGCCGGGCGCGAAGACAGCATCGCCACTGAAGAGGCTGGGGTGATTGCAGATCTGCTTGAGCCGCAGCAGCGATCCCAGTACGGCTCCCTGACGCTCCACAGGGTCGCCGGCCGCCGCGAGTTCGCGCCCAAGGGCATTGATGGCCCGCTGATACAGGATGGCCTGACGGCGGCTCAGCAGGCAGATTGCTGCCATCTCGGTCTTCGCAGGAAGTTCCGGCGCAATGCCGGGATCGGTTTTCATGCGCCGCAGCAGAAATGGCTGCACCAGACTCCGCAGCGGAGCGAGTCCGTCGTCCCCCTTCTCCAGCCGCTTCACAAGGGCATCGAATTCCGGCGCGGTTCCCAGCAGGCCGGGATTCAGAAAATCAAAGAGACTCCACAGATCGGAAAGCCGGTTCTCCACAGGAGTTCCCGTCAGCGCCACCCGGCACGACGCATGGAGCCCACGCACGGCCCCGGACTGCGCCGTACCAGCATTCTTGACGGCCTGCGCTTCGTCCAGAATGACCGCATCCCAGGAAACCCGGCTCAGCACGCCCAGCATGCGGCTCACCGCCGTGTAGGTGGTCAGAATGAGCCCGCGCCGCTCAAGGGCAGAATGACGGCCCGCACCGAACGCACTCCATTCCGCCGCGGTCATGGCGGAACGGTGCGCCACGGTCCACGGCAGTTCCGGCGCAAACTTCTCCAGTTCCCGCGTCCAGTTTCCCAGCAGAGAAGCCGGAGCCACGAGCAATGAGGGCTGCTCCGCCGCATCTTCCGCCCGCTCCTGCTCCCGCAGCAGCAGCCAGGCAATCACCTGCACAGTCTTTCCCAAGCCCATGTCGTCAGCCAGACACGCTCCCGCTCCCACGGACGTCAGCCGCCGCAGCCAGGCCACGCCAGCCTGCTGATACGACCGCAGGACGGCCCGCAGCCCGGGGATTTCCGGCAGAGCCTCGTCGGGTGTCTCGCGCAGATGCCGCAGCACGGCGAGCGTCTCCCCGAATTCCTCGCCCGCCACGGTTTCCACCCAGCCATCGCCGGCCGCTTCCGGAATCCCGGCAGCCTGCCAGCCCAGCCCGCTCAGCATCCTCATGCCCACATGAAACGGAATCCCCTGGGCACTGGCCGCCGCCGCCCGCCGCCAGCGCTGGAGCGCATCCCGAAGTCGATCCCGGTCGACTTCCACCCAGCGACCCTTGAGCGAAACCAGAGGGGCCTCCGACTGCAGGAGCTTCTCCAGTTCCGCCTCGCTGAGCACTTCCCCGCCCGCCGCCACGCGCACATCGAACCGCAGCAGCGAATCACCTCCCACACCGCTGCGCCGCCCCTCGGATTCCACCGCCACCTGCGCCACCACCCGCGCCTTCGACCGCTTCCCGGACCACCAGTCGGGCACCCTCACCACCAAACCAGCCTCTTCCATTCCCGGCACCTCAGTCAGAAACTGCCACGCCTCGGCCGGCGACCACGCAAGGGCCTGAAACACCCGGCGGCTTTCGACAAGTTCCCGCAGCCAGGCACTGGCCGCCGCCGCACGGTCGAGCGGTTCCAGCAGGGTCCGCAACGACCCGGAATCGCCATCGTCAGCCGCATCCCGCAGGGCCTGCCCCAGCGGCACATGCTGTTCCCGCCCGGCGGCATCGATGCCACTCACTGCGGTCGCCAGAAACGCGAACGGCAATTCCCGGTTCTGACGGTTTTCGGCCAGATGCAGCGCCACCCGGCCCACCATCCGCCACGCAGGATGAATCGCCGCAAGCACGCTGGCCGGTTCCTCGGCACCCCTGAATCTCGCCGCCATCGCATCATCCATGCCTTCCCAGATCCTCCGCAGGACCTCCGGCCGCACATACTCCATCCCAGGCGCAGCCGGCACCGCCGCCACCATGCCCGCAAAATCCGGAACCGCCGGCCCTCCAGTCCAACCGTGCTCCCGCAGCCCCGGCAGATGACACACCGCAGCCACATACCGCCGCGCCAGCCCCCGCCACCACGCTAATTCGGACGTAAGCACCCCTTCACCCGCCACTCCAGCCAGCGCCAGCAAACCATCCGCCGCGCTGCCACGGAAGGCCACCGCCAACTCCGGAAATTCCTCCGCCCCACCCTGCCACACCAGTTCTCCCTCCGGCGTGAGCCGCAGCACAGCACGATCACTCGGCGGCAAGGAAACCATCTTCACTCCTCCACACGGACGCCACCGCGGTGCACCGTCACTTTCCGGCTCCCCGGAAACGGACCCGTCGCCACCATCGCTTCGCCCAGCATCACCATGCTGGCCGCATGTCCCAGCCGCCCGGCCCCGTCGATCGCCTCGCGCAGCCGCTCGCTCTGCAGCAATCCACTCTCTTCCGCAAACCGCCGCGAAATATGCAGCAGTCCTTCCATGTCCAGATCGTCCCCCGCTTCCCCAATCTCAGCCATGGCCGCATGTCCCGCCCGGTTGATGTGCTCAAGCTTCTCCCGGCTGTTGATGACACTGCTCGTCAGAATCGGCCCGAAAATCCGGACATGCAGTTCCTCCGTCTCCACCGGCAATTGCTCCACCAGCAATGGCTCATACCGCTTCCGCTTCACCATGATCCCACCATTAAACTGACCACCCACATCCCCCAGCCCCGTCGCATGCTGCACCTCGGCACGGTGCGCCGTCATCGCCAGCACCGATGGACTGTAGCCAATCCCGAACAGCCGATCGACCGCAAAGGCCACCGCCAGCGCACTGGCTCCGCTCATCCCGAAGCCACAGCCAAACGGAAACGCCGCCGCAATCTCGATCCGCACTGGCTCCGGAGCCAGTTCATGCACCACAGACCGCACCGTCGGAAATTCCCACGCTTCCCCCGCCACCATGATCTCCGTCTCCCGGCCCGCCGCCCGCGTCACTTCCACCCGCACCCCCTCGGTCAGGGTAATGCCAACCCCCAGCGACCCCCGGCCATGCGGCGGCGCAGCATCGTAGGTCTCGAAAACAAGCGACAGATTGGCTGGAGCAAAGGCAGCGGCGGATTCCATAAGCTTGCCACCCCATCGGCCAGCAAGGCACCCCCGCGCAACGCCAGTTTCAACGTTCGACCATCGCCCCGCGGCCACCACCGCACGCCGCAACTCACCGTTATCACTGCTTTTCCATCCGGAAAACAGAGCGCGGCCCCCTCGTGAAATCCCCGGGCACAAGGACCCGCCGCATCGTCCCAGCCTGTACCCCCGTCAGCCCAGTGTCCACCCAGTTCACAAGGTCGTCGCTCTGCCGCAGATACCAGCCAGCCGCCGGCGTCGTCCACCAGATCCACACCTTCTCATCGGAAACCACCGCCACCGCACCAGGCGCCCCCGCCCGCTCCACCCAAAGACCCGCATCCAATCCCACGCCCTTGAACTCATCCACCACTTCCTCGGCCCCCGCCACCAGCCGGATCCGGTCAATCCGCGCCGTCGCATTGCGCCCGGCCTGACCATTCGGCATGACTCCGAAATACGGTGTCACCCCGCCCGCAAATGCCTGCGCATCCGCCGCCGGAATCACCAGTTCGCCCACCGAACCATCCGGCGACCGCAGGGTCGCCCGCAGCGCCCCCGCCACCCCGCCAGCCACTTCCTGCTGGAACGAAACCGTCCATTCCCCCTCCACCCGCGCCGATCCCACCGTCCCGCTGTACCCCTCGCTGAAATACGTCCCGTTGCTGTTCGGCGTGTTCACCTTGTACCGCAGCACCATGTACCCTCCCCCAGCCGCATTCGCCTGAATCTGCGCATACAGCACCGATGGCTGATTCCAGTCAGGACTCGACTCAGCTCCCGCCACCCCAGGCACAAAATAAAGATGCGACTGAAACCCGGGAGCCTCCGCCACCTTCGGAAATTCCGCAAACCTCACGGAAACACTCACCGGCCGCGCCGATGCCGCATCCCCCGGATCCGGCAGCCAGCCAAAGGCATTGCTCACCGCCGCAATATTCTGCCGGTCGTAATCGCCCGCCCCCACCGCACTCAGATTCAATCCACGACGCGCCTCGGCAATGCTCAGCGCCGGCGGAGGTAACTCAGTCTCCCGCAGCACCCAGCGCACATTGTCCAGCAGCAGCGTCACCGGCCCGCCAAAATCATTCTCCCCAAGCTTGAAGGTCAGGTGATGCACCGCATCCGCCGGCGCCTTCACATCAAACGATATCCGCTGCCAGCCCGTGAATTCGGATGTCAACCGCTTCCCTCCAAGCGAATTCCATGTCCAGCCGCTCCCATTCCGGAAAATTACCTCGAACACCCCGTAGTCCTGCGCCCCCGTCCGCAGCGACGACCCCGCCGCCACCTTCACATCGCATTCCAGCCGCAGATAGCCCGTCTCCGCGTTCGCCTGCGGAATCTGACGCGATACCACCGATTGCTGATACCCCCCAGCCGACGCCAGCGCACATTCCATCCGCAGCGATCCCGATCCCGCCTGACCCGCCGCATCCGCATTGTCATGAGAAAGCGCCGCCGCCACCGACCACGTCTCGCCCGCATACACCGTAGACTCGCCCGGATCATCAAAAGCATTGATCACTTCCTCAGCAGCCCACGAAGGCATCGGCAGCAAAGCAGCCAGCAGGAAAAGAATGCGGAATCGCCCGGTCATCATGTCAGGGAATGGTTTCATGTTATTCCCACGGAACTAACAGATCCGTCTTCCTGAGGGAAGCAGAATTACGGAATGCTCATGCAAATCCAGGCATGGGACGCCGCCGGGCTTCGCTGCGCGCCGCCTGCCTCGCCTCGATGGCCGCATTGCGGTGGACCCAGACACTCTGCACGAGACCGAACAGGAACAGATTCATGACAAGGAAGGTTCCGCCGTAACTGATGAGCGGCAGCGGGATCCCGGTAATCGGCAGGAGCCCGATATTCATCCCGATGTGCTCGAAGGTATGCGCAAACAGCAGGGCCAGCACGCCCGCGACCACCAACCGCCCCAGCGCATCCCTCGCAAAAAAGGCCACGCTCAGACACAGCATCAGCAGAAACACAAAGCCTCCCACCATGAGGGCCGCCCCCCGGAACCCGAACGTCTCGCACACCACCGTGAAAATGAAGTCGTCATGCGATGTGTACTGCGGCACAATCCCCAGCAGCGTCAGACTCGGGAGATTCTCTTCCTGCTTCGCCGGATCCATGCCCTTCCCTTCCCAGCCTGACGAACCCACGGCCTTCAGCAGCGTGTCGGTGGCATACCCTTCGCGCTTCACATCGACTTTGCGGCCGGCCATGATGTCATAGGGCACCGTAATCCGGTCCTTCTGGTACGGCTTAAGCGCAAAATAATAGACCGGCGGAGCCATCGCCACCCCCAGCAGCAGGACCGCCAGTAGACATCGGAATGGGATCGAGCCCACCACCATCATCACAAGGGCCACCGGAATCATCACCATGGCCGACCCAATATCGCCGAGCGCCGTGATCATTCCGAAAGGCACAAGGAAAACGGCACCGGATACCAGAAAGCGCATCAGATAATGCTGCATCCAGTGAAAGCGCTTATGCCCTTCCGCCAGCACCACGGCCATGAGCAGAATCGTCGCGGCAACCGCCACCTGAGCCGGCTGAAACTTCCCGATCCCCGGAAGCGCGAGCTGAATCTGCTGTCCGTGCACCCCTTCTCCAAAGCGGAACAGTGCCCCCAGAAGCCCGAGTCCCACCGCATACATCCCGAAAGCACCCCAGCGGATCCATTTGTAGTCGATCAGCGCCGCCGGAAAAAACACGAGACTTCCCACCATCGCCCAGTTGATCTGATCCCGCCATTTCCCACTGAGAAACGCAAGGTCCCCATCCCGGAAATGCACCGCCGCATAAATCGAATACACACCGGCAGCCATGAGGGCCAGCATGGTCACGAAAAGGATCCAGTGCAGTCCTAGAAATTTGCGGAAGAGCGGGGTCATGCTGTCCGAACCGGGGAAGACACGGGATCATTCACAGCCCACACCCTCCACGCAATCGTGGAATCAGCCACACAAGGCATTCAGAGGATTTTTTCGACGAAGCGGCGCGACTCGAAGACATCGAAATCTCCCGCTTCTTCACCGGTGCCCACGAAGCGGGCCGGAATACCCAGTTCATCCTGAATCGCAATCACGCAGCCACCCTTGCCGCTGCCATCGAGTTTGGTCACAATAAGTCCCGTGAGCTTTCCAACGGCTTTCTGGAATTCCCGGGCCTGATGCAGCGCATTGCTCCCGGTGGTGGCATCCACCACGAGCAGGGTCTCATGCGGGGCCGATGGATCCTTGCGGCCAATGACCCGCTCGATCTTCGAGAGCTCAGCCATCAGGTTGTCCTTCGTGTGCAGCCGCCCAGCCGTGTCGCAGAGCAGGTACTGAATGCCGCGGCGGCTGGCCGCCTCCCACGCATCATGACAGACAGCCGCTGGATCCGCCTTGTACTGCCCTTTGACGATGGGAACATCCAGCCGCTGAGCCCAGGCATCCAGCTGCTCGATGGCCGCCGCCCGGAAGGTATCGGCAGCCGCCAGCATCACGGAATGGCCGCGCGACTTCAGCCAATGGGCCAGCCGGGCCGTCGACGTCGTCTTGCCCGTCCCGTTCACCCCCACAATGAGGACAACACAGGGACGGTCCGGAAACAAAGGCAGCGGAGGATTGACCTCCGGAAGCAGTGTCAGCATTTCCCGCCGGCAGACATCCACGACTTCCTCGGGATCAAGACTCCGCCCCATGTCCCGCAGCCGTCCCAGAATCCGCTCGGTCATCAGGAAACCCACATCCCCGGTGATCAGGGTCTCCTCGAGTTCATCGAGATCAACCTTACGCCGGGTAAACCGCTCAATCAGCTTTCGGAAAAATCCTGCCATGGAGGCCCAGCGGATACCCACCCCAGCCCGGAAAGCAAGAGCCGCTGCACAGGGACAATCCCCCGGGCAGCGGCTCCGGAATCAATGCAGAAGCCCTCAGGCCGCGCGACGGCGGCGGCGCAGCAGGGGCAGACCACCCGCCAGCAGCAGTGCCGCCGTACCCGGCTCCGGTACGTAGGTCAGCACAAAGTCGTTCCCCGTGTCACCTGTGTACGAAACCATCCAATAGTCGGCATCAAGATCCGCCGTACCCGACGTCCCAGCCACCGGCAGCAGCGATCCTTCAAAGACCCCATCAAAGGTTCCCGCAAACGGATCCGTATCGTCGTTCGCCCAGAGCGTGAACTTGTCAAACTGCGCAGGAACGAAGCCATTCGTCAGCGACACCACAAGGGTCGAGCTGTCCACATTGATGGCCCCGATGGTATTGAGGCGCGTGTACTGCGTGCCTGCCGTGGTTCCCCCAATCGAGAATTCCACCAGACCACCGACCCGGGTCGTCACCGCCCCAGTCGTCAGAATGCCGCTCGGACGCAGCGTGCCGCCATCGGCCACATCGACGCCACCCACCGTTCCAAGACCAGCCAGCACGCCATTCCGGTTCACCGTGGTGGCACTCGTGATGCTGCCATCGACCCGCAGGGTCCCGCCATTCACCGTCGTCGTCCCCGTGTAGGTATTGGCAGCGGACAGCACCTGCGTGCCCGGTCCATCCTTCACAAGCGACAGATTCCCCGCGATGGTTCCACCGAGGCCCGGAGCACCATAGTTCATGTCTGCGCCAAGCGCATTTGGCGTATTGATGGTCAGGGTCGCCGGAGTTGCCGACAGGTTCGTCACCACACGGTTGCGGGCATCGGAGAAACCGAAGTTCAGCCGGATCCCGGCCACCGTCTGATTGTTGCCATTCAGATCGAGCGTGTTGTCATTCCCGTTCTGACCCATGCGGAGGATCGCAGTCGGATCGATCGCATTCGGCACATCCGTCCGCGTCGTTCCATGCACCAGCGAGATGTCGAGGTAATCGTTGCCCGTGGAATTCAGGATGAGCAGGCTGCCTTCAGTCTTGGCCACCTGCAGGGCAGGAGCATTGATGACACCGTTGACCTGCAACTCCCCAGCTCCCCGCAGGAAGAGAATCCCATTGGATGTTCCCGTGATGCTGCCATTGATCTGGAACTGACTTCCCGCCGCCTGGCTGGCGACAAACTGGCTGATGCCATCGCCCTCCACCACGATCGGGCCCGTCAGCCGCGTGTTCTGGGCCGCATTGACCACCTGCGAGCGCTGGTCCCCGGCCGTTTCCGAGCGCAGCGTGAGCGGCTCCGCAAAGATGTTCGGAGCCTCCGGCGTGCTGGCCGTCGTCACATTGATCGTGAGCGACGGAATATCGGTCCCGCCACTATTGTCGCGGTTGGTTCCGATGATCGTGCCGGCCGACGCAGTCCCGAGAGCCTGAAGATCCGTGACGGTCACGTTGTCGCTCCGGATTTCCGTGACGCCACTGTAGGTGCTCGCACCCGACAGCGTCATCACTCCAGTACCCATCTTAACGACGCCAAGACCACCGGTTCCGTCTTCAAGCAGACCCGCGAAGGTGCTGTCACCGTTGTTCGCACCGATATAGAGCATGGACGGAACCCCGCCGCTGTTCGTCACGGTACCCGCTCCGGCCAGCGTGTTGACGGCTTCCGAACGCCCGTTCATATCCAGGACACCACCTGCGTTGATCGTCAGCCCAGCCCCGTTGTACACCTGGTCCACATAGTTCGCCGGGGCATTGGAAGGAGCGGAATTGACCCCGGTACGGCCATCGCTCTCCGGACGAGTGTAAGTCCAGGATCCGCCGAGCTTGAGGGTACCGCCACTGTTGACCGTAGAAGCGCCACCGAGCGCGTGCACGAACGGGGTGCTCTCCTTGGCCAGCAGAACCGTGCCGGCATTCACCGCGATGTTCCCTGTGGGATTATCGAGGTTGCCGCTCATCGTGAACGTTCCGCTCCCCTGCTTGATGAATGAAAGGGCATTGCCTCCGTTGAGAACGCCCGAGAATTCCGTGTCCCGCGAAGTGCCGAACGTCAGATTGAGCGCCGTGTTGGTGATGTTACGAACCGTACCCGCTCCGGACAGATCGCCGATGGTTTCACTGTCGTTAGCAATCCCGAACTGGAGCGTGCCACCAGCCGCCACCACCACCGCTGCCGTATCCGGCACCTGGTCAATGGCAGTCGACGTCGCCGCCTGCCCCAGTTGGAAGATTGCGCGGTCGAGCACATTGATCGTCGTGAACGAAGCCGTCGCAGGAGTGAAGGTATTCGCTCCGCTCCAGCTCACCCGGCCGGGACGCAGCGTGGCATCAAGCGCCGGACTGGGCGCAATGTTGATGGTATCGACCGTTCCACTGATGACACCGTCCCAAGTCGTCCGGTCAAGGTCACCGGTCAGGGTAACATCACGGTTCAGTGTCAAGGTGCTCGCCGCCGAGAAGATCAGACCGGCTCCCACGTTGGAATTTTCGCCCGATCCAATCGTGACCCGTCCAGTGCCACCGGCAGCCACCACGATCGGATTCGCCACGGTGATGGCCGCGTCGTTATTGAACGGATTGAAGAGCAGTGCGACGTCATTCGCTCCAGTGGAGGCGTCACCAAGCGTGATGGTGCCAGTTCCAAAGGCGGCCGCCGTCCGGCCCTCCATGGCTCCCTTGCTGATGACCGTGCCACCCGCATAGCTGTTGTCACGAGGAAGGATCGTCCGGCCCGTCCCATCGTTGCGCAGTACCCCAGTTCCGGAAATTGCTCCCGTGAGCACTGTCTGCGACGACTTATTGACCGCGAGGGTTCCATCATTCACGACCGATCCACTGCCGAGATTTCCCTTCGTGCCGCCATTGCCAATCTGGAGCGTGCCGGCGGAAATGGTGGTCGTGCCCGTGTTGGTATTGTCCGTGGCCATCACGGTCTTGCCGGCACCCGTCTTGGTGATGCCGCCACCGCCATTGATGGATCCACCGGAGAAGGTGAACGATCCGCTCGCGTCATTGATGCTCACCGATGCCGGAGTGACCCCGGAACCAGCAACTGTCACCGCGGTCTCCACAGGCGACTTGGTGCTGTCGAAAACGACAACATCTCCCTGAAGGAAGCTGTCTGGACCTGTCACCGTGCCCGAGAAATTGGTGGAAGATGTGTCCCACGAACCACCGGATGCTCCCGTCCACGTCATCGTCTCCTGGCCTGAGTGGGTCAGTTGAATGCGTCCAGCACCATTATCAAAGACCACTCCGTCAATCAGGTGCGGAAGATTGGCATTGATGCCGGCAAATCCGCCTCCGCCGATGGCTGTGTTATAGAGCACCAGATCGTACGTTCCCGCCTCAAGCACGCCCACGGGAAGAACATTGAGCGATGCTTTACCCACGGAAGGATTCACGGAAGGTGTCACCAGACCACCCTCTGCAGTCACCGATATGATATCACCCGCCCCGGCAGCCCCCGGAGTCAGATTCAGCTGAGAGCCCGCTGCGAGCCTGAGTGTCGTTGCGGTGATCGTACCGATTCCCGCTCCCGAGGATGACCCAGGACTGATGGCCCCGCGGGCATTCACCGTCAGCGCGATCCCATTGGTCGCGAGGAAGGAAGCGGAACCGGACACGCTGGCTCCCGAATTGACCGTGACATTCGATGCCGTGAAGGTGGCCGCGGAACCACCGAGTGAACCAGCATTCACCACAGTCGCTCCGGTGTGGGTGTTGCCTACCGGGAGTTCGAGCAGTCCAGCACCATTTTTCACGAGTCCACCGCCGCCGTCGAGGATCGCAGAGGCCGAGTTGATCGTGAATCCGTTGGTATCAATGATGGCACCGCCAGCCCGGGCGTAGATGGGAAGACCGCTGCTGATCGCGAAATCAGACGACGCCTTCAGGGTGCCGCCATCCATGTTGAATTCATGCGTGGTCGCGGCCCCGTTCTTCAGGATGCCGAGGTCGCCGACATTGAGCGTGCCGCCGGCCAGCGTGTATTTGCCCACGGAAGTCGCGTTGTTGCCAATGCGAAGGCCACGCAGATTGGCGACGGATGTGCCGCTCTGATTGATCGTCCCATTGCCGTCCCATCCGAGTGCCACGTAGCCATTGGGCACATTGAGGGTTCCGCCCGAAAGCGCGTAGGTGGTATCTCCGTTCGGCCAGTGACCGAGGCGCATGGCGCGGTTGGCGGTGTCGGCACCTCCGGCGGAATACGATCCACCGCCGCGGAGAGCATTGATGGTACCACCAGTCTGCAGGATGGTGACGCCCGTACCACCGGGAACGAAGCCTGGATTCTGGTTGCCCGCATCGAAGTTCCCGTAGGTCGTGAGGACGGCATTGTCCTGCACCGTGAGGGTCACCGGTCCGGCATTAGTCGCGCTGGTGCTGTTGCCGAGATTGAAACCGCCAGGGTAACCGAACGGTGCCGGGCTCGAGCCCTGGACTGGATAACCCACCGTGTAGCTGGTGTTCCCAGCCAGGGTCAGATTCTGACGGTGCACCGTGGTGCTGGAGGCCACGATGGGATCCGCGGTATTCAGAACGACTGTGCCGCCGGTACCAAGGGCCGTGGGGCTGCCGTTGATGAAGTCGAGGCTGGAAACAGGGAAGTTGGCATTCCCGTTCAAGATCTTGCCCGTGATCGTGAGCGTGGCCGAGGGATCGCTCGTGCCGATGATGCCGCCACCCTGACCTCCCTGGTTCACGGTGATCGTCCGGTTCGTGCTCATGGGACCCGCACCCGTCACGAGGAGGGTTCCCACTTCGAGATTGATGGTCGATCCCTTGCCGAGGCTGCTGTCCTGCCCTGCGTCGGCAATCGTGGCGGCGCTGACCGTGGCCCGGGTGATCGACGTGTCGCCCGTGTACGTGTTGGCCGGGTTGCTCAGCGTGATGGTACCGCTAGCACTTGCGGCAATCTGGCGAAGTCCTACTTCGAGAGCATGCGGACCGGTAATGACCCCGGAAATCGTACCCTCGTTCGTGTTCGCCGTGGTTCCCACCGCCGCACTGATGCGCGTGTCGGCCGTCAGGGTCACCGGACCACTCAGGACCGTGTTGAAGTTGAGACGGAGAGCCCCGAGTTGACCACCCGTTTCCTGCCAGCCAAGCCCGCCAACGGAAACTGGTCCGGAGTACACCATGCCACCCGCAGCAGGGTCAGCGAGCAGAGCGCCGCCATTTTCGATGGTGATCGATGCCGCATTCCCGAGGGCATTCGTCGAATTCGCCCGCAGGCGGTTGCCATCCGTGATGATGATATCGCCCGTGAAGCCACTGTTGTCGCCGCGCAGCGCCATGTTGCCACGGTCTGCCGTGAAATTGTGCAGCGTATCGTTCTGCGTTGAATTGAGGACGATCCGTCCGCTGCCGCTGATATTGCTGCTGAGACCGACTTCAGCGGTGCCCCCGGCGGAGAGCCCGAGGGTGGTTCCTGATGCCAGATTAATCGTCGGCAGCACGCCAGAGGCTCCCGGCAGCGTCGCCGCCCGGCTGTCGCTGCCCAACTGCAGAGTGCCTCCTTCAACCGAAATGGGACCCGTGATGCTTTGGTTCGCAAGGAACGTGAGCGTACCGGAACCCGACTTCACCAACCCAGCCGTCCCTGTAAAACTGGCAGGGCCGTCAATCGTGTAGTTCTTCGCCGAATTGTCGAAAGTGATTGATCCCGGCGTGAGGGAAGATGGAAGGACAATGCTGGTCGGCCCCACCGCAGAATCATTGAAGACAATGCTGTCTCCATTGACGAATTCCGCACCGGAACCCAGCCAGGAGAAATTGGGAAGCACTGGATTCGTGAGCGAACCTGCCACGAGAATGCCATTGCTGGCACCCGTCCAGATCATCTGCTCAGTCCCCTTGACCACGAGGTCGATGGTGCCAGCCGCAGCGTTATTCTGCAGGGAACCATTCAAGTGATGCCCGATCGTGAACCCGGCAGCGCCAGTGCTGCCGCTGAGGCTGCTGTAGGAGATGAGCGGATACGTGCCGGCGGCGAACCCCGCCCCGGCAGCAACCGTCACCGCCGTCGTTCCATTCTGCGTGAGCGCTCCGGTCACGAGCCGATCGGAAGCGGTACCCACATTGAACACGGCGGAGTTTGTCCCGGATGAAATGACATTTCCGGACAGCGTCAGGGTCCCTGCCGAAAGGGTCAGGTCCCCCGGGCTGATGTTCGCACCATTGTTCCAGTTTACCGTCGAAGAGGAAAGCGTTCCCACACCGCCCAGCGAACCGGCGGAAATCGTGAAGGCTCCGGAATGCGTGTTCGCGTTGCCATTGATGAGCAGGGCCCCGTTATCGTTCTTCGAGATGGCCCCATCGCCAGCGAGCACGCCATTGATGATGCCGCGCCAGCCACCGTCGACATCGATCACGTTGCCATTGCCAGTCGCAGTGAGCGTTCCGGTGAAGGTGGTGACTCCATTCTGAACTTCAAGCCGGGCGGTCGATCCCGCTGCCGTCGAGTCGAGACGGTAATCAGCCGAGTGGCTCAGGTTGCTGCCCCAGTGATGCCAGGCAGCGGTTCCTGAGGCGACTGGCTGCACGAGCACGCCGCCCGTGACATTAGACGAATTGATCAGCGTGGAGACTTCCGCAGCCATGGTTCCGCTCTGCACACGGAACTGATTGACGTTGGCGACATTGACGTTGACGAGCGGCAGGTAGTTGGTGCCCACCTTCGTGACGCTGAAGCCACTGCCGTTGAGGCTGGCACCGAGCGCCGTACCGCTGCGGATGTCCCAGCGTCGGCTTCCCCCGAAGCTGGCATCTCCAGCCAGTACCACCTGCTGCACCGCGTTCTGCTGGTCGTTGGCACTCGTGTTCAGTAGCGCTCCCGTGCCGCCCACACCCGTGCCGCTCACCGTAATGACTTCACCGCCGAGATTGAGACCATTCGCCGCGACACTTCCACCGAGTTCAAGAGCGGCACCCGATGCCACCGTAGTCCCAGCCGCGGTGGTTCCGAAGGCAGCGTTGTTCTGAGCCACCATGGTTCCCGCCAGAATGTTGACGGCACCCGTGAAGGTGTTGGCCCCGGCCAGCGTCCAGCGCCCTGCTCCGGCTTTGTCGATGCTGAGGACACCCGCTCCATTATTGGCGATGATCCCCGTGACGACATTGGCGGCGGTGCTCGAGCCACCCAGCGTGAGCTTGCGGTTAGCCGCTGTGCTCGGCTGCACCCCGTTGATGATGTTGAGAATGCCCGTGTTGTTGTTATTGGCCCACGTCTGATCGGCCGCGAGACGCACGTTCACATTCTGGTTCGCCGTCGCCGACCCGATCGTCATGGCTCCCGCACCCGACTTCACGATTCCAGACGCTCCAAGTGTCAGCAGGCGGTTCGTCCCGCCCGCCTGGAGTGTCACCGCGGCACCGGAAGTCGAGCTCAGTCCGAGCAGAGTGCGATCCGCATTGACGTTCACAGTCTGCGCCGTCGTCAGAGAAGTCGCGTTGAAAATCGCAATGTCCGCCGCCCCGGGAATGGCCGTCGGATTCGTGCCCCCACCCGCTACGGACGACCAGTTGGCCAGCCCACCCCAGTCATTCGCCGTTCCTCCCACGTTGTCCCACCAGATGTCCGCACTGCGCGCCATCTGAGGCCAGGCAGCGATCAGAGGAGCCACAAGGGCAGCAAGACGGAACGGAATCCAGCGTTTCAGGGCAGCACGTTTCATAGTGTTCTCGGGAAAAATTCGATGGGCAAAGGCAGGTCAGGAGGAAGTCGGGCAAGCGGCAGGGTCTCCGCAGAATGAGACCACGTGTTTTCCGACAAAATGACAACTAGCCGACCCGGACGCCCGGCGTCAAAAGTTTTTCGCTACGCATGACCGAAAAATCATGCTGGCCCTATGGAAATTCGGGAAATGCCAGAAATTCACATTTGTTAGCACCGTAGCGACCAGTTCTCTCAGGGCGACGGAATCGGCAGGGGCGGCGCGGTGGCTCTCCGGGGAGTTTTCTCCGGAAACCGACGCCGCCAAAGGTTTCGTCGATCAGCCTACGATGATGCCGCGGGCGCGGCGTTCCTTCTCGCGTTCGAGGAGGGGAACCGTGGCTCCGGTCTCGAGGACGGCAACACCCTGAGACCCAATCGAATTCAGGGTGAGACCGCTGAATTGCGGCACATCCGCAGCCATGGCCCGGAAGACGTCTTCGACCGAATACATTCCGTTCTGCCCGGAAATGGCGAGGATGAGATCGCGCAGGACCTCCCAGTCATCCCGGGCCATGCCGGGGGAAGCGACCGCGGCATTGAGCCGCTGGAGGCGTCCGGTGGCATTGACCATGGTTCCGCGTTTTTCGGCGTAGGCTGCCACGGGAAGGGCTACGTGAGCCACTTCCGCGCCCGAGTTGAGCATGACATGGGTCTGGAGGACAAACCTTGCCTTGCCGAGGTCGTCGGCTGGGAAGGCTGCACCCGCGAGAAGATTCTCGCGGAGGGAGATTACGGTCGTGATGCGGCCGGAGGCGACACCCTCGCGGATTCCGGCGAGCTGCGCTCCCGGGGTCGGCGTGAGAATGAGGGAAGCACCATTCGTGTTCGGATTGCGGTCCGCGGCGACGAGGTACTGATCCGCAGGACCGGACCGCGGGACAATGTCAATGTGGGCTGGCAGGATCCCGAGGACGAAAGCCAGCTTCCGGGCCAGATACAGTTCCTCGTTCGTCATGCGGCCGCTTGCCACGAGGGCGATCTGCCCGGGTTCGGCCCGGCGCAGTTCCGCTGCGGCGGTCTGAATTGCTTCCTGCCATCCCGCGGTGCGGTGACGTCCGTTCTCGCGGACGGTCGGCTCGGTCATGCGGCGTTCGCTGTTCACCCAATGAAAATCAAGCCGTCCCTCGTCGCACATCCAGGTGGAGTTCACCTCGTCATTCTGCCGGGGCGTCTGGCGGTGCACGACATCATTGCGGGAACCAATGACCGTATTGCATCCGCGCGCGCATCCGGTGCAGATGCTTTCGGTTTCCTTGAGGAACCACACGCGCATGGCGAAGCGGAAATCCTTGCTTGTGAGCGCGCCCACCGGACAGATGTCCACCGTGTTGAGGCTGTAGTTGTGGCCCAGTTCCTTCCCCGGATGGGTGGTCAGCACCGTGTAGCTGCCGCGTTCCGTGAATCCGAGCACGGGTTCGTCCGCAATCTCCGCCGTGAACCGGATGCAGCGGCTGCACATGATGCAGCGCTCGTCGTCCAGCATAATGCGCGGGCCAATGCTTACATTCTTCGGCTTCTTGACCTTTTCCTCGACAAAACGGCTTTCGCCCCGGCCATGCTCGACGCTGAATTCCTGCAGGCGGCACTCGCCGGCCTGATCACAGATCGGGCAATCCAGCGGGTGATTGATAAGCAGGAACTCCATCACTCCGCGGCGGCATTCCTCGACGAGCTTTCCTTCCGTGCGGATACCGATCCCCTCGGAAACCGTGTTCGCGCAGGCAATCACCGCCCGCGGGCTCCACTGAATCTTCGCAAAGCCATGCTCGTCCTTCTCCACCTCCGTTTGACCGGGAGCCGGACGCACCGGCATTCCCATCTCCACCAGACACATCCGGCAGTTCCCGGGACTGCTCAGCTTCGGATGATAACAATAGTGCGGCACCTCCACCGATGCCCTCCGCAGGGCCTCGATCATCCGCAGACCCTTGGGAAACTGCATCCATTTTCCATTCACCTGCACGTTGACCATGTCCACGGGCGGGGCGGCAGAAGCGGATGGATTCGAAGCAGTGCTCACGGGATTTTTCAGGCGGTTTTCTGTTCGGAAGTCGGGCGGGAAATGATGCCTCCGCGCCGGACACGGGCAAGGGTATTTGTGAAAAATTTCACAAGCTCCGACCGGGGAAAACAAGCCCGTGAAGAACGTCGAGGCTGCCTTCCAGGAGGGCCGGGGAAACACCAGCCAGTCCTTTCCCGGTCAGTTGCCCCGGAACTCCGGGCGCAATTCCCCCCGGTAACTCTAGATGCAGCGGGCAAGGGCCACCAGTGCCTCGCGCACCACCCCTTTCAGTTCGGCCTGCTGCAGCAGGCGGTGAATGTCCTCGCGCTCAGCGTGAGTCCAGCGCCAGAGCATCTGGTCAAGCGCGGCACGGCCATCGGTTCCCTTCCCCTTGGAAGGCTGCCCATCTTCCCACGACAGCTTGGCAACATCCCCAAGGCGCAGTTCCATCCACGCCCGCAGGAGAATCCGGGCGTCATCATCCGAAATCCGGCCCCGCAGCGTTTCGATGATCCGCCGCATGCTGTCGCCATCAGGGAAATCCCGACCGTGACGCCAACCGGAAATACTGGTGGGCTTGACACCGATGGCCTCGGCCAGTGCGTTTCCATTGAGTCCGGACGCATCCATGAACTCATCAAGCATTTTCGCGAAAGCAGATGGTAAGATCATGACGGACAATACACCATTTCACTCATTTGCGGCACAGAAAAATCATTTTTTTTCGTACCCCGTCCAAAAAGAAGAGGGTGCCTTGCCGGCACCCTCTTCATGAGTTCAGAATGAACAACCCGCAGAGTCAGAGCCCCTTGGATGCAATGTACTTCACGAGATCCACCACCCGGTTCGAGTAGCCCCACTCGTTGTCGTACCAGCTCACCAGTTTGAAGAAACGGCTGTTCAGTTCAATGCCGCTGCCGGCATCGAAGATTGAGCTGTGCTGATCATGGATGAAGTCGGTGCTGACCACTTCGTCGGAAGTCCAAGCCAAGATGCCTTTGAGGTAGGTCTCGCTGGCCTTTTTCATGGCGGCGCTGATTTCCGCGTAGCTCGTCTCCTTCGTGGTTTTCACGGTGAGGTCGACCACGGAGACCGTCGGGGTCGGCACCCGGAAGGCCATGCCCGTGAGCTTGCCTTTCACTTCGGGAATCGCCAGACCGACGGCTTTCGCGGCACCGGTGCCGCTCGGAATGATGTTGATGGCAGCGGAACGTCCACCCTTCCAGTCCTTCTTCGAGGGGCCATCCACCGTCTTCTGGGTCGCCGTGTAGCTGTGGACCGTGGTCATCAGTCCTTCCTCGATGCCGAAACCTTCCTTGAGAAGGACGTGGACCACCGGAGCCAGACAGTTCGTCGTGCAGGAAGCATTCGAAATGATGTGGTGCGACGCCGGGTCGTATTTCTCATGGTTCACACCCATGACCACAGTGATGTCCTCATTCTTGCCGGGAGCGGAGATGATGACCTTGCGGGCCCCTGCGGTGAGGTGTCCGCGGGCCTTGTCAGCTTCGGTGAAGAGCCCGGTGGACTCAATGACGATGTCGACGCCCAGTTCCTTCCACGGAAGGGCTGTCGGACCTTCCTTGACTGCGAGACAGCGGATTTCCTGACCATCCACGACCAGAATGTCGTCCTCGGCCACGTCCGGGCTGCTCTTCTTCGAATAGACTTCTTCCTTGGCCCGACCCTGCACGGAGTCGTACTTGACAAGGTAAGCGAGATTGTCTGCAGGAACGAGGTCGTTCACCGCAACTACCTGAATCTGCTTGCCAAGGAGACCCTGGTCGCAGATGGCGCGAAACACGAGGCGTCCAATCCGCCCGAAACCGTTGATGCCGATCTTGATCATGTGATATTGATGGGAATTGATGAGTGGAAGGGCCGTAAACGCCGCCCCGCCCTGCCGTCAATCGGGGAAGCGCCGGAGCGTGCCGATTGCCTCAGCCGACGATGCGCCCGTCTGCCATCCGCAGCCTTGCCGGCAGCGATGCGGCGATGGTTTCGCTGTGTGTCACCATGACAATGGTGGCATGACCATCCGCGTGAATCCGGTGCAGAAGATCCATGACCCTGGCGGCCCCGGCTGAGTCGAGATTTCCGGTCGGTTCATCCGCCAGCAGCAGCCTCGGGCGATGCACGAGGGCGCGCGCCACCGCCGTCCGCTGCATCTCGCCTCCGCTCACTTCGTGCGGCAGCCGCCCCGTTTTCCCGTCGAGTCCCGCCAGTGCCAGCAGTTCATGGGCCCGGGTACGGGCTTCCCCAGCACCACGCCCCGCCAGCAGGAGGGGCAGACTGACATTTTCCTCAAGAGTCATGCCGGGAAGCAGATGGAAAAACTGGAAAACGATGCCGACGGTCTCCCGGCGGTATCTCGTCCGTTCGGCTTCGCCGGCCAGATCAAGACGGACGCCCGCCACTTCAATTTCCCCGGTATCGGGTCGGTCAAGCGCCGCCAGCAAGTGCAGCAGAGTGCTCTTTCCGCAGCCGCTCGGCCCCGTCACCGCCGTGAAGGTTCCCTCGCCGATGTCCACACTCACCGCATCGAGGGCGGCCACCGGCCGGCCTTCGGATTCATAATGCCGGGATATGCTGCGCAGCTGGATCACAGGAGATTCGGTAATTCCGGCAGCTTCATGCCCCGGGCATCCGCATTAATAACGACCTCCGACCCCACCCGGAGTCGCCGGAAGAGATCAATCACGTCAGCATTGGTCATGCGCACGCAGCCATGGCTCGCCGGGGTCCCGATCCTTTCTTCCTGATTCGTGCCATGAATGTAGATGTACCGTTCCTTCGTGTTGGCATTCGCCGCCTCCGCACCGTCCAGCCACAGAATCCGCGAAAGAATCAGATCGTCTTCCACAGCCTCGCCCCGCCACCGCCCCACTACCTTCCGGCTCCGGAAAACCGTTCCCGCAGGCACGCCGTGACCGAACTTCCGCCAGACCCGGAACCGCCCGGTCGGCGTGCAGTTGCTCCCCGGCTCGAAACCAGGCCCGCGGAACGAAGTCGAGACCGGATACCACGCCACCATCCTGCCACGGCGGTCGAGGAGCCGCAGGCCCTGCTCAGCGATGGAAACAATGGCCCTCATGACGGTGCCCGGGGCTTCAGAAGATGCGGACCGACCACCGCTTCGCCGGATTCGCCCGCAGTTCGAACAGAGTCAGCCCCCGGCCATCATAAACGGGAAACCCGCTCTCTGCGAGCACGCCAGCCCGCAGCACGGACGGTCCGCCCCCGCGCACATCGCAGAGAAACAGGCGCACATTGATCCCGAAATCGCTCTGCCCAGCACCGTCGAGCGACCATTCATGATGCACCAGATTCCCCCGCTTCATGGTGAATTCGATCCGCCGCGCTCCATCCGGCCTCGTTTCGGCCTTCGCCCGGAAGCTGTCCGGATGGTACTGATACGCATATCCTTCCCCGAAAACGGCGGGCGGAACCGACTTCACCTTCACGGGCCCGTCCGCCCGGGGAATGTCCATGGCAATCTTCCCGATGCAGCCAAAGGTCCCGTTGGCCGCCTCGCCCCGGCCATCAATCTGAATCTCCAGCGCCCCCCATGGCTTGCCCTCGACCTCGTCGGACACAATCTCCGGGGGCACTTCCACAATGAAATAAATGCCTTCGAGATCGGCCTGGACACTCACAGAGCCGAACCCGGCGGCTCCCTCGCCAGCGGCTTTTGCCGATTCCGGTCCCAGCGGAGCGAGCGGCAACCGCTGGTTGAGCCCGGCGTGACGGACGCCCTCAATGGTCCGCTCCCAGCCGAGCAGGCGGTCCCCCGCCGGGATCTCAATCCTGACATTCTCACGGAAACGGAAGGATTCACCCGGATCCGGAAGAGCAAGGCGCAGCGGCAGCGGCACCGTCGCCCCGGGCTCGGCCTTCACCGCCACCACCGTTTCCTGTCCACGCCAGAAAACCTTCGCCACCGCATCGATGGTCACTGCCCCCGTATTGACCACCTGCGCCTTGACCAGACAATCCCCTTCTACCCCATCCTCACGTTCCTCGGGCCACAGCACCGAAACCGGCTGCACCGGAGCGGCAAAATCCGCAATCTGCAGAAACCCATCGTCGCTCAGCAGCACAGATCCCCGCACGCGGGCCTCGTCCCCTGGCGGCCGCTCGCCATCCACCCGCACCACGGGCACCGCCAGCCGCTTCGCCTTTCCCGGTCCGACCACCACCGCAGCATCGGCAGTCCCCTCCTTCATCCGATACCCGGTCATCACCAGCGGACTTACCACCGCCGAGACCGGAACCTTGCCCGCATTGAACAACCGCAGCGTCAGCACCGCCTCGCCCACCGGACCCGCGTTCAGGTCCAGAAATGCCGAAACCCCCAGCTGTGGAACGGGTTCCCCCCGCACCAGCCAGTCGGCCACCGCATCCCCCATCCGGCGGTGCGCACCCCCATCCGGATGCCATGACACGCCGGCAGGCTCAATCCCCGGGTGGTCGAAATGCGGCCGCAGCGCCTCAAGGGCCGCCGCAAACGCATCGCGCGCATTCAGATTGATCAGATCCGACGGCCTCCGCACGAGCGCATTGCCCAGATCAGCGAAGAAAATACCAGCCTTTTCGGCAATCTCCCGCAGCACCGCCGCATAGGGTCTCGCCCTCCCAAGGTTCACCCGCGGATCTCCACCCTCAAGAGACGGCGGCACCGCCGCCAGCACCACATCCGCCCCCTTCTCCCGGCAATACGCCACGGCCCGTTCCATCGCCTCCCGGAACGATGCCAGCGAAGCACCAGCCAGCGCATCCCGCCCACCACAACTCAGCAGCACCAGATCCGTCTCCGCGCCAGCCTCACTCAGAAAAACCTCGCTCGTGAGGGGCTCCATCGCCTGCACCGCCACCGCCCCGTCCCGTGAATAATTGCGCACGAAAATCGCCGACGCACTGACAGGTCGGCGCGAGGGCGGCAATCCCCGCCGCAGCAGATCGTTGACCGAAAACACCGCCTGCGGGGCCTCCTTCTGCGCCCCGATCGCCCCCGGCAGCGCCGGCTCAGGGCCTTTGCCCGACTTCTCCCGGGCCACCACAAGGGCCCGGTATTCCTGCCACTGCCGCACGATGTCGGCATCCGCCCGCTTCACGGCCGACACCGGATCCAGATCCGTGACCCCGCCGTGATAATGAAAATCCCCACCCAGCCGGTCCAGAAACCGACCATGCCACGCAAGGGCCGCATCGTAAGAACCCTCCAACGGCGACGGTTGATAAAACGTACTCACGTCGTCCCCGAAAACCGCCACATAGAGCGGCTCCCGGCGCTGCAGCTTGGCATATGTACGCGGAATCAGCTTCCCCAGCCGTTCGCCCTCCGCTGCAGTGAGCGGTTCCCGCGCCCGTCCCGGGACCGGCAGCAGAACCGAGGGCACCACCGCCAGCAGGGACGCAATCATTTCTCTCCGGGATACCACCATCCTTCCCCCTGGCCGCTCCCGCCCACGATTTCAAACCCCAATTTGCTCCCCCCACCTCCCTCACTTCCGCCGGTTGAACCGCGCCGCCTCACGCTCCATCTCCCGCTTCGCTTCCTTCCCCTTGAGCGCTTCCCGCTTGTCCCCCGCATCCTTCCCGCGCGCCACCGCCAGCTCGATCTTCACCCGCGGTCCCTTCCAGTACGCCCGGAGCGCCACAAGGGCATGACCCTTCACCTGGCAGATGCCATAAAGCCGCATGATCTCCTTGCGGTGCAGCAGCAGGCGGCGCACCCGCCGCGGATCATGCTGCTCCCAGCTCGCCTTTTCATACGGCTGAATGTCACAGCCATACAGCAGACACTGCCCCCCGTCCACCCGCGCAAAGGCATCCCGCAGATTGATGCGTCCTTCCCGGACCGACTTCACCTCGGTGCCCTTGAGTTCCACGCCGGCCTCGAGCTTCTCAAGGATGTGGTACTCGTGCAGCGCCTTCCGGTTGACGGCAATGTCCCCGCTCGCGGCAGCCATGGATTTTCTCGATTCTGCTGACTCGCCCGCCGGAACCGTCCGGCAAACCACCCGTCAGCTCCGCACCCGACCACTCAGGATGGCTCCACAGGCGCGTCGGCAAATTCCGCGGAAATCTTTCCTTCAATGATTTCCAGCAGGGCAATGTCGCCCTGGCCCAGCCGCATTCCATAGGCCGCAGGATTGATGAGCGGTGCCCGGCCCTGATTCAACTGCCGGACGCGGCGCGATACCAGATTCACAAGCACAGGAGGATTCGGAATGATGCGCGCGGCTTTTTCAATGAGGTCGGTCTTCATGGCAGTAAAGTCTTGTCGGTTGGCAACCCGGCCCGCCCCGGGCTGCGCTCCCGGCAACCCTGACGGAAAAGACACAATCTTCGGCGAAGCCATCGTGGCGGATGGAAATGAGAATGGAAAAATCAGACGGAAACGATCGCCGGCCAGCAAGCCGCGAAATCACCCGGAAGAATACGGAACTACCACCGTTTCCCCGCCCCGCAAGTGGCGTTTTGCCTCAAGCCCGCCAACCCTCATGGACGCACCCCGAGATGCTTCAGCATCCGCTCCATGTAATCGCCCCCCCGCGGAAGGGGTCGGCCCGACCTCACCGGCAGCTTCATCAGCTCGCCCCGGAGATGCCCCACCCGCTCTTCCCCCAGATCCTCCAGCGAATTAAGCGCCCGCAGGGCATCGTAGTAATCAGACTGCAGCAGATCGGCCGATTTCAGCAGAACCGCCACGGCCGCATCCGTGCCCCGCAGGGCCTCGGCCGCCGCCACCCGGACACTTGGATTTTCATCAGTCAGCATCTCCCCGAGCCGACCCCGCTCGGCCTCCGCAAGATCCGGCCGCATCCGGCACCCCATCGCCCCCCACCAGCGCACCCCGGCCTCGGAATGGCGCAGCAGTTTCCCAATCTCTTCAGCGGAAAGGCCGGGGCCACTCGCCGCGAAGGCTGCCCGCACCACCTCTGCAAAGCGGAAACTGCCGCCAGCGCGTGCCATCGCATACGGCGATCCCCCCGCACTCAGCCGCAGCATCTCGGCCTCGGGCAGCAGAGAGACGTCACCCACCAGTTCCTGCTGTGCCCGGAGGGCAGACCTCATCCGCGCCAGAACCTCCCCGCTGCGAGGATCGCCCGCGAGATTCTTCACCTCATCGGGATCGTTCTCCAGATTATAGAGTTCCTCGGCCGGATGCGGTTTCCAGAACGCCGCCTGCGCCTCAGGCAAGGGCTGCTCCCCCGCCAACCGATGCCACGCCCGCGTCATGGGCGTCTCGAACTGATACGCAACCCGCTGACCAGCCGGCCGATGCGTGAAGAAATTGCGTACATAGACCCAGCGGCCATCGCTCACCGACCTCACCGGATCGTACCGTTCATCCATCCGATCCCTCATCCCGAACACATAACTCCGCGGCTCGGCCCGGCGCTGCCCCGCAAATGCCCGGCCCTGCATCCAGCCGGGAATCTCCAAACCATAAAGACTCAGAAAGGTGGGCGCAAAATCAGTGAAATCAACCAGCTGCGCCAATTCACGACCCTCCGCATACCCCTCCGGAGCCAGATGCCGCCACTTCTCCGGAAAATGCATCAGCAGCGGCACCCGCAGGCCCGAATCCATCGGCGTCCGCTTGCACCGCGGCAACCCAGGCCCGTGATCCCCGCAGTAAATCACAATCGTCTCCCCCGCCAGCCCGGCCTCCTCCACCTCACGAAGCAGCTCCCCCACCCTCGCATCCATTTCCGTCATCCGGTCATGATACTGCGCCCAGTCCTGCCGCACCTCGGGAAGATCCGGCCAGTACGACGGCAAACGCACCGCCGCAGGATCATGCACCGCCCGGTGAGGCCGCTTCCGCACCTGACTCTCATGCGTCAGCTCGATATTGAAGACCGCAAAAAACGCCTGCCCGGCCGCGCGGTGCCGCCAGTGCGCCCGTTTCGAAGATTCATCCCACACCTTCCCGCGGACCGCCACGTTGTAATCCTCCTTCGCGTTGTTGGTGCAGTAGACCCCAGCCTCCCGCAGAAACTGAGGATACAGCCGCCAGCCATCCGGAAGCGGAACCTGACTCCGCATGTGCAGCCCCCCGCTGGAATGTGGGTACACCCCGGAAATCAAGGCCGTCCGAGCCGGCGCACACACCGGTGCCACCGACCACACCCGCCGGAACCGCACCCCGCGCGACGCCAGCCGGTCCAGATTCGGCGTGTCCGCGTCACGGTCCCCGTAGCAACCCAGCTGCGGCCCATTGTCCTCGCTCGTAATCCAAAGCACATGGGGACGATCCGCCCCCCGTACTGTCATCACCATCAGCAGCGTCAGCAGGGAAATCAGCTTCATGCCCCGATCCTCATGCCGCCGCGCCACCCCGCCAGCCCCTCTTCACTACGCGTCTCAGGACGCCAATCCCTCCAAGCGTCACCGCAAGGATTTTTTCTGCGGAAAAAAATCGGTTTTAGAGTTGCCGTCACCTGCGCCGCACACTACGCTTCAGGCGAAATTCCGATTCCGGAGAGGCCATCGTATTTTCCCCTGGTGTTTCGCAGGGAAATCCTTGACGCCGACCCAGACTTTCTCCCAATTTCCGCCGTCCCTTCGATTAATTCCATCACGCTCACGCCCCGAACCCCAGCCGTCGCCCCCCCCAAAAATTACCTGCCAGCTGTACTCACCCGCTCCTGCACGATCAACCCAACCGTTTCCACCATGAAGCGCTCCTCCTTCATCCCAACCATCCTCGCTCTCGCCGCCGCTCCCATCCTCGCCTCCGCTCAAGAAGGGGCGGGAGCAGCCGGTGCCGCCCCCGCCGCGGCCGCCGCCAAGGAAAAACTCGTCGATATCGCCAAGGTCGACATAAACATCCAGAAAACCCCGCAGATTCAGGCCATCAACGTCAAGGATAAACGCTGGACCCCGAAGGACTGGATCGAAATCGAAGTCGAAGCGACCGCCGAACTCTCGAAGACCGAAAAGGACAAAACCCGCAAGGCCTACGACGAAGTCACCTTCGAATACTTCGCCTACCTCGCCGGTGCCACCAAGGAAAAAAGCCGCGTCCTGACCGCCAAGATCATCCACACCAACGTCCCCATCAAGGAAAAGATCCACTCGGTCGCCTACATCTCCCCACCCCAACTCCAGAAGGTCACCGACTCCACTGCCTCCGGCCCGGCCAACCCCACCATGGTCAAGGCATGGGGCGTTCAGGTCTACATCGATGGCAACCTCGTCGGACGCAAAACCAGCGAGGCCAACAAGGAATGGTGGACCAATCCCTCCCTCCCCCCTCAGGAAGCCGCTCTCCTCAGCAAACCGGAAACTCCCTTCGCTCCCCTCTGGGGCGACTTTCACCTGGAAGTCAAGCCCCGCTGATTCTTCAGGAACGAATCGCTTTTCTATTTGACGGAAATCTCAATCGCCGCTCTAAACACCACCCACGATGGCGGAAAAAAAATCTGTTCTGACTCTTAATCTGGGTTCGCAGCGCGCTGGCATGGCACGCTTCGGCCTTGGTTCCAAAGGTGCCTTGCTGCTGAAGGATTATGCCTTCTCGGAAATGCCCGGTGATCCCACTGCCGACGGTACGCGCCGCCCCGCCCTCACGGATGCGGTCCGTGCACTCTCGGGAGCACTCAAGGCAGCCAATCAGCCCGTGAACTATGCCGTCCCCGGCCAGTTCCTGATCGCCAAGTTCGTCAAACTGCCCCCGCTCGGCGAAGACCAGGTCGACAAAATCGTCGGCTTCGAAGCCCAGCAGGCCGTCCCCTTCCCTCTCTCGGAAACGGTCTGGGATTACCAACTGATGGGAAAGAGCGGCGGTGAACTCGAAGTCGGCATCGTCGCCGTCCGCTCGGAACACCTCAACGACCTCAACGGAGCCGTCGAAGGCGGCGGCCTCAAGACAGCCATCGTCGACGCCGCCCCCGTCGCCCTCTACAACGCGTTCCGCTACAATTACCCGGACGTCACGGAATGCGTTCTCCTTGTCGACCTCGGAGCCCGCACAACCAACCTCATCTTCATCGAAGGATCCCGGGCCTACATTTCCTCCTTCCAGACCGGCGGTGCCTCCGTCACCCAGAGCATCGCCAAGGAAATGTCCATGGACTTCGAAACCGCCGAAACCCGCAAGGTCTCGGAAGGCTTCGTCAACCTCGGCGGCAACTACGCCGATCACGAAGACCCGGAAATCGACGCAATGTCCAAGGTCATCCGCAATGCCCTTGCCCGGATTCACGGGGAAATCGCCCGCCGTACCAACGCCTACCGGCAGCAGCAGGGTGGTGCCGCTCCCACCGAGGTCTACCTCGCCGGAGCCGCGGCTTCCCTCCCCTTCGTCAAGGAAGTCTTCGAGGAAAAGCTCCGCATCCCCGTCCATTACTTCAATGCCCTGCGCAACGTCAGCGTCGGGCCGAAAGTCGACGTCGAACAGGTCTCCGCAGAAGCCCACACGCTCGGCGAACTCGTCGGTCTCGCCCTCCGGGAAATGGCCTGCCCCATGGAACTCGACCTCTCGCCCAAAGCCGTCCAGGCTTCGCGCGACGTCGGTTCCCGCAAGCCGTACCTCTACGGTGCCGCCGCCGCCCTGTTCTCGACCCTCATCGGCACCTGGGCCTACAATAGTTCGGCCGCCGGAAGCTTCCAGCGCAAGCAGGGCGAACTGGAATCGAAGATCTCCGATCTCGACCGCTTCGACAAGGGCATCAAGGCTGCCACCGCACGCGAAGCCACCGAAAAGGCACGCGTGGACTACATCGCCGACACCATTGTCGACCAGAAATACTGGGTCTCCATGCTCAACGACCTCAACAATCTGATCAAGGACGACCAGATGTGGATCGTGCAGCTAAGCCCGCTCGACGCTGACGGAAAAGAAATGCTCCCGCAGCTCAGCGAAGGCGACGACCCCGGTAACCCGTTCGATCTCGGGCGCACCACGTCGGCCCCCGGAGCCACCAAGGACGAGCGCAAGCCAGTCGATGCCCTCCACCTCATCGGTGTCAGCCGCAGCGGCGAAAACGCCGGCGAACTCGCCCTCAAATTCATCAAGGAAGTCGCGGGCTATAAGGAAGATGGCACTCAGGACCCCGCCAGCCCCATGGCCAAGTACTTTGAATTCAATGCCAAGGACGAGACCTCGTTCCTTCAGGACTACGTGAAGCACGAGGTCGGTGCTCTGGACGCCAAGGATGGCTACGCCTTCCACATGAAACTGCCCCTCAAACGCAAGGTGCAGATCGTCCCCTCCACCAAGAAGTAAACCGTCCCACGGATCCCGCCCATCATGAGCAAAGGAAAACTCAATTCATTCCTGCCCGGATATTTCGCCGCGCTGGGAATCGGTACTCTCGGCCTCGGCTACCTCGCATGGTCCGCCAGCTCTGCCGCCACGGAAGCCAAGGCAAGCTACGAAGCCAAACGCGCCACCCTCGAATCCATGCAGCGGGGATCGATCTTCCCCAATGAACAGAACGAGGCGAAGAAAAAGCAACTGGTCGACGCCCTCGCCGCCAAGGTGAAAACCCTCGTCGATGGAGTCTCGTCCTACCAGTCCCCCATCAATGCCGCGGAAACCGGCGAAAGCTTCCAGAAGAAATTGGTCGCCGCCACCGCCGCCATCACCGAAGCCGCCAAGGAACGCAAGGTCACCCTCGGCGAAAAATTCGACATCGGCTTCGACAAGTACAGCGATTCCTTCGCCTCCACCGAAGCCGCTCCGAAACTGGCCGCCCAGCTCGACGCCGTAACCTACCTGCTCAACACGGCCATGGCTTCGGGAGTCACCTCCCTCGAATCATTCAAGCGCATCCCGCTCGAAGTCGAATCCGCCAAGGCCGACGCAACCCCCGCGGCAGCCCCCGGCAAGCCCGGCGTCCAGCCAAAACCAGCCGCCAAGCCAGCCCCCGGAACTCCCGCCTCCCGCGCTGCCGCCACCAAAGCGCCTGCCGGCCCCGCCGTCGAGGAATCCAAGGTTCTCGAGCGCCAGCCCATGCAACTCACCGTGACGGGATCGAACATCGCCATCACCCAGTTCCTGTCGACTCTCGCCAACGTGAAACCCGGCGAAGCCGGTGTCCATTTCTTCACCATCCGGACCCTCAAGGTCGAAAACGCCATGAAGGACGGCCCGGACAAAGCCGTCACGGTCATCATGGAGGAAAAAGAAGACCCGGAAACGAAGACCACCGTCAAACGGGACGCCAAATACATCCTCGGAAACGAATCAGTGACCCTCTATCTCGACGTCGACCTGATCCGCTTCCTCGACCCATCCGCCGAGGCCACCCCTGCGGCAACTCCTGCCAAGTAACCGATCTCTTCACGCACGATTCCCATGGAATGGCTCAAAGCTAAATACGACCGCCTTCTCCTCGGTCTCTTCGGTGCCCTCGCGGTACTCACCGGGGGACTCCTCATCTCCAAAGTCCTCGGCTTCGCCCAGCAGTTCCCGGCCGAAGACGAAGTCCGCCAGAGCGCCAACTTCGGCGAAGATACCTCGTCCACCCGTGTCGATGCCGCCCTCGCCCGCCTCGCCGAGACGGCCGAATTCAAGCCCCCGGTGGTCAAGGGAAAACCCATCAGCCTGTTCGTCTCCGCTCCGGTCCTCAAGACTGTCGACGGCAACGTCATCCCGATCCTCGCCACCGACGCCAAACAGGTTCGCCCTCCCATCGATAACGAGTGGCTCTACCGCTACGGCCTCGACATCACCCGCCAGGACATCGCGGAAATCGACACCGACGGAGATGGATTCAGCAATGCCGAGGAATTCGTCGGCAAAAGCAATCCCAAAGACGCCCGCAGCCTCCCAGCCGCCCATACCAAACTGGTCTTCAAGGAAATCCTCAAGGATGAACTCAGCCTGAAGTTCGTCTCCTACATCAGCGACTCCGACCTCCAGATCCAGCGCACAGCCCCCGCAGCCAAGAAGTTCACCGCCTTCACCAAGGTAGGCGACAACTTCGCCATCGAAAAAGGCGGCGAGGCTGTCTACCAGATCTCCAAGGTCGAAAAACGCGAAGTCAAGGACGGCGGCATCACCGACATCAAACCGGTCGTCATCCTCACCGACATCAAGAACCCGAAGGCGAAACCTCTCGAAATCGTCCTCGGCAAGGTCCTCGATCTGCCCACCCTCCGTGCCAGAATCACCAACACCCTCGGCAAGGACGAAGTTGCCGAAGGCGGCGAAGGCGCCGAAATCTCTTTCCCCTCCGTGCCGGATGCCAAATACACCATCCTCAAGGTCACCGACCAGCAAGTCGACCTCGAATACATGGAGCCAGGAAAAACCGAAAAAACCCAATTTTCTCTTGAACTTAAATGATTCCCTTCACGCCTCCTCGTCTGCCATAAATATCCCCGGAATTTCCCAATAACCCCAAGTTTTCATTGAATTTTACTCCCCAACCCTGATAACCTGTTTGAACTCATGAGAAAGCCAGTGCTGAATCTGCATCGTCAGGCAATGATTGCCGGACTAGCCTGCGCCACCGCGTGCCCATCGGTCTCCGTTGCCGGCACGGGAGGCAGTTACGGCGGTTCGTCCATCGTTGAGTTGGAAATCATTAAACGCCAGCAGCGGGTCGCTGAGGCGCTCTCCGCGGAAGCCGAGGGCGATCAGATGATGCTCGACCAGGATTACGAGGGAGCGGTCGGCAAGTACCGCACGGCCCTCCAGTTGATTCCGCTCGGCTCCGTGAATGCCGTCGACCGCAACCGCGTCATCGCCAAGTTCTCCCGCGCTGCCGTGAACCACGCCCGTGACCTCGGTCACCGCGGTGGCGTCGAAAAAGCCAAGGGTCTCCTCAACGAAGTCCTCGCCGAAAACGTCGACCCGAATAATGCGGAAGCCAAGAAGCTGATGAAGGATCTCGACGATCCGGACATCTTCAATCAGGCGATGAGTGAAAAGCACTACCAGAACACGGAAGAAGTGCGCCGCCTCCTCCGCATGGGCCTCGGATACTACGAACTCGGCCAGTATAAGCAGGCCGAAGACCAGTTTAACCGCGTCCTCGCGATCGACCCGTACAATACGGCGGCCCGTCGCCAACTCGAGCGCACGGAACGCGAGAAGTCGAATTACTACCGCTCGGCCCGCGACCACACACGCATCAAGATGCTCAACGAGGTCGACGCCATGTGGGTGACTCCGGTCCCCGGCGGAGCCAACATTCCCAAGGTGCAGGGCGATGTCATCGATGACGCCAATTCCGCCCCCATCACCTTCAAGCTCAATAACATCACGATCGACCGGATTCAGTTCAATGAAGCGGCCATCGACGAAGTCATCAGCTACCTGAAGCGCAAGAGCATCGAGTCGGACACCACCAGTGCCGACCCGAATCAGCGCGGCGTCGACTTCATCGTGAAGAGCACCACGGGAGCCAAGCCGGTGACCCTCGAACTGCGCAGCGTCAAGCTCCTTGATGCCATCAAGAGCATCTCCGAGGTCGCCAACATGCGCTACGACATTCAGCCGAATGCTGTCGTGATCGTGCCGGCTGCCGAAGGTACGGGCGGCAGCATGACGACCCGCACGTTCCGCGCTCCCCCGGACTTCCTGAGCCGCGGCGCAGGTGGCGGTGGTGAAGCGGATGCCGCTGGTCCTGCCGATCCATTTGCCGGCGGTGGAGCCGAAGCCGATTCCGGTCCCAAGCTTAAGGGCAAGCCGAACGCCAAGGAAGTTCTTTCTTCTCTCGGTGTCCAGTTCCCCGAGGGAACCATGGCTTCCTTTGATCCTTCCACGGGCCGCCTCATTGTCCGCAATACCTTCGAGCAACTCGACCTCGTCGAAACCCTCGTCGATGGCATGGTGGTCTCGGGTTCTGTGAAGCAAGTCTTCATCACGACCAAGTTCGTGGAAGTCAGCCAGCGGAATACGGACGAACTCGGCTTCGACTGGCTCGTCGGTGCCTTCAATGTCGGCGGCGACGGCGTCTTCGCAGGCGGCGGCACCAGCGGCAATGCCAGCCCGCTCGACTCCGGTGACTACAGCTTCGTGAATCCCGGTGGTGGTTCAGCCGTCGGAAGCAACCCACTCACCCGCGGTCTGCGCTTCGGATCGGACGCCATCTCCCGCGGAGCCATCGACGCTCTCCTCGGCGGCGGTTCGGCCACCGCAGCCGGGTCGGTCTCTCCGGCCACCTTCGCGCTCGCCGGTGTCTTCACCGACCCGCAGTTCCAGATGGTCATGCGCGCCCTCTCTCAGAAGAAGGGTGTCGACCTCATGACGGCTCCGAGCGTCATCGTCCGCGGCGGACAACGCTCGAAGATCGAGATCATCCGAGAGTTCCCGTACCCCACGGAGTATGACCCTCCCCAGATCCCGCAGAACTTCGGTGGCGGTATCGGCATCGGCGGTGGCGGCGGACTCGGAGGCGGCGCTCAGCAGGGCGGCTCCTTCCCGGTCACTCCAGCCAACCCGAACAGCTTCCAGTTCCGCAACACCGGGGTCACCATGGAAGTCGAGGCCACCGTCGGCGACGACGGCTACACCATCGACCTCCAACTCGCGCCGGAAATCATCGAGTTCGAAGGTTTCATCAACTACGGTAGCCCGATTCAGACCACCGGTATCAATGCCCTCGGTCAGTCGGAACCGGTGGTGCTCACCGAGAACAAGATTCTCCAGCCGGTGTTCGCCACCCGGAAACTGTCGACGCAGGTCCTCATCTGGGACCGCCAGACGGTCGGGATCGGTGGACTCATGCGCGAAGACGTTCAGTCGGTCGAGGACAAGGTGCCCATCTTCTCGAGCATCCCGCTCATCGGTCGCCTGTTCAAGACCAAGGCCGAGGAACACTACAAGAAAAACCTCATGATCTACGTGACTGGCCGTCTCATCGACCCGTCCGGTCAGGATCTCCATGGTTCGACGGAACCTGATCCGGAAGTGATCCCATCCGACATCCCGCCCGGACCGTCGACGGATCTCCTCCCGATTATCCAGAAGTAATTCCCGATCCGATCGGCATTCCCTTGGAAAGGGGCGGAGGTAACTCCGCCCCTTTTTTCTTGCCGGGATTCCCCTTCCCCGAATCCCGTTTTCCGGTTATTTCTTCCGCTCCCCACAGACATGAAAGTGATTGCTCTCACCGGTGGCATTGCGACCGGCAAGTCCACCTTCGCCCGGCACTTTCTCCAGTTCGAACCGGGGACCGCCTTCTTCGATAGCGATGCTGAGGTCGCACGCTTCTTGACAACCAGTGAGGTGGCGGCTAGGATCCAAGATGTCTTGGGAGGTGGTCTTCTGGATGAATCCGGTCATCTCCTGAAGCCGCGGCTGCGGGATCTCGTTTTCCGGAACCCCAAAGCCAGGCAGGACCTTGAATCGGTCCTTCACCCCATGGTTCGCTCGGCATGCTCTGCCTCGCTCGAATCGGCCCGGTCCTCGGGCGCTCCCTGGTTTCTCATGGACGTCCCACTGCTCTACGAATCGAATTTCCCCCTTCCCCGTGACCTTGAACTTGTCGTCGCCTGTGGTCCCCAGACCCAGAAGAACCGCCTCATCGCCAGGAATTCCCTGCCGCCGGACGAAGCCGACCGCATGCTTTCCGCTCAGCTTCCCATTGCGGAGAAAGTCAGACGCGCCAACGTGGTCATCTGGAATGGCGGCGTGCCTGATGCCCTCGTCCGCCAAACCCAACTCTTTATCGTATGGTTGAAGAAAACCCTTCGGCAGTGACCGAACTGCCCGCACAGCCTGAGGACACCGCGCCTGGCCATCCCCGGAGCGCACAGGCCGAGGATCAGTCCCCTCCGATTCCGGAAACGGTTTCTCTCAACGAGTTCCTCCGCATGCCGGTGCAGGCCCTCTACGATCTCGGCACGAAACTCGGACTGCGCATCGGCGGCGTCCGCTCACGTCACCAGCTGGTATTCGAGATCCTCTGCCATTACAGCCGCAAGGGATCCATCATCAATGCCACCGGTATCCTCGACATCACGCGCGACGGATTCGGGCTGCTCCGTGACCCCCTCTTCAATTTCGCTCCCTTCCAGGATGATGTCTTCATTGCCATCCCCGTGGTGCGGCGCTTCAACCTCCGTCCGGGTCTCGAGATCACAGTAACGGCCCGTGCCCCGCGCGACCCCCGAGAAAAGAGCCTCTGCAGCGACCAGATTGTCGCCATCGAAGGCGTCCCTGCGACCGATTGGCAGCCGCCTCTGCACTTCGACAAGCTGACGGCCCTTTTTCCATCGGAGCGCATCATTCTGGAGAATCCATCGACCCGCTCCGTGGGTCCACGCGTCGTGGATATAGTGTCCCCTCTCGGAAAGGGTCAGCGCGGTCTCATCTGCGCCCCGCCCCGCGGCGGCAAGACTGTCCTCCTCAAGGAAATCGCCGCCTCGATCCGCCGGAACCATCCGGAAATCGAACTCATCGTTCTCCTCATCAATGAACGGCCGGAGGAAGTCACCGATTTCCGCGAAACGGTCGACTGCCAGGTTTTTAGCTCGACCTTCGATGAAGCGGCTTCCCGGCACATCCAGGTATCCGAACTCGTCCTCGAACGCGGCAAACGGCTGGTCGAAAAGGGACGCGACGTCGTCATTCTGCTCGATAGCCTGACCCGTCTCGCCCGGGGCTACAATTCCACGCAGGGAGGCAAGGGGCCATCGGGATCCGGCGGCGTCGACCACAATGCCCTCCAGAAGGTCCGCAAGTTCTTCGGATCAGCCCGCAAGGTCGAGGAGGGCGGCAGCCTCACGATCCTTGCGACCGCCCTCATCGAGACGGACAGCCGCATGGACGAAGTCATCTTCGAAGAATTCAAAGGCACCGGCAATCTTGAGATCCAACTCGACCGCGAACTCGTTGAACGGAGGATCTACCCGGCCATCCACGTGCAGAAATCCGGTACCCGGAAGGACGACCTGCTCTACCACCCGGACGAATTCCGCCGCATAAGTGCCATCCGGCGCCAGATGGCGCAGATGCCAGCCGGCGAGGCCCTTGAAACGCTCATCCGCAGCATCAAGGCTACCGCCACCAATGCCGAGATGCTCCTCACCGGACTCCGGCAGTAACCGATTCCCCATTCACCTTTTCCCTGAGTTCATCAGTGCCTGATTCCGCTGCCTCCGATCATTTCATCTGTACGCCCGAAGCCCTGCACAGCTTCCTCAACGCCATCCCGAATGGCGACGGGGTCCGCGTGGCCATCGATACCGAAGCGGATTCCCTCCATTCCTACCGGGAGAAACTGTGCCTCATCCAGATGGGCGTGGGCGACCGCAAGGTGCTCATCGATCCTCTTGGCATTGCCGATCTCAGTCCGCTCCTGAGCTACCTCGATTCCTCGGAAATCTGGCTGCACGGTGCCGACCTTGACATGTCACTCATGCGGCGGACGTACGGTCACATTCCCGTCCGCATGTTCGATACCCAGGTCGCCGCCCGGCTCTGCGGTGAACGCCAGTTCGGACTCGCTCACCTCGTCGAATCGAATTTTGGTGTCGCTCTCTCCAAGCAGTCGCAGCGGGCCGACTGGGGCCGCCGCCCGCTCACGGACCGCATGATCGAGTACGCCCTCAACGACGTGCATTTCATCATTCCGCTCGCTGACAAATTCCTTGCGAAACTGAGGGAACTCGGCCGCGAGGAATGGTTCCGTCAGTCCTGCGAAGATGCACGGCTTTCCGTCCTGCGCCGTCCACCGCCCGACCCCGACGAACTCTGGCGCATCACGGGAAGCGGCAAGCTGCGTCCGGCCGGACTCAATTTCCTGCGTGCCCTCTGGCGCTGGCGCGACAGCGAGGCGGAACGCCTTGACCGTCCGACCTTCAAGGTGATCGGGAATCAGGACCTGCTGAATTTCGCGGAAGCCCTCGAGGATGGCGCGGAGGTGCGTCTACCCGACCGCTATCCCCCGCCCTTCCATCGCCGCTTCTACCGCGCCCTCAAGGAAGCCCGCGAAACGCCGGAAGCGGACTGGCCGAAGCGTCCGGCGCGCCGCCGCCACGAACGGAATCCGGAAGCCGAAAAGCGCTTTGATGCGCTCAAGGAATTGCGCGACCGCAAGGGTGCCGAACTGGATCTCGATCCTGCCCTGCTGGGATCGAGGGCCGTTCTCGAGGCCATTGCCGACAATGAATCGCGAGCTCCGGAACTCCTCCTGCCATGGCAGCTGGCCGTCCTCGGCCTCCACTGACCCGCTTCCTCAGTCGCCGAGGTAGACGAACCGTGCGCAGTTCGGACAGGTTGTGAGGACCCGTCTTGTTTTGGCCGTGGCCACGCAGGAAGCGGTCACCTTCATGTGACAGCCTCCGCAGACGCCGTGCTCGAGCGGCACCACGGCGGCATCGCCACGGTGCTGGAAGATGCGGTCGTAGCGTTCCAGCAGTTCCTCGGGAAGCTTCGTGGCCTGAGCCGCCCGCACCGTTTCGAATTCCGCGGCCTGGCTGTTCAGGTTGTTTCTCCGTTCTCCGATGCGTCCCAGTTCTTCTGCCACGAGGGATTCCGTTGCCTTGAGCCCGGCCACTGCGGCGGCATGGGCTGCCTTGAGGGATTCGCCTTTTTCCATGAGCGCGAGTTCGTCGTCCTCGAGTCGGCCGACTTCGGCGGTATAGCGCTCGATTTCGTGGCCGATCGCCTTGAATTCCTCATTCTTGCGGGTCTCGAACTGCTGGATCTTGAGTTTTGTGATGGTGTCGCGGCGGGTCTGGATCTGGAGTTCGAGATTCTTCACGGCCACCTCGTTGTGCTGCACCGCTTCCTTGGCGACCTGCACGGCCTGAGTATCTCCGGCGAGTTTTGCCTTCGCCCGTTCTTCTTCGGCCGGCAGTTTCTTCAGTTCCAGCCGCAGTCTCCGCAGGTGCTGATCTTTGTCCTGCAGAATGAGCATTTGTTCCAGTTCGGGCTGCATGTGTCTTGGGGAATCTTCGGGACCATGGCGCGGTCCATCCCCTGCGGCAAGACTTCTTCGTGGCCAATTGCAGAAGCCGGACAGAACTGCATTTTGCGATTGGGATCGCGCCATGCCTGCACCAATTCCTTCCATGCGCGTCATCTTCACCGGGACCGGCGACATCGGTCTCCCTCTGCTCAAGGCTCTTCTGGCCGATCCTGCCCTCACCATCGCTGCCGTGATCTGCCAGCCGGACAAGCCGGTGGGCCGGAAACAGATCCTTACCCCACCGGCCACGAAGACAGCCGCCCTGGCCGCCGGAATCCCTGTCCTCCAGCCGCAACGCATCCGCCAGATTCCCGGACAGATTGCCGCGCTGGAACCCGACCTCATGATCGTGATGGCCTACGGTCAGATTCTCCCCGAGGCCATACTGACGATTCCGCGGCTCGGCTGCATCAATCTCCACGCCTCCCTGCTGCCCCGTCACCGCGGCGCTTCTCCCATTCAGTCGGCCATCCTTGCCGGCGACGCGGAATCGGGCATCACCGTCATGCAGATGGACGCAGGACTTGATACGGGTGACATCCTTCACACCATGGCCATTCCCCTCAGTGCCACGGAAACCGGGGGATCGCTGCACGACCGCCTCGCGGAACTGACTCCGGCGGCACTCCAGGCCATTCTTCCTGCGATTGCTGCGGGAACGGTCGTCCCGCAGCCTCAGGATGACCGACTCGCCACGCACTGCGGAAAGCTCACGCGGAGCGACGGGGAAATCGACTGGAACCGTCCGGCCGCCGAATTGGAACGCCGCATCCGCGCCTTCGATCCATGGCCCGGCACCACCACGGCACTGCCCGATGGCTCGCGAGCCAAGATCTTTCCTCCGGCCGGCCATGATTCCGAAGCCACAGGCTGTCCGCTGCCGGGAACGATCCTGCACGCGGGACCGGACGGCATCCGGGTGGCCTGCGGCTCGGGTTCCCTGACGATCCACGAAATTCAGGCGGAAGGCCGACGCCGTCTCCCCGCCGGCGCGTTCCTCAGTGGCCATCCGCTGCGCACAGGCGACCGCATGAATACTACACCTTCCTCGCCCTCTTCGTCTGATTCCTCCACCGACTCCCCCGCACCGGTTCCGAACCCGCCAGTGCCGGAAAAGGGCACGCCTGTGCACGACACGGCCGACAAGGGATGCCTCCTCATGCTCTTTCTGCTGCTCATCGGAGTGTTCCTCTTCCCGGCCATCCTCCTGCTGGGAGGGTCTCCCGTCATTGTCCCCCTCATGACGGCCTTTCTACTCGCTCTGGCGACCCCGTTCCTCAATCCCGCGGAACGCATGAACGACCGCGCCAAATGGACGGGACGCTTCCTCACGTGGCTTGGCCTCGTCCTCCTTTTCGCGGGTGCTGCCGTCGCTGCCTATTTCTTTCTCTTTCCCCGCAAGCCCATCTGAACCGGCGCACCGCAAAGGCGGAACTTCCCCGCTTCGCGAGCCGACGGCACATTGCTCTCATGCGTCTCCCCTTTCTTCTGCTGCTTGGAATCGCTCTGCTGCTGATCCATCCCCGTGGGCAGGCCGCGGATCAGCCGAATGTAGTTCTGATTGTCTCGGATGACCATGCGTGGACCGACTACGGCTTCATGGGTCACCCGCATATCCAGACGCCGAATCTCGACCGGCTTGCTGCGGAAAGCCTATGTTTCCGCCGCGGCTACGTCACGTCGAGTCTGTGCTGTCCCAGCCTCGCCACGATTCTGACCGGTCAGTACCCCCACCAGCACCGCATCACTTCCAACGATCCTCCGCTCGGCAAAGGCGATCAGCCCGGCGTTCCTAGACTCCGCAATCCGCAGTTCGCCGCAGGGCGCGAAATCATGAACGGCTTCATGGACGAAGCGCCCTCGCTTCCCCGCATCCTCGGCAGGCAGGGCTACCTTTCCCTGCAGACCGGCAAATGGTGGCAGGGCAATTTCCAGCGCGGCGGCTTCACCCACGGGATGACCAAAGGCGACCCGCAAAGCGGTGGCCGCCATGGCGACGAAGGCCTCGAAATCGGGCGCAAGTCGATGCAGCCGATCTACGATTTCATCAGGACCGCCCGCGAACAGCAGAAACCGTTCTTTGTCTGGTACGCTCCCCTGCTTCCGCACGATCCCCATACGCCTCCCCAGCGGCTCCTCCAGAAATACCGCGGCAAAACCCCGTCCCTCCACGTCGCCCGCTACTGGGCCATGGTCGAATGGTTCGACGAAACCATCGGTCAGCTCATGGACCATCTCAAATCATCCGGTCTCGATGAAAACACCATCGTCGCCTACGTCGCCGACAATGGCTGGATCCAGTCGCCCGGCAACCCGCGCTACGCACCCCGCTCAAAGCAATCCCAGTATGATGGCGGCCTCCGCACCCCCATGATGATCCGCTGGAAGGGGAAGATCACGCCCGCCCAGCCGGATGTGCCCGTCAGTTCCATCGACCTCGCCCCCACCCTGCTCCGCTGCACTGGCATCACCCCGCCGGAATCCATGCGCGGCCTCGACCTGCGCGACACCGCAGCCGTCACCCAGCGCAACGGGGTCTTCGGTTCCTGCTTCACCCACAATGCCGTCGACCTCCAGAAGCCAGCCACGAGCCTCCGCTGGCGCTGGACCATCAACGGCCACTGGAAACTCATGCTCCCGGGTCCCAACGAACCCGATGCCCCCGTCGAACTGTACGATCTCTCCACCGACCCCCACGAAACGCAGAATCTCGCGCCCGCCAAACCGGACGACGTCACCCGGCTCCGCGAGCGTCTCGATCAATGGTGGCCCGGAAGGTGACACGGCACGCCCGCCCGTCACGCGTTTCCGTATTTCCCGCGGACCGTCATCCGCCGCTATCTTCCGTCTCGGTTCCTTCCCGGACTTTCCGGTCACATCATCCTCCACTTCCATTCCCATGATCCGCATCCCCGGCCAGGCAGGCAAAGACGTGTGCGACCGCAGCGTCGGCATCACCAGACGCGATGTTCTCCGCGTGGGCGGAGGCGGCATGATGGGCATGACCCTCAACCAGCTCTTCCGGGCCCAGGCGGTCGCGGAAGCCGCCGGATCCGGCGGCGGTCCGGGCTGGGGCAAAGCCAAAAGCGTCATCCTCGTCTACCTGCAGGGCGGGCCCAGCCACCTCGACCTCTGGGACCCCAAGGAAAATGTCCCCACCAACGTGAAGTCGGAATTCAAACCGATCTCCACGAAGATCCCCGGCGTTCAGTTCACGGAACTTCTGCCGAAGCTCGCCACGGTGAATGACAAGTTCACCATGATCCGCTCGATGAGCTACACGCCCAATGGCCTGTTCAATCACACGGCGGCCATCTACCAGATGATGACGGGCTACACGACGGACAAGGTCAGTCCCAGCGGCCAGCTCGAGCCCCCCAGCCCCAAGGATTTTCCGAACTTCGGTTCCAACATCATCAAGATGCAGCCGCTGGATGTTCCCATGCTGCCATTCGTGATGCTGCCGCGCCCGCTTCAGGAAAGCAATGTCGTCGGCAAGGCCGGTACCGCCGGATTCCTCGGCAAGGCATTCGATCCCTACACGCTCTATCCCGACGGCGATGACATGGACATGGCCAAAATGGAACGCATCCGCATCGATGACCTCCAGCTCCGGCCCGATGTCTTCACGGTCCGCCTCCAGCGCCGCGCCCGGCTCCGCGACGCCCTTTCCAGTCAGATGAAGGAGATGGAAAAGGCCGTCTCGTCATGGCAGCTCGACGACTACTATGACCGCGCCCTCAATCTCATCGTGAGCGGCCGCGCCCGCGATGCCTTCGCCCTGAGCAGCGAACCGGATAAACTGCGCGATTCCTACGGCCGCAATACCTTCGGCCAAAGCCTCCTCCTCGCACGCCGCCTCGTGGAAGCAGGCACCCGGGTCGTCGAAGTCATCTGGCCAAAAGTCGCCAACAGCGACAACCATTCATGGGATTGCCACACCGGCCTCTTCCAGCGCATGAAGGATCAGGCCGCCCCCATGCTCGACAGTGGGCTCTCCACCCTCATCGAAGACCTCGACCAACGTGGCCTCCTTGATTCAACTCTCGTGGTGGCCGTTGGCGAATTCGGCCGCAGCCCGCAGAAGGGCGTCAGCACGAGCGGCAATGACAACAGCCCGGACGGACGCGACCACTGGCCGTACTGCTACACCAGCATCATCGCCGGCGCTGGCATCAAGCGGGGCTACGTCCACGGCAGTTCCGACAAGACGGGCAGCGCCCCGCTCGAGAATCCCGTCCACCCGGGCGAACTCCTCGCCACCATCTACCACGCCTTCGGCATCGCACCGGAAACCATCGTCTACAATCACCTCAATCAGCCCCGGGAACTCGTCAAAGCACAGGCCGTCACGTCTCTTTTCGCCTGATGCCCGCCGGAGCAACTTCTCTGTATTCTTTTCCATGAACAAACGCCAACTCCTCCCCTTCGCCGCTGCCTCCCTCGTGCTCGGATCGGCTGCTTTCCTGAGCATGCCTTCGGTCGCTGAAACCAAAGGCAAGCCAGCTCCCCTCAAGGCCCTTCTTGTGATCGGCGGCTGCTGTCACGATTACAAAACGCAGAAGGATCTGCTCAAGGCGGGCATCGAGAGCCGCGCCAATGTCGAAGTTACGGTCTGCTATTCCCCGGACAGCAGCACGAAGGCGACCTTCCCCTGCTACGAAGGCAAGGACTGGGCCAATAACTACGACGTGGTCATTCATGACGAATGCTCGGCCGACATCAAGGACACGGCCTATGTCCAGAATATCCTTGACGCCCACAAGAACGGGGTCCCGGCCGTCAATCTGCACTGCGCCATGCATTGCTACCGCGTCGGCCAGATTGCCAAACCCGTCACCCCGGGATCGACCGACGCCATGTGGTTCGATATGCTCGGTCTCCAGAGCACCGGCCACGGTCCCCAGAAGCCCATCGACGTGACCTACACGGACGACAAACACCCCGCCACCAAGGGCCTCGCCAACTGGACGACCATCAAGGAGGAACTCTACAACAACATTCAGGTGTATCCGACGGCCACCACACTCGCCAAAGGCAAACAGGAAAACCAGGAAACCGTGGTCGTGTGGTCGCACGAATACGGCGAGAAGAAGACCCGCATCTTCAGCACGAGCCTCGGCCACAACAACGAAACGGTCGCGGACGACCGCTACCTCAACCTCGTGACCCGCGGTCTCCTCTGGGCCTGCGGCAAGCTGGACGATGCCGGTAATCCCGTGGCGGGCTACGCTCCGGCCACCGCCGCCGCGAAGTAATCCCATCATCACATCACACCAGCAGGCCCACGCGCCTGCGGTGTTGCCGGGCGCGCATGCTCTGCCGGATCCTTCCGGCAACATGCGCGCCCTTCTCATTCCTCTGCTGGCCACGGCTGCCCACGCCGCTCCCGTTGCCTTCGATGCCAGCTCGGTCCGCAGCGGCCCATGGTCGGACCCGGCCACATGGAATGGCAAACCTCCCCGCGATGGTGAGTCGGTCCAGATTCACAAGGGCCACACGGTGGTCTACGATGTCGCGTCGGACGATGCCTTCCGCGTCGTCCACGTGGCGGGAACACTGACGTTTTCGCGCGACCGCAACACGCTGCTCACGGCGGGACTGATCCGCATTTCCCCGGGCGGCACATGCTCGGAAGATGGCTTCGATTGTCATGAGGAAGCCCCGGAGGCGGCGGCGGACGGCCCGCTCCCCGCGCTCGAAATCGGCACGCGCGCGCAGCCGATTCCGGCGGGAATTTCGGCCCGCATCCGGCTCCGTCACTTCCCGGGCATGAATCCGGAAACTCTGCCTGCCATTGTGGCCTGCGGCGGCCGCTGGGACGTCCACGGCAGCCCCATGCCCCGCACATGGCTCAAGCTGGCGGCCACGGCCAAACCCGGTGCCAGCGAAGTCACCCTCGCCGAGCCACCCACTGGCTGGCGGCCCGGCCAGCAGGTCATTGTGACGGGATCGCTCGAACCGGAATTCACGAAGGCGCAGGCCACCGCAGCCGGCGGAGCCACGGAACGCCGTCTCATTTCCGCCATCGAGGGCCAGCGCCTGACCCTTGACCGCCCCCTCGATTACCATCACCTCGGCGAATCCTTCCGCCAGTCGGAAGCAGCCCTTCTCAGCCGCAATGTCGTCATCGAAAGCGCCCAGCCGGAGGGCATCCGAGGCCACACCATGTACCACCGCGATTCCGCCGGTGGGATCAGCTATGCCGAATTCCGTCACCTCGGCAAAACCGGCCTCCTTGGCAAATACGCCATCCATTTCCACCTCGCCGGAAACACCATGCGCGGCAGCGGCGTCACCGGAGCCAGCATCTGGGACAGCCACAACCGCTGGATCACCATCCATGGAACCGACCACCTCCTCGTACGCGACTGCGTCGGTTATCAGTCCAAAGGCCATGGCTTCTTCCTCGAAGACGCCACGGAACAATGGAACCTCCTCGACCGCAATCTCGCGGTCCAGGCCACCGCGGCCCCGCGCCTCCCGAAACAAGCCCTCCCCTTCGATCCCAATGACGGAGCAGGCTTCTGGTGGGCCAATGGCCGCAATGCCTTCACCCGGAATGTCGCCTGCGAAAACGACCGCTATGGCTTCCGCTTCGAAGTCCGCCAGTTCAGCAACTTCAGCCCGGTCCTGTCACTGCCGCGGCCGGATGGAAAACCGCAGGACACGGACGTGCGCCACCTTCCCTTCCTCCGCTTCGAGGCCAATGAATCGCACACGGAAGGCCTCTACAGCTTCAATCTCGGCGACGACGATGGACGCCATACCAGCAGCGACCGCGGCCACCCCTTCATCGTCCGTCAGCTGCGGGCATGGGAAACCCATTACTCGCTCCGTCCGAATCTCCGCTTCTTCCTCTGCGACGGCCTCCATGTGCAGCGCGCCGTCTACGGCATCTACCACCCGGACTACGACCACCACGTCTACCGCCACATCACTCTCGACACCGTGGAAAGCGAACCCATCAACCGCGGCCACGACGACGAAAGCATCCAGTACGGGAATTTCACCATGGATGAGGTCACGCTCCGCAATTGCCGCACCGGACGCGATCCCCTCATCCAGCTGGCCTGCACAGCCCCGGAAACTGTCACCGGCCACTTCCGCGGTCTTATCATCGAAAACTGCCGTTCCGAAAGCAAGGTCGTCGACCTCGGCGGCGGCCCGCGCAGCGAAACACGCCAGCATCCGGTCGTCTACATCTTCCATCCATCCCCGGCCACAGGCGGCCAGACCATCGAAGTGGTCAGCCGTCACTTTCCGGATCAGCTCGCCAAACGAGGCTACGCTCCCATGGATGGATTCACCGGACCGGATGTCGTCGCCTCGCGGACCTTGCACTACGAATTCCCGGAATTGCTCAGCCCAGTCGATGACCTTCCGCCCGCCACCATGATCACAGAGATCCACCGCAGCGAAGGAAAACTCACCGTCCGCGGGGTCTCGCACGACAATGAATCCGTGCAGGCCATCACCATCAATGGTTCCCCCGCCACCATCATCAGTCAGCAGCACGGCGTGGCCGACTGGGAACTCTCCCTCCCCGCAGCGGACGCCATCACCGCCGAAGCCACCGACGACGCCGGCAACAGGGAAGCGAGACCACACAGCATCCGCCTCGCTCCCTGAGCCGATAGTGCCCTCCGCAGAAGGCGCAGTCCCGCCGCAGATCCGGACGAAGCGAGCAGGTGGCCCGGCAAACTTTCCGGGTCACCCCCGGCAATGCGGTATTGCCATGAGACGGGCGATCCGGCAGTTGATGGACCATGATGAAACGCCGAACTTTTCTTCCTGCCGCTGCTGCCTTTGGATTTCAGATTGTGCGACCGGGGGTACTGCGTGCGCAGGGAAAACAGGAAACGCCCAACAACCGGATCCAGCTGGCGGTGATTGGCTGCGGTGGCCAAGGCGGAGCCGACCTGGGGGGCATGGCCCACGAGGATGTGGTCGCCCTGTGCGATGTCGATGACCGCCGGGCGGCGGACAGCTTCGGAAAGCATCCGCAGGCGAAGCGCTTCCGCGATTTCCGGAAGATGTTCGACGAGATGGCAGACCGCATTGATGCGGTCCTCGTGGCGACGCCGGATCACACGCACTTCACGGCTTCCATGGCGGCCATGCGGCTGGGCAAGCATGTCTACTGCGAGAAGCCACTCGCGCACAGCGTGGCGGAACTGCGGGCGCTGCGCCGGATTGCCGCCGAGAAGAACCTCGTGACCCAGGTAGGCAATCAGGGGCATTCGTCCGGCAGTATCCGCGGACTCGTGGAAATGGTGCGTTCCGGAGCGATCGGCAATGTCACGGAAATTCACTGCGGATGCGACGCCTTCAAGGATGTCTACGCACAGCAGGACCGCGACGCCGAACTGACACAGGCTCCGGAAGTCCCCAGGGAACTCGACTGGGAACTCTGGCAGGGCCCGGTGGCCCAGCGTACCTACCATCCCCAGTTCCTGCCCTTCAACTGGCGCGGGCACATGGCCTATGGCGGCGGCTGCATCGGAGACTGGATCTGTCACGTGGTCGATCCTTCCTTCTGGGCCCTTGAACTGGGCATGCCCACGGCCATCACCGCGGAAGTCAGCAAGGATTACAACCCCGAGAAGCACGCCCTATATTATCCGAAAGGCACACGCATCACCTTTGAATTCCCCGCCGCGGGATCGCGCCCGGCCGTCCGCCTCATCTGGCACGATGGCGAATTCAGCATCCCTTCGCCCGCAGAACTCGAAGAAGAAGGCCAGGGCCGCAAAGTCGTCGGGACCGGTGCCGTGCTCATCGGCGACAAGGGCAAGATCATGCACGGATCCCACGGAGCCGGCGGCTGGCGCATCATTCCCGTGCAGAAGGCACGCGATGTGAAGAAGCCTGACGAAACGATTCCCCGCGTGCGCGATGGCAACCATCAGCAGGACTGGCTCGATGCCGTGCGCGCCGGAAAGCCCGCCGGTTCCCCCTTCGAATACGGCGGAGCCCTTTCGGAAATCGGTCTGCTCGGCGTCATCGCCACCCGCTTCCCAGGCGAGCGCCTCAGCTACGACGCCGCCGCCCTGAAATTCGCTGGCAACGACGCCGCCACCGCCATGGTCCGCCCCGCCACATGGCGCCCCGAATGGGCCGCCCTCAGCCCCGTGTGACAGCGCTCGGCCGAGCCGCATTCCTTCCAAAGAAAAACCCCGGCGGATCGAGTCGTCCGCCGGGGTTTTCCGTTCTGATGAATTGTCTCCGCTTTGGAAGCCGGACTCAGATGCTTTCCTTTTCCGGCTTGGCTTCCTTTTTGCCTTCTTCCTTGTCCGAGTTGTCCGGCTTGAGGAACATGCGGCCTTCCTTGTAATTGATGACGGCGTCGAGTTCGCGGAGGAATTCGGCACCAAAGAGGGCGTCGTGATTCCCTTCCCCACCGATGGCCCGCTTGTGGATTTCAGCGCTGACAGCCTGGCGCTCGCGGATGACGGCCTCGCCGAGGGTGATCACGGGAATCTTCGTGAAGGCGGCGGGCGCTTCCCCGCCAATGCCGCGGATCTTTGTCTCGCCGAGTTCGCCGACTTCGAGTTTGGCGATTTCCTTGGCGAACTTGTAGTCCATCGTGCAGGAATGGGCACCAGTGTCGATGAGGAAGCGGGTCTTCGTGTCGCCGATCTTGCCATCGACGAGGATGTGATTGCCCTCGAGACGGTACTCGAAAGACTGGTACGTCCGCAGTTCGAGGAGTTCCTTGACCGTTAGCGTGCGCCACTCGGGATTCTTGGCGAGATCGTCGCGCAGCTTGCTCCATTTGGCGACCACTTCGCGGTCGCCTTCGCTGAGCTTGTCGAGTTCCAGCTTCACGAGCTTATCGCCCTGCATGCGGAAGGTGGCGTCCTTTTCCGTCTTGTCGACGAGGGCGGCTTGGAAGTTCTTCGTGCCATCCGAACTCGTCCAGCGGCGGAAATCCGCCTTCGGTGCCGTCGCCGCATCGGCAGGCTTGCCGGCGGGCGCGCCCTTCTTCACGATGTTGTCCGGCTTCAGAAAGATCCGGCCTTCGCGGTAGCTGATGACCGCATCGAGTTCGCGCAGGAAGTCCGCTCCGAAGATCACTTCAAATTGCCCGGGCCCGCCGCCGATGGGAATGAAGTCCGTGGCGAGCAACTTGCGGTTCTCGACCACGGTATCGCCGAGCTTGAGCACACTGATGCGGGTCACCGCCGCCTTCTGCGATCCCGCCACCCCGCGGATTTCCTGATCGTATGGCCCGATCTCAAGCCCCGCCTCCTTGGCCGAACCATCGTGAATGATCGACGAATGCGCTCCGGTATCGATCATGAAGCGCATGTTCTTGCCGCCGACTTCGCCGTCCACGAAAATATGATTTCCCTCAATGTCGAACTCGAATGACTGGTAGCCGCGCAGTTCCAGCATTTCCTTGACCGTGAGCGAGGCGAACTCCGCGTTGTTGAGAAGGTCATCCTTGAACTTCGTCCACTTGCGCACGAATTGAGCATCCGGCTCGCTGAGGGCGCGCATCGGCTGTGTGCTCGTCTTTCCATTCTGCAGCTTGAAGGTGACGGAAGTCGACGACTTGGCCGTGATCACGGCGTAGAAGGTCTTGCCGTCATTCAGGGTGAATCGGCGGAACGCGGCGGCTTCCTGCGCATGAGCCATCCCGCAAAGGGACAGCCCGGCAGCAGCAAACAGCACAGTCAGGGGAAATGGGAATTTTTTCATCTCGGCAAAAGCGTGGGTCGTGGGATTCTCTATCTGGCAAATGTGGCCGCAGCCGCGGAATTCGGCAAGCTTTTCCATCAGGCAGTTCCGCGGGCGGCCGGACCGCTCACATGCGTTCAGTGACCCGGATGCCAAGGAGGTCGAGTCCGCTGCGGAGGACGCGGGAAGTCAGTTCGCAGAGGGCCAGCCGGGTGGCCCGGACCGATCCCTCGGCGCGGAGCACGGGACAGGCTTCGAAAAACGAATGGAAGGCGCGCGCCACATCGTAGACATAGCCTGCAAGGACGTTCGGGCGGAAATCCTCGAGGACGGCGGGCACGGCTTCCGCGTAGCGGCTCAGCAGGAGGGCGAGTTCGCGTTCCTCGGGCTGACTCAGTTCGTATGGACCCGCCAAGTCGGCGGTCCCTTCGAGTTTCCGGAAAATCGACCGGGTCCGCACATAGCTGTACTGGAGGTACGGGGCCGTATTCCCCTGAAAGGCGAGCATCTTGTCCCAGACAAACTTGTAATCCGTGAGGCGGCCCTGGCTGAGTTCCTGGTATTTGACGGCACCGATGCCGACGGCCGTGGCGATGGCGGCCTTTTCCTCGGGGGAAAGGTCGGGATTCTTTTCCTCGACAGTGGCGCGGGCGCGTTCCTCGGCTTCTTCGAGGACTTCGAGGAGGCCGACGCTTTCGCCGCTGCGTGTCTTCATCATGCGGCCGTCGGCTCCGAGAATGCTGCCGAAGGCGATGTGCTGCATGACCGGCTGCAGGCCCATGCGGCGGACGGTTGCGAAGAGTTGTTCGAAGTGGAGTGCCTGGGGCGCTCCGACCACGTACCAGATTTCATCGGCTTTCCATTCCTGCACGCGGTGCAGCACGGTGGCCACATCTGTGGTCGCATAGCCATAGCCTCCGTCGGATTTCCGCACAATGAACGGGGCCTTGTCCGCGAGGGCGGGAATGTCATCGAAGAAGACGCAGACCGCACCTTCGCTTTCCCGCGCAATCCCCTTCGCGAGCAGTTCCTGCACCACGCCAGGCAGGGCCGCATTGTAATGACTTTCGCCAAGGAAATGGTCGAAGGTCACATCAAGTTTACCGTAGACCGCCGACAATCCTTCGAGCGAAACTTCGACACATTGCTTCCAGATGGCGAGGTTTTCGGGGTCGCCGGCCTGGAGGCGGACCAACTCGGCCTTGCAGGCGTCCCGGGTGGGCGTGTCGTTCCGTTCCCCGCGTTCCTTCGCATCTTCCTCGGCCTTGGATTCGGCATTCACTGCCTTGTAGAGCCGCAGCAGTTCCCGGATGGGATCGTGAGCGAGAGCCTCGCGGTTCAGTTCCCGCTTCCATCCGTACAGCACCATGCCGAACTGCGTGCCCCAGTCGCCAATGTGATTGTCCGTAATGACCCGGTGACCCAGAAACCTCGCGGTGCGCGCAAGGCAGTCGCCGATGATCGTACTCCGGATGTGACCCACATGCATCTGCTTGGCCACATTGGGGGCTGAGAAATCGATGACAATCGTCCGTGGATCCTGAAGCGCCACGCCGAGCCGGTCGTCGTTCAGCAGGGCCGCCATGCGGTCGGCCAGCGCGGCCGGACGGATCGTGAAGTTCAGAAAACCGGCCCCGGCCACCGTCGGTGTTTCCGTGAGGCCTTCCGTGTCGATGACGTCCGCAATCTGCTGGGCAAGGGCGCGCGGATTGGTCCGCAGGGGCTTCGCAAGCACCATGGCTGCGTTCGTCTGGTAATCGCCGAAGCGCGTGTCCGCAGCCGGCGTCACCGTGGCGCGGAACCCATCAGGCAGATCGAGACCCGCGGCCACAAGGGCCTTGTTCAACTGCTGCCCGAGATATTCTGGAATCGTCATGAGCCCGCCACCGTGCCGGAGGGCAAGCGCGGTGCAAGGGGACTCACGACCTGTACCCCTCAGGGCTTGCGCAGCTCAAGGGTCGTTTCCCCGGCCACCTTCCGGCTGCCGGCTTCATGCCGCAGAATCTCCATGCTCTTGAGCACGGTGGCCCCGCTCTTCAGCTTCATTCCGGAAGTCACCGCGCAGGTCTTGATGAGCTTTCCGCCGCGGTCGTACCCCATCATGCGCAGCATGCCGCCCGATTCCCGGTCCGCAAACACCCTCACCAGATAGTATTCGCCGAGGTTGTCGGGATTGTAGAGGTCGACGACATCGCACTTGCGCGTCTGGATGGTTTCCGTGCCCGCCCGCACCTTCTTCGGCCAGTACAGAAACCGCTGCGAAAGGTCGTCGTAGCTCAGATCGGTGCCGCGCACGCCTTCCGCATAGCGCTTGGTCGCCACAGGTTGGGCCTTGCCCCCGGCCACTTCCTCGGTCAGCCGCGCCCCCTTCTCGGTCACATTGAGACTGATGACCTGCTTCGGCTTATCAAACGTGAACCGGATGAGGTCCTTGTCGAGCCGGATCGTGAACGGGACGGTCGTCTTCCCCTTGCTGAAGCTTCCCTTCAGTTCCTCGGCATTCTGAAGGGCCCGGCTCATGAGCACGCGGTCAATGACCTGCTCGGCGGACATTTCATCCCCGCCCGCCTCCTGCGCGGACACGGCCACAGGCAGACAGACAAGCAGCAGCGCCAGAAATCGGAATCGGTTCATGTCAGGGAAAAAGGCCGGGGGAATGCGGGAAATCAATGTCAGAGTTCGATCTGAATGCCAAATTCGACGACTCTGCCAGGAGGAATGTTGTAATAGGCGACGGCACTCTGTGCGTTCCGCGAAAGCAGAGCAAAAAGCTTCGCCCGCCACGGCGCAAAGTACCGATTGCCGGGAATCACAGTCTCGCGCCCGAGGAAGAAGCTCGTCTGCATGGGATCGAGCTTCAGGCCCTGATCCCCGCAGAGCCGCATCATTTCCTGAATATCGGGTTGCTCCATGAACCCATAATGCCCCACGACGCGCCAGACTCCGTGTCCGCCCTGCACACCGGGAGCGATGCAGTCGAGCACAACCCGCTGCGCTGCCGGAATGTACGGCACTTTCTCGTTTTCGATCGTCAGGAAGACAATGCGTTCGTGCAGGACCTTGTTGTGCTTCAGATTGTGCAGCAGGGCGGTCGGCGTGAGCCCGCTCGTACCGGACATGAAGACCGCCGTTCCGGGCACCCGGGCGACCTTGGTGCCGCGCTCGATGCTCGTGAGGAAATCGTCGAGCGGCAAGGCCTGCTCGGCGAGCCTCGCTCCGAGGTGCCGCCGTCCTTCCTTCCATGTCATCATGACCGCAAAGAGTCCAATTCCGATCGTCACCGGAATCCAGCCGCCATGGAAGAACTTGAGCGCATTGGCAAAGACGAAGACGGCACTGAGCACGACCAGTCCGGCAATGGCGAGCAGGGTCTTCGGAGCCGACCATTCCCACTGACGCCGCGCCGCGAAGTACAGCAGAATCGTGGTCACCAGCATGGTCAGTGCCACGGCAATGCCATAGGCGGCAGCGAGCCGCTGCGAGGACCCGTAGCCTGCCACGAGCGCAATGCAGCCGGCCATGAGCGCCCAGTTGACCCGGCTGATGTAGATCTGACCCTTTTCCTGCGAGGACGTATGCTGAATGCGCGTCCTCGGAAGATAGCCGAGCTGGACGGCCTGCATGGTCAGGGAAAACACACCGGAAATGAGTGCCTGCGAAGCAATCACGGTCGCAAGGGTCGCCAGCACGGTCAGCGGAATCTGTCCCCATTCCGGTGTCATGTTCTTGAGCGGATTCTCAATGGCTTCCGGGTGATGCAGCAGAAAGGCTCCCTGCCCCAGATAGTTCAGCAGCAGAGCCGGCTTCACAAGCCACACCCACGCCAGCGAAATCGGACGCCGACCGAAATGCCCCATGTCCGCATAAAGCGCTTCGCCTCCCGTCACGGTCAGAAACACGCCTGACAGCACCTTGATGGAGGTATGACTGTCGATCATGAGTAGCTTGAGGCCAAGCAGCGGATTGAAGGCGGCGAAAACCGAAGGTGCACCGACGGGCCGGGGTTCGAGAATCCACCGGACGCCCAGCAGGGCGAGGGTCAGAAACCACAGCAGAGTGATGGGACCGAAGGCGACTCCGACTTTTCCGGTGCCGAGCCGCTGCACAGAGAAGAGGGCCACGAGGATGGCGATGGTGATCGGGACAATGTACGGCTTCATCGGCGTGTCATTGAGCGTCTCCACCGCCGACAGCACGGAAATCGCCGGCGTGATGATCCCATCGCCGTACAGCAGCGCAGCCCCGAAGATGCCGAGACTCACCATGAGGAGGGCCGTCCCGGAACGGTACTTGCCGCGGCGCTCGGGAAAGGCCACGCACAGCAGCGCCAGAATCCCGCCTTCTCCCTGCTTGTCCGCCCGCATCACCAGCACCACGTACTTGAGCGTGATCATCAGCGTGATCGTCCAGATGATAAGCGAAAGCACGCCGAGGACATGCTCGCGCACATCAAGGACAACCTTCAGTTCCTGCGACGTCCCGGTGCCGTGCAGCTCCGTGAAGCATTCCCGCATGGCATAGAGCGGACTGGTGCCAATGTCCCCGAAGACGATGCCCAGAGCGCCCAGAATGAGCAGCCAGAGTCGGGAGGAATGCGCGGAGGAATCGTTGGCGTTCATGGGACAATGGACAGCGGACGCCCCTTCCGGGGAAACGCCCCCCGGACAATCAGCCGCGATGGCGTGCAGGACGCCTCGTCGCGCCGGACCTACCGGCTGGTCTGATCATCGGAATGCTGTCGGACATGCGGAACATGCTGATGATCCGATCCAAGCACACGCCATACCATTGTCCAGTGCATCCGTAGGACGGGCAAGGGCGCGCCATTCCCGCCGGGGTTTGCGCTTTCCTGCCGCCCCCGTCCGTGCAGGGGAATGCCATGCTGCACCTCCCGGACGGACCCTTCGACGCCTACATTTTCGACTGCGATGGCACCCTCGTCGATTCCATGCCTCTCCACCTCGAAGCATGGCGGGCCGCCCTCGCACTGCATGACTTTGCGCCGGACGGTTTCACTCTGGAAATGCATCATGCCTACGCTGGCATGCCGGGGGTCGCCATCGTGGCGGACCTCAATGAACGCTTTGGAACGGGCCTCGATCCAGCAGCCGTGGAGGCCGACAAGGTCCGCTGGTACCTCGCCCATCACCACACGGTCCAAGCCATCGAACCAGTCGTCGCCATCGCCCGGGCCGGCCATGGCCAGCTTCCCATGGCGGTGGCTTCTGGCAGTGACGCAGGCATCGTCCACGATTCCCTGCGCGCCCTCGGGATCGATCATCTTTTTGCCACGGTGATCACTCCGGCGGACGTCCGCCGCGGCAAGCCGGCTCCCGACATGTTCCTGCTCGCCGCGGAACGCATGGGGGCCGATCCCGCCCGCTGCCTCGTCTTTGAAGACGGCCAGCTGGGCATCGACGCCGCCCGCGCCGCTGGCATGCCATGGGTTTTCGTCCCGGCCGAACTTTCCGCGGGGCACCGGAGCCCATGAAGATTTCCTACCCAGCCGACCTCCCCATCTCGGCACGGCGCAGCGAAATCACCGCAGCCATCCGGGAGCATCAGGTCGTCGTGATTGCCGGAGAAACCGGCAGCGGCAAGACGACGCAGCTGCCCAAGATGTGCCTCGAAGCGGGCCTCGCCACCAAAGGCCGCATCGGCTGCACCCAGCCACGCCGCGTCGCCGCCATGAGCATTTCGCGCCGCGTCGCCGCCGAACTGCAGGTCCCATGGGGCCGCGAAGTCGGCTGCCGCATGCGCTTCAGCGACGATACCTCGCGCGATACGGTCCTCAAATTCATGACCGATGGCATTCTGCTGGCGGAGATTCAGAGCGACCGCGATCTGCGGGCCTACAGCGCCATCATCATTGATGAAGCCCACGAGCGTTCGCTCAACATCGACTTCCTGCTCGGCTACCTGAAAGGCCTCCTTGCCCGCCGCCGCGACCTTAAACTGATCATCACTTCGGCGACCATCGATACGGCCGCCTTCTCCGCAGCCTTCGGCGGGGCCCCGGTCATCGAGGTATCGGGCCGCACATGGCCAGTCGATATTCATTACGTTCCCTCGGAGGAAAGCGAGGGCGAGGGCGGCTGGATGCGGTCGGCCATTACGGCGGTGGAAGATGCCGCCACGAGCACAGACGAGGGCGACATTCTGGTATTCCTTCCCACGGAACGCGACATCCGCGAAGCAGTCGATGTCCTCGGCGGCCGCCTCGGTCCCTCATGGGAAGTCCTGCCGCTCTACGGTCGCATGGCCGGACAGGACCAGCAGCGCGTCTTCGGCAGCAGCAACCGCCGCCGCGTCATCGCCGCCACCAACATCGCAGAAACTTCCCTCACCATCCCGGGCATCAGCTGCGTTATCGATACCGGACTCTCCCGCATCAGCCGCTACCAGCCCCGCACGAGAACGCGCCGCCTCCCCATCGAACCAGTCGCCCAGAGCAGCGCCAATCAGCGGGCCGGACGCGCCGGACGGGTCAAGGCAGGCCTCTGCATCCGCCTCTACAGCGAAGAGGATTTTCTCAAGCGTCCGCTCTTCGCGGTCCCGGAAATCCAGCGCGCCAACCTCGCCGAAGTCATCCTCCGCATGAAGGCGTTCCGGCTCGGTGAAATCGAATCGTTCCCCTTCCTCAATCCTCCCGCCCCGGCTGCCATCCGCGCGGGCTACCAATTGCTGCACGAACTCGGTGCCCTCAGCGAAACGAATGACCTCCTCCCGGCCGGACGGGAACTGGCGCGGCTCCCGCTCGACCCCGTGCTCGGCCGCATGCTGCTCGAGGCCAAACGCGAACGCGTTCTGCCGGAATTGCTCGTGATCGCTGCGGGCCTGAGCGTCCCGGACCCGCGGGAACGGCCGGACGACGCCCGCGAGGCCGCCGACACGGCCCACCGCGCCTTCCGCACGCCGGGCTCGGATTTCCTTTCGCTCCTCCGCCTCTGGCTCGCCGCCCCGCCCCCGGGAGGAAGCCGCAATGCCCTGCGCCGCTTCTGCCGCACGAACTTCATTTCATACAGCCGGCTCACGGAATGGCGCGACCTCTGGCGGCAACTGGGCGACGCCGTGCTGGACGACGATGCGGACCCTCCGGCGGTCACGGAGTTTCCAGACCACGTGCGCTCGGCCGCCATTCACCGCTGCATCCTCGCCGGCCTCCTCGGCCACATCGCCCGGCGCGAAGCCCGCAATCTCTACAAGGCATCAGGCAACCGCGAGGTCCTCGTATTCCCGGGATCGACGCTCCATCAACGCAAGGACCGGCCCACCCAGGGAACCACCGAAAAAGGACCCGCCCAGCCGGACTGGATCATGGCCGCGGAAATCGTCCAGACTTCCCAGCTCTTCGCCCGCACCGCCGCTGGCATCGAACCCGCATGGGCCATCGCCCTCGGACCCCACCTCTGCGAACACCGAGTCAGTGCCCCGGAATGGGACCCGAAAACCGGCCGCGTCACCGCCCTCGAACGCGTCCTCATGCACGGACTCGAACTCCGGCGCGGCCGCATCGATTACGGCCGGGTCCGGGCCGACGAAGCAACGGCCATCTTCATCCGCGCCGCCCTCATCGAGGACGATGCCGCCGTCACCCACCCGTTCGCCGCGGCCAACCGCCGCCTGCGCGACAAACTGGAACTCGCCCTCAGCCGATCCCGCTCGGGCGGCGTCTGGCAGGTCGCGGAACGACTCGCCGATTTCTATGCCGCAAGGCTGCGCGGCATTTCGTCGCTGCACGACCTCAACCGCTTCGTCCGGGATCATGGCAACGATGCCCTCACCGCCACGGAGGCGGATCTCGCACGCACGGACACGCAGGACCACCACAGCCACTTCCCGGACCGCGTCTCCATCGGCAATACCGTCCTCCCAGTCTCCTACGCCTACACCCCGGGCCAGGAACGCGACGGTGTCACGGTCAAGGTCCCCGCGGAAGCAGCCGAACACCTGACCTCCGGACAACTCCAATGGGCCGTCCCGGGCCTCCGGCCGGAAATCGCTTCCGTTCTCCTCCGCGCCCTCCCAAAACCGATCCGGAAATCACTCGAACCCCTCCCGGACCGCATCGCCGCCGTGGCCGCAGGCTTCGACCCGGGCCGCAGCGATTTCCTCCCGGCCCTTGCGGAATTTCTCACGAAGAATTTCGGGGTCCGCGTGGCCGCCGCCGATTGGCCCGATGGCAGCCTCCCGGATTACCTGCGCCCCCGCATCGAAGTGGTCGATACCGCCGGCAGCACCCTCGTCACCAGCCGTGACCTCGCCGCCATCCACGATGCCATGCGCGGAAAATCGGCCGGCTCGGCGGATTGGCAGCGCGCTGTCCAGCAATGGGAAAAACACGGCCTCACAGCATGGACCTGCGGCGATCTACCAGCATCGGTGCCCGCCGGAACCAGCATGGGGCGCGCCGTGCTCGCCTTCCCAGGCCTCAAGGCGGAACGCGATTCCGTTTCCCTCGTGCTCTTCACGGATCAGGACGACGCCGCGAACGCCTCGCAGGAAGGCGTCCGCAGACTCGCCGAGCTGTCGCTTCCAAAAGACCTCGCATGGCTCCAGCGCGAACTCCGCCAGCTCACGGCAGCCCCGACTCCTTCCCGCAAGGCCGCCAGCCTGCACGACGCCCTCAGCGCCGTGAGTGCCCGCATGGCCGCCGCGGGAGCCTCCGGCCTGCCGTCGCCAGAGGAACTCCAGCAGCACGCCGCCGAACACATCCTGCGCCACTCGCTCCGCCTCGACCCCATTTTCCCGCTTACCAAGGCACGCTTCACAGCTCTCCTCGAACAAGCCCGGCGCGACTGGCCCCTGCTCGTCCGCACAGTCATCGAGGCTACCCGCACAACCTTCGCAAAACGCACGGCTCTCCTCGCCGAATCGGCCGCCCTTCCGTCCATGGAAGCGGAACTGCGGCGACTCATCCCGGCCGACTTTCCAGCCCGCATCCCGCACCGTCAGCTTGCCCATTTCCCACGCTACCTCGAAGCCCTCGCGGTCCGCGCCCGCAAAGCGAAACTCCAGCCGTCCCGCGACCGCGAACGCGCCGCTCTGCTCGCACCCTACGAAAACTGGCTGCCCCGCGTCGATCCCGCCCAGCACGAATCCTTCCGCTGGCTCCTCGAGGAATACCGGGTCTCGCTCTTCGCTCAGGAACTCGGCACCGCGGAACCAGTCTCGCCCAAACGACTCGATACCTTCTTCCTGCCGACCGCCTGAACCACAGCCGGAATCCACCGGATGCCTCATTCCGTTTTTGACAGCCACTCCCGCCCGCGGACACTCGCGCCATGCAACTGTCCGTCAAAGCCGCCCTCGCCAGCCCAGGCCCACTCGACGCCGTCTCGCTCGCCGGATGGATCCGCACAAGGCGCGACTCGAAAGCGTTTTCCTTCCTTGAACTGAATGACGGTTCCTGCCTCCGCGGCATCCAGGTGATCGCCGACGCTGGCATCCCCGGCTACGACGACATCGCCAGAATGACCACAGGCGCTTCCCTGAAAGTCGAGGGCCGCCTCGTCCCCAGTCAGGGAGCCGGACAGCAATGGGAAATCCAGGCCACCAGCATCGCCCTCCTCGGCCCAGCCGACGAAACCTACCCGCTTCAGAAAAAAGGTCACTCGCTCGAATTCCTCCGGTCCATCGCTCACCTCCGCCCTCGCTCGAATCTCTTCGGCGCTGTCTTCCGCATCCGCAGCCGCATGACATGGGCGGTTCATCAGTTCTTCCAGAGCCGCGGCTTCGTCAATGTCCACACCCCCATCATCACGGCAAGCGACTGCGAAGGAGCCGGCGAAATGTTCCGCGTCACCACCCTCGACCAGGGCTCCGCAGCAAAACCAGAAGAAGACTTCTTCGGACGTCAGTCGTTCCTCACCGTGAGCGGTCAGCTGGAAGCGGAAACATTCGCCTGCGCCCTCGGAAAGGTCTATACCTTCGGCCCCACCTTCCGCGCCGAAAACAGCAATACCTCGCGCCACGCCGCCGAATTCTGGATGATCGAACCGGAAGTCGCCTTCGCCGACCTCACCGCCAACATGGACCTCGCCGAAGCCCACGTCCGCGAAATGGCCCGCTTCGCCCTCGACGACTGCGCGGAAGACATCGCCTTCTGCAGCAAGTTCGTCGACAAGGACCTCATCCCCAGACTCACCATGGTCGCGGAAAAACCCTTCCAGCGGCTCGCCTACTCCGACGCCATCGACATACTTCTCAAGTCGGACCACCCCTTCGAATACCCGGTCGCCTACGGCCTCAATCTCCAGAGCGAACACGAACGCTTCCTGACCGAAAAACACTTCGGCGGTCCTGTCACCGTCTTCAATTACCCAAAGGAAATCAAACCGTTCTACATGCGCCAGAACGATGACGGCCGCACGGTCGCCGCCATGGACCTCCTCGTGCCAGGCATCGGCGAACTGATCGGCGGCAGCCAGCGCGAGGAACGCCTCGACCTCCTCGTCGCCGCCATGGCCTCCCATAACGTCAATCCGGCCGACTACTGGTGGTACACCGACCTCCGGAAGTATGGATCTGTCCCGCACGCCGGCTACGGCATGGGCTTCGAACGCCTCCTCATGTTCCTCACCGGCGTCGGCAATATCCGCGACGTCATCCCCTTCGCCCGTACCCCCGGCAGCGCGGAATTCTAGGCGGTGCCAAGGGCCAACGGCCCGGAACCATACCAGCCTGGGCCAACGGCCCAGCTAGGCGGTTTAATCGATTCCGTGAGGGCTGAAGGCCCGTCCCATCGGCAAGGAAATGGCGCGCCCCTGCAGGGCTTCGGTGATTGGCGTGTCCGTGACCTGGGCCGATGGCCCAGGCTGGTATGGGGCGCGCCGTTGGCGCTCAGGAACAGGCTTAGGTTCGGGGGAGGCGAGCGTGTTCAGAGAGGTCAGCACTTCTATCGGAAATCGTCCGGTCTCGAGTCACTTCACAAGACCAAACAGAACCGCCAGCGGCATCGAAATATTCCCAAGGAACAAGGCGAGCGCCAGCAGTTTGCCCGCACCTTCGATGACGGGACGCGATTTCGGCGTGGTCACACCGAGCGTCTGGAAGACACTCGCGAAGCCGTGACTCAGGTGCATGAACAGTAGTCCCATGGCCACAATGTAGAAGGCGGAGGCGGGCAGAAATCCGAACCCGTCGACCACCATGTTGTACACATTCTTGCTCCCGTCCGCCAGCCAGTAGCGCTTGTTCTCCGGATTTCCATAGTCATTCCCCCAGCACACCGTGAAGTGCATCAGATGGTACCCAATGAAGGCAAGAATCGTCAGCCCGCTCAGAATCATCGTCCGGCTCGACTTGGTGGCCTTGCGCGTGGCGTCGACCGCGTATTTCTGCGACCGCGCCACCCGGTTCTCCCGCGTCAGCTGAATCGTGCCCACCACATGCACCACCGCCAGCCCGAGCAGACCGAGCCGCGCCACCCACAGCAGCGGCCCCAGATCGTGGAGTTTCTTCGCATAGGCATTGAGCGCCTCCGGCCCGGCATACAGCAGGAAATTCCCGAGCATGTGCACCACCAGAAACCCAATGAGCAGCAATCCCGTGACGGCCACCGCAAGCTTGCGGCCAATCGAGGACTGATAGAAACGGATGATTGAGGAAACAATGGTCGGCATAACTCTCGGCGGATACCCCGGGATACGCTCGAGAAAAGCAGAAAGATGAATCGTGTCCCGCATCAGCCCGCATTTCCCACCCGACCGGAAAGGCTGCGGCCCCATGGCCGGAACGGGCTGAAATTCCGTTTAACTCCCTGATTATCAGGCAATCATACCCCTGACGACATGGCCATGAACGTCGGTCAGGCGGAACTGCCGCCCCTGGTACCGGTAGGTGAGTGCTTCATGATTGATCCCGCAGAGGTGCAGGATGGTCGCCTGCATGTCATGAATGTGCACAGGGTCCTTCACGATGTTCCATGCAAAGTCGTCGGTTTCTCCCCATGTCGTCCCGGGACGGATGCCGCCCCCGGCGAGCCACCAACTGTAGGCCCGCCCAAAATGGTCGCGGCCATTCGGCTTGGCCGGGTCGCCCTGACCGAACGGGGTGCGCCCGAATTCGCCGCCCCACGTCACGAGCGTATCGTCGAGCAGCCCACGCTGCTTGAGGTCCTTCACGAGGGCCGCACTAGGCAGATCGGTGTCCCGGCATTGCTCTTCGAGTTGCGTGTAGAGATTGCCGTGCTGATCCCAGCCACTGTGCATGAGCTGGACAAAGCGGACGCCGCGCTCGAGCAGCCGCCGCGCAATGAGGCAGTTGTTGGCGTACGTCCCCTTCACGAGCACATCCGGACCGTACATCTCGAGGACACTCTTCGGTTCATTCGAGAAATCGAGCAGATCAGGAACACTGGCCTGCATCCGGAATGCCATTTCATACTGCGAAATGCGCGTGTCGATCTCGGGATCGCCGTACTCGGCCAGATGCTCGGCATTGAGAGCATTGATCTCATCAAGCAGCATCCGCCGCGCTTCGCGGCTCACGCCCGGAGGATTCTCCAGATATGGTACCGGCTCGCCGGTGTTCCGGAACCTCACTCCCTGATACCGGCTCGGCAGAAATCCGGATCCCCAGTAGTAATCAAAGAACAGCTGACCGCAGGTCTTGCCGCGGTCACTCGAGGTCATGACCACAAAGGACGGCAGATCCTCGGATTCACAGCCCAGTCCATACGCCAGCCATGCCCCCATGCTCGGTCGTCCCGGCACCTGCGAGCCCGTCATGAAAAAGGTCACCCCAGGCGCATGATTCACGGCTTCCGTGTTCATCGACCGCACCACGCAGATGTCGTCGGCAATCGACCCGATCCCGGGCAGCAGGCTGCTCAGCTCAGTCCCGCACTTTCCATAGCGCTGCCATGGCTTGATCCCCGGAACAATCGGCCAGCGCTTGCTCCCCGCTGTCATGGTCGACAGCCTCGTCGTTCCACGCACACTATCGGGAATGTCCTGCCCCGCCAGCTTCTCCATGACAGGCTTCCGGTCGAACAAGTCCACATGCGAAGGTGCCCCGCCCTGCCACAGACAGACCACCCGCTTGGCCCGCGGAGCCACGTGCGGCAACCCGGCAAGCCCCGCGGCCGCCTCGGCATCGCGACCCAGCAGACTCGCCAGCGCCACCCCACCAAGCCCTGCCGTGGCCCGACCGAAGAAACTCCGCCGCGTCACCCGCTGCACATTCAGTTCAAATGGATTCATGGTCGGCAAAATGAGAACGTCCGGCACCCGCCTCCTTTCCCCAAACGCTCGCCGTCATCCCCGTTTTTCAGTACAACGGACGCGTTCCGGCAGCGGCGCTTCCACTGATTGCATTCGGCCCGACCCCATGGCACAGGCCTGACTGCTTCACTCTTTTCACCATGTCTGCTTCCCCGCTTCCTCCCGACGCCCGCATCTTCATCGCCGGATCCCGTGGCATGGTCGGTTCTGCCCTCGAACGGGCCGCCCGCCAGCGCGGCCACCAGAACCTCCTCACGCCCAACCGCTCGGAACTTGATCTGACGAATCAGGCGGCCGTCCACCAATGGATCGCACGCGAGAAGCCCGACGCCATCTTCCTCGCCGCAGCCAAAGTCGGTGGCATTCACGCGAACAGTACCTACCCGGCGGAATTCATTCACGATAACCTCGCCATCGCCCTCAACATCATTGAAGGTGCCCGCCTCGCAGGCGTCCCCCGCCTCCTCTTCCTGGGAAGCTCGTGCATCTACCCACGGCTCGCCCCGCAGCCCATGCCGGAATCGTGCCTCCTCACCAGCGCGCTCGAACCAACCAACGAAGCCTACGCCATCGCGAAAATCGCCGGCCTCAAGCTCTGCCAGTACTACCGCCAGCAGTACGGCCTCCATTATCACAGCGCCATGCCGACGAATCTCTACGGCCCCGGCGACAACTACCACCCGGAGAATTCCCACGTCATCCCTGCCCTGCTCCGCCGCTTCCACGAAGCAACCCAGCGCGGCGATGCCGAAGTCGTCATCTGGGGCACCGGAACCCCGCGACGCGAATTCCTCCACGTCGATGACCTCGCCGACGCCTGCTTCCACGTTCTCGGCCTCCCCAACCCGCCAGACTGGATCAATGTCGGCTTCGGATCGGATGTCAGTATCCACGAACTCGCAGAACTCGTCGCCGCCACCACCGGATTCAAAGGATCCATCGCCACGGATCCCTCCAAACCAGACGGTACACCCCGCAAACTAATGGACAATGCCCTCCTCGCCGCCTCAGGCTGGAAACCGCGCATCCCTCTCGCAGACGGCCTCGCCGACGCCTACCAGTGCTTCCTGCGCGACTCCGGCAGCGGCATCGTCCGCAGCTGATCCCCAACCCCGCCGCAACCGCCCGCCCCCAGTCCATGGAAACCCGCCGCGTCCTCGACCTCGCCGTCGCCGTCGCCGACTACGCGGACGCCATCAAATGGATCCTCGCCCACGCCGCCCACCCGGACGGCAAGGCATGGGCCGTCGAAGCCGCCAATACCCACGTCGCCGCCCTCGCCCGCACCAATGAGGAATTCGGCAGCGCCATGCGCCAGTTCGACCTCATCTGCCCAGACGGCATGCCGCTCGTCTGGGCCGTCAACCGCGCCGCCCGCAAGGCATCCGACCGCCGCCTCGCCGACCGCGTCTACGGCCCGAACCTCATGCTCCGCACCATCGAGGCCACCAGCAACCAACCCCAGTTCCGCCACTTCCTCCTCGGCGGAAAACCGGAAACGCTCGCGAAACTGACCACACGCTTCCAGCAGGACCACCCCCATTCCGCCATCGCAGGTTCCTACAGCCCACCCTTCGGCCCATGGCCAGATGACGAATTCGACCGCATCGCCAGCCACATCCGCAATGCAAATGCCAACCTCGTCTGGGTCGGCCTCGGCTGCCCCAAACAGGAACTCTGGATCGCCCGCCACAAAGACCAGCTCCCCCACGGCGTCTACTTCGGCATCGGTGCCGCCTTCGCCTTCCACGCCGGCGAAGTCCGCCAGGCCCCCGCATGGATCCAGAAAGCCGGCATGGAATGGCTCTACCGCCTCTGCGCCGAACCCCGCCGACTCTGGAAACGCTACTTCACCTACAATTCCCTCTTCGTTTACCACCTCCTCCGCGACCACTTCCGCGGTCCCTGAAACCAACAGAAAACCCGGATTCCGCCCCCCTTTCGTCCCTTTGGTCCCTTCCGTCCCTTTGGTCCCTTTGGTCCCTTCCGTCCCTTTGGTCCCTTCCGTCCCTTTGGTCCCTTCCGTCCCTTTGGTCCCTTTGGTCCCTTTGGTCCCTTTCCAAGGCCCCCTCGGGCCAAGCCGAGGGGGCCCCAGAGAATCACTTGCTGAAGTTCGGGTGGCTCGGGTCGCCGGCGGATTCAAGGTAGGCGACGAGGTCGAGGATCTCGTCTTCGCTGAGGGTATTGAGGAGGCCCGGGGGCATGAGGGAAGCCTTCGAGAATTCGCGCGATTTGACATCGGCGATGGCCACCGTGCTGGTCACGGAGGGATCGAAGGGATTGGTCATGACGACGGCCGTGCTGTCGTTTTCCTGACTGATGCGGCCGGCTACGGCGCTGCCGTCTTTCATATTGAAGATGGTCATGCGGTATTGTTCCGAGAGCACCTTCGATGGTTCCGTGATGGACTCGAGAAGGTCGCGGCGCTGGAAGCGGGTGGCCACATTGGTGAGGTCGGGCCCGGCCGCACCGCCCTGATCGCCGTGGCGGTGGCAGAGAATGCATTGGGCTGCCGCGTACATGGATTTGCCACGGGCGAAGTCGCGGCCCTTGCTGGCCTTGCCAAGGGAGGCCGCGAGATCAGCCGTGGTCCATTCCTTCACCATGGCCCGGGCTTCCGTGGGAACCGCCAGATTCGACTTCACCTTGGTGAGGTCGCCCATGGCTGCGAGTTCGTCCGACGACATGCTCGCCTTGACCTCCTCAAGGGCATTTCGCACAAAGCCATCGAAGCTGGCACCGTTATTGAAATTGACCCCGGCGTCCGTGAACCACTGCATCACGTGCAGCGGATGCTGATTGGCCCGTGCGCCATTCCACCATGAAAGGTAATCACGGCGCAGATTCTCGGTCCAGCCCGACTTGATGTTCCGGAGGGCCACCACGTAATTCATCTGTTCTTCCTGGGTGGTCGCAAGGCGGAGGAGCGAAACCGTGCGGGCCACCGCATCCGGTGCCTCAAGGGCCAGCAGAATCGGTCCCAACTCGCGGTTCACCGTCTCCGATTCCCCCGGGTACAGCGGATTGATGTCCGCAAGCAATTGCCTCGCAGCATCGCCGGAAGGAACGCCCTGCCGCGCAATCGATACCGCCACGACCCGCAGCTTGCCGAGCAATTGCGACTCACTGAGCCCATCATTCGGGAAGGCGGCCAGCGCTTTGACAATAGCCGTCTGGCTGTCCGATGCTCCCAGCCGCGCCAACGCCAGCAGGGCCGTGAAGGCGGCATCAGGCTGCTTTTCATCGAGTGCCTTCTGCTGCCACGACGACACTGGATTGCGTTCGATGGCAAGCCGGGCCGCGTAGCGGATGAAGCGGTCGGCATGCCCAAGGTGCGGCCATGCAGCCTCCACCGTGGCGGAATCGGGAGCCACATTCATAGCTTCGAGCCGCTCCCGCAGCTGCCGGACGTCGCTGCCATCCTTGTCATGAAGATCACCGGCCGCGAGGGCAGCCGCCGCTTCGCTGCCTTCATAGACAACCCGGAAAAGATGTGCCTGAGTACCGCGGCCACCCACCGTGAAATACATGGATCCATCCGACCCGATCACACAGTCCGTGAGATTGAGGGGAACTTTGCCGCCCCGCGCCTTGAGCGACTTCGGCGCAACGAAGTTTTCCCATGATCCACCGTAGCTCGAGCCATCTGGCTTGAGGTGCACGGCGATGAGCCGTCCATACGTCCAATCGCAGATGTAGAAAGCCTTCTGGTAGCGGACGGGGAATTTCGCGCCGGTTCCAAAAACAACCCCGGTGGGACAACCGATCCCGATATTGACCGTGGCAGGCAGGCTGTCCGCATAATACTCCGGCCATTTGATGCTGCCCTCGCGGTAGCCATGATCGCCTCCGCGCACCATGTGGAAGGCACGCACCGGACGGTACCACGGAGTGCCCCAGTCCCATTCCATGTCGCTGTCGAATCCAAAGAGCTGGCCATCGGCATTGAAGGCAATGTCGTAGTTGTTGCGCTGACCCGACGAATAGAGTTCCGCATTCCTGCCATCAAGGTCCATGCGGACCACGTAGCCACCCGGTGGCTTCGCACCGGCTCCGAAACCATTGCCGTCCTCCATCCGCTTGAGCGCGACATCGTCGCCGTAATTGCGATGCGGTGAGCTGGGAGCAAGGTCCTTGGGCACAGCCGTGAAGTTCCCGCAGACCGCGTAGATCATCTTGTCTGGCCCGAGCACGAGTCCGTGCGCCCCGTGTTCCCCGGAACCACCCTGCCACTCACGCAGAAATTCCACTTCGGCATAACTGCCGTCACCCTTCGCATCCTTGCAGCGGTACAGCCCATAACCACGGCTGCCACTCCCGTTCAGATAGAGCACATCACCCACAAACAGCATGCCCATGACCTCGGTCACGGGAATCGCAAGGACCTCGCTCTGCACCACCTTGCCATCACGCAGCGTCACTCGTGTGATCGGTTGCTGGCTCTGCCCGCCAAGGAGAAGCCGACCCTGCGGATCAACCGTCATGCAGATCCACGAACCATTGGTCTCGCCATCAGCCTCCAGCAGATGCTCCACCTTGAAACCCGGAACCGTATCGAGCACTTCACCAGGATTCTCGCTAAGGGCCGCCGTGTTCGCTGGCGCCGAACCATCCGCCGGACCATAGACCGCCTTCAGAATGATCAGCTTTTTGCCCGCCGGAGCCGAAATCCTCAGCTGCTGGCCCTCCGGAGCCTCGCTGCTCAGCTTCTCATCGCCCGCCTGATACTCGACCGTCAGCTTCTTGGGAACCCCGGGAACCGTGTCGCCGAAAATCTCGTTGCTGGCCTCCATGAACAGACTCTCGTCCTTCACCGCCGCCACCACCTTGTCAGTGACATCCGTCCGGTTCTTCTTGGCAGACACGACTCCCGCCGGAAACAGACAGGCTGCCACGACAGCAAGGAGGGCACGATTCAATGGGAACTTCTTCATGGGTTCAGTCGGATGGTCAGGGTTGGAAAAACAAATGGCTGCGGTTCACCCGCTGGGTCGCCGGGCGGACGGCCGAGTCGATCTCAATCACCTCAGCCAACCGCGATACGTCGCCGCAGATCACTTCTTCCCGCCAACCTCGGGAAAGCGGATCCGCCCGTCGTAGGAAATCTGCACAAGGCGCTGCTCCATGCTCGCCCGGTCAGGCTGGCCAGTCTTGGGATCGCGGGACCACCGGAAAATCATGACATCCCAGCACCCTTCCCGCTGACCAGCCACAGGACCACCTTTGACCATCAACCTAACCTCTCGGCCATCGCCTTCCTTCCAGCCGAATTTTGCAGCCGCCGCCGCGCGCGCGGTCTCCGGAATGCCCAGCGCTTCCCCAATCGCCGCATAGAACTGATCCGGGTCGTCGTATTCCTCCATGTGCTTCACCCCATCAATGGTGGTGCCGTATTTCTTCTCGAAGAAGGCAAGGTCTTCCTTCTGCGGTGTCTCCGGAGCCGTGGCCGCCGCCCCTCCCGCCGCAGAACCCCACAATTCCCCCAGCAGACCGAAAACATCCGGCTCGGCTTCCTTCAGTTCCCCAGCCACAAATGGAAAGAAATCGTTGGAACCAAAATACGCCTCCGTCATTTCCGCGAAGAATTCCTTCTCGTCAGTCAGCGCATAATGCTCGTGCCGGTCGCCGCTCACAGTGAGAACATTTTTGTACTTCCCGCTGTCGCGGAACTTCCGCCATGCTGCCGCGACGCGTTCGTCATCGAATCCAAGCACCTGATCGTGATAGGCGTGAGCGAGTTCATGGAGGACCACCCATGGCTGACCGTGCACGCCCCGGGCTTCCAGAAAGTCGGCCACGGCCGGAATGTGCACGCACTTGGCGAGGCTTTCGCTGAAGCCATGCTCCCTGAGCCACCCCGCATCCGGATGATACTGCATCGGCACCAGATCCCCATGAACCGCATCAAGCTGCACAATGACCCCACGCAGCTTCGCCAGAGCAGCCGGCGGCACCACAAAGGATATCGCCACCAACCTCGACTCCAGCAACCGCAGCGCCCGCGCCCCGTCCTCCGCATAATCCCCCTTCAGCAGACGATCGTCTACCCTCACCGTCCAGCCATCGATCTTCCGCGTCTCATGCCCCGTCGGCAATGCCAGCTGCTCCGCCGCAGCCAACGCCATCCGACCCGCCATCAGCATCATCAGAAAGTATTTCATCCGCACAAGTTCAGACATTAGCCAGCCCGCCTCAACCCCGGACAGCGAAGCGGTCTAACTCATCTGCGGGCTAGTGCCGGATCAAGGAGGGATGACTTGTTCGGCCCGTCCGGGAACATGATATAAAGTCAAATCCCATTGCCGTTACCCAATTCAGAGTGTGCCCATGGGAACTGCTGGCGGGAAGCCTGCTCCTTCCACTGGGATGTCAGGCGTTTCTGAATCGATTCGGGAGATTTACGGAGATCAAGGATGGCAGCCACGAGCACACAACGGCCAGCGAGCGCGTAGAAAACCCCAAGGGGTATTTTGGAAACAACTAACCTCCGGATGTGGTTACCGAAGTGAGCAGGACCTGCGGTCGGAAAGACGCGCAGAATTCCGAGCGCTTTGTCCACTCTCGCATATGCACGTTCACCAAGCGTCTGGTAAATGCTGAGAAGGTCGCTTTGAGCGCCCTGCAGCAGGACGATCTCATGCGTTTTCACGGCAGCGAGAAGCGCAACTTAAAGGTCTCAAGCGTCATTGCCGTGCTCGGGTCGCGCTCAAATTCGGCAAAACGCCGTTCCACGATCGCCTGGATTTCGGGATTACCAGGGAGAGCCTCCTGTCGGTCTTCGACCTCGGCCATCAATTCGTTGGCAAGGATCCACTTTTCTTCCAGGCTCAACTGGCCAAGGGCTGGGATTGTCTCGACGATCATGGTGAAAGAATGCCACGGGCATCGGCGAAGACAATCCGGAACAGTGTGCCCACGACTTCCATCCCGGGCCGGGAGAAGTGACAAACAACACCCAGGATTTCATCAGCCTCCAGAGGCATGCAAGCCGTGCGCGCCTCCCCTCGCCCGTCGGGTCAGCCCGCCGGCAGCATCCTACGGTGAGACTTTCAGCGCCCTCATCCGCGCGGCGATCGCCTCCCGTGCGGCTGCGAATTTGGATTCGTAGAACCTGTCGTTGACGGCAGGCGGTGGGATGGCCTGCCGGGCCCGTACGGTTTCCTCGCGAGCGAGGATGGGAGCAATGATCACGAGGGCATCTGCGGGGCAGAGCCGCTGCGCGCCTTCCTAATCCGAGGAGCCGCCCTTGGCTGGCAGATTGGCTCTCGGAGGCGCGGTGTAGTCGACCGATTTCATGAGACCATCGAGTTCCGCGGAAAGGCGCGCCGTGAGGGCGGCGTCGGACGCCAGATTCTTCGTTTCGTAGGGATCGTTAGTCAGATCGAAAACTTCGGTCCATTCCGGAACATTCGGATAGCGCACGAGCTTATGTGTCGAGGTGCGGATTCCGTGGCAGGTTGGAGTGTCGCCGAGTTCCTTGTGGTAATAGGCGAGGAACGAAGTGCGCCAGCCCGTTGGTTTCTCGCCGAGCGCGAGCGCCTTGAAGCTGGCACCGTGCATGTCCGGCCGGGCCGGAAGACCGGCGAGGTCGAGGTAGGTGGGCGCAAGGTCCTGATTGATGACCAGTTCGTCGACGGTTCTTCCTTTGGGAAACTGCCTTGGGTAGCGCACCAGAAAGGGAATGCGGATGCCTTCTTCGTAGAGTGCCCGCTTATCGCCGAGCCCACGTTCACCCAGAAAGTAGCCATTGTCGCTCGTGTAGACGACCACCGTATCCTCCGCGATCTTCAGTTCGTCGAGCACATCAAGCAGACGCCCCAGATTCTCGTCGATTCCTTTGATGTGCCGAAGGTAATCGAGATGCACGGCATTGGCCGAGAGCCCGCGTTCCCGGCCTTTGTCCGCCTCCGTGAGGGGCGCATGGTAGACGGCGGCAAGTTCGCAGTTCGGCGTGCGCCGCGTCGTCTTTCCTTCATAGAGCGAACGCAGCCTCGCAGGCAGACTGTCCCCGCCCCGCCGGTTATGCGGACTCTTGAACCCAACCACCACGGAAAATGGTTCCGCATGATTCTTCCGGAGCCAGTCGATCGCAAAGTCCGTCGTCACATCGTCGACCCATCCTTTGGTCGGCTGACTGACTCCGTTGATCTCGAATGGGCAATCCTGATAGGCTCCCTGATTGATGAAACTGACGGAGTGACTGAAGCCCGGGCGCTGACCCTTCTGATTCCCCATGTGCCACTTTCCAAAGTAGGCCGTGCGGTATCCATGGCCGCGCAGCAGCGTCGCATGCGTCACCGACTCCGGCGGAAATGGCCGGCTGTTGCCCATGATGCCGGCTGCATGCGAGTACTTCCCGGTGAGGAAACCCGCGCGGCCGGGCGAGCAGATCGAATGCGTGATGAAGGCATTGCGGAAGCGGACGCCTTCCGTGGCGAGCCGGTCCATGGCGGGCGTTTCGAACCATGGATAACGCGCCTGCCCGCCCTGTTCCCGCTGCACCGCCCCGACAGCATCCCATCGGTGGTCATCGGCAATCACAAAGACAAAATTCGGTCGGCGCGCCGCAGCAGCACGACCCGGACACAGCACCAGCAGTGCCGCCCCAAGCATCAAGATGATCGAAGGCATTCTCATGGCTGAGCGCAAAGCAGTGTTCCCAACCGGCGCGTCATGACAGGAATTCCGGGATCGCTCCAATCTGGGGAATCTTCTGACTCTCGAGTGCCATGTCGAGATCCCCGAAATGCCTGATGGGATTCCCGTAGGCATTCAAAATGGTAGTGTACCAATTGCCGAGCGTGCGGTGACCCGGAACACCGTGCCTTGGCAGACGGATGTAGCGGCCTGCGATATCAAGCTTGGCATGGCGGCCCGAGAAAACCATGAAAGGCCATTCGATCCCGTGACTGTGATGCGTCTCGCCATTGTCCGGAAAATAGAAAATCATGGTATTGTCGAACATGTTGCCATCCGCCTCGGGAACCGACTTGAGCCGCGCAATGATCGTGTCGATCAATGTCATGTGATGTGTCCGCAAGGTCGTCCGCACATCGAGCGCCGGCACGTTGCCTGCAGGCTTGCCATGGCCGACATCGTGCAGATTCACGGGTCCCGCCCCCTCCAGCCCAGGCAATCCCGTATACGGCGTCCCCAGTTCATCGACCGTGAAGGCAACCACATTCGTCATGCCGGAAATGAGCGTGGACAGGAGAATCTCCGTATGCCCACGCTGGCGGTCGGTCGTCGTCAGGCTATCCGCGAGATACTTCGGATCGAGTACAGGAAGATGCTTCCGGATCGCGTCGGCCATGCCATCGACCTCGCTGTTGCGGCGGCGGATGTCATTGATGGCTTCAGCATAACTGCTCAGCTTACCGCGCTCGCTTCCCTGCAGCCCTGCCCCCAACGCAGTCTCGTTCCCCGCCGTGAATTCGAGCAGCTTCCGCTCGAGCGCATAGCGATTCTGGTCGCTCCGGTCGGCGGCCACCGATTTGAACAATTCCCGCAGGGCCACCTTCGGCGAGCCAAAGGCATAATTCGGCTGACCCTGCCCACGCGCCGAAAAACCGACATCGATTCCCTCGATGTTGCCCCGCGAATTCCCCCCGCCATCCGGGAAACACGCTAGTTCAATGTGCTCGAACGGCGACGGAAAGAGTCGCGCCAGCTCGAAGTCAACGGTCGCCCACTTGATGGAACTCGGGCGTTCATTGGCCCGGTAGACACCGAGCGACGACTGCCATGTATGGTGTCCAGTGGTGCACATCATCCCGGACAATCCCTGGAGAATGGTCAGGCTTTCCTTGTGTGCCGCAATCGGTGCCATCCACGCAGGCAGTTCGTGATTCCGCAGATCAACGGAGAAGGCTTCCTTGGCTCGTTCCTTCGCGGCATCCTCGGCAGAAAGCGAAGGCGGCACCATCACATCGGGAAACAATCCATTGCCCTTGTGCAGGAAGATGAATCTCATCGGAGCCTTTTGCGCGTGGGGCGACCCCATGGCCTGATGCAGCCACGGAGCAAGGACCAGCCCGCCCGTCGCAAGGGCCGAACGATGGAAAAAGTCTCTTCGGTTCATGATCGTGTCGATGCGGGTTTGCCGTATGGCGTTGGTTCCAATGCAGGGAGGTTCACTTGCGGTAAAGGAAGGAATCGGACGCAAGCAGGGAGACGATGACAGCCTTGAAGCTGCCGCCGCTGTCCACATACGCACGGTCCGCAGCACGCAGCGTGGCAGCATCGCTCAGCGTTTCATTGCGGCCGAGATAGAAACGGAAGGCATGACGGATGATCGATTGGCGGACGCGGGCCGATCGACCGAGGCGCTCCATGAGTTCGAGCGCGTCCTTCACTTCACCATCGATACCGGGTTCGCCGGTGCCGCTGATCTCGCCGGCGCTTGAGAAAGCCGCGGTCCGGTAGAAATCGCCTTCATCCTTCTTCTTTGCTTCCCTGATGATGTTGTCGGGATGTTCGAGCCGTTCGGTGGTGCGGAAGCGTCCGAAGTCATCGAAGATTTCGAAGGGAATGCCGAGTGGATTCATGCGCACGTGGCATTTCCAGCAGGCGTCCTTGCTGGTGACCGCATGAAGCCGGTCGCCGAGGGTGCGCTGAGGATCATCGGGGATCCTTGCATCGACGGTGATGGGAACGTCGGGCACAGATCCCGCCAGCAGCTTCTCCCGGACCCATTTGCCGCGCCGGACGGGATCGGTCGCCGTATTGGCAGAATGCGCGATGAGCCAGGCAGGATGAGTCAGGATACCGCGCCGGTTCGGCATGGTGAAGGGCTGCACTGGATGGTAATCGAATGGTTCATCTTTCCCGTAACTGCCTTCGGTCGGGGTGCGCGGAAGATTGTACATGGGGGCATGCCAGAAGCGGTTTCCGTGCGCCCATGGGAAGGTGGTGAATGGCCTTCCACCACGACCGAAGGTATCTTCGAAGAGATTCATGAGCCGCACGAGATCAACTTCATGCCTTCCCTTCCCCTTCCCTTTCATGCCGCCCGGAACCACGAACTTCTGCAGCAATTCCTGATGCTCCGCGGTCACACGTTCGGGATCGTTCCGCCAGTCAGTATGCCGGAGCGTTTCAAAGACGGTCTTCCATCCCTCAATGAGGACAGCTCCCTTTTCGTTGCTCAGATTATGATAGACAAAGAACTGATCGGTGGTCAGCAGATTCTCGAAAACGTGCTGATCCTGTTCCACGGCGCGCGCCACCATGCGGTCGGCTTCGACCACAAGGAAGCCGGGCGTTCCAAACGTTCCACGGTCGGGCACCCGGTAAATCCCGTCGCTCCGCTGCGAATCCTTGAAGACGCGCACGGCCATCGGATAGCCGAAGAATTCCCGGAAGAACCGGACGATCTTCGGATGCGGCGTCATGTAATATTCCCCGGAATGTTCGATGCTGAGCGCGGGATCGATGAGGCCACGGTGCAAGGTGGCATCGGCAAGCAACCGCCGCACCTCGCGCTCGCAGTCGTCGCGCGTGGACAGTCGACCTTCGCGCACCGCGGAAATAAGCGCTTCGTCCGGCCCGCGGTCGCCCAGCGCATAGGCAATCGCAAAGGCGGCCTCCCGTGGCGATAGCTTCCGCCGTCCATGTTCATCGGGATCGCCATCCCCAAACTCAATCCGGTAAAGGAATTCCGATTCCAGCAGGACGGCCTGCAGCATCTGACGCAGTCCTTCCGTGTTCCCGGCAAGCTCCATGGCCTCGCTCATCAGTTGACGGTACGTGTCCAGTTCGTCGGAGCGGGCAGGCCGCCGCAGCACGCGATCGAACTGCGTCTGAATGGCCGCATCGGCTTCCCCTGGCGATGGCGGTCCGTCCTTGAGGATGATCTTCTCGAAGGCTTCGGGCGTGACCGGCGAAAAGCGGTCGGACTTGTTGTCGAACTGATCTGCCTTAAGTTGTCCGGCCTTGACCCGGGCTGCCCGGATCTGCTTGCGCGAAATCCATTCCGCATTCGCCAGCATGGTCACGAGATGACCCCCATTGAGCGGAGTCAGATCGTAATCCCGGATGCCGGAATGCTCGGGCAATGCCATGGGAATGGTCAGTCCGTGCATTCCATTGCGGAATCCGTCCCGCGCCCGCTGCGGTAGGTCAAAGACATCGAAGACACGCTGCAGGAAGATCTGGGGACTGACCAGCCAGCGGCGCGCCGGCGTGAAGGCAATGGATTGCTCTGTCCCGCGGAACAAGGCTTCGTGATCCACCCAGTTGCCGGCCTCCGGCGCACGACGTTTCGCATCAATCACGGACGCATCGTGCCGCCGCAGTTCCCCCTGAACCCATGCGAGCAGCACGGCCCGTTCCTCGGCCGTGGGCTGGGCCTCATCCGACGGCGGCATCATCCCAAAGAACAACTGCGCCTCTGCCTTGTTGAGCAGATCAAGTCGCCCAGCCGTGCTCAGCGCGCCAACACCATCGAAGCGCACCTTGCCCTCGGCTTCATCGCCTTCATGACAATCGCCACAGTACTTGCCCAGCACCGCCGCCGCATCCGCCGGAATATCGGAACCCTCCGCACCGACCACCGCACGAGTCGAAGCCACTCCCGCCAGCGCCATGGCCACCACCAGAACTCTCGGAATCACGGACAACTGCATACTGAAGACTGCCTATGCGAAAACCTACGGCATGGCCAAGGAATTCGTGACTTCCTCATTCACCTGAGGCGGGCGTCCATTCACTTCTTCAGCAGATCGACCATGGTCTTGCCCATGGCTTCACCGACGTCCATGTAGACTTCGGCTTTGCCGCCGTAGTGGCCATTGCCGCTACCGCCCTGCGCCATCGGATGCGTGTAGATGGTGGCGACGTTGCCTTTGAATTCGGGATGCTTCCCGCTCGCCCCGTCGACATTGAGCTGGGCCTCAAGAACCTTGCCGCCATTGCCGCCGCTCCCCTTCTGCGACTCCCCCATGGTGGCGAGCACAAACGGAGCGTTCGGTGCCTTGAATTCAGTGCGCACGGTCTTGATGAAACGGACGAGATTTTCTTCGTATTTGGCCGCATGAGCCGGATTGCCGGCGTCCTTTTCGCCCTGCCAGAAAAAGAACCCGGCCACTTCATACCCCTTCGCGCCAGGGTAGTGCTTCTCCAGATCGGCCAGCGCCCGCTTCGCATCGCCAATGTCGTCATCCCATTGCTTGCCAGCGTACCATTCGATCGGCTTTCCATTCTTGTCGACCCATGGCGGCGGCGGCGTGTCCTTCCCCTTGCCTGCTTCCGCCACCCACGAATCCGGCTTTTCACCATATCCAGGATAAACCTTCCCATCCATCTCATAGCGCTCACTGCCGGGCGTCAGCAGATCCCAGCCAAGACTGCGGTTTCCAATGCACGCCTTCAGAATCATCACCGGGGCATCAAGCGAATCTCCCAGCGGATAACCCAATCCATACTCCGGCCCCATCTTCCCACCAGCCACCGTCATCCATTCGTTCCGCAAGGGCCCCTTCCCCGACATGTACTGCACAAACCGCACGTCCTTCCGCTCCACCCACTTCCCATCACCTCCCATCAGATACGAATACTTCTTCTTCTCCTTCACCGCCGCCTCCAGAGATCCCTCACCACCAGAAACCTTGCCCAGCCCCACCATGTTCGACTGACCCAGCAGAATGAAAACCTGCACCGGCTTGCCCAGATCCGCCGCCTTGTCCGCCGGTCCCGCCACCCCGGATTCCATCCCCAATCCCATCGACATCCCCATCGCCCCCACCAACGCCAGCCACGGACGCCCCGCAAATCGCATTCCCCCACCAGCAGGCATCACAGTCAGATTCTCGGAATTCATCGGGTCGGATTTCATAGGATCATTGGAAAAAGTCAGCATCACCTGCCATCCCATCAGCCCCACCCACCCGCAGCAATCCATTTCACCACGCCATCTACCCCGCGTTTCAGGTAGCTGAAAGACACGCCGCGGGCCATGGGAACGCGGCACCCAGTCCCAGCGAGCCATGCCCGCCCAGCCCGCACGATTCGCCTTGACGCGGCCTCTTGTTGCAAGTTGCTTGCGTTTCATATGACGACGACGAACTATGCAAAACTGCCTGTGACGGTGCTTTCTGGCTTTCTGGGGGCTGGCAAGACGACTCTGCTCAATACGATTCTGGCGAACCGGGAGGGATTGCGGGTGGCGGTGATTGTGAACGACATGAGCGAGGTGAACATTGATGCGGCGCTGGTGGCGAAGGGTGGGGCGGCGCTCAGCCGGACGGAGGAGAAGCTGGTGGAACTGACGAATGGCTGCATCTGCTGCACGCTGCGGGAGGACCTGCTCCAGGAAGTGCGGAGGCTCGCGGAGGAACAGAGGTTCGATTATCTTGTGATTGAATCCACGGGCATCAGCGAACCGTTGCCGGTAGCGGAGACCTTCACGTTTGCCGGGGACGACGGCATTTCGCTGGGTGAGTTTGCGCGGCTCGATACGATGGTGACGGTGGTGGATGCGCGCAGCTTTCTGGTGGATTTCCACGAAGCCGACTATCTTGCCGAGCGGGGCGAATCGCTGGGGGAGGCCGACACGCGGACGGTGACGGACCTCCTGACTGATCAGGTCGAGTTCAGTGATGTCATTGTGATAAACAAGGCGGACCTTGTGACGCTGGAGGAACTGCAGGAACTGCGGGCCATTCTCGGGCGGCTCAATCCCCGGGCGCGCATCGTGGCGACGGAATGGGGACAGCTGCCGCTGGGCGAAGTACTGAACACGGGACGCTTCGATTTCGCCGCCGCCGCCGAGGCCCCGGGATGGCTGGCCGTCATGCGTGGCGACGAGCAACCGGAAACCGAAGAATATGGGATCAGCAGCTTTGTTTTCCGGGCGGATCGACCGTTCCATCCGGAACGCTTCTGGAATTTCCTGCATGCCCACTGGCCCGGCATGCTCCGCAGCAAGGGATGGTTCTGGCTGGCATCGCGCCCCACGCTCGGGGGACTCTGGAATCTGGCCGGTGGTTCCGGCATGCATCAATGCGCTGGATACTGGTCCGACACCCCGCGCCAGGAACTCGTCTTCATCGGCCAGCACATGCCGCGCGACCGCATGCTCGCGTCACTGAGCGCCGCCCTCCTCACCGATGCCGAATTCGCTAAAGGTCCAGCGGCATGGACGCGACTGCCCGATCCCTTCCCGGAATGGCGGGAAGCAGATCCCGCGTCCGCTGACGACCCCACATAAGACCTTCGACTGCGGCGCAACGAAGCCGTGTGGAATAGGGCCCGCCGCCCGCAGGGGATCCCGTCACTAAACCCACGGCGCAGCCGCTCATCCAACCACCGTGAAAGCCGGATCCGCTGCCGGGCCCGGCTTTTCAACGGGCTCATAAGAGCCTCCGCCGCTGCCATCTGGGCGTCCGCCTCGCCCATAGTCTTGCCTGATTGATTGGGTGACCATTCATCGACAACATGACATTGCCCGCTGCCCTCATCGCATGCTGCGGTCTTGTTTCCTGTGATTGGGCCGAGCGATTGCTGCTGGCTCACCACGTGACGGGGTCGGGGACGGAGGCAGGGAGTTGCTCGCGGAGCGCGGTATGTCCCGCCACATTGACGTCCGGGTGAGCCGCATGGTAGTGTCAGGATATGACGAACCGGATTCATTCCCTCATTGGCCCGGTGAGCGGCTTGCTGGCTGGTCTGGTCACTTTGCCGGCTGCCGAGCGTCCTGCTGAATTCTCCTTCGAGCATCACCCGGGTATCCGCATGGAATTGTGGGCCAGGGAACCACTGGTCATGGATCCCGTGGCGCTCTGTTTCGGGCCGGATGGCACTGGCTACGTCGTCGAGATGGCCGACTATCCCTATGGGATCGGCAAGGACAACCGTCCGGGTGGCCGCGTCCGTCTGCTGCGGGATACGGACGGCGATGGCGTCGCTGATCAGAGCCGCCTGTTTGCGGAAGGCCTGAGTTTTCCGACCTCGATCACGCCGTGGCGCGACGGGGTGCTGGTGACGGCTCCGCCATCGCTCATCTACCTGCGGGACGCCGATGGCGATGATGTGGCGGAGGTTCGCGAGACATGGTTCACGGGTTTCCGCCGCAGTGTCACGGACAGCAACTGCAATGGTCTCCGCTGGGGCCTCGATAACCGCATTCATGGCGTCAATGCCGGGAATGGCGGAACCCTGCGCCGTCCCGACGACCCCGGCGCGGCACCCCTCAAGCTTGCACAATGGGACTTTGCCTTCGATCCCCGCGACCGGCGCATCGGGCTCACCCATGCCACCGCAGGAGGCTTCGGACTTGTCTTCAATGCATGGGGCCAGAGCTTCAGCCCGCATAACATCAATTATCTCCAGCAGCGCATTCTTCCGGCTGCGCCCATCCTTGCGGAACCATCCCTCGCCTTTGTGCAGCCCCTCACCGCCAATATTTCGGCCCACGGCGAAATGGCCCGCATCTTCCCCATCGTGGAAGCCCAGACCCGCGTGAATCACCCGGAACAGGCTGGCTACTTTTCCTCGGCTGGCGGCATGGGCTTCATCGATTCCCCGCTCTTCGGACCGGACCTCGATCAATCCATCTTCGTGTGCGATGTCGCTTCGAATCTCGTGCACCGCGATGTCCTGCGGGAGGCCGGTCCCGTCTTCGTGGCGGAACGGGCCCCGGAGGAAAAGGACCGCGAGTTCATCGCCAGCCGCGACCCTGCCTTCCGGCCAACCGGACTCGAGAACGGTCCTGATGGCGCACTCTACCTGATCGATATGCAGCGCGCCGTCATCGAGCACCCGGATTACATTCCGCCGCGCATCCGATCGACCCTCGACCTTCGCGACGGTGAGACCCGCGGTCGCATCTGGAAGATTGTACCCAGCGGATCCGCTCTGCCCACCGCCCCCAACCTCCGCAGCAAGGTCCCCGCGGCCCTCGCTGGCCACCTCGCCTCGCCTGTCCCATGGGCCCGCGAAACCGCCCACCGCATGCTCATCGAATCGGGCGACGCCAGCCATGCGGACACGGTCCGCGCCGTGCTGCGTTCACCGGACCCGAAGGCAAGGCTGCGCGCCCTCTGGATCCTCCACGGCTGGCACTGCCTGACCCCGGATGACATCTCGCTCGGCCTCGCCGACCCCGCAGCAGGAGTCCGCGAAAATGCGGTCGCGCTCGCTGCGGAATGTCTGGCAGCCGAAGCTGCCGGACGGGCTTTGACCGCCGCGCTCGCCGACCCCCACCCTCGGGTCCGCTTCCGAGCCTGCCTCGCCAGCGCAGCCGTGGGATTCCCGGAAAAGACCGAGGCCCTCGCCGCCCTCAGTCTCCGCCAGGGTGAATCGATCTGGACCATCCGCGCGATTCTTCTCGGAATCGGCCGGGACGCCCCGCAACTACTGAAGCATCTCGGCCCGCGCCTTGCCCAATGGCCCGACGAAGCCGCCACAGGTCTCGCCAGACTCGCCGCCCAGCATGGCCTGACTCCCGCCGACCTCGGACCCGCTGCCCCCACGCCTGCGGTCATCCGCGGACTGGCCCTGAGCCTGACCAAAGATTCCGGCAACGCATGGCAAGAATCCCTAGCCAAATGGTCGGCCGCGCCAGCCAGCGAGGCCGTCGCTCCACTCTTTGCGTTGTCACGATCCCTTGGGAGTAATCCATCGGGTGCGCTCGCCACCCTGCTCGCGGCTGCCGCACAGACCGCCGTCCAGCAGGACGATCCCGCCGCGGAACGCATCCGTGCCATCGCATGGCTGGCCTATGGCAGCGACCCCGCGCCCTTGTGGAAGGTCATCGATTCACCGTCTCCGCCGGACCTTCTGCGCGCTGCGTTCGAGTCGCTCCGGCAGCAATCGCCCACCGATCTTCCCCAGCAATTGCTCCAGCGCTGGCGGACGCTCCATCCTTCCCTGCGGCCGCCGGTGGTACGACTCCTCGTCGACCGCAGTGCCTACCACGACGCTCTCGTCACTGCCCTCGAACAGAAGACTGTGACCGTTTCGGAACTCAATCTCGACCTCGAACAACGGCGGGAACTGATCCGCTGGAGTAAACCGGTCATGGCCGCCCGCGCCCGGAAATTCATCACCGACGACGAATACACGAACCGCCGCAGCTCCGTCACCGAAATGCTCGCGAAACTCCCGCCCTCAGGAGATGCCGCCCTCGGTCGTCAGATCTTCCTCGATCGCTGCGCCCAGTGCCACCAGTGGAACGATCTCGGTCACGCGGTCGGTCCCTCGCTCCTTGGCATGTCGCACCGCAGCACCGAGGACCTGCTTTCGCATATCATAGATCCAAACATGGCGCTCCATCCGGAATACCTCGCCTGCACCATCAAGACCACCAAGGGCGACACCGTGGCCGGACTCCTCAAGATCGAAACCCCGGCGTCCGTCACCCTCCTGCAACCCATGGCCATCGCCACAACGGTCAACCGCAGCGAAATCGCCCGCATGGAGACGCTCACCACTTCCCTCATGCCCGAAGGCCTCGAAACCGGCCTCTCCCCCGCAGATCTCAAGAACCTCATCCTCTTCCTCCAGTCGAAACCGTGAACCGGGAGGGATTGGCCTGACGCCATCGGCGCCGATGAAGATTTCCGGATATTCTCCGGGGGTACCAGCGGACTGACGGGGTAGACAGAGAAGTGAGTCCGGCGTCGGCCGCGGCGGTGCTGGCAGAAATGCGGCGCGCCGTGGCGACTGCGCTCGGCTCGTTCCTGCTGTTTCCTGTCATGCGATTCCTCCTTGCCGTTCTTCTGCTGCTGCTTGGTTCCATGGATTCCCTGTGGGCCTGTGCCGACTGCGGGAAGAACGGACCGAAGCCGGGGCAACGGGTCGTGGCCTTGGATCTGCACATCCGTGAAGAAGCGGTTTCGCCGGATGGCCGGGGGCGCACGGCGATGACCATCAATGGGACGATTCCCGGACCGACCCTCGAATTCACGGAAGGCGATTTCGCCCGCATCAGGGTGCACAATCATCTCAAGCGCGGCACGACATCGCTGCACTGGCACGGCCTATTGCTCCCGAATCCGCAAGATGGTGTACCCCATGTCACGACGCCACCGATCGCAGCGGGTGGCAGCCACGAATTCGGATTCACCCTCAGTCATGCGGGAACCTACTGGTACCATTCGCACAGCGGATTCCAGGAACAGCAGGGAGTCTACGGCGGGATCCGCGTCCTTCCCAAAGGCGGAGCACAGCCCCGCACCGACCACGATGTCGTCGCCATCCTTTCCGACTGGACCAGCATTCACCCGAAGGAAGTGATGCGCATGCTCATGCGCGGAAGCGACTACTTCAGCCTCATGCGCCGGAATGCTCAGTCACTCAGCGGAGCCGTTCAGGCTGGCATGCTGCGGGAATACTTCGCACGCGAATGGGACCGCATGCCGCCCATGGACCTTTCCGATGTGGGCTACGACCGATTCCTCGTGAATGGACAGCCACAGATCCAGTTGCCGGGCAAGGCCGGTGAAACCATCCGGCTCCGCCTCGTCAATGCAGCGGCTGCCACATATTTCCATGTTTCATCGAGCACAGCCGACGTCCGCATCGTGGCGGCCGATGGCATGGATGTCGTCCCCGTCCGCAGCGGCACCTTTCAGATGGCCATCGCGGAAACCTACGATCTCATGCTCACCATTCCGGCGAGCGGGCAGCACGAACTCCGCTTCACTGCACAGGATGGCAGTGGCAGCACGCGCGCCGTCTTTGGATCGGGCCCACCGCAGTCCGCCCCCGTTCCGCCCCGCGCGCAGTTGTACAGCATGGACCAGATGCTTGAACTGGCGCTCGCCGAGCAGGAAAACGATCCACGCGCCGCCCTCAGGCTGGAACGACCCGGTTCACCGTACCGCCTGCTGCGGGCCCGCACCGCCACCTCCCTGCCCCGCGGTCTGCCCCGCCGCCGCATCGCGCTCCGCCTCACCGGGGACATGAACCGCTACATCTGGTCGTTCAATGGCCTGACCATCGCAGGCGATCCCTATCTGAAAATCCGCCGCGGCGAACGTGTCGAGTTGGAACTGAGCAACGACAGCATGATGTATCACCCCATTCATCTGCACGGTCACTTCTTCCGCCTCATCAATGGTCAGGGCAGCCGATCCCCCCTCAAGCACACGGTCGACGTCCCCCCCATGGGGAAGCGCCTCATCGAATTCGAAGCCAACGAATCCGCCGACTGGCTCCTCCATTGCCATATTCTCTACCACATGATGAGCGGCATGGCCCGCGTGGTGCGCTACGAAGATGATAATAGTACAGCCATCGAAGCGGACGATTCCCCTCACGGTCAGAAGTCGCTGGGAGAGCACGGACACGACATGAGCTACCTCTGGGGAGCGGCCTCCGTCACCTCGCAGATGAGCGAAGGCCTCCTCACATGGATGAATCCCCGCAACGACCTCATGCTGGCATGGGAAACCGGCTGGGGCCGCAGCGACCCAACGGAATATGAAGTCGATCTGCTCTACCAGCGCTACCTCGACGCCAATCGCCAGATCTTCGGCGGATACCGATTCGCCAATCAGGACGGTGCCCGCGACCGCGCCATCCTCGGAGCCAATCTCCGCCTCCCTCTCATGTTCTGGGCCACCGCCATCATCGACAGCCGCGGCGACGCACGCTTCCAACTCGCCAAACGCCTCCAACTCACCCCGCGCCTCTCCACATGGGCCGAAATCTTCTACGATACCGGCACCACATGGGAAACCTCCGCCGGAATCGACCTCACCCTCAACCGATCCCTCTCCCTCTCGTCGTCATGGCACAGTGACTACGGCCCAGGTATCGGCCTCAGCTTCCGCTTCTGATTCCTCCACCCGAATCCTGACAAACAGTAACCCGCATACGCCACCAACATGAAATCCAACGCCATCACCATCGTTCTCGCCGCCATTGCCGCCCTCGCCAGCCTTGTTCCAGACGCTCTTGCCGCCGCGCCCAAGCCAAAGCGCTACCCCCTCAAATCCTGCATCGTGACCGACAACGAACTAGGCAGCATGGGAAAACCCCTCAGCAAAACCTATGGCGACCAGGAAGTCCGCTTCTGCTGCAAGCCCTGCGTCAAGAAGTTCGAACAGAACCCCGCGAAATACCTCAAGAAGCTTGGGAAGTAAGCCCACCGGGGATTTCCCTACGCCGCATCTGAGCCACGGCGGTTGCTTCCCATGGGTGCGGCATTACCGTGTCGGCCATGAATCTGAAGCGACTGTTCTTCTGGCTTTCCGGTGCGGGCACCGAGGCACTCGAACGCTGTCCCGACTGGGAACAGCGCAAGTATGTCGCGTTCGGAGCCACCGTACTGGTGCCGTCGGGCTTTGCCTTCATCGCCTCGGCCTACGCGATCTCGACCCTCACGGACAAATGGATGGTGGTCTTTCCGGTCGCGGCGGTGTGGGCGTTCATCATTCTGACGATCGACCGCGCGCTGCTGGCGAGTTACCGGTCGTATCTTTCGCCCTTCCGGAAGCTCGGGCAGTTCACGCTGCGCTTCGTGGTGGCCATGCTCATGGGACTGACGATTGCGCATCCACTGGTGCTGCTGCTGTTCCGGGACACGGTGAACAGTGTCATTGAAAAGGAACGCGACGCCGACATCGCGGCCGTCGTCACGGCACACGAGCAAACCCGCGGCCGACTCACCGCATCGGCCGATACCATCAAAACGGAAATCGCCACCCAGCAGCAGAAGTGGAACGACAGTTTCAAGGCGGAATTCCTCGCCAAGGAACAGGCGGAAAATGGCGACATCGCCGCCGGCCTGAGCGACGAACAGCAGACGGAACTCAAGAAGTCGGTCGAAGAAGCCACCGCCGCCTTCCGCAGGAGTCTCGAAGCCGTCGAGAAACAGATTGCGGAACTGACCCCGGCCTACACCAAAATCCAGACGGAACTCGCCTTCTGGCAGGCGGAATTCGAACGCGAACTCAATGGCCAGCGTTCTGGCATGGTCGGGGAAGGGCCGCGCGCCAAATCGATCCGCAGCGACCAGCTCGACTGGCGCCGTGCCGAGCTGAAGCGGATCGGTGGTCTCCTCGAGAGTGCCAGCGCTGAGAAGACAGGGCTCGAGACCCGCCTCAATGCCGCCATGAAGTCGGCCACCGATGCCTTCGATCTCAAGCTTCTCGCGGAGGCCGAGAAGAACAAGGAAGAGGAAGCCCGACTCACGGAACTGCGGCGCAAGATCCAGCAGGACCAGGCAGGCCAGTTCGTCGAACAGCAGAATCAGATCCGCGCTGCCATCCGTCAGCAGATCGATAGTCTGCTCGGCGATCTCAAGCGTGCCCAGGACGACCTTGCGGCGGCCTCGGCGGACCTCACGGCCCGCACCACGGCCCTGCGCGCCGAACCACGCCGCGACATCCTCACGCAGACTCTCGCCCTGCACCGCCTCTTCGATGACAAGGACGCCCGCGCCAATTTCGCATGGTGGACCTACCTGATCCTCACGCTCCTTTTCATGCTCGTGGACACGATTCCCCTCGTCGTGAAATTCTTCTGCGCTCCCGGTCCGTACGACACGCTCGTGGACCGCGACGAAATGAGATTCCAGGCCGACCACAAGGGGTTCCGCCGCGCCCACCAACGCTACCTCGAACAAGTGAACAGCGGCAAGGTCGCCTTCAATTCCCGCAGCCGCGACCTCGAACACGCCTTCACCGACGGCGTCGAACAAACCCGCGCCGCCCAGGCCTTCCTCGATTCCCTCATCGAAATGGAACAGCAATTCCACGAACGCCTCGAAGCCGAAAAGAACCGCCCGGGTGCCGCAGAAAAACCTGCCCTCCTCGAGGCCATGAAACAGCAGTTCTATCAGTCGCTCCGCGAGCGCATGGAACAATACTTCGCCGATTCCGCACGCCACCGGGCGTGAACGGATCGCCAGACACCACGGAAGCCCGCAGGCCATGACCCGGAATGCGGACGTCAGCCATCGAGCGAAAACCCCGCGATTCCTGACACTTCAGCCAAGGAAGCCGACATTCCGATTCCCGAACCGGTGCAGATTCGGGAACACGGCGTCGAGTTCGGCATCGCCCAGACCGAACCAGCGCGCCAGCGTCGCCGAATATTCATCGGCACTGAGGGTCGGAATCCAGCGGCCGGTGGCCCCGGATCCTGTATCATAATCATCGGGCCCATTGAGCGCCAGTTCCGGATACTTCCCGTAGATCTGACCACCCCGCACGGCCCCGCCAAACACCATCTGGTGCGATCCCCATGCGTGATCGGAACCAAGCCCGTTCGACTTGAAGGTGCGCCCGAAATCGCTCGCCGTGAAACCGGTCACCTTATCCGATACCCCGAGGGACGTAGTGGCCGCATGGAATTTCCCGATGCTGCGGCTGAGCGTCGCAAGCAATCCGGCATGCGCCACCGGCTGGTCGCCGTGCGTGTCGTAGCCACCGATCTGACAGAAGAAAATCTGGCGCCGCATGCCGAGGTAGTTCCGCTCGGCAATGATGCGCGCCACCGTGTGCAACTGCTGCTCGAGTCCGCTCATGCTGCCATAGGTCACCCCGCCACCGATCCCGAAGGCCGTGTCGATGGCAGCTCCGGCCGCCGCATCGGGATTGCCGGCGGTCAGCCGCGTGAGCGCCGTGCTGAGCGCGGCCCCGTTGAAAATCGCCCGCTCGTTGACCAGCTGAAAATCCCGCAGATGCAGGTTCTTCCGCTCGGTATTGAGAGCACCACTGCCCCCGTTGGACGGCTGACGCAGGATCTGATCAATGACCGTTTTGCGCGCGCCGCTGTACTGCTGGAAGGCGACCGCTCCGGAGGTACTGACCTGAAACTGGCTGACGCTGTCGCCCACCTCCCATGTGTTGCTGCCCGCGAGCGAAACGGACATGGAAATCGCTCCGGTGGGTAATCCGAGATTCGCCAGTTCCTCGCGGATGCGGTCGGCCGTCCGTCCGCCCCAACCAGTCCGGCTGATGTTATCAGGCACGGACGTCTGCCATTGGGTCACTTGATCATTATGTGAAAAAAGCTGCGGGGGCATCCGCTTCAGTTTCGCGAGGTACTGCGCCTTGGTGACTGGTTCGACGAGGACCCCGGCATTGGCAACAAAGGCGAGTTTGCCCTGCGCAAAGAGCGACTGCACGGCCGGCATGGAGTTGTGTACCCCGTACTGCCCGCCGGGCGTCGCCGCGAGCGGCAGCACCCAGTAGTTGTTGGGATTGGCCGCGGCATCAGGACGGGCCGCCGCCGCTGCCTGGTCTTCCCACAGCGCGAGACGTGCACCGCGCGCCTGCTTGTACCCGGCATAGCGGGCATCGCCGGGAGCCGGCACCAGCAGATTGTTGTTGTCGTTCCCTCCCGCCATGAAAAGACAGACAAGGGCCCGGTAATCGGACACATCGACTGCGGCGAGCGCATTGCTCACGAGCCGCAGATCCAGCAGGGTCCGGCTCACCGCTGCTCCCGCCGCCAGCCCCGTGGCACGCTGCAGGAAATTCCTCCGGGATGTCAGTTCTCTCGATGTCATATCCATGGGCTCCTTGTTCAGTTCTGATGCGCAAATTCAGGGCAGAGCGAAACCAGATAAAGGGCTTCGCAGACCCTCGTCATCCGGTCGGCCGGTGTGCCCGCCGGCAGCGATCCAATGTAGTTCACCAGCAGGGATCGCAGCGACGCAGTCATCTGACCAGGCATGAGCAGTCCAGCGATCCGGTCGACCAGCGATCCCGCATTCGCCGCCAATGCCAACTCAGCCGTCACATCCATCTTCACATCACGCTTGATGGGATCCCCATAGGCATAGCCCTGACCATACGTGTGCGGCGTGGCCTGCGTGGTCGTATTCGTATTGTTGCGGCGGCTCAGTTCATAAAACCAGTTCGCTGTATTCACCGCACTGGTCTCGCTCGTGATCTGAAACTCAGGACTGAATAGCCCGGAATTCCCCGTCTCCCCGGAGAACATGTAGTCGGGTTCAAAGAAATTGAAGACCGTCGGCGATTTGAGCGGGGTCTGATCGAAGGACGATCCTCCGGTAGTGCCCATTTCCCATGCACGGCGGCCGGAAACGGTGTCTGTGGTATCGGCAAAGGTGATGGCGCTGGTCCCCACCGCAGTGACGGTGGCCGTCTGCCTCAGGGTCCGGCTGCTGTACGCCTGGGTGACCGGATCGCGGAAGGCAGCCACCGCGATGACCGCCCCGTTGAGTTCCGCCGGTTCATCCGCTTCACTCCAGCGCCGCAGCGGCTGGTCAATGGCTTCGAACACGTAAACTCCATTCTCGGCCGTATTGCTCTGATTGCGCAGCAGAATGACACTGCCCGTGGTCACGGGAATGCCTTCAATCACGAGCCGGTTCGTCTGCGGCAGCGGCTGCGTGAGATCCGCCACATCGCTGGTCAGACTGACGGCCGTGGCGGCCCCGGCTGGCGGAGTGGCAGAGGTCCAGCGGCTGAGCGGCTGGCCATTCCCCTGAAAGATCCATGTGCCGTTATCCGACGCCGGATTCTGACCGGAAAGATTGATCACATTGCCAGGGAACAGAGCCGTCGATCCCACAAGGGTGTAGCCAGTCGTAGCCAGCGGGGCGTTCACATTGACCGGCGCATTCGGGCTGACGACCGCGGTCCCGATCACTTTCACATTGCCGTAATTGCGTTCGCCATAGGAAAAGCCCCGGAAGGCGCGCAGCATCTGGGTGGCCCGCACCAGTGGTTCCTTGAGATGACCGAAACCAGGCTGGAGCCTCGGCGCGGCATTGCGGGCTTCGGGATCGAGCAGGATCGCCTTCACCACCGCTGCCATGTCGCCACGCACCCCTGCCCCGTTGTTCGCAAAAACCCTCGCCGTCCGGTACACATAGCCAGGACTCGGATTGGCCGTCACCATGCGCTGAATGAGCTGACGGCACACAAACGGTCCCGTATTCGGATGATGAAAGATCACATCGAGCGCAGCGGCCAGCTCGCTCTCGCAGCTCGCCGTGGTGGCCGCAGCCGCCGGAATGACCACATGTTCCAGCAGCAGCTTGTCGCCGTCATCGTGATCGGACGCCCGCGGAATCATCGGCAGCACATAGTTCGATCCATTCGATGGCTGCACCCATCCAGTGAACACATGCGCGAAACCGACAACCTCCGGTTGATCATAGGTATTGATCGGGAGTCCCGCGGAGTCGAGCACGACCGTGCCATCGGGATGCAGCCGCCGCACGCCCATCGAGAACAACTGGAGGACTTCGCGGGCGAAGTTCTCATTCGGAATCGATCCCGTCGCGGGATTCGGCTTCTTGCTGTTCAGCATATCGAGATACCGCCCCATCGATGGATTGAGCGTTACTTTCTGGAGCAGAGTCCGGAAATTCCCCAGCCCATGCCAGTAGAGAAGATCATGGTAATGCGTCAATCCCCTCGCCTGCTCGTCCAGTTCGCCTTCCTCGGAGACAACAAACATCTGACTGAGCGCAAAGGCGACCCGGTGCCGCAGCTGATCAGGGGCCGTGCAGCTGAATTTCCACCACGCCCGCCAGATTTCCGCGGAATCCTCCAGCGGCGCACCAACAGTGCCGACCGATGACTTGGGAAACTTCGCATAGAAATCTGCCACGTGGCTCGCGAGCGGTCCACTCCCATTGTAGCCGGTCGCATTGCCATTCGCGCGCAGGGTCCGCAGCGATGCCGTCGGTGCCACGTAGATAGTCCGCGGTGGCAGGGTCTGCGTGACCAAGGTTTCCGGATCGGGACCGCGATCGAGCGCCAGTTGTGCATCAATCCAGCCCGCATATCCCAGCGCCGCCACGGCTTCGATGCTGTCAGGATCCCAGGGAGCGACACCATCGGCGTCCGGACGGGCCCCGAAGGTCGCCTGCTGCAGAAACCGCACAATCTCCCGCTGCCTCGCCGCACTATCCGTCGGCAGGGTCAGTTCGGCGGCCGGTGGCTGCGCCGGCGGCACAAAGAACTGCGACCCACTGAGCGCCTGAAACATGCCTTTGATCTCACCCGCCGGATACAGCTGCGTATGAAGATTGATATAGGCCTGACCGCTCTCGACGCTGGCAATCACGTCGGACACCGTGTGATTGCCGGTCGGATGGAAATCCCATACCCGCACGCCTTTGCCATCGGGTGCAGCCTCGTCGATATCGAATACAATCGCACCCACCGGACCAGGCTGCCCACGATTGTCATGAATATGCTGCGAAATGATGGGGCCGGACAGATTGCTGTAGGTGAAGCTGAGCCGCGCGGACGTTTTGGCGGCATTGACGCGCAGAACCGCGGATCCACTCCCGAGCGTCATGGCCCCGCCCTGCGGCTTGAGATGAGCGATGTAGACCGTGTCGCCATTGCCCCCGCCCGCTTCCGCCGTGAAGGGCGAGAGCGCATAGGAAGGAATCACCTCGGGGGCCGCATCTCCCGGCTTCTGCCAACCCACCTGGAAATGATCGCCGCCTGTCATCTCGCGCCGGATCGCTTCAAAGTAATACCGTTCCCCAGCCTTCAGCCGCACTGGAAGCGATTGCTGCGTCGGCTGCCCCGACCACGACCCCGCCGGCACCTGACCATTCACAATCCACGACCGCTTGAGCCGCCGCCCGGGATCGGCACTGCCGGAAATCCACAGCTCAACATTCTCATCGGCACTCACATGGAATACATAATCACCACTGAACGGTGCGGTCAGATAACCATGCATGCGGTCGCCAAAGTAATCGCCCCGGTTCGCCGTCACCTGCGTGCTCGTGATCTCGCTCCGGCTCGTAGGCACCGCATGCAGCGGAACGGCCGCAATTCCCTCGGCGGTCGGCGCCGAGACCCCGCTCCAGAATTCATAGGTCAACCGCCCACCGGTCCCAATCACACAGATCGTCAGTTGCCCAGCCGCCGTCCCACCCCCATTGCCGGCCATCACCGTCGCAAAGTAATAGCCGGCAGGAGCCGTCACCGTCCCGCTGATCTGACCAGTCGCCGCATCAACCTTCAACCCGGACGGCAGACCGTAGGCCGCATACGTCTGCGGCCGGTTCGTCGCCGGAATCTGCCACGCAAACGGTGCCCCGGTCACCGCCGTCGTCACCATCGGCCCGGATAAGACGGGAACCTCCCCAATGAATCCTTCGCTCGTGAACGCACTCACCGGAATCACTTCCTCGGGCTGACTCGGACTCGACCACCGCAGCTCAATGCCCGCATCCGCCGGAAAGGTCGCGGAATCCCGGTACTCCACCAGCACATGATAGGGCCGACCCGCAATCGCCACCCGACCGGGCAATCCATCCATGACGGCACTGCTTGAAATCAGATTGTTCGAGTAACGGGTGGTCGGGTTCGTCGTCGACCAGGCATCGATGCGCGATTGACCTGCCGCACCGGTGATGGCCACGGGACTGACATACACCTTCACGCCACGGTCGGCAGTGGCAAACAAGGTGTATTCCTCGCCAAATTTTGGAATCACAAAGCCACTCCAGCGCACGGAATACACGTCGTCATTGGCAATCAGTGGCGACGGCGTCCCGCTGCCCCATTGAAACGATACCGCAGGATCGCGCCGCGTCAGCCGCAGCTGCGCAGGATTGAAATTCCCCACCGTGTCCCCGAACACATAGGTTCCGCTGGCATCATTGAAGTATTGTCCCACCAGTCCCTGACTCACAATCGTCACAGTGGCCGACGCAGGACCTTCCAGCGCATAGGCCGCCCCGTGCCCCAGCGTCAGGACCACGGTCTCGGCTTCTTCGAGAACCGCATCGCTCAGCGCATTGAGGGTCACGACCGCCCGGTTCACCCCTTCCGGCAGCGTCACCCGGCCAACCGCAGAGAGGGTGAAATCCACCCCCGGTGTCGCAGATCCACTCACAGTGATCGGAATGCTGAGCGCACCGAATCCGCCCCGCCGGATGATCTGCCAATTGCCTTTCCGGCCGAATTCCGTGGCCCAGGAATCCGCTGCGACAATCGACACCGAACTGGGCTGCCGCGCGAGCGCCGCCACGTATTCATAATCACTGCGCCCATCCCCATCACTATCCCAAAGCTGCGGATCCGTACCCGCCTTCCCTTCTTCCCAATCCGTCACCCCATCCCCATCGCTGTCCGCATCCGTCACCTGCAATCGATAGAACCGCCGCGCCCGGTCAATCCCAGCCGATACCTTCCGCAATCCACCATCTCCCGGCACGACCCCGCCTTCCATGGCCCAATCCGACCCCAGACTGTCGGTCGCTTCCAACTGATAGCGCTTGCCCAACTGCGACCTCCACGTGGCTTCGACCATCCCAGCCGCATTTTGCACGGACTCAAACACGAGGGCATCGGACGCATCCAGTGGATCCGTCCCCGCCGCCGCTTCCTGCCAGTTCGCAAAACCATCGCCATCAGGATCATCACCCGCCTTCCCCATCCCAGCATGCAGCGCCTCAAAAACATCGCTCATCCCGCTGCCATCAGCATCCACCCCCAGAATCGGTGGCACCGATTGCCCAGCCACCCGCAAGGTCAGGACGGCCGCCATCCCAAGGACAGCCGGAATCAGGTTCAGTTCAGCGTTTCTCATCGTAATTCACAGGCAGCCACCACAGCCACCCATTCTCCAGATTCTAGATTCTCCCGCCACACACCCGCAAGAAAATTTGGACCTCACAGGCGGGAGATCACCGTCCCGGCCTTGTCGCCGCCGCAGCGAAACAACCCCGCCCTGCAGGGGCACCCCATTCCGGACCGATGGCACGGACCTTCAGCCCTTCTGAAATGACTACATCCGGCACCTGGGCCGTTGGCCCAGGCTGGTATGACCCCGGGCCTTTGGCCCTCCGGAACGACAGAAGGCCAGACCTTTTCGCATCTCGGGTTGGGCTGAAGGCCGGCAGGATCGGCAAGACGGGTGTGGGCGCAGTGAACGGGAATGCTCATGCGGGTGCCAGGAGGTCAACTTCCGCTGCCGAGATTGACGCCGCCGCGGCATCTGATGGAACAGGTGCCCCCGGACATTGCCAGAAAGCTCCTCTCACGCGACTTCACCAATCTGGTCGGCCGCGTGCAGAAGGGCGGTAAGCTCACCCGTGCCGAGCGTTCGATGCTCCAGTGCATGGCGGCGGGGGCAGGCCGCGATCCGGCCACGGTCGCTTCCTACGTGGAACTCGGTGCCGTGCTCGGCGTCACCCGCCAGACGCTCCATGCCTGGAAGAAGCGCAAGGACGCCCCCAAGCCGGCC
>JBDKER010000008.1:0-128342 GCA_039795165.1 Verrucomicrobiota bacterium | reverse complement strand
GCAGCGGGTCGATACCGGAATTCAATCCGCGCCGACTTGCTGGTTCCACGGTGCTCGCAGAAAGCCGCAACGGAAGTCTGTCATCTGGGAGAGACGAAGTGGCATCACCTTGTTCCTGGCTGCTTTGCCAGTGGCGGAGGCAGGGGTTGTGATTGATATAGGCGCACCCTCCGTGGCCATGCTTCCTGCTAACTGCTATTTTCCGGTGCTGGCAGCGGGTGGATCGGATGACCGATTCATGCCGCTGCTGGCGCTGACGCTTCTGGCGACTGTGCTCTGCACTCTTCTGTTGCGGAGGTTCCGGCTGCCCGCGCTGCCGGGTTACTTTCTGTGCGGCTTTCTGCTAGCGAGGCTGAGTCCGGTCTCTCTGTCACCTGGTACTGAGGCGGCGGAATCCCTGCAGCGCATGGCTGATGTGGGCATCCTGCTGCTCATGTTCACCGTGGGGGCGGAGTGCTCCCGTCACGAACTGATGATGATGCGCCGGAACGGTCTGTCCGCCGGACTTTGGCAGATGGGCCTGACAGGAGGTCTTGCTGGTTTGATGGCGCTGGCATCTGGGTGGTCGGCACTCGCATCGGCCACGGCAGGTGTCGCTGTTGGTCTATCTTCGACCGCGGTGGGAGTGAAGCTGTTCGATGATTCCGGCATCCGCGAGCATCCCGGGGCGAGGCTGACTCTGGGGATTGCCCTCGTACAGGACATCATCGTGATCATTTTTCTGCTGGTTCTGCAGGGTGCCGGTGGCAGCGGTGACGCACCGTGGGCCTCCCTGGCGGCCAAGGGAATTGTCTTTCTCGCCTGTGCGGCGCTGCTGAGCCGGTTCGGAGTTCCCCTGCTGCTGCGGGCCGTGAGCCGGACCAGGTCGCGCGAACTGTTCACCCTCGCGGTGCTGGCGCTCTGTTCGGGTGTTGCGGCGCTGGGGCAGAGCCTTGGACTTGGGCTTAGTCTGGGCGCCTTTGCCGCCGGAGTGGCTGTCAGCGGCTCCGTTTACAGCCACCGCATCCTTGCTGATGCAGCGCCCTTCCGAGACTTCTTCCTGACCGTGTTTTTTCTTTCCGTGGGAGCCATGGTCGACCTTCCCTCGGTGGCGGCCGCGTGGCCATGGGTGCTGAGCGGCATCGTCCTCGCACTTACCTTGAAACCTGTGCTGACGCTGCTGGCGGCCCGCTTCTCAGGGGCATCCGTGGCCGCAGGCCGGGCAGCCGCGCTGGCTCTTGCGGGCTGTGGCGAATTCTCCGTCGTGCTTGGCCAGGAAGCCGCCGAACGGGGAATCATCCCGGGGACTTTTGCCAATGGGCTGCTCGCCGTGACCGCCTTTTCCCTGACAATCTCTCCGTTCCTGATGAAGCTGGCTGTGTCGCGGGGCTGGCTGCGTGAAAGGAGCGGAGGTGCCCCCATGGCTCCCGGTAAGACCAGCGCCTCGGCGGCGGCGCGCCGCGTAAAGGAACTGCGGGATCATGCGATTCTCTGCGGCTACGGCACTGTAGGTGAAATGGTGCACCGCGGACTCGTGCGGCTCGGCATTCCCGTGGTCATCATTGAACTGAATGCGGAGACGGTCGGGCGGCTCAAGGCTGAGGGCCATGCCGTGCTCTTCGCGGACATCGCGCAGGCTGATACACTTGAACTGGCTGGCATTGACCGGGCGCGGCTGCTGGTGGTGACGTTTCCGCATGCGGAGACTGCGCGGACGGTGATCACGCTTGCGCGGGAGCGGAACCCCGATGCCATGCTGCTGTGCCGGGCGCGCTTTCCGGACGAGGCCGAGATGCTGCGCGGGGTTGCGCCCGGCGGGGTGGTTCACGACGAACTGGAGGCGGGCGCCAAAATGCTGCGCATGTGTTCCCGCGCATTCGGCAGCGGATCTGAGGGCGATCCCATCCGAAGGGATTGAAGGGAGGTCACTCGCCGAGTCTGAGGTCGGGGATACCGTGACGGGCCGCCGCTTCCTGGAGGCCTTTCACAGCCGCAGACATCCGTGCATTGAGCGTCTCAAGGGCAGGTCGGTTGGCCGCTTCCCACTTCTGGAGGGCGGAACCTTCCTCTTTGGGCATGGTGGCGAGCACTTTCTGCAATTCAATGAGGGTCCCCTGGTACTCCGCGAAACCGCTCTGGAGATCGGCAGGCAGTCCCTCGGTGGGGACAGCCTTGAGGTTCTTCATGAAGTCCTCCATGACGCGGTCAGCCTTGCTGAGGTCGTTCGCGGATCCTTCCTGACCGGCCAGCCATTCATGGAATTTCCCGAGCCGGTCGCGGAAGTTTCCAATGGCATCGGCGCTGCGGTCCTTGGCGGCGGCGCGCAGTTCACCGATTTTCTCCTCAGCCGCCTCCTTGAAGACGCGCGACTTCTCGGGGATGTCTCCGGCCATTTCGCGGGCTTTCGCTCCTGCCTGCTCAGCGGCCGTGCGGGCCTTTTCAGCAACGACGGCGGAAGCCTCCTTCCCCTTTGCGACGGCCTCCGTGACTTCACTGGCCACCGTGTCTCTGGCCGCTGCCGCTGCCTCCGCAGCCTTGGCCTTGGCCTGTTTCGACTGTTCGCTGTCACAGGCAGTGATCAGCAGGACGGCGGCAAGAGCTGTTTTTTTCATGGCTGGGTCAGGGAAGGAATGTTCCGTGGAAGGCAGGATTGCAGGGACCTCACAGCAGCCTGCGCGCATTGCGGAGCCCGTCGGCTGTTACCCGGCTGCGGGTTTCATTGGCAAGGAGATCGAGAAGATTCTGCCATTGGACTGGACGCAGGGCGGAAAAACTGTCGGCGCTCCCACCAATCGAGAGGTCATGGATTTCCCAGCCGAACTCGGAATGGCGGCGGCCGAAATCAAGACGGTGCATCCATGCGCCGAACTGATCCTTGCGCCAAAGTGCGGGGTCGTTGCCCGGCACGGGGACACCGAGTTCCCAGACGCGGTCCACCGTGTCACGATCATACGCGTGGAATTCCCACGATGTGGAAGGTGGCGCGGCAAGGGTTGTCATGAGGAGGAAGGCAAACGCGGGCATTCAGCGGCGGTCGAGGTAATCCTGCCACGGACCGGGAAGGGGAGCCGACTCGACGCTGCTGGCAATGCGGCCTTCGCTGGCCGGCACAAACGTGGTGCTCGTCCCGTAGACCATGAGCAGATCCGAACTGCTGGCCGAACGGATCGCATGCGCCACTCCGGCCGGGATGACTACTCCCACGTTGCTGGCCGATGGCAGGTCATCACCCCAGATAAGGAAGCGCATGACACGACGCTCCAGTCCCGGCCGTTCGTCCACGAGGATCATTTCCGCGATGCCCTGAAGGAAGAACATGACGTCCCACTGCTCACGGTCGTAGGGACGATCCTCCCAGCGAAATGGGGCGGCGCCGTAGAGCTGCCGGAACCATGATTCCGGAGCCGTGCTCTCGGGAATGTGGGGCGGATGGATATGAAAGCCCTTGGCCGATCCGGCAAACATGCGCGCAGCGGCCCACTGGCGCGGCCAGAGTCCAATCCGGTGCAGCGGTCCCTCCGTGGCGCGGGCAAACTCGCCGAAAAATCCGCGGCAATGCTGGGGATAGACCGTGCGGGGGAAAACAATCACACCGGGAATCCAGACACCGTCCAGACCATCGGGTGCCCCGTCCGGCGAGGCGATTTCCCGCGCTTCCACGCCGGAGGTGCCGAGCCGTTCCGCCAGAGGCGCGCGGGCATAGCTGCGGGTTTCCAGCTGGGCGCGGGCATCTTCACTGAGTCCATTCCAGAGATTGCTCATGATATGCCTCTTAGCCTCGGCGTCGGGAACGAGAGAGTCAATGGGAGTCCGTCAGCGCAGTTTAAGCCCATGCCGCCGCCAGAATGCCCCCATCTGCGATGCCGAGCCATTAAAGACGTTGCGCTCCACGGGGCGGTCGAGATTGCCGAACCAGGGAGCAAACTTCCACCGTCCGTGCTGATAGACCTTGGGCCGGGAGCCGCCGCGTTCCCAATCGACACCTCCATACTGCCACATGGCCCACTGATTCCACAGGCGGTATTGTCCCAGCAGACCTTCCGGCGATCCAGGAGCGGGAAATATCGGGCCGGCTCCGCTTTCGTGGGAATAAAGCGCCAGCCAGTAGGGAGCACGCGCCAGACGCGCCCGGGTGGCACGGTCCGCCGACCGCGTCTGCAGCTTGAGCTGCGGACTGTTCTCCAGATAGGCGACCGGAATCACGCCGGTGCGGGCCTCCACGCGGTCCATGAAAGCAAGGATGGAAGAAAGCAGCAGATCGCCATCGTAGTCGCCGCACAGCAGCAGCGACGGAGCATTCCAGTCGCGGCTGCGGGACAGTGCCGCCACCCGGTTCACAAACTGATCCGCCTGCTGCACGGGATCGGTGTGCCGCTGCACGCGGTAATACACTCCCGGCCAGAGTCCCACCCGGTCGGCGGCTGTCAGAAACGCCGAGCACTTGGTATCGAGGTTGCCGCCTTTGCCGGCCCGGGCAATCAGCCCGGAAGCCCCGTTGTCGCGCAGCGCGGAAACATCGTGCTCGGAGTAACTGCGGCCAGCCCTCTGCTTCTCCTTGGGATCGTACGACGAAACATTTACGATCTGCGGCAGCGCGGCCGGGGCGGCCTTGAGAACGGAAGGCAGAACGAGAACCGTAAGCAGGGCAAGCAGAGGGCGCATCATGGCTGGCGAACCATGAAGTTGCCAGGCTGTCTGTCAATGGTCAGGGAACCTCAGGCGTCCTCGCCCATGACAGGAGGGAGGCCCAGAACCTGCTGGGCTGTCTTGAAGTGCGTCTTGGCAACTTTCGTCAGGAACGCAGCGCCGCGGGCACTCACCAGCTGCGACGCCACAACCTTCACCTGACTGGCTCCGCGTGGCAGTTTCAACCCAAGCCGCCGCGACGCCTCATCCATCCAGTCAATGAAGCGTTCCCTTGCCAGTACCGATGCCGCGGCCACCGCGATATCGCTTTCTCCCTTGGTGCGCTGCTCGAGAATCATCCCGGATTCCTTCGCCCTCGGCCCGAGCGCCCGGCGCAGCACGCTTTCATGTGCAAACTGGTCGCTGAGAGCCCGTGGGCATTCCGGCCGCTGTACCAGCAGCGCCTCGATGACCCGGCTGTGTCCCCATGCGAGCAGCCGGTTCAGATTGCCGAACTTGCCGTAAAGATCGTTGTAGCGTTCCGGACCCATGCTGATGACCTCGCAGGCTACTCCCGGAACAGCCCGGATGGCCTCCGCAAGCTGCCGGATGCGGGCATCGGAACCGATGGCCTTGCTATCCTGCACGCCGGCCGCAAGCAGAGCGCGCGCCACGGCCGGCTCGACATAGACACCCGCAATCACAAGCGGACCGAAGAAGTCGCCCTTGCCGCTCTCGTCGATGCCGAAATGGGGAGCGAACATTTCCGGCTGATGCACTTCCTCGTAGCCGACTCTCGCGCAGCCGAGGATTTCGGGCTCAAGAATGAATTCGATGAATTCCGCCGTGCCCTTTCCCTGGACGAGAACCTTGGGGCCTTTCTGATAGACCGCCACGGAAGTCCGGTCCTTGCGGGCCGCGTAGAGCGTGTGTTCCTTCTCCTCGAATTTCCAGCCCTGCTCGCGCAGCACGCGGCGCAGCTTGTCAGTCTGCAGCATGGTAAGAGGAGCGGTGAAGGAATTGCGGGGTGCAGCCGGGGACACGGAAGCGATGCTGAAGAGCGCCGAGACTTCCGCCAGGGGAATCAAGCCACGATTGCGGCTGGCAAAATGCTGGCAGGGCCCGCGGCCGTCAGGGTAGACGGTATGCATGCAGACCATCCGCTTCCTTCTGCCGCTGCTGACCGCCGGAGCCATGGCGGCCAGCGCCCCCGCCGCCGAACCTCCGCGCTATGTAGAAGCCGTGGCAACCCATATCCTGCCGGAGACCACGAGCGAGGAATCCGGATACTTCTCGCTTCATGAAGCCGATGACGGTACCATCGGGGTCGGGTCCGCCAAGTACGGTCACAATGCCTACCTCGTGGAATTCGATCCCCGCAGCGGAACCCAGAGAATCGTACTCGATACCCACCGGACCTGCGGCCTCAGCGCCACGGGATATGCCGCCCAGGCGAAGCTGCACACGCGGAATGCCGTGGGCCCATCCGGAAGGGTCTACGTGGGCAGCAAACAGGGGTATCCGAAGGATGGAGACAAGCAGAGCTATCCGGGCGGCTACGCCATGGCCTACGACGCCCGCACCGGCCGGACCGAGAACCTCGGCATGCCGTTTCCCGGTCAGGGAGTCATCGATGTCATGCCCGATGAAGACCGCGATCGCCTCTTCGCTGTCACCTGCGAGGACCAGCACTGGATGCTCGGGAGCGCCTCGCACGGCGGCCCATGGAAGGAACTCGGCCCCATGCTGACCCCGTACGCCAGTACCCTGATCGACGCGCGGGGCTCCGCGAGCGCCATCACCGCCGACTTCCAGCTGGCCCAGTGCGACGCGGCCGGAACCGTCAGAGTCCTGCCCATTCTGATCGGCGGAAAGCCATGGCAGCGCGCCGACGCCAATGCCATTCCCACGTGGGTGCTCGACCGCGACGGACGCCACGCATGGGCGATTCTGATGAACGATCCGACCCTCCTGCGGATTGATCTCGAAAGCGGCAAGGCAGAAGACCGTGGACGCATGACCGATGGCCGCCATCCCGATTCCCGCTGCGCCCTCACCCTGCATCCCGATGGCCGGATCTATGCCCTCGTCCGCACCGACAACGACAGCGGTTTCGGCACCGGATACCTTCACCATCTGCTGCGCTACGACCCTGCCGCGCAGAAGCACGAAAACCTCGGTGTGCTCAAGGTCTCCAATCCGGACTACTTCGACTGGTCACCCGCAGCCGATGGGAAGGCCAAACCATGGACGCACGGATTCCACCGGCTTCCCGATGGCACCCTGACACCCCTGCACGCCCACATGGCCCTCATGGCCACCCGCGACGGCACGCTCTACGCCACCGTGATCTACCCGTTCACGCTGCTGAAGATCTCAGGATTCCGTCTGCAGGAAAAGACCCCGTCGCCCGCCGCACAGTACCTCGATTCCCTCATCCGGATTCTCGGCGAATCCGCGGGACGCATCCCGGAAATCACATCGCTCGCCGAAGCGCTCGCCGAACGCCATGAAAAGGGCGGCCTCATCGGCTTCCCGTGGATCGGCACCACCCTTGAACAGGAACTCATGGGGAGAGCCGGCGGCCTCATGCACATCGGCTTCGAGCGCCCATGGAAAAAGGAAAGAACTCCAGAAGAACACGCCCTAGACGCGGTCATCTACGGCTGGGACGATCTCCCGGGGGACGATGGGCTCCAGAGAATCGAAAAGGACCGCAGCGCTGACCGCCTCGTCATCGGCTTCGGTCCCCGCAAAGCCCGCGCCTTTCAGGAAATCGCCGCACGCTGCCACCATTGGATTGATAACGGGGCCGGCGACGACGACCGCGCCGTGGTGCTTCCCAGTGGCCGCCGCACGGGCAAGACCAATCACTTCACGAATGCCATCAATGGCTGGCTCCTCATCGCGGAATTCACCGCCGCCCTCACAAGGCGCGGCCACATGCCCGTCATGTGGAAGGCATGGATCACCGAAGACGGCAAGGCATGGTCGGATCAGTATTTCGGCAAGCAGCAGTTCCACAGGGAATTCAAGATCCCCCCCGTGCCGGCAGGCCAGCTCGCCAGCCAGTACCTCGAAAGGATACGCTACCTCGTGCGCCGCCTCCGGGAGCGCCAGCTAGGCTCCATTGAGCAGTTTGCCGGCGAAATCGCCGACGAAACCAAAGCCGGACGCCGCAGCGTGGTTGCTTCCTCCGGACACATGGCCATGAGCTGGATCGGCCGATGGGATGATAAGGCATGGGGCCTCAATCACGAGGTTCACGACAACGTGGCTTCGCAGATGGAGAGCTTCCAGAAGGATCAGCCGGACGGAGCCCTCGTCCTGCGGCTTGATGCGTACGGTCTCCATCGCGACGTCGATGCCCTTTTCCGCAGGAAGAATCAGCGGGTCCTGCTCATCACCGCCGAGAATCCCCGTCCGGAATACACCGTGCCAGCCGACCGCCGCCTCCGCCTCGACATGGGATACGCCCACGGCGACGCCTGCGTCAGCATTCCCGGCTACCCCATTCCCATCCTTCCGCCCTCCGGGGTCCTCCAGGTGGCCGCCTACGAAAGCATCAGCACAGAAGCGGTCGCCCGCATCGAGGCAGCACGCTGAGACAATCCCGCTGCACCACTCTGCTGCCACAGGACGGCTTGCGGGATCCCTCCAGCCCGCCCAATCTGCCCAGACGACTTCATGAGCACATCACCGACACTCCGCGAGCAGGGCTGGCGCATGCCAGCTGAATGGGAACCTCATCAGGCCACCTGGATGAGCTGGCCTTCCCGCCGGGATACCTCATTCCCAGGCGGAAATCATCACGACCGCGTGCTGCCCGTCTTCGCACGGCTCATCGAAGCCATCACCGATTCCGAACCACTCTATCTGAACTGCACCGACGAGGCCGACCGGGCATGGATCGAGCGCCATGTCAGCCGCGAAGCGCAGCGGAAACTCATCCTCACCGAAATTCCCGCAGTCTATCCATGGTGCCGGGACCACGGTGCCCTCTTCGTGGTCAACGACACCACGGGCGAAGTCGCCGCAACCACATGGCACTACAATGCATGGGGCGGCAAATACCCGGAAGCCTTCCCCGACACGAACATCCCCGCCGCCATGGCCCGGCTGCTCGGCTTGCCTGCCTTCCCCGGCGGCATGGTGCTCGAAGGCGGCAGCATCGACCTCAACGGCTGCGGTTCCCTACTCACCACCGAATCGTGCCTGCTCAATCCCAACCGCAATCCCCAGCTCACCAGGCACCAGATCGAGGAGCGGCTCCGCGATTTCCTCGGCGTCGAAAAAATCCTCTGGCTGCACGACGGCGTGGCCGGCGACGACACCGATGGCCACATCGACGACATCACCCGCTTCATCAACCCAGAGACCGTGGTCACCGTCGTCGAGGAAAATGAAGACGACGAAAACCATGGCAAGCTCATGGAAAACTACGAACGCCTCTGCCGCATGACCACGGAAGACGACAGCGGCCTCAATGTCCTCGTCCTCCCCATGCCCCGGCCCGTCATCATGGAAGATCAGCGGCTCCCCGCCAGCTATGCCAATTTCTACATCACCAACCGATCGGTGATCGTCCCGGTCTTCAATGACCCGAATGACGAACAGGCCCTCGGCAAACTCCAGGAATGCTTTCCAGACCGCAAGATCGTGGGCATCGACAGCACGGAACTCGTCTGGGGACTCGGATCGTTCCACTGCCTCACTCAGCAGGTCCCAAGGGGACGCCAACTCTCCGTCAGCTGATGCCCGCGGCGATTCTCCGGCAACCGGACAACCCGTCATGAGCACACCAGCCATCGACTACCGGATTGCCCGGGAACCATGGGAATTCGAAGCTATCCACCGCCTCAATCACCAGACCTTCACACGCGAAATCCCGCAGCACCCACCAAGTCCGGACGGACGGCTCGTCGACCGCTTCCATGACACCAATGTCTACCTGATCGCCGCCCGCGGCGACTTCCTCGCAGGCATGCTCGCGGCCCGCTTCGAACCTCCCTTCTCGCTGGCCCGCAAGCTTCCGGAACTCGACCGCCAGCTTCCGCCCGGCCACCACTGGTGCGAACTCCGCCTGCTCACCGTCGCCCCGGAACTGCGCGGCAGTCCCGTGCTCCGCGGCCTCATACGCCTGCTCCTCGCGACTGCCGCAGCACGGGGAACCGACGCCGCCATGATTTCCGCAGCGGCCGCAAAGGTCCCGCTCTACCGGAAGCTCGGATTCACGGAATTCGGACCGCTCGTCGGTCACGAGGGCGCATGGTTCCAGCCTATGCACGTTACCCGTCAGAGCTTCGCACGCGCCATGCGGCACCGCCCGCGCCCGGGCTTTGTCCCGCTGCCCACTCCCCCCGCAGTCGGCTTTCTGCCGCCCATGTCCACAGCCGCTGAGGAAACAGGCACGCCGCCACCCGCTGCCGCAGTACCGGCAGACCCGCTGGAATCCATCCATGCTGACCTGCTCCGCATGACCGGAGCGGCTTCCCTCGCCCTGGTGCCCGGTGCCCCGCCGCTCGGGCACGACCTCGCCTGCGCACAACTCCTCCTGCGCGAGGAAACGTGCATGGTCATCAGTCACGGCCCTGCCGGAGAAGCCCTCGCTGACCACGCCCGCAGACTCTGGCTGCCCCACGAACACCTCAGGCTTCCATGGCAGCGACCCCTCGAACCTTCCAAACTCGCCGCTCTGCTCGACCGCCACCCGGAAGTCCGCTGGCTCTGGACAACCCACTGCGAACCCGCCACAGGCGCTCTCACGGACCTCGACGCACTGCAGTCACTCTGCCGCGCACGCGACCTCCGCCTCGCCATCGATGCCTCGGCCACACTGGGCCACGTGCCCGTCAACCTGTCCGATGTCTGGCTCGCCACCACGGACAGCGGCAGCCTCGGGGCTACCCCCGGACTGCTCATGGTCTTCCATCAGGACCACATCCAGCCAGCCCCGGACCGGCTCGCGCGCAGCCTCGACCTCGGCTCATGGTCCGCGGAAGGAACGGACCGACACGGCGTTCCCGCAGGACTGGGCGAAACGATCCAGACGGCGACCGCAAACCTCCATTCATGGGACCGCCGGGAGGCCATCCGCCAGTTCCGGCAGCAGCTCGTGGAATGCCTGCACATTCACGGCCTGACCCCGGCCATCGATCCCGCCCGCTCAGGTCCGCACATTCTCACCCTCAGGCTGCCCGATCACCTTGCGGCCAGCACTCTCCTTCCGCGCCTCGCATCGCTCGGTATACTCGCATCGTCTCCTTCCCTCCCCGGCGGCCAGTTCCTCCGCTTCTGGATTCCCGGCTCGCTCACGGATGCGGAAGCCGAACACACGCTCGATGCACTCAGCTCTCCCCATCTTTGGCGTGCCGCTCCGCCAGCCACCTGATACCTCCCCTCACCACATCATGGCCTCGCTCCACTCCCTCACCGAACTGCTCGATTCCGAACTCTCGCTCGCTTCCACCCCAGACTACCCAGGAGCCGTCAATGGTCTGCAGCTCGAAAACGGCAGCGGCCACATCGCCCGCATCATCGCCGCCGTCGATGCCTGCGAACCAGTCATCGAACAGGCCGCCCGCGCCGACGGACCCGTCCTCCTCATCGTGCACCACGGCCTCTTCTGGAGCGGGGTCCAGCCCATGCGCGGCCCCGTCTTCCGCAAAACCGCCACCGCCATTCGCGCCGGCATGGCCATCTACAGCGCTCACATCCCCCTCGATGTCCACCCACGCCACGGCAACAACGCACAACTCGCCGCCGCCCTCGGCATCCGCCGGACCAGCCCGTTCTTCCCATGGAAAGGCATCCAGCTGGGCGTCTCCGCCACCGTCTCCATGACGCGCGAAACCCTCGTGCAGCGCTGCGAATCCGCGCTCGGCGGCCCAGTGCACCTCTGCCCCGGCGGACCCCGGAAAATCCGCCGCCTCGGCATCATCACAGGCGGAGCCGGCTCGGAAATCGCCGCCGCCGCCGCCACCGGAATCGATACCTTCCTCACCGGCGAAGGCCCCCACTGGAGCTACACCGCCGCCGAAGAACTCGGCGTCAACCTCCTCTACGGAGGACACTACGCCACGGAAACCTTCGGCGTCAAAGCCCTCGCCGCATGGCTCGCCGCTCGTACCCGCCTCCCATGGTCGTTCCTCGACCACCCCACCGGACTGTAAGGACCTTCCGGGACAAAAAAAGCGGCCCCGCATCGCTGCAGGGCCGCCCGTTTCATCTGTTTCTCAATGGTCCGCCCTACCTGGCGGCTCCCTCTTCAATCTGCAGCGGCTTGTAGCCACCAATCCCCTTGAAGTAGAGCAGCAGGGCAAGATAAATGCCCGCCATGGCCAGCGGAATGAAGGAGTCAGCCTTCAGCGTCCGGCGGTCACCCACAATGCTCGCGTCGGCGAGGGCCTTCTGCTCAGGAGTCTTCTCCTTCGCCTTCTGCGCATCCGACAGCTTGGTGCCATCAAGCCCCACCACCGGCTCAAGGAAGAGGAAGCTACTCGCCTTGCCCGCCTTGTTGGCTTCATAAAGCGCCGCATTCTGCGTCTTGATCTCCTCAGCCGTGAAACGGTCCTTGGCATACCCAAGTCCCTCGCTGCCCAGCAGACCAGCCGACATCATCCCGATGCCGCCCATGATCGACATGGCAATCGCACCAGTCCGCGGGAACCGGTCGCCCACCACCGCCAGCATCGTCGGCCAGAAGAAGGTCTTGCCGAGCGCATACACCGCCAGCGCAAACATGGCCCCGCCAAAGCTGGTGATGCCACTGACCAGATTGAGACCGACCACCGCGAGCACCGCACAGATCAAGAGCAGCCCAATCGGCGAAATCTTCAGCTTGTTCTCGATGAAATGACCGCAGAATCGCAGCGCAAACATCAGCAGCGAAGTGAACACAAAGAGAATCTTACCCTGCGCCGGATTGAGAATATTGCCGGTGATGTTCTGAATCCAGCCGTCCGTTCCCAGCTCCACCGCACCCACCAGAGCGTGCGCAATGAAGAGAATGAACAGGAGAATCGAGCCGACCGAGAACTTCGTGATCACGCCCACTGCTACCAGCAGAAGTCCACCCAGACCCCACGCCACCGCTTCCGGCAGCTGCAGCGCCTTGTTGAAGAACAGCACCAGAAGATAGCAGGCCACCGCCGCACCAAGAATGCCGACTTCCTTCATCATGCTCCCCACACTCAGTCCCTTGGCCGATGCCTCGGACTTCGGGAAGTGCTGACCCATGAAGGCCAGTCCGTAAAGCACCGTCGGAATCAGGAACAGACCGAGCTGCATCTTCCAGCTCGTGCCGCTCTCTCCCAGCGTCCAGCCAATGATCCCGCCAATCACCAGACCAGCCGGCCACGATGCATGCAGGATGTTCAGATAATGCGTCCGGTTATTCGGGAACAGGGTCGACACGAGCGGATTCGCCACCGCCTCCAGCGTCCCGTTGGCCAGCGCAAAGACAAACGTGCCCCAGTACAGATAATTGTACGCCACCGCCTGCGCCTGACCCTTGCTCGCCGCAAACGTGATGAACGCAGACAGCACGTGGAAAAGAAACGCCGCCAGCACCAGCTTGCCATAGCCAATCTTGTCCACCACCACACCACCAATGATGATGCCGAAGCAGAATCCCGTGAAACCGGCCCCCCCGATGGCCCCGAGCTGCGCGCCCGTGAACCCGAAATCGTCGGCCCAGTTAGTAAGAATGCCGCCACGGACACCAAATCCGATGCCGGCAGCCAGAATCGCCAGAAAGCCCGCCCACAGGAGACGTTTGGCGTTAGGTGCAATACCTTCGTTGTTCATTGAATGTGAGTTGATGGGTTGCGTGCGGGCGGCCTCTCCCCACAGAAAGGAGCGCCGCACATGACGCCGCAGACGACGCCACCACACGGGCCGCGAGACTGCCGGGACTCCCCGCCACGGGCAACAAAAAAATCAGGCCCTGGCACGGATAAAATGCGTAAAAAAGACACCCGGGCCGCGAACGGTCCCGGGTGCCTGCACGTGAGGAATGCCTGATTCCCTCCGCCAATCAGCGGTAGTAAGGTGCCGGCGGCGGCGGAGCATAGTAGCCTCCCGTGCCGTAGTACCGCTGCGCATTGCGCTGATCCTGACCGTTTCCGATCAGGTTGCCGGCAGCGCCTCCGGCCACGGCTCCAATCGCCGCGCCTTCGAGACCGCGGCCGCTCTGGTGACCGATGATGCCGCCAAGGGCAGCACCACCGAGACCGCCAAGCGCGGTGCCAGTCGTGGCATTCGGGCCGGACGCGCAGGAGACCAGCGCGGCGGCCACAGCAATCAGGGACAGTCTGATGACTTGTGTTTTCATGGTGGTTGTAATGGTGGATGGTTGCGGGCTATGACACCCCGGTCGCTAGACTGAGCCCTCCGCCCGAATATTCAAGCGCCGTGAAAGAATTTTGCGGACTCTTTCAGTGCACGACCCCAAGGACTCATTTCCGATGTGTCGGAAGACACAGGATACCCCCCCCGGCCCGCAAGTCTTACTCCTCAGCCGCAGCCACCGGCTCCGCCTTCTTCGCAGGTGCTGCCTTGCGCGGAGCCGACTTCTTCTTCGGTGCCGCCTCACGGCGTGCCACCGCAGCCGACTTCGCAGCCGCCGGATTCGCCTTCGCGACCCTCACAGCTTCCTTGCGGCGTTTCGTGAGTGCCTTGCGGCGTTGGCGCTTGATCTCCTTGTTGTGCTGTTTGCCCATGATGATTGAAAAAAGTTCGGTTTGGAAAAGCGCTGATAGCGCGGGCGGCGATGCTACCGCCCCACCCGGAACGATCAAGCACAAATCCGTCCTTCTCTTGACACACCCGCCCTCCTTGTGCATTGACCTACCCGAGCGCTGCCGAGGGCAGCCATCACCCGCCGGTGTAGCTCAGTGGTAGAGCAGCGCATTCGTAATGCGCGGGTCAGCGGTTCAAATCCGCTCACCGGCTCCAGCTAAAGCGCTGAAAATCAGGGACTCCCCAAGGGAAACGGAAGACGGGCCGGAACCCCCCGAAATGCCCGAAAATGCCCCGAAATGCGCCCTTTTGCGAAAAATCGTGGCGCTGGCCTGGCGTTGGGATGGTTGCATTGTGGGAAGGCAGATATGGTGGCGTCCTCGTGCGGTCGGTGTGGCCTTTTGCCTCGGCGGGATGATCACGGAATTGCTTCCGTGACACAGAACGGGGAGGCGGGCTATCTTTGGAGCGACCATGCATCGCGCCAGAACTGGCGACGGGCTGGACCGGCGTAGTGGGCGGCGATCCAGCGGTGGTGCCGGTAGCTGGGATGCCGGGTTGAGCGTGGTCCACAGGTTGGCAGATCGTCGTAGGGAACGGTTCCTGCGCCCTTGAGGGCGAGCAGTGCGATCAGGGTTTGTTCGAAGAAGTAGCCTGGTTCCCCGATTTCCAGTTGCTTCAGAATATAGCGTTCGGCCCATGGGGGCAGCTGGTATCCCGCCGGGAAGGCGAAGATGCCCGCGCAGACCGGGTGGCTGCGCCCGAGCAGTTCTGCGTCGTCCGGCTCCATCCACGAAAGGAATCCGGGATCGTAGGAGCTGGCGACATCGGTGACGGCGAGCAGGTCCCGCAGGTTCTGCAGTGCGAGTGATCCGACCGCTGGGCGGAACCAGAGGACATCATTGTCCATGTAGAGGACCGGAAGGTTGCTGGGGCGGAGGACAGCGAAGCTGAATTTCGTGCCCCAGATGAAGGATCGGCCGAAGGCTTCCGCAGTTGCCGCGCCGGAATTCCCGCATGCGTCGAGGAAGGCCTTCCGCGAAGTGACTTCTGCGTGAATGCCGCGGGTTGCGAGCAGTCGCTGCAGGCTGGCTGGTTCGAGCGAGTCATCGCAGCAGAGATCGAAGGCGAGGGGTTCGCCGAGTGCAGCGAGGGCCGGCAGGGAGACGAGGGCTTCCGGCAGGGAGCGTGACGAAATGAGTGTGCGGCAGACAGCTACCGGAGCGCGGACCTGCTGTGGTGGAGATGCTTTGCCTTTGCTCCGCAGCATTGCCCAGCGGCAGACATCTGCCACGCGGTCGGCCAGCGACATGCCGTGCCGGGGATCCATGACGTGCCGGGGAAATGGCTCACGCCCCTCGTGGGTGGCTTCCCTCATGGCCGTCATCTGCGGTAGTAATCCGCCGTGTAGACTGGCCTGCGCCACCGCAGTTTTGCCAGTTCCACTGTGGTGCGCCAGAGCCGACTGGCCATGGGACGGTCTCTTCTCAGCCATGCGTAGGCTGCTTCCTCAGCAGTGCGCCAGAGGTGCCAGAGGGTGCGGTGCTGAGGCATGAGGTATTTAGCGACGACCGCTGCTTCGAAGGCCGACTTCCGCACGGTATCCTCTCGGCTGAGATAGCGCACGTCGAGATCACGGATGCAGACCGTGCAGGCATCGCGGTGGTCGTACTGCCATCGGGCCCATGCCTGGTCTTCCGCGGTAGGCATTTCCTCAGGGAACGGATGGTCCTGCCACGCCTTCCTGCGGATCAGGGAGCAGGCATTCCAGAGGCCATTGGTCCCGTTGAAGGAACTCCGGTCCACCACATTCACGAGTCGTCCCGGCCACGGTCCGGGAGATTCATCCGCAGCAAGACGGTAATGGCAGTACACCCCGACGGCATCAAACTGAGCAAGGTACCCGCTCATGCGTTGGAGAACATCCGCACCCTTCAGTTCTGTATGGGAACTGGCGATGAGAATGAGGTCTCCCTTCGCCTCTGCAATGCCCATGTTCAGGGTTGCCGGATAGCTGAAGGGCTTTCCGGTGGGCCAGTGCAGGACCAAGGCCTCCGGCCATTCCCGGGCGGCGATGGTCAGGGTATCGTCGGTAGAACCCGAATCGACCACGATGACTTCGCCGGGTGGCGACGATTGCTCCCGCAGTGCCCGCAGGGTGGCACCGATGACATGGCTGCAGTTTTGGTGCGGACGACAGCGGAGATCACGGGATCATGGGGTCTGCATCAGTTCCGGTGCTTCTTCGCGATCGGATCTGGAATAAAGCGGGCTTTGCGCTCTCGGTGCTAAGCGGCCATCGCTCCCTAAGTTTCAGGAGAACCGGCGATGCGCAGGAGAGCATCGGTGAACACCTCCGCTGGACGGGGTGGCACTTTGCTGCGGACGGAGGCCGCCGCCCGTTGTCCCATGGCGGCCAATTCTCCGCGGCGGGCCCATGCCCGCTCCATGGCCTCGTCCACCGAAGCCACTGATGGTGCCTCGGCGATGAAGCCGGTGACGTTGTCTTCCACGATCTCGCGGTTCCCGGCGATATCGGTGACGATGACAGGCCGACTGCACAGCATGGCCTCGACCACGGCGAGAGGCAGACCTTCGTACCGGGAAGGCAGCAGCAGGGCATGGTGGCTCTGCCAGACCGATTCCACCGAGGAGACATGTCCGCAGAAGTCCACCCTGTCCGCGACGCCGAGCATAGCCGCGAGCCTTGCCAGTCCCGGTTGGGCGGCACCTCTGCCGAAGAAGGAGCAACGCACCGGGCGCTGCCTCCACTTCGGCATGGCCAGCACTTCGAGGATCAGGTCCTGGCCCTTCGGAGCGGGATTGAGCCGCCCCACGCAGGCAAACCTGAGAACATCTGTGGCGTTCTCCGGCCAAGGACAGTCGGCTGCATAGGGAACCAGAAATGGATTGCGCACCACTTCCGCATTGGTGAGACGGAAACCGGTCTGATGCTCAAACAGTCTGCGGTTGGCCTCCGAGACGAAGTAGGACCGCTCCGCTCCCGCGTAGCAGGCAATCAAGCGCTGGGCTTCCGGCTCCATCGGCCAGACCCATTCGGTATTGGCCTGACACACCGACACGTAGCGGATTCCTTCCTCCCGCAGCCAATCCATCCAGTCGAGACCGCAGGCGACCACCCCGTTGGAAACACAGACCAGATCAGGCCGGAAACTCCGGATGGCGTTCCTGCTGCGGACAACTGCGTGGTCGGGCACCCGCTGCCTGAGGATGCGTCTGCGCACGATATCTCCCATCCGCTGAATACTGCTGGGCGGGCCCAAGCCTCGTTCATCCAGTTCAGCCCCGCACCCGACCAGTTCGTCAACGGCCGGAGCCCTGCGGGGCCATCGAGTTACCGAGACCATAACCCGGTGCCCTCGCCCCAGGGCAACGCGGGCGGATTCGCTCCAGAGAATCTCCGATCCACCCCACGGCTCAGCCGACATGGCGCTCAGAAAGCATAGCGATGCTGGTTTCATGGCGAGGATATCTTTCCAATAGTTCCTGCGGCGCAACCGAAGCGCCAATGGGATTGTTTCGGAGTGAAGGTCCGGAAATCACGCATGCTTCCGCGCAATTCATGACCCGCGTAAGCCTGCCGCGGCCCGGCGCATGAGATCCCGGGCATGGCGCGCGGCATGCCGCAACGGCCCTCCAGTGACCCGCACGAGGAGTCTCTTCATCTCGGCAGGCGAAAGCTGGTGATCCGCTCCAATCAGGAACCTTCCCATTTCGACATTGGCTTTTCCATCGTTCGGGTCCCGGCAGAAATCCGCAAGGTGCTTCCGGTCCAGTCCCTCCCTCTCGGCAGCCAGCAGGATATCGAGATCCCCGGGCGCGAGCTGCCACGTTCTGTCCTTGAGGTACTGCTGCCGGGGCATGGAAAGGGCTTTCCCGAAGATCGAGACACGACAGCCAAACGCCAGAGCGTAAGCCACATGGCTTCCCCAGCCGTTGGTGGTCATGCTCTCGAATCCGCTGAAGAAGCTCTTCATGCGGGCGAGGGCGTTCACGTCATTGGCATCGGCTCCATCGATGACCGGTATCGAATGGACGCCAAACTCCCGGTGCCAGAGCCCGTTTGTGCGGCATCCAGCATGCACGCAGACCACAACCCTGGAGAAATGATGGGCGAACCCGGCAATCTCATCAGCGTACCGCTGAAGGGCGGCGCGGTCATGGTTATCCTGGCCTTGCAGTGTGTGCATCGGCATGACAAGGAGGCTGCGTGGTATCCGGCTGCGTGCCTGATGGTTTGAGTAGAGAATGGGGGCACCAGTGAGGGTGACATGCCGCGCTCCTTCCGCAGTCATGCGATCCGCCAGGTCCTGCCGCCATGCCAGGATGGGGATTTCTTTCCAGACCGGCGAAGCATAGCACAAAGTACCGGCGGAATATCCCAGCCAGGGAGGACAGCAGCCATGCGCCCAGATGGCATCGAATGCCTCGGAAGGGATGCGGATCCCGGCGTATGAGGAAGCCGTTTCAACTGCTCCATAATGGAAAGACCAGCCCGTGCGCTCACCCTTTCCGGGGTTCCTCGCCACGAGGTGCACCTGCGGAAGGTTCAGATCGGATGGTGCCAGGCCGGACCGGGTAGAAGGAGCGATGGCAGCCATTTCCGGAGAGGGATCCAATGGGGTAGTGTTCATGTCGCGATGGGGCATCGGGTTTGTCCTTGCTGAAGGGGCGGTGCTGTTAATGGATTCGTAAGCATGCCATCAAGATCAGGCGGCTGTCGCATCTGGACTCAGCGGTGACGGTTCGGTGCGCCTCTTACGGCCGACGGTGGCCTTTTTGCTGTGCCGCTTCCCTGTGACAATTGCAGCAGAAAGCCGTCTGGAGAATCCGGCCTGCTTCCTCCGCGGGCGGGAATGATCGCAATGGCGTCGCAATTCATGGGGGGTCTTCCTGGTGGAGTCAGCGATTGCCTTTGTCCGGGGCAGTTGCGGCGACGTGCGATTCCTCAAGGGGTGTTCCGCGTTCAAGGTCCACAGCTGCCCGCATACCCAGAATCCTATCAAGGTTACTCACAGCCATTCCCATGCCCGGGCGGATGGACCTGACATTATCCCTGGTGAACGGATCTCCGGCCTTGATATCCATCACCACGAAGAGTGATCTGCGGAACATCCTGCTGGCCAGTTCCCTAGCCGTGACGTCGTAGCTGACGCGCCCCAGTGCGCGCTCCGCAGTGCGAATCGCTTCAATCATGGCCCGGAACTCTTCCGGTTCCATGGAAAAGGCGGCATCGGGCCCGCCATCACCGCGCCGAAGCGTCAGATGCTTTTCGACAATGCATGCTCCCAGCACCACCGCAGCGACAGGAACCGCTGATCCAAGGGTATGGTCAGAGAGACCAGCAGGAACGGCGAATGCCTCGGCAAGATGCGGAATCGTCCTCAGATCCATCTCCTCGGGCGGAGCAGGATAGGCACTGGTACATTTGAGAAGTGCCAACTCGCGGCATCCCGCCATGCGGAGGCACCTGACCGCCTCGTCTATCTCGGCCAGCGATGCCATTCCAGTCGATAGGATCACGGGCTTTCCGGTGGCGGCCACATTTCTCAGCAACTCCGTGTCAACCAATTCAAAAGAGGCAATTTTGTGGGCTGGCACCTCCAGTGATTCGAGGAATCGCACCGCAGATTCATCAAATGGGGTCGAAAAGCAGTGCATGCCCAGTCTTTCGGCTTCTGCCTTGAGCGTCGGTTGCCATTCCCATGGAGTATAGGCCTCCGCATAGAGTTCGTAGAGATTCTTTCCCTCCCAGATTGTTCCCTTTCCAATCAGGAACTCCGGTTTCCGGCAGTCAATCGTGAGGGTGTCTGGCGTGTAGGTCTGGAGCTTCACGGCGTCGGCACCGGCATCGGCCGCTGCCCGCACCAGTTCGATGGCCCGCTCAAGCGATTGCCCGTGATTCGCCGACATTTCGGCGATGACGTAGGCCGGATAACCGGCTCCGATTTGTCGGCCTGCGATATTCATGTTCCCGTTGGCGTTATAGACTGGCGCTGCCTGATCATTTCGAGGACGGGCGCGTCCGGAGTACTGGTTTCGGATGTGATGTGAAACCCGCACGAGAGAAATGTCCTTATGGAAGCGGCGTTCCCGGACTTTATAAGCGCGCGGATGACTGGAGCGGAACTGGTGCGGAAATACTGCCGGCAGGCAAGCTGCAGAAGATGACGGCCAATTCCCCTGCCCCGGTAACCCGGTGCGAGGTTGAGCGAGACGACGGCGGCATCCTGATCTGCATCAAACCGGACGCAGCCCACTGGAATGCGCCCGCCTGATTCGGCCACCCAGAAATGGCAGGCTGGATCCCTTAGGCGCGCCTCAAACCAGCGGACATGGCTATCCAGTGGAATCGGTGCGGTCTGAAAGGACTGTGCGCGTGTCGTCGGGTCATTTGCCCATTCCCAGAGGATCTCCGCGTCCGCGCTCACTGCTCGGCGCAACGCTAACTCCGGACGCCCGCAGAGTTGAGCGCAAATGCGGTCAGCTCCGAACCCATCTACCGTTTCGACCGCTGTCCGCGCCAGTCCGGCACGTCCCACGGGATCGGCAACCACTTCGCTGACAGCGCTGCCGAGCGCCTCGATGGCCGCGGCAAGACTTCCGGCGAGCGCTACTCCGAGCCGCTGCACGGCAATGGACCGCATCACAGTCTCCTGATTAGCGGCCACCTGAACAAAGATGGCTGGAAGGCCCATGAAGCATATCTCCCAGGCGGTGGAGCCCGCCGCAGCCACCGCGACGTCAGCCCAGGCCATGAGATCTGCCATGCTGCGGGGATTCACGACTGTCTCGGCTGTTCGGAATGCGTGACGATGCCGCTCCATGGCAGCATGGACAGACTCCTCATTCCGGTAACCGGGCCCAACGACGACCCGGATGTTCAGATCACGTCCCGCGAGGGCACCGATCGCCTCCGGCGTCAGGTTGGCAGGGTCGCTTCCGCCGAAGGTCACAAGGACATTGCGGCCTTCCGCATTCACGTCCCTGTGCCATTCCGCATAGCGCGCGAAATCCTTCCGCAGCAAGGCATACCTTGCTCCCGCGAGCAGTCTGTCATTGGTGCTGGCACTGGGTCCGTACAGGGAAGCATCCGCCCCGGGATTCTGATTTACGATCCAGTCTGCCGACGCCGCATCCGCATGCCCATAATCATCCATCATCAGCAACGGCCATCCATGGGCTTTGACTCCCGATTGATAGTCTTTTCCAAAGCGGTATCCATCAAGAGCGACTACCGCGCCGGCTGATGTGGCGGCCTGATGGCATAAAGCGTTCAAAGCATCCAGATCATCGGGACTTCCGATGGCCACTGGCAGACGATGCAGCGGGAAGCCTTCCTCTTCCATCATGCCAGTCATGCCGTCGGGAATTTCTGCACAGGCAAACAGAACCCGGCCGCCCTGCTGCTGCCATGCCTGCGCCAGCGCCGTCATGCGGATGACATGACCAGACCCGATGGCTGATGAAGCATCGGCCCTCACCACAAGAATGGGGAGGCTGGTTTCCATAGGTCATTGATGAAAGGCCGCTCCATCCCGTGGACGAGTTAGCCGTGACCAGCTGCTTGCTCCGCGTTGCACCGCCTCAGGACGTGGTGAGGGACCTGACTGCGGAAATCACGCGGTCGACATCCTCGTCCGCCATCGCGGGAAACAGCGGGAGGCTGAGTGCGCGTGCGTAGAACTTCTCCGCGACGGGACACTTGCCGGGCACATAGCCGAATGTGCGCCGGTACCATGGCTGCAGGTATACTGGAATGTAGAGTACCTGTGTTCCAACCCCCTTGGAACGGAGCAACTCCATGACGCGCGTTCTTGAATGACCCAGCGACACGAAATCCATCTGCACCGTATAGAGGTGCAGCGAGACATCTCCAGCACCGTAGTGGAACTGATGAGCAGAGGCTTCTGTCACCAGGGGTTCCGCCAAGGCGGGCGTTTCCAGCCATGGAAGGTCCGCCAGCGCCTCGCTGTACCTCCGGGCGATCTCCTGTCGCCTCGCGATGAACTGCGGCAACTTCCTCAATTGGCTGCGGCCGAGGGCGCACTGAATGTCCGTAATGCGGTAGTTCCAGCCCAGATCCTGCATTTCGTAATACCACGGCCCAGTCTCCCTGAGCGCATCCACGGGAAAGCCTGCCTGCGGCGAGCCTTGCCAATCATCCGGCCGGGTCAGTCCCCGGAACGATTCCGGGGCTCTCGTGATCCCATGAGAGCGAAGCCTTCTGGCCAGGTCGGCCCATTCACCATTATCTGTCACCAGCATCCCCCCTTCTCCTGTTGTCATCGTCTTGACAGGGTGGAAGGAAAATGTGGTAATATCGGCCCAGCCGTGTTCTCCGGTTCTCCATGGGCGTCCCTCTGCATGGAAGACGGAGCCCACTCCATGGCAGGCGTCCTCAATCACCTTCGCTCCGTGCTGCCGGGCAATGCGCGCAATCTCCGGCATGTTGCATGGACAACCTGCGTAGTCCACTGCCACAACCGCTTTGGCATCCGGTTTCCAGTTCTCCTCAAGTTGCTGAGGATCAAGATTCCATGATCCTGGACAGATATCGGAAAAATCCGGGGTGGCACCCACATAGGCTGCCGCGTTCGCCGATGCCACAAAGGTATTCGGTGTCGTGATGACCCTGTCCCCGGATCCAATCCCGAGGACCTTCATGGCAAGGTGGAGCGCAGCCGTCGCGCTGTTCACGGCGACGGCGTGCTTTGCGCCTGCCATGGCCGCGAACTCAGTCTCGAATCGCTCCACCTCCGGACCGGAGGTGAGGTAGTCGGAGCGAAGTGCTGCCGCCACCGCATGTATGTCATCGTCATCAATAGTCTGCCGCCCATACGGAATGATTCCCTGCGGCTGCGGCTGGCTGTCCTTCGGTCGGCTTTGCATAGTCATTAAGGAAGAGGCAGGTACGGTTGCGGCTGGCGGATTCGAAAGGGATCAGACAGAATCCCGCATGGAGCCACCTTGCTGAGGCTTGCGGCGGGACTGAGATGGTGCTTTCCGGCTACTACCGGAAAAGACTCGCCCCCGTAACCGCCGGGACGGCCCGCCGGAGTCACGCTGGCATGAAATCCGGGTCAAGGTGCGTCCGGATGAGGCTGCGGATCTGTTCCACCGAGAGCCATTCTTCATTGGCTCCCGAGGAATAGCTGAATCCGGGGGTGACGGGTCTGGCACCGAAGGTGCTGATGAACTGTTCCCGGTTCCAGACGGGAACCTGTGGAAGAATCACATAGTATTTCCCGAGGTCGTAGGTGGAAAAGGAATCCGAACTGGTGATCATCTCTTCGTGGATCTTCTCACCGGGGCGGAGACCCACGACTTGGTGCTCGCAAGAGGGACCGATGGCCTCAGCCAGTTCCGTGATCCGGTAAGAAGGGATCTTGGGCACGAACAGTTCGCCGCCCCATGCATGCTCGAGGGCATGCAGGACCATGCCGACACCGTCCTCCAGAGAAATATTGAATCTCGTCATGGCCGGATCCGTGATGGGCAGAACCCCTTCGCTTCGCTTGCGTAGGAAGAACGGGATCACCGATCCATTTGAACCCATGACGTTTCCGTAGCGCACCACTGAGAAGCGGATGTCCTGAGTTCCCCGGATATTATTTGCAGCAATGAAGAGCTTGTCGGAGGTCAGCTTGGTCGCTCCATAAAGGTTGGTGGGAGCGCAGGCTTTGTCCGTGGAAAGAGCCACCACTTTGGTGACTCCAGATCCGAGCGCCGCCCGGATGACATTTTCGGCTCCGCCGACGTTGGTCTTCACGCACTCGTCGGGATTGTACTCCGCGATATGCACGTGCTTCATGGCCGCGGCGTGAATGACGTAGTCCACCCCGGTGAAGGCACGCTTGAGTCGGTCGATATCCCGGACATCGCCGATGAAGTAGCGGAGGGCGGGGTACTGCGACTCCGGGAATTCCTCTGCCATGAGAAACTGCTTCTGCTCGTCTCGGGAAAAGATGACGAGGCGCTTCACGTCCGGCCAGCGGGCAAGGATCGTCCTGGTGAGTTCTTTTCCGAGAGAACCGGTGCCTCCGGTAATGAGAATGGATTTACCTGATAGCATTTCGTTTACTGGTGAGAGGTCGGCTGCCACGGCTCCGGGACCGCGTTCCCTGGAACCGAAGTGAGGTCAAAGGAATCGGGAGCAGGCAGATAGGGGATATCCCCGATAGGTTCGAAACGGCTGGTCACACGGAATTGCCCTGCGCGCATCGCATAAAGGCACGGTTCGATGGCCCCGTATGGACCGACCCACAGATTCCACTGATAATCGCCCGGGTGCAGTTGCAGGCTGGCGATGTGGAAGCGGAAGCGGGAATGCCCAGCTGGAAGCCGAACCTTGTGATCCTGATTGCGCAGGTTCCAGTTCATGACTGTCTGCTCGACACGGTTTACGGCTGAAAAAGAGAACACGAGATGCTCGATGGGTGCCTCCGAATGAATCTCCACCTCGACGTCCATAGGGCCCTGATAGCTGACAGGTTCCGCAGGAACATGCACCTTTACATCGGTGAAGGGAGGATAGACGGCAAAAACGCGACCGCCATCTGCGGAGGACCCATGGGAGTCATTGGCGTCGTTATAGGCGAGAATGCCTTCCAGTGGATCGTTGAAAAGAGTGAATCTTCCATGATCCATGAAACCGACAGACCGCGCCACTGCCGCAATCTGCTCCATGCTGTGCGACACGAGGATGACGGCACAGTTCTTCATGATCCGGTTGATCCGCTGGTAGCAGCGGTGGCGGAACGAGGCATCGCCTACTGCGAGAATCTCATCCAGAATCAGCACGTCGGGCTCGAGTGCAGTGGCCACCGCAAAGCCGAGCCGCACCTGCATGCCTGACGAATAACTCTGCACAGGCGCATCAATGAATTCGCCGATTCCCGCAAAGTCGATGATTTCCTCAATGCGTTCGTCCGTTTCCCGTGCCGAGAGTCCGAGGATGGAGGCATTGACATACACATTCTCCCGGCCGGTCAGCACCGGATTGAACCCAGCCCCGAGGGCAATGAGAGCCCCCACCCGTCCGCGCATGGTGATGCTGCCGCCATCCGGGCTGATGAGGCCATTGAGCATCCTCAGGAGCGTGGTTTTGCCAGCGCCGTTGTGGCCAATCAGCCCGAGGCATTCGCCCCGCCGAAGTTCGAAGGAAACATCGCGGACCGCCCAGAATTCCCCGGGGCGCAGGGTGCCTGCCTTTGCTTCGCCTCGCGAATCCGCAGCGATCTTCCGGAACGGATTGAGTTCGCCCGCCATGTCCTGCAGGCCATACCAGAGCGACTTCTTGAGGGAACGGCAGAATTTCTTCGAGATTCCCGAGACACTGACGAGAGTCTCATTGGAGGACGGCTGCCTTGGCTCGCTCAGCATGATGGGTAAACAAAAGTGAAGACTGGCTGTGCCCGTTGCCTTTCGAGGGGCTGACAGCAGCGGTAAGGATCGTCCTTTCGCTCCGCTTGGCAGGCGCAGGTGGCCCGTCAGCAATCAGCAACTGAAGATCAACTGCCCATCCGTTCGATGATCCGCGGCATCACGAGGCGGAAGGCAATGAGACCGACAAGCGAGATGAGGAGTGCCGCCACTGTAATGATCCAGAAGGCCGGCAGGTGCGAAAAGGGCTGATTGGTGAGGGATTCGCGGGCCGTGGTGATGATGGGCGCGATCGGGTTCCATGTGGCCAGCCATCCGGCCAGTCCGGTCGTGCGAGCGGGGTATACAACCGGGGTCAGCAGCATCCAGAACTGGGTGACGATGCTGATGCCCCGGGCGACATCTCCATAGAGACTGCCTACCGGGAGAATGATCAGTCCCACGGCATAACCGCAGAGGAGCAGACTGAGGACAGTCACTGGAAATAGAGCGATTCCTGGACCGGGAATGATTTTCCACCATGCCATCACGCCGATCATGAGCAGCAAGCGCACGAGAAAATTGAAGAAGACCATGCAGAGCCCGGACATGAGAATCGCCTCCCTCGGGAAGTTGATCTTCGTGAGCATGGATCGGGCTGAGCTTACGGAAGCCAGGGGCGAGCTGATGGCATCGACAAAGGTCTGCCAGAGCAGGGTCCCCATCATGGCGAAGGCAGCATAGGGGATCCCGGTACCTTCAATCTTGACGATGCCCTGACTCTGCAGAAAGATGAACGTCAGCGATGAAACGAGGGCAGGCAGAAAGGCCCACACGTAGCCGAGCCAAGTCGCCCGGAACTGAGCACTGAGATCGCGAATGAACAGTCTCCAGGCAAGTTCGCGCCCTGCCTTGAGGTCGTTCCAGAGGTCCCGGGCCATGATGGCTGGGTGCTGGATCGCCGGTTCGGGGGAATAGACTCGAACAGGCAGGTCTTTCATGATTTCATGGGAACGTGTGGAATTAGGTGCCGCAAGGCCATGCGCAGGCCGACTTCGGCTCCGCGGTCAGGGCTGCGGCTGCATATCGCCAGGGTTACACCCGGCCAGGTGGAAAGAACGCCCAGGCATCAGTTTCGCACAAGTCCGATCCTCCTTGCCGCCTGCTTCGCACTGACCATTGACCGGAACAGGAGGAGACGCAGCTTCGACACGGCGATGAAGTATCCCTCGAGCCTTGCGTAGAACCGCTCCGGCACCTTCTGGGAGTGCTGGAGGTGCCGGATGGACCGGATGAGAAAATCCCCATAGCGTCCCTCGGAAAACCAACGCTCCCATGCCTCACGGGCAAGACGACCGCGTTGTTCGTACTCGGACTCAATCTCTCCGACAATCGAGGGAAGGTATTTGACCTTGGACTCCGGGACCCTCAGGCAGAAGCTCTCCCAATTGGGCCCCAGGGGTGGAACCCATTGATCGGAAACAATCACTGGCGCAATACCCGCCTCCATCATCTCAAAAAGACGGATGCTGGATGGCGAGGCCCCGGCAGGGCAGAGGCCATACTTCGATGCCATCATGATATTCCAGTAATACTCGTGTCTGCTCCCCTGCTCTGTTGTCGAGGTAAAATGGTTGTACACATCGGTGGAATCCTCCGTGAAAACCGACGTTACGCCACGGCAGCATTGGAGGATTCTGCGGCGGACCGGATGACTCGATCTACCAATGTAGGAAAACAGGTACTTCTTGGCAGCGGCCGCCACCTCCTCTGGCGGAGGCACCGGATTGAGGTACTGTTGCCGATGCCAGTGATAGGCCAGTCCGCTGAACCTCTTCATCCGATTCCATTTCTTCGGCACGCCGGAATAGAGCCCGTGGAGAAACCGCGGAGGGGAATCACTCTCGCTGATGCCGAAGCTCTTCTCAGGAAAGCGCTTCCAGACAGAATTCCCACGAAGTACCTTAAACCAGTTCGTCTGATCAAAACCAATGACAAGAATAATGGCCGCTGACGCAGGATCTCCTACCAGTTCGACAGGCTCGTCCGCCGTATGGAGCAGTTCTCTCCACTTCTCCAGCTCCAGACTGTCCATGCCCTGGCACGATGAAATGTGAATGGTAAGGGGTTTGGTCTCCACCTGAGGTTCTCTCGCATTGTGCAGCTGGCGCACGGTCACAGTTTGTGACTCCTCGGGATTCAGTTGGTGAGCCTGCATGGTTAACAAGACGAGTCTATCTTCAAAAAGGCAAGGATTCGCCGGTGTGCATGTCGGGACTTTGAATGGCAGCTGAGGGAAATTCTCCGGAAAGCCCGCGGTCCGCCGGGGTGCCTTCGACTGGTCCAAGGCACAGCCGCTTTCCCTGACGCTTCATTACCCGGATCCGCTGCCTGAGCCAGACCTCAGCAGGTTCCTGACACGGACGCAGGGAGTGGGGCGTCAGGCGCTTGCCATTGAATTTCGTAAGCTGGTGTTTCAGGGCGTATTTTCTGCGGTGATCTCTCCACCGGTCTCTTTGCTCTATCGTGATTCGGGCCCTTCGTGACCTAATTGCTTCCAGCCGTCCACCCTCCATCCACGGGAAGATTGATTCCAGTGATATAGGAAGCCGCCTCCGATAGGAGAAACTGCACTGCGCCGCCGATTTCATCGGCCACCCCAATTCTGCCCATGGGCACCTTCCCAGCAAGCTTGCCGTGAAATTCCGGCTGGTTTACTTTGATGCTCTGTGGCGGGAATGGCCCGGGGCTGACCGCATTGACACGGATATTATGCTCCGCAAGATGGCACGCCAGATAACGCGTCATCTGAATCAGGCCAGCCTTTGCAGCGCCATAAAATGGCGGACTATTGTAACCACTGCTTCCGTAGATCCTGCCATCCGGACTGACCATTCCATACATTGATGCCATGTTCACGATGCTTGCTGCACCGGAATTCCGCAATGCTGGAAGGAGCAGCTGCACCAAATTGAACGGCGCGGTGATGCTGATTTCCAGACTAGCACGTATCTGTTCCACGGTGCTCGTTTCAATAGTTCCCACTGCCCCGCCATAGGCATTGTTCACAAGCCCATCCAGTTTCCCGAATTCCGCGGAAATGAACTCAGCCATGCGCTGCCGTTCGGATTCCTGCGCAATGTCAGCCTGCAGCATGGTCGCTGGTGCACCCATGGCGCGAAGCTCCGCAACCAGTGCCCGCAGACGCTCCATGGACCGCCCAGTGACCACCAAGTGGGCACCAGCTGAGGAAAGTTGACCGCAGATAGCCCTGCCAAGGTGGCCCGCAGCACCTGTGACAAGAACGCACTTATTCCTTAAGTCGAGACTTTTCATGCTTTTCTTGCTTCCTTCCATCGGGCTGGATTCAGAAGGCACTCCGGCAGATTCGGGAATGCTGCTTCGATCTCCTGACACTCTGCGACGCTTAACGGTGGTTTTTTGAACAGCACCGCATTTGCCTTCAATTGATCTGCGTTCTGCATGCCGACAACCATGCAATCGACCCATGGCTGAGCGCGGACATAGGCCACGCACAATTCCGCAATACTGTCTCGTTTAAAACTTTCCGCCAGAGACTGGAGCTTTGCATGAAGGAGGCTGGTGTCAGGATCGGAAAATTCCGGCCAGCTGGACGGTGGCATCAGCAGCAGGCCCTGAAGAAAAACGCTGCGGGCCTGAATGATCACATCGGTCCTCTCTTTGGCTCTCGCCGGGAAATCCATTCTCTGAAACCTGCGGTCGAGCAGATTGACAGGAAGCTGGATGAACTTGATCTCGGGATCCGTGATCGCCTCGATGGCCTCAGCGGGACTCTGTACTGATGCACCAAGGGTCCCGACGACCCCTTTTTCCTGAAGTTTCCGGAGCACAGCCCAGACCCGGCCGCCATGACTGCTGCGGTGATGCCAGCGATGCAGCAGCAGAACGGGCAGTTCGTCGAGCCTCAGGTTTGCGAGGGACCGGTACACGCTGGCCTCCACGTAGTTTCTAGTGTCTTCGTCGCTGCAGTCCTCACGCAAATCCGTGAGCGGTGCAAGTTTAGTGACTACGGTGACCCGGCTCCTCAGGTCTTCGGTGACAATTCGGCCCAGACGTGATTCCGCGCTTCCGTAGTCAGCAGCGCAGTCAAGATGAGTAACACCGTGCGCAACAGCGCACTCCACGAGTCGCTTGGCGATCTCGAAACTGGGTTGGCCAGCGGTGTTGGAGACTCCGTACGGAACTCCGATCTGCACAGTGCCGAGCGCCAGTTCAGCTATGCTTCCTTTCGTGGAGAAACGCAGCGGAAACCCATTTTCCGGAAAGTCTTTCTGCAGCATCCCGACCAAAGTCTGCCATCCGGCGCGCACCGGATCGGGCACTTGCCGGAAGGACTTCAGGACCCGCTGATAATCCGACCAGGAATCCATCGTGCAGCGAAGGTGCGTGAGTCCTGACTGGAGACCGGCGGGACGATGCACAGCGAGACCATGCGCCCGGATGATCCATGGAGTGACGTGTTCGCGGTCAAATCCATCCGTGGCATTGCGGTGCGCTTCCCGGATGTTCTTAGCCCATGTCACCTCGGCACTTAGTCCGTAGGGCGCACCCGTGAGAGCAGGCGGGTGGAGTCCGAGATAATTGAGGTTTCCGTTATGAAAAGCTTCTACAGCTTCCTCGATCAAAGCCCCATCGATGTAGAGATTATCTGCGGTGAGGCGCACGACAGGAGTATCATCGCTGCGACCCTCAATTGCATAGTTAAAGCGCGAAAGAACATCCTGCAGACTGCCGCGACAGCAGGGGATTCCCCTTGCTTCAAGCGTGGCCCACAGTTCGTCGTCGGAGGGATCATCAGAGATTACGACGAGGATTTCCAGGCCTGTATTGGCGGCCCGCTGTGCGCACAGGAGAACCGACGGCACTCCGCGTACCGGAAGCAGGGCTTTGCCGGGCAAGCGCGTGGAGGACGCTCTGCACTGAATGAGAACCAGGGGTTTCATTTCATGACCGCGGGGCCCCTGCAGATCTGTTTGATCGCTCATGTGCCATTGGAAAAAACCGGGTCCGGCCGCGGATCCGGGTTCCGGGGTGCTGGAAAGAGTGGCGGCGCAGTCGAGGGCTGAGGGAGTCACCTCCCTGAGGATGGACCCCTGCGGATGGGGCCTGCGCTTTGCTCACGCTACCGCCCTTGGCCAGTCTTCTCGAAGAGGCTCTCATGAAGATTTCTGCGTGCGTGCAATGCGGGGTAGGCGCACTGCAGATGGCTTGTCGTCGCAGCGTGGTCGGATTAAGCGCTTAAGGTCATGAAAAATTGATTTTCAGGATTGCCCCAAGGTTAATGTTTTTTACTGAAAAGAGCGCCGCAATCAAGTGGAAAAATTTGGAAATCATTGAATTTCTAAAACCCCAACCCCAAGACACCAAGGAATTTACGATAGGCGGCGGACCATCCGGGGCAGGCGTCCGGGGCGGTGGGATCAGCGGAGGGACAGGAGAAAGGCGGTGAGATCGGCGAGTTGGGTCGGGGAGAGGATGCGGTCGATGCCCTGGGGCATGAGGGAGGCGGGAGCGGGTGCGACGCTGGCGATCTGCTGACGGGGGATGCTGAGAGCGGGTGTGAGGGGGCTGGTGGCGAGGGTGATGGCGGTATGGTTCTGTCCGGCGAGGAGGCCATGGACGAGGGAACCGTCGGTCTTTCTGATTTCGATGGCTTCGAAGCTGCGGACGAAGCTGGCGGAGGGAAAGGCGATGGCTTCGAGGAGGTCGCGGCGGGTGCGGATGCTGCCGATGCGGGAAAGGTCTGGTCCGAAGGGTCGGCCGAGGTAGCCGGCCTGGTGGCAGAGGGCGCAGGAGGCGGCGGCGCTCTGGAAGACGACTTTGCCCTGCTGGGGGTCGCCGGGGGGCAGAGATCTTTCGAGTTCGTCGACCCGGGTGCGCTGCGCCTCCGCGTCCGGGGAGAGGGCCTTGCGGGCGGCCGCGAGGTCATCCCTGACCGCCGTTGGGGCTGATGCGAAACATTCATCGAGAGCGGCTTCTGGCAGAGTGGCGAGGGCTCCGGAATCGCGCAGGGAATGGAGGAGAGCGCGCGCGCTGCGTTCCTCCGTGATGCCGGCGAATGCCTTGAGAAGGACGGGACGGAGCAGAAGGGAGGCCCGCGGGATTTCCGGAAGGAGGCCGCCGCGCTGCGGAGCGGTGAGTCGGGCGGCGGCAAGGGTGCGGGCGGCGTACTCAGCCATGCCCGGAGACTCGGCGAGCGATTTGAGGAGGAAGGCGAAGGCTTCGTCGCTGAGGATGGAAGGGCGGCGGGCTGCGAAGAGAGGGAGTCGGACCGCAGCGGGGCGGGCGGAATCATGCGCGACGGCAGCGATTGCCGACTGCAGGGAGGCGGGTGCCCCGCGGGTGAGGAAAGCGGCGGCGCGTTCCGCAGTTGCCGGGGAAGCGTCGAGCAAAGGCAGCACGGCGGACGCAAGGGCCTCCGGGAGTTCCTGTTCCGCAGGAGCAGACGACTCCATGGCCGCGAGGAGGGCAAGCTGCCATGCGGGGGATTTCGCCATGCCGAGCCAGCGGGCGAGCGCGGGGGCGCTGCCGGTTGTCTGGACAATGGCATCGACTGCTGGGCCGAGGGATTCCTGGAATTCTCCGCTGACGATCTGGGTTTCGAGCCATGGGCCGGCTGCGTCGCGCCATGCGGCTACCGTGCGCAGCCCGAACACCGCGGCCCGGCGCGTTCCTTCATCCGGGTCGTGCAGCTTTGGCAGGACTTCCGCCCCGGCGAGGCCCGCGGGTTCACGCTGCGCAAACCACCACAGCGCCGTGCGGACGAGGACCGGATTGGCCTCGGAAAGCATCGGACGGACTAGTTCGGCGTCGCGCAGACAGGAAGCCGCGTGGATGATGGCGTGTTCCGAGAAACGGTCGATGTGATCGGCCGAAGCCGCCTGCTGGATGGCAGCCGCCAGCCTCTCCGGGGCGGTGCCGGGGTCGGCGGCCAAGGTCTCAAGGGCGCGCCGCCGGATATGGGGATGGGAAGACGCCAAAGGATTCGCCGCGTCGTCACGGACCGCAGCCGCGCTCCAGCGCGGGGGCGGGCAATCCACCGGGATTTCGCCGCCTTTCTTTCTGAGACGATAAATGGACCCGGTCGCCTCCGGCCGGGCCACCTGACTCGTCGGGCAGCAGAGCTTGTACCACCCTCCGGTATCAATGACAAGGACACTGCCGTCCGGAGCCTGCAGGACATCGGTAGGGTGAAAATCCGGATCTTCACTGCTCAGGAAATCGCTGTCCCGCGACTTCCATGTGGCCCCATCGGGTTCCAGTTCATGCTGACTGACGCGGCGAAGGTTGAACTGGCAGACAAGGAGGTCTCCCCCGTAGCGGCACATGCCGGCTGGTGCAGCCGGACCCAGATGCGTCATGGGGGGCAGTAGCGGTCCCGTACGGTAATGACCGTCGAGCACGTCGTGATCCTTTCCCCAGAGCCCGCCGCGCACCGCGTGAATGATCCCATCGCGCCTTCCATCGCCCGGATGCTGAAGGAAGGTGCCGCACACCATGAGGTCGCCTTCCGGCGTCCACGCCAGACCGACCGGATTGTCCATGCCCGCGGTGAAGACGACATCGAAAGCCGACCCATCCGGCTTCATGCGGAAGACATGGGCGGCCCGGGACTTCCAGCGGGGCCGACCGGGCAAGTCGCAGGCCTGTTCCGCAAACGCCCCTTTGCACCAGTAGAGCAGTCCATCGGGACCCGCATAGGGACCATGCAGATCGTTGGCACACCCCGTGAGCGTCTTCCCATCGAACCAGACGGTCCGTTCCTCCGCGGAACCGTCACCATCGCGGTCGCTGAACCTCAGAATCTCCGGTGGCACGGAAACATAGACCGCACCGTCATGCCAGAGCACACCCTCCGGAAAGCCAAGGCGGTCCGCAAAGACCACACGGCGGTCGAAAATCCCATCGCCATCCGTGTCCTCCAGCAGCAGCAACCGATGCGGGGCCTTCGTCCGCTGCACTTCCGGCGGCTCATTCGTCCCCGTAACCTCCGTCACATAAAGCCGTCCCCGGTCATCAAAACTCGCCTCCACCGGTCGCTCCACCAGTCCCACCGTCACCGCCGGACCGACCGTCCAGCCATCCGCCACCGCCACCTCCCGCGGTACCGCCATGACCACCACCGCAGACGACACGAAGCAGGCACAAATCAGTAACCAGAGCATCCCCTTCCCCCAGCACCGATCCCACCAACCCTCAACACCTCAACCCCACGGATCAACGGATGCCCTTAGCCACCCTTCCCATCTCCACACCCAGAGATTCCACGACACCAACTCCACAAGAATCCCCGGCATGCACGGATATGCCGACCCGGACGAACCGACATACGAAGAACTCATGGAGGAAGCACGCACCCTGCTGGCCGCCGGAGAGTTCTCCGCTGCGTTCAGTCAGGCATGGCAGGCCTGCCTCATCGAGCCGCTCGATCCGGCGTCTTCAGGCATCATGGAGGAAGCCGCGAAGCAGGCGGAACCGGGCCTCGCCGCCATTGCTGATGCCGTGCTGGCCGCCAGACGCGAAGCCATCAGCCTGCTCGTGCCGGGACATCGGCTCAGTACCTCTGCCACACTCCTCCCGCAGCAGAGCCCGGCAGGAGACATGGCTGGCTGGGTGGATGCGTGGAAAGAGGCCATCAGGCTGGCAAGGGAGAGGGGGGGGGAATTGAGAACGCTTTGACAGCCGTTGATTTCATTAGCAGTTCCGTGCCTGAGCCCCACAACAATTTAATCATGCGGCGAAAGCACTGCGCAGTATCCAATTCAATGCAGGGTTGAGCACGGCCAGTTACTTGAGCTAGTATCAAAAGCAGACGAATTGCTTGCAACCCGTCATCTATGCGTTAAATACGAATCATGTTTCTCAAAAGAGTTCTCCTGTTACTGCAGCTTCTCGTCCCACTGGCTGTTCATGCTCAGCAGTATTCGTGGACAAATTTTGCCGGCCAGCCCGGAGAATATGGTTCCACTGACGGTATCGGCAGTGTTGCTCGTTTTAGCAGTCCTGAGCAACTGGCCATCGATGGGCATGGCAATATTTTCGTGGCCGGTGGCTCAAGAATTCGAAAGATAACGCCAACGGGTTTAGTAAGTACATTGCCGCAGCCCACATTTGCAGTTTGGGGAATAGCCGTAGACAGCGCCGATAATCTGTACTTTTCAAGCGCCGAACGTCATACAATTCACAAGATGACTCCATCAGGTGTTATAAGTGTCTTGGCTGGTAGAGATGGGCAAAGCAGCAGCGATGACGGAATCGGCGATAACGCAAGATTTAGCGAACCGAGGGGAATTGCTTTAGATAGTACAGGGAACCTATTTATAGCGGATTTCAATAATCACACTCTTCGGAAAATTAAACCAGATGGAACTGTGACGACCATCGCCGGGAGCGCAGGACAGCGGGGAGGAACGAACGGAACCGGAGGTGCCTCGCGGCTGGACACACCCACAAGTGTAGCAGTAGACTCAAGCGACAATGTGTATGTCTTAGAATGGTACGTAGGCCGCGTTCGAAAAGTTAGTCCTCAGGGAGTAGTTACGACGCTATCTACATCACACCTCTACCCGCAGGGTATTTCAGCTGACAGTTCAGGAAATGTGTATGTTGCAGACAGCCAAAACTACAGAATTCAAAAAATATTTTCGTCGAGCGGCGGTGCTGTGATTGCAGGCGGTAATGGAAGCCAAGGCAATGCCGACGGCACCGGTGCTGCAGCTAGATTCAATTACCCGCACGGAGTCGCCGTGGACAAAACGGGTAATCTGTTTGTTGCCGATACAAACAATCGGCGTATTTCAAAAGGCTCTCCAATCGGCCCATATCTCTCGGCTGTCCAGGCAACAGGCGTTTCCATTACTTCTGCAACCCTGAACGGAACAGTGAACCCAAATGGGTATGCAACCACAGCTTGGTTTGAATATGGTCTGACAACAGCGTATGGAACCACAGTTAGTGTTTCGCTTTCGCCTGCCAATGGAACTGAGACACAGAGTGTTTCTGCACAAATAACGGGACTCTTGGCAGGCACAACGTACTACTACCGCGTGAATGGCCTCTCCATTGAGAGCACAGGATCTTCGGCAGGCATGACTTTCAGGACCTTATCAGGCGGTCCGGAGATTGAAGTTGAGCAGCCAGCAGGCGAAGGGCTGGTGGATGGCTCATCGGCCGTAGATTTTGCCGGTTCTGCGATCGGCAGCAGTTCTGTGAAAACATTTACAGTTCGCAACTCAGGCACCGCTGCACTTACGGGGCTTTCCATTAGCCGGATTGGAGCACACACTTCCAATTTCACAGTGAGCACGCTGAGCTCAACCACACTAGCCGCGGGTGCATCCATGACATTCAGTGTCATGTTTGCACCTAGCGCGGCTGGGCTGCGCACCGCATCATTAAGGATTGCAAGCAACGACACAGATGAGAATCCTTTTGACATCGCGCTCTCAGGGATTGGCCTTGCTGCCGACATTCAAATCGATCAGCCACTTGGCTTGGTCCTCGTCGATGGTTTCTCAATTGTAGACTTTGGGATAGTTCCTCAAGGGTCTCAGGTAACGCGAATTTTTGCAATCAGAAACACCGGTGACGTTGATCTGACAGGAATCACAATGAGCGTGATGGGGAACAATCCTTCCGACTATGCTATTATCCAGACACTGCCTGCGGTACTGCCGCCAGGCAGCAGTACTACGTTCACCGTACGCTTCGTAGCTAGAGTTCCCGATGCTCCATCAGCAGTGCTGCGAATCACCAGTAACGATCCGGATGAGAGTCCTTTTGATGTTACGCTGACAGGGCAAGCGGTTGGTGCCGAGATTTCACTTGAGCAACCAGCCGGGCGAAGCCTCCTGAACGGAACTGCCATGGTTGATTTCGGCAGTATCGGGGTCGGAACACCGGTGATACGTAACTTCAGACTCCGCAACGTGGGAAACATGGATCTCACCGGCATTGCAGCAACAATCACCGGAACGCATAGTTCAGATTTCTCGTTCGCTGCGACACCTCCAGATACACTGACTCCTGGCGCGGGCTTTGATCTCGGAGTTATCTTCACCGCTGGCGGGACCGGCAGTCGAGTTGCGCGGCTCAGAATCGCAAGCAGCGATGCGGACGAGAATCCATTCGAAATCACGCTCATTGCCGCGGGCCTTTCTCATTCGGAGGACTGGAGACTGAGATACTTCGGGCTGATTGCGAATGATGGGGTCGCTGCAGACACCGCTGACCCAGATGGAGATGGACTTGTGAACCTTCTTGAATACGCGCTCGGAGGCGACCCGTTAATGGCATTCAGCGCGCCTATTCCTAGTGTAGGAATGGATGATGCGGGAGGTCGGCTTGAGTTGAACTTCAACAGATTCACAGATCGAAATGATCTCACGCTGGTAGTAGAAGGCGCAGACATCATTGCGGGTCCGTGGACAGGCTTGGCTCGCAGCAGTGGAGGAGCTGCCTTTGTCGCGCTGGTCGGCGGCGTGGGCATCGCAGAGGCTGGAACCGGGCTTAGTCGCACCGTGGCGGTTCGTGATCCGTTTGCGGCTTCAATCTCGGCACGCCGATTTCTCAGATTGCGTGTCACGCGCCAGTGAAGCCGAAATCTCTGGTTCAGCACCTCCCAATCCCAAACCACTCCTTCGCCGTCTCCTCGGTGGTCAGTTCCCGGTAGTGCCGGAAGATGATGGCGGGGGAATTGCCGGCTCAGGAGCCTGATGAAAAACCGGGAGCGGGAGCGGGTGTGGGCTTGATGTTGTGGAGGGATTTGGATGTGCTGGGTGTTGTCGCGGGTGTCCCCGTGTGTCCGGCGACAATTAAAACTGACCCCCGACGACAATTAGAACTGACCCCTGATCGGGTGGTTCTCCGGGGCGCGCCGTGCGTGCCGGTGCAGGAGGAACCAGATGAGGCAGCGGGATTGGGAACGGATGGGAGAGTTTGCCAGTGACGAGAAGCATGGTTTTGGGGATGGTGCCGGGATGCATGCGCTGCGGGTGGGGGCCCGTTGTCAGCGGGGCATCGTTGCCGCTCGGGTCGAGGGTGCCGACGTGCTCCACCGTCGTGCCCAGCTGTCGGGAAAATGGCTCGCCGCGCTCCCGCTCCGGGTTCTGCAGCGGGCTCCCTGTTTGTCACCACGGGCATTTGTCAGGGTGGAAAACGGGGCTTCCGGAGCCCTCGAAAACCGTCACAACCCGTTGATGTGTGGGGAGTTGGAAACTGGCGCACCCATTAGGATTCGAACCTAAAACCTTCTGATCCGTAGTCAGATGCTCTAATCCGTTGAGCTATGGGTGCGGGTGGCGCAGGAGTGAACTTCTAGAGGGAGGAAGGCGGGTGTCAACTGGTGAGGCGGGAAAATTCGGGGGTGTGTCTGGGAGGATTTCCGTTTTGCGTGGTGGGCGGAGTGGTATAGGGCGCGGGTTCCATGGTGAGCCCGTTGCTGGACATTCAGGAGATTACGCGGACGCATCGTACGGCGGCCGGGGAGATTACTGTGCTGGACCGGGTGAGTTTCGGCGTGGGGCGTGGGGAGGTATGTGCGGTGACGGGGCCGTCCGGGAGTGGGAAGTCGACGCTGCTGGGTTTGTGTGCTGGGTTGGATGTGCCGACGGGGGGTCGAGTGCTGCTGGACGGGGAAGATCTTGGCCGGCTTGGGGAGGACGAGCGGGCGAGGCTGCGCAATGAGAAGGTGGGGTTTGTGTTTCAGAACTTCCAGTTGCTGCCGACGCTCACGGCGATGGAGAATGTGCTGGTGCCACTGGAACTGCAGGGGAAGAAGGCTGACCGTGGGTTGGCGCAGGGGTTGCTGGGGAAGGTGGGGCTGGGTCACCGCATGGATCATTTTCCGGTGCAGATGAGTGGAGGAGAGCAGCAGCGGACGGCGCTGGCGCGGGCCTTCATTCATCGTCCGATGATTCTTTTTGCGGACGAACCGACGGGCAATCTCGATGCGGAATCCAAAGAGACCGTCGAGGACATGCTTTTTGCGCTTAACCGGGAGTCGGGCACGACCCTTGTGATTGTGACGCATGATGCGGCGCTGGCCGAGCGGACGGGTCGCATCATTGCGCTGCGTGGTGGTCGGCTGCATGAAGACCGGCGTGTGAATGCCGCCGCGGGGCCGGCTGCGGGATGAGCGCAATGTTATTTCTCTGAACTACCCCTGAACCGCACTGCACCTCATGGAATCGCAACAGATTGGACAGCTTCTTCTCACTGGTGTTCCCGGACCTGAGCTGGACGCCGACACGGCGCGGCGCTTCCGGGCGCTGCAGCCAGGTGGGTTTATCCTTTTCGGGAGGAACATTCAGTCGCCCGAGCAGCTGCGGAAGCTGATTGATGATCTGCGGGATCTGTCTGCGACCGAGCCTTTCATCACGATTGATCAGGAAGGCGGGCGGGTGTCGCGGCTGCGCTTGATTGGGCAGGAACCACCGAATGCGCAGGCCCTGCGGGACAAGGGGGATGCGGAGCTGATCCGGAGGCATGGTCAGCTTACGGGGCAGCTGCTGCGGCTGTTTGGGTTCAATCTCGATCTGTGTCCGGTGCTGGACATTTCGTATGATGACCAGGCTGACAACTCGCTGAAGGGTCGTTGTTACGGGCGCAATCCGCAGGAAGTGATCAGCAATGCGGGGGTCTTCAACCGGGCGCTGCGCAAGGAGGGCGTGCTTTCGTGCGGCAAGCATTTTCCGACGTATGGGAGTGCCGATGTGGATCCTCACGAGCATCTGCCGGTGATCCGGCGGACGCGGGAGGAACTGCTGGCCGAGGAAGTGATGCCGTTTTCCGCGCTGCTGGGTGAGCTTGATTCCATGATGATCGGGCATGCGTGGTTTCCGGATTTCGATCCAGACCGCGAGCGCTGGCCGAGCAGTCTGTCGCGGAACATCATTCAGGGGTTTCTGCGGGATCAGCTGGGTTTCGATGATGGGCTGGTGATGACGGACGATCTTGATATGGGGGCGATTCTGAATGAGGTGAGTTTTGCGCAGGCGATTCAGGAAGCGGTGCGGGCCGGGAATGATCTGGTGATGATCTGTCACCGTGTGGAGATGGTGGAGCAGGCGCATGTTCATCTGCAGGGGCTGGAGCATGCGGTTCTTGACCGTGCGCTGGAGCGGATTGAGCGGGCCAAGCGGAGAATGGCGGCACCGGACCGCTGGGATCGGGAACGGTTTGACCGTCTCAATGAGCAAGTGTGGCAACTGCGGGTGGACACGCTTGGGGAAGAGCGGGCGGCGGTGCTTTCGGTGGAGGACGGGAAGCGTTCGCCGGTGGAAATCTACTGAGTTGCGCAGCCATGAAGCGACGATCTGCCATTCTGCTGCTGGGGTTTGTGCTGGGGATGCTGGCACCTTCGTGTTCGCACCTGCCGGCGGCGCGGCCCGGCGAGATTCAGCATGTGGTGCTGGTGTGGCTGCGGGACAGGGGTGATGCGGTGCAGCGTCAAAAGATCCTGGCGGCGGCGCAGGAATTCCGCCGCATTCCTGGGGTGGAGGATCTGGCCGTGGGCGAGTGTCTGCCAGGGAACCGTCCTATCATTGACAGCAGCTACGACGTGGCCATCAGCATGCGTTTTGCGGATGCGGCGGCCATGCAGCGGTACATTGACCATCCTGATCACCGGGCGGCGGCTGACACGATATTGAAGCCACTGGCCCGCGAAGTGCGGGTGTACGATTTCGTCCTGCGCTGATTCGCTGACCGCTGGGTGGTGGTGCGGGGCTGGGTGGCAGCAAAGAGTAGCGAGCAAAGAGAAGCGGGTGCCGCCTTTCGGTGGCACCCGCTTTTGCGTTGATGGAGGGGAGGGGCCGGTTGGACCCTTTGATTTGGGTCAGGGCAGCGGCCGCAGGGCGGGATCGCGCAGGCGCCAGAAGCCGGAGGCAGGTGCGCGGTGGGCCGCGGCGGGGTCGGTTACGTCTGTGGATCCCTGGGGTCCGACGGTGATGCCGCTGAGGGCCTGAGTCCATGTGCCCTGGGCGAGTGACGGGCTGTAGTCGAGGCTGTAGACGGCACCCGGGGAACCGGTGACGCGGAAGAGGACACCGCTGGGGCCGGAGGAGACGATCACGAGGGAGGCCGGCTGGTTATCCGGGAGGGCTTCGAGCGTGAGGCCAGCGAGGATCGGGTTACGGTCCGGAGCGGCGGCTCCATTGCCGTCGAGTTCGATGCGCAGGACGGAATCGTGTGCGGTGAACTCGTAGGTCACGAGAGCGCCCTGAGTGACGACGGGGCCCTGGAGGGCACCGGGGAAGAATTCGTCGAGCACGATGCCGCCTTCCACGACCACGTCGAAGCCGCGGGCTCCGCCGGTTTCCGGGAAGAGGAGCTGGAGCTTGTAGCGTTTACCGGGCTGGAGGTTGGCGAGCTGGAGGCGGACCGTGTCGGGAGCGCCGGCCCAGCGGATTGACTGCATGACCTTTTCGACCGCGTCGTCGGCTGACGAGCTGCCGTAGTCCGGGTTCTGCCAGTTCGGGATCTGGTTGAGGGCGGAGAAGCCGATGCCGGGGGCGTTATCGGCGGTGAAGACCGCGTCGCGGACGGGTCCGGCGGCCCCTGGGGTACCGAAGTTGAAGGCGTAGAGGAAGGTGCCGTCGAGGTCGAGACCTTCTCCGGCATCGCCTCCGGTGAACACCGAAGCGGTGGCGGGTGCAGGAGTGCTGGCTGGGCTGAGCGGATTCGATCCACCGATGATTTCGGCTGCGTCCGGGAAGGTATCGCCGTCCGTGTCAGCCGTGAGCGGGTTCGTGCCGCGGGAGGTTTCTGCGCCGTCGAGGAGGTCATCGCCATCCGTGTCTGCGATGAGCGGGTTTGTGGCGAGGCCTGCTTCGGCACCGTCGCTGAGGCCGTCTCCGTCGGTGTCGGCGCGGGCAGGGTTGGTGCCGGCGAGGTATTCGGCGGAATTGGTGCGGCCGTCGGCGTCGGAGTCCGTGGAACCGGCGGCAGTGAGATTGCCGAGGAACTGGATTTCCCATGCATCCGGGAGGCTGTCGCCGTCCGTGTCCGGGAGGTCGAGTTGCTCAAGAGTGAGGGCGCTTATGGTGGGATTGTGGTCCCAGTTTGAGGGGGCGTAGACGCCCTGGCCATTGAGGACAATGTTGAGGGTGTCGTCGGTGGCGACGAAGCCGATGGTGGCGACGGCTCCGCGCGACTGGAGATTCACGGCTCCCTGAGCGCGGGAGATATTGAATTCGTCGATGCGGACGATGCCTTCCACTTCGATGTCGAAGGCGCGGCCGTCGCAGCAGGCTTCGGCGAAGAGGAGCTGGAGCTTGTAGGCGCGCCCGGGCACCAGTCCCGAGAGGTCGATCGATGGCTTATTGGGCGCTGGGCTCCAGCGGATCGACTGCATGACGAACTCGAGGTTATCGTCGCCCGGCGAGTCTCCGAAGGCTGGGGCGAACCAGTTCGGGATTTCGTTGATGGTATTGACGAAGATGCCGGGTTGGAATTCATCGGTGAAGAGGGCATCTCCGGCGGGGCCGGGAGCGGCTCCGGAGCTGCCGATGTTCACTGCGTAGAGGAAGGTGCCGGAGAGGTCGAGGCCTTCGCCTGGATCGGCGCCGGTGAAGGAATCGGCCAGCGCGCTGAAGAGCGGGTAGCTGGCGGCGGCGGTGGGATTGGTTCCTGCGGCGATTTCGTTGCGGTCGCTGTAGCCATCGCCGTCGGTGTCCGCGCTATTCGGATTGGTGCCGGAGGTGACTACTTCGTACTGGTCGCTGAGGCCATCCGAGTCCGAGTCTGGGTTGCGGGGATTGGTGCGGTGGGTGGCGACTTCCGCTCCATCGGTCAGGCCATCGGCATCCGTGTCCGGGTTGCTGGGATTGGTGCCGAGGGAATTCTCCTGAAGGTTGGTGAGGCCATCGCTGTCGGGGTCGCCTGCGCCATTCTGGGCGAGGTTGCCGAAGTTGCTGATTTCCCAGAGGTCGTCGAGTCCATCGCCGTCGGCGTCGGCACCGGTGACGGCTTCGAGGGTGACGCCGCAGAGGAGTGGGCTGCGGTCATTGTAGAGCGGGGTGGTGACGGTGGTGCCGTCGAGCCGGATGGTGGTTGAAGTTCCCGAGGCGAGGAAACCGATGACGGCAGCGGCTCCTTGTGAGCCACCGAAGTCAGTCTGGTAGGTGTAGGGGGCGAATTCGTCGAGCTTGAGTTCTCCATCGACGTAGACATCGCAGGCGCGGCGGCAGCAGCGTTCGAGGAAGAGGAGCTGGAGTTTGTAGGGTTTGCCGGGGGTGAGGCCGTTGAGAGTGACGGTCACGATGGAACCGTAGCGGATGGACCAGAGCATCTGCTCGAGGGCGTCGTCGTCTGGCGAGTCTCCCATATTGGGGACTCCGGACCATCCCGGGATCTGGTTGGGAGCGACCACGCTGATACCCGGTTCCGTGTCGGTCGTGAAGTTGACGCCGCGGACGGCTCCGGGGGTGCCATTGGTGCCGACGTTGAAGGCGTGGAGGAAGGTACCGGTGAGGTCGAGTCCCTCTCCGGCATCGCCGCCGAAAATGGTTTTGCCGTGGCTGCTGAGGAGGGGGAAGCTGCTGGCGCTTTTCGGATTGGTGCCGTTGGCGACTTCGATTCCGTCGGTGTAGTCGTCATCGTCCGTGTCCTGATCGGTCGGGTTGGTGCCGTGCGTATTGACTTCTGCGCCATCGGTCAGGCCATCGAGGTCGGTATCCGGGCGGAGGGGATTCGACGCGTAGACGAGGACTTCCGGGCCGTCGGGGAGGCCGTCGCCATCGGAGTCTGCGAGGCGCGGGTCCGAACCCGAGGTCAGTTCCACGCCGTCCTTGAGGCCGTCGTCATCGGTATCGGCTTTGCTCGGGATGGTCTTGAGAGCGAGTTCCGAGCCATTGATGAGGCCATCGCCATCGGGATCGCCGGTCCATGTCTGGGAAAGGCTGGAAAAGTGGAGGGCTTCCCATGCGTCCGGGAGGCCATCGCCATCGGTGTCGTCTGCGCTGGGGACGATCCGTTCCACGGTGATGCCCTGCCAGATGGCGTTGCGGTCGCCGCCGTCGAATTCGCCGTCGAGGTTCCCCATGACGACGTCGAGGGTGTCATCGCCCGCGGTCAGCTGCTGTGTGAAGACGACACCGGTATCATTCCGGTAGGGAGGCAGTGAGGTTCCGGGGGCAGAGATGCCGAGAGACGTGAACTCATCCACGGAGGTGGCTCCTTCCACGGAGATGTCCCAGCGGCGGTTTTCCGAGGCGTTTCCGTAGACAAGGACCTGAACCTTGTAGGTTTGTCCGGGAATCACCGGAAAGTGCGCTTCCAGTTGCTGCCCGGCTACGGCATTCGCCCAGCGGATGTCTTCGTATACCTGCTCGAGCGCATCCGCGTCCGCCGAAGTCCCGAAATTCGGGCGCACCTGCCATGGGGCCACCGTGTTGGGAAGAACGAAGAAGGATCCGCCCGGAGCCACACTATCCGGCACAAACGTCACCCCTTTGATGATCAGGTCCGGGTCATTCGGACTGAAATTGACTGCGTACACGATGTCGCCGGAGAGGTCGAGATCATCGGGGCTGCGGACAGGGCTGACCGAGCCTGCCGAGACCGTGGTCGCCGCTTCGGCCGTCGCCAGAGTCGCGGCGAGCAGCCCGAGCACGGGGAAGGTGTGATGGTATTCTTTCATGGGAATGGATGGATCAGGGAGTGGTGGGGGGCGTGAGGGGAAAGGTTCCGGGGTCCCAGGAGTTCCGTAATGCAGGGGCGTCCCGATTCAGGGATATGACGCCAGAAAAGCCGATCGTCCGTCAATCCATAAATCCACGCATCGCCGTAGTTCACGAATTTGCTTGCGTTCGATGCGCAAGAATGTAAATCACTTCTGATAATTTCTCACTCCTGATATCAAGGGAGTTTTATTCTCTTCCCTGCCAACTCTGAAATCTTTTCTGCCATGGCCCGCATAGTGATTATTGATGACGACCCGGCGATTCTTGAACTGATGTTGCAGGTAAGCCGGAGGCTGGGGCATGTGGCGAGTGCGCATGCGACTGGGCGGCAGGGATTGGCGGCGGTGGAGGCGGAGAAGCCGGATCTGCTGCTGGTGGATCTGAAGATTCCGGATTGGAATGGGCTGCGGATCATTGAGGAGTGCCGGAAGCGGCATCCTGAGATGGCGGTGGTGATGGTGACGGGGTACGGCAGTGTGGAGACGGCCGTGGAGGCGATGAAGCTGGGGGCTTTTGACTATCTGACGAAGCCCTTTGACCCTGAGGACCTGCAGCGGATCATTGCGAAGGCGCTGGAGCGGGAGCGCGGCATTAGTGGGGCTGGGCCGATGCTGGAAGACGACCGGGAAGCGGCTGGGCCGGGGCTCGAGTTCATCGGGGAGAGTCCGCAGATCCGTGGGATGCTGGACTTGGCGGCGCGGGTGGCGGACAAGGATAGTCCGGTGCTGCTGGAGGGGGAGTTCGGGAGCGGCAAGCAGATGGTGGCGCGGGCTCTGCACAACATGAGCAAGCGGCGAGCGGCTCCGTTCAAGGTGCTGCACTGTGCGGGGCTGCCCGGTGAACTGATTGAGCAGGAACTCTTCGGTACCGGAGGCGGGCGGAGCATTTTCAGCCGTGCGGAGGGCGGCACGGTGGTGCTGGAGGAGATCAATGTGCTGCCGATCCGGCTGCAGTCGCAGCTGGATTCGTGGCTGGAGGAACACACCGGGCGGAAGCGGCAGGGGCCCCAGGCTCCGGGGACCGGATTCCGGTTCGTGGCCACTTCCAGCGTGCCGCTGGAGCAACTGGTCCGTGAGGCGCGCTTCCGGGAAGATCTGTACTACCGGATCTCGGTGATTCCGATCACCCTGCCTCCGCTGCGGAACCGCCGCGAGGACATTCCGCTGCTGGTGAGTCATTTTCTGAAGCGCTACGCGCAGTCGACCGGCAGTGCGCTCAAGGAGATGGACCGCTTTGCCCTGCAGATGCTGAGCGAGTATGGATGGCCTGGGAATGTTGGTGAGCTGGAGAATGCCATCGAACGGGCGTGCACTCTGGCGGAGGGAGACAGGATCCGTCCGGCGGATCTGCCCCCGAAGATTTCCCAGAAGGTGGAGGCAGCCGAGGACGAGGGCGCAAAATCCAAGACCGCGCTGCCGGTGGGGACGCGTCTCGCGGATTTCATCAAGAAGCAGGAACGCGCCTTCATCCGCGAGACCCTGCGCTACAATCAGGGATCGCGCGAGAAAACCGCGGCCATGCTCGGGGTTTCCATTGCCACCCTGTACCGGAAGATGGGTCTCAAGCTTGAGCGCGACCGCATGCTTGGCTGACCTCCGGCGGCCGGGCTTTCCGGGCGGACGTGTCAGGTTTTGCGTGACAAACTCATTGTTTTTTCAGTCGCTCCCTGATATTTGCCGTTCACATCTGCGGGAATCTCTGCAGATCCGTCTCCTCATTTTTTCCGAAATCATGAAACGCACCCCTCTGTTCCGCCGCCGCGCTTCCGCGGGATTCACTCTCATTGAACTGCTTGTTGTGGTGGCCATCATTGCGCTGCTGGTGGCAGGCTCCTTCAGTGCCTACGGCTTTGTCATGGACAAGGCCCGCACGAAGGGCACCCTTGCGACCCAGATGGCGCTGGTGAATGCCATTGAGGGCTTTTACCGCGACTTTACCCGTTTTCCGATGCCGACTTCGGGCGGGGCCAGCAATCAGGATGTCGACACTGACACTTCGGGTGCGGAGGGTATGGTGACAGTGCTGCTCGGCAAGGATCCGACGCAGAATTCCCGCAACATCGACTACATTGGCGACATGAAGGCGGCCAAGACCCAGAACGGCCGTCAGGTCGATGGTCTGGTGAATGAGGAGAACAATTATGCGATCATGGATCCGTGGGGCAATCCTTATCAGATGCGGATCGATGCGAACTACGACAACGAACTCGACAATCCGAACACGGAAGACCGCGGGCCGGGCCGTTCGAAGCTCCGCAAGCGTGTCCTCATCTGGTCGGCTGGCAAGGACCGCGACCCGTCCACGTGGAAGGACAACGTGAATTCATGGACTACCGAGTGAGGTCCATGCCGCTCATCTGAGAGCGTCCGAAGAATGCAGCGGTTCGCCGCTGCATTTTTTGTTTTGCTGTTCCATGTTATCCTATCCGCGGCTGCACCGTGGTCTCTCCGATGTCTGCTCACCTCAACGCTGTCGCCACCGCGGTACCGCCTCACGAGAGGCACCGCGAGTTCATTGATTCGCTTCCTCACTGGATTCCCGGCGAAGAACTGGCGGCGAAGGTGCGGCAGATTGCCCTGCAGTCGCGCATCGACCGGCGGTTTTCCGTGCTGGAGCAACCGCTGGGCCCTGCGGGTTCCGGAGCATTCTATGAATACGGGGGATTCCCGTCGACGGGAGCGCGCATGGATGTATACCGTCGGGAGGCACCGCGACTGGCGGAAGCCGCCGTGCGGGCACTGGCGGATCAGGCTGATGGCCTTGGCGAGGTGACGCATCTGCTGGTGACGAGCTGCACGGGCTTCTATGCGCCGGGCATTGACATTGATCTGGTGAAGGCCTTCGGGCTGTCGCCGCGGGTGAAGCGGACGGTGATTGGTTTCATGGGGTGTTATGCTGCCATGACAGCCCTGCGGCAGGCCCGCGAAACCGTGCTGGCGGATCCGGAGGCGCGCGTTCTCATGGTGAACGTGGAACTCTGCAGTCTGCACCTGCAGCAGACCACCGCGGTGGACCGTCTCGTCTCGTACTGTCTCTTTGCGGACGGAGCCGCGGCCTCGCTCATTTCCTCCCGGGAAATCGGGATGCGCCTCGATGATGCGTGGTCGGCCCTGAGTCTGGAGGATGCGGACCGCATGTCATGGATGGTGGAGGATCAGGGATTTGCCATGACGCTCGACGCCCGGGTTCCGGCGAAGATCAAGCAGGCCATCCGGCGGCAGCCCGACCTTGCGGGGGGCTGCGCTGCGGCTGGCCCGGACGACGTCTGGGCCGTGCATCCGGGAGGGAAGCTCATCCTCGACGCCATTCAGGAAGCGTTCGGGCTCACGGAGACTCAGATGGAGGCCTCGCGGGGAGTGCTGCGGGACTTTGGGAACATGTCATCGGCTTCCGTGATGTTCGTGCTGGCGCGGCTGCTCGCGGAGCGGAACGGAAAGGCTCCGGTGGCGGGACACACGCTCGCCTTCGGTCCGGGTCTGACGGTGGAGGGACTCGACTTCACGATGCTGCCGGCCATGGCGGGGGTCTGCGGGGACGGGTTGCCTTGTGTTGCGGCGTGAGGGGGCTGCGTGCAGAATGACCGCATGAGTTTTCAGCTGCTTGACCACCCTGTGGCCCACGATCGTCTCGCGGTGCTCCGCAGCGGATCGACTCCGCCTCGTGCTTTCCGGGAAGCGGTGCATCAGCTCTCCCAGCTGATTGCGATGGAAGCCCTGCGTGGACTGGAGACCCGGCAGGAGGAAGTGCAGACTCCCCTTGCGGCGGCAGACTGCCGGGTCATTGCGCGGCCTGTGGTGGCGGTGCCAGTGCTGCGGGCCGGGCTGGGCATGCTGCGGGGATTTCTTGAGGTTCTTCCGGAAGCACTGGTGGGTCACATTGGCCTTGCCCGGAACGAAGATACGCATCGGCCCGAGCAGTACTACACCAGACTGCCGAGCGACTTGGCCGGCAGCGAAGTCTTCGTGCTCGATCCCATGCTCGCGACAGGTCACAGCGCATCGGAAGCGGTAAGGGGCGTCCGCGAGGCCGGTGCGGCAAGAATCCGCTTTCTCTGCATCATTGCTGCTCCGGAAGGCGTCCGCCAGCTCCATGCCGACCATCCCGATGTGCCCATCTACAGTGCCTCGCTCGACGACGGCCTGACTTCCTCCGCCTTCATATCTCCTGGGCTCGGCGATGCCGGCGACCGCTACTTCGGAACCCTCTGATTCACCCGGGTCGCCGAACGGTCAGACTGAGGCCACGCACACATGCGCATCTACGCACGACTGATTTCCATGTTTGCGGTACTGTTTCCGCAGGGAGCGCCGCGGCGGTTTGCGGCGGCCGTGCTTGTTCCGCTCGTCGTCCTTGTCTGGCTGGCGGAACGCGACTGGAAATCGGGCAGCGCCGAGAAGCGAGTGGTGGCTGCCCGGGCAGAAGGCACGGTCGCTTCCACGAGGGATTACGTGGTGTATTGGATTCCACGGGCAGCCACGGCGGGGGCGGCCGCGGCGTTGACCCTGCTGCTGGCGTCGCGCTGGCTGGGGCGGCCGCTGCCACCGGGCGATGCCGTGAGTGTGGAATCCGTTGCGGGCAGCAACCGTCTGCTCTGGCAGGTGACGTTCGCCGCGGTGCTCTATAGCGGGGTCATGAACGCGCGGCGGCTCGATTTAAGCCTCTGGGGCGACGAGGATGCCACCGTGCGCAAAAGCGTGGTCGGGCAGTACGTGCGCGATGCGGCCGACGATCTGCGCTTCCGTGAAGTGACGTGGTTTGAAGCGGCTTTCCGCTATCGCGATCCCAACAATCATCCGCTCAACAGCCTGCTTGCCAAGGCGAGTCATGCGGCTTTGGCGAGGGCTCCTGACGAGGCCCGCGGTTTTTATTTCGACGAACGCGCCCTGCGGCTCCCGGTGTTTGCGGCCGGGTTGCTGGCGCTGCCTGCGCTGGCGTGGCTCTGCAGGGCGCTGGGACGTCCGCAGCTCGGGATGGTAGCGGTGCTGCTGATGTCGCTGCATCCCTGGTTCGTGAGATATGCCAGCGAAGCGCGGGGCTACGGACTGCTGCTCCTTTTTGTTCCGCTGACGCTTGGGAGTCTGCTGCGTGCGGCGCTGCGTGGCTCATGGCCATGGTGGTTGAGCTTCTCCGGCGGACAGTTTGTCATCATGTGGTCGTTTCCCGGCAGCGTGCTGCTGCTGGCGGCGCTCAATCTTGCTGCTGTTGGCCTGATCTGGACGGCTGGTCCGGCAGCGTGGCGGCGGATGCAGACCGGACGCTGGCTGGTGGCATCGGTCACTGGAGCCGTCCTCTGTGCCCTGCTGCTGCTGCCCTGTGCGGAACCGTTGCTGCTTTATCTGAAGTCGGCGCGCATGCAGGGACCGATGCCTGCTTCGTGGTATGGCGATGCCCTTTCGTGGATCACCACGGGAATGCCATGGCATGCGTGGGACGCAGGCAGCCCGCTCTGCTTTGCATGGGAGACACGGCTCGCAGAGAGGCCGCTACTGTGGTGGCCGGCTGCGCTCCTGCTGTTCTCGCTGCCGGTGGCCGGGGTCTGCTGGTGGTGGAGTGAGGGAAAGATGGGACGGGCGCTGCTGCCGGCCCTCCTGCTGTTTCCGCTCCTCATTCTTGCGCAGGCTGCTGTGACGGGTGGATTCTTCTGTTCATGGTACACCCTGCCCGGCTTTCCTGGATGGATGCTGCTGAGCAGCGGCGGAATTCTCTGGCTGGCCCGCGGACGCAAAGCCGTGGCCACTGCGCTGCTCGCGGCCGTCGGTGTCATCATGGCTCCAGCCAGCACCGGGCTGCGGCAATTCCCCATCGAAGCCATGCGCGAAGGCACCGAGCTGACGCGGAGCATCACGCAGCCATCGCATCCCGGCATTGATGAAGTCATCACCCTCGCGGTGCTCATGAACACGCAGGCCTACGACCCGGCCGCATGGGAATTGGAAGACGATCCGGCCCAGCTGCGGCGGTGGCTCGACACGGCGGACGATTCCGGTGTCCCACTATTCATTCATCTTGGTTCGCCTCACATGGCTCGCGAACTCAAGCCCGGCATCATGGAGATCATTGAAGACCCTGGCGTCTTTTCCCTGCTCCGGATCTACCCCGGTCACGATGCCCCGTACGAACGGCGCGTTTACCGCTACCTCGGCAATAGGGCAGGCCAAGCCGCCCGTGAAATCCACCGCGAGGATTGAAGCCGCGGGACCTTTCCAGACATGATGCCCGCGCCTTCCAGATGAACCGAACGATGCTGCCGCTTCCCCCCGCCCTTGTGCGTGCTGCCGTGCCGGTGCTGGCAGCGGCGTGGCTGCTGCTGGCCCTGCGCGCCCTCACGGGATTCGGGGCACGCTCCGAGGTCGTGCTCAATCTGCAGGGAGGATCGGTGACGGCCGCCGGCAAGGCATGGAAGCTGCCCGTTCCCAAGGAATGGCGCGGTCCCATCACCGCGGAACACGCCGAAGTCTTCGAGGATGGCGTTGCGCTCCACCGCCGCACGGGTTCCCGTGATGTGGAGGAACATGGGGGAGGGCGTTTCAGAACGAGCGGGAATTCACTGACGCTGGCAGCCAGCGATGATTCGGATCCACGCGGCAACGGCCGCCGGTACGTGCTGCGGACCGCGGCTCCGCTTTCTCCCGTCCTGCTTTGGGGTTCGCTCGCGGCGCTGCTGCTGCTCGCCAGGGCCGGAGGGTATCAGCTCCCGGAACGTCCCCGGATTCCCGTGCGCTGGTGGTTTCCGGCGATGCTGCTGGCGTCTCTCGTGCTGCGCGGAATGGTCGCGTGGATGCGGCGTGACTGGAGCGATCCCTTCATGATGGTCAAAGGAATGCCTTACAGCGACTGCATCGGCTGGCTGGAAACGGCCCGGGCTCTGCTGCGGGGCGAGGGGCTAGTGGGCGAATTTGCCGGGCAGCGCCCGCTGTATGCCGTGCTGCTGGCGGGGACCGCTCTCCCTGGCTGGGACTGGATGGTGGCGGCCCGCCTGCTCAATGTGGTCGCCGGCGCGGCCGCGGCGGCCCTCGCGGGAGCGGTCATGCTGCGGATCGCGGGCCGGGCCGCGGCGGTGGCCACCGTGGCCATGCTCTCCATCAGCCCGGCGCAGTTGGGCCTGCTGCCTCTCCCCATGAGCGAGATTCCGGCGATGCTGGCAGTGATCGCCGGGACCGGCCTGCTCTGGCGGGGAAGCGTCAGCGGAAAGCGGGCCGATCTCTTCTGGGGCGGCGTTCTTCACGGCGTCGGCTGCCTCATCTGCCCGTTCACGCTGCTGGCGGTGCCTCTCATGGGAATCGCCTGTGCCTGCGGAGATAAACGGTGGACCGGGTTTCTCCAGCGCGGAGCCCTCGTCGCTGCCGGAGCCAGTGTGATTCTGCTGCCGTGGATCGTCCGGCAGAAAACTGTGTGGGGCGTGGGCTCGATTTCCATCAACAGTGCCATGATGCTTTACGCGACCGTATCGCCTTCCGGCCGGTACGGTCCGGATCTCGAGACCGAAGCGCTCGCGGCCGGGTTGGCCCCCGGCGACATCAGGGCCCGGGCCATCTACTACGGTGAGCGCTTCAGCGCAGAGGTCCGCCGTGATCCCCTGCGCTGGCTCCGTCTCGTGAATGCGGGAATCGCCCGCTTCCACTCCCGCTTCGATCCCCGTGATCCCGTTCTCGTGCTTGGCCTGACCGGACTCGGCCTGTGGCTCGCCCTGCGCCTGCGGGACCAACTTCTGATGCCCAGACAGGCCGCCTTGCTGCTGCTGCCCATGGCTGGCTGGTGCGCACAGTATCTTCCTCCCGAATGGTGGCTGGCTGCCGCAGCCGTCGGATCCCTCGCCAGCGGAAACCGAGCGACGAGGCTCTGGGCCGTTCTCCTGCTGTGCCTGATCGCTGGGACCGCCATCATGGACGGCCTGACCAGCGGGGCCCTGGGGCGCCGCCTCTGGACCATGACCGAATGGTGCGCCGCCTGCCTTGCCTTCCTCGCGCTGCAACGACTCGCTGCTGGCCTAGGGCGACAGTCCGCCCACAGCGATTCCGGAGCCGTTGTCGATGCGCGGGTTCCCGGCCTGTCGCCAACGGCGGCAGCTCTCTGCGGATTCACGCTCTACGCCAGCCTGCTGACCGGCTGGCGGACCCTGCGGGGACCCGAGGAATTCCCGGTCCCGACTCACGGTGAAGCCATGGCCTTCCTCGGCAAGTCCCTCAAGTCGCAGCCGGTGACTGCGCACCTGTCACCCGATGCGGCCCGGGCATGGTGCGGCCTGCTGGAGATTGGCGAATACCGGATGACGCTGGGCTCTCGCGAGGCTTCCGGCCACTGGAGCCGCGCCTTTGCCTTGCGACCTGACGAGCGGACCGTGGTGCTTGCCGGGCAGCCGGGCATTCCCCAGCTGCTCGCCCTGCAGATTCCCGGCAAAGAGGCCGCCGCATGGCCGCGGGGATGGTACCTCGTCGCAGGCGTCTGGAACATCGATGAAAACGCCCCTCTCGGTCACGAAGTCCGCATGCTCGAAGTGATCGCTGCCTCTCCGTGGCCCGGAAGTCATACGCCCAGCCCTCTCCCGGTCTCGCAGACTCTCCGGAATATTCTTTCCGTTCCCTGAGAGCCATCCTTTTTCAGTTTGCCTCGACCGCGGAAACCCGCTTCCCTCCCCAAGGTCACATGGTCACTCCCCTTCTGGAATCCCTCGCCGCCCTCGCCCGTCACTGGGGAGCCTCCGACCTCTATCTCGCGGAAGGCCACCGCGCCCGCCTCAAGGTCAATGGAGCCTTCCACGAACCCGAGGAACCCGCCCTGACGACTATAGACATGGAATCCCTCTGCCACGCCTGCAAGGCAGATCCATCCCAGTTGCTCGACCGCGACGCCGCATGGTACGCCTCCGATGGCACCCGCTTCCGGGTCAATCTCCACCGCCGCATGGGAAAACTCGGAGCTGTCCTCCGCCAGATCCGCACCAAGGTCACCACCCTCGATTCCCTTGGCCTGCCTCTCGAATTGATCGCCGGCTGGCTCAACCACCGCTCCGGACTCGTTCTCGTGACCGGGCCGACCGGCTGCGGCAAAAGCACGACCGTCGCCAGCTGCCTCGACTTGCTCGCCTCCAGCCGCCAGGGCCACATCGTCACCATCGAAGACCCCATCGAATACCTCTTTGCGGACCGCCTCGCCTTCTTCACCCAGCGCGAAGTCGGACTCGACACGCCCAACTACGCTACGGGCCTGCAGAAAGCTCTGCGCCAGGCCCCCGATGTCATTTTCCTCGGCGAAATCCGCGACGGCGATTCCGCCGTGACCTGCCTGCAGGCCGCCGAAACCGGGCACCTTGTCATTTCCACTCTGCACAGCCCCAACGTCACGGAATCACTGGACCGACTCGCCAATCTCGTGCCCCCGGCCGACCGCCAGGTGATGCTTTCCCTGCTTTCGCACCAGATGATCGGTGTCCTCAGCCAGCGGCTGCTGCCCCGCGCCGATGGCACGGGCGTCGCTCTCATCTGCGAACATCTCGAAGTGAATGGAGCCGTGCGCGACTGGATCCGTGCCATGGATCTGCCTGCCATTTCGGATCATCTGAAACGCAGCGACGAACCCGCCAACCGTTCGTTCCTCAGTGCCCTCGTGGCCGCCTGCGAAGCCGGCCTCGTCGACTACGAAACGGCGCTTTCGTATTCCGGCAATGCCTTTGAATTCAACCGTGCACTCCGCGGCGTGAGCTGAAACCGCCTTTACTGACCTCCCCTTCCCTGCCATGGCCCGCGATATCCTCGACTACCTTGCCGCCACGCGCGAAGCGGGCGGATCCGATCTTCACCTCGCCGCTGGTGCACCGCCCGCAGCCCGGGTCAATGGTCAGCTCACGCCCCTTGAAGAATTCGACCTCGATGGCCGCCAGGTGCGGGAGCTGATCATGGCGGTCCTCACCGATGCCCAGCGCGCCAAGCTGGAGAAGGACTGGGAACTCGACTTCGCCCTCGCCGTCGAAAATGTCGGGCGCTTCCGCGGGAATGCTCACTTCGCCCGTGGTCATGTGGAAGCCGCCTTCCGCTACATTCCGGATGTCCCGCCGGAACTGAACGAACTCGGCCATTCCCCCACGGTGGCCGATTTCTGCCAGGCGACCCAGGGCCTTGTTCTCATCACCGGCATGACCGGCAGCGGCAAGACAACCACCCTTGCGGCCATGACGCGGCGTATTCTGGAAACGCGCTCCGCCATGGTCATCACGGTGGAAGATCCCATCGAATACACCTTCGAACACCAGTTCGGTCTCATCAAGCAGCGCCAGATCGGCCAGGATACCCATTCCTTTCCGGCCGCCCTGCGCGCCGCCCTGCGCCAGGATGTCGATGTCCTCATCGTCTCGGAAATGCGGGATCAGGACAGCGTGGCCGCCGCCCTCACCGCCGCAGAAACCGGTCACCTCGTCATCAGTACCCTGCACACCCGCAGCGCAACCGGAGCCCTCGACCGGATTGTCGACATTTTCCCGGCCCAGCAGCAGCCGCAGATCATTACGCAGCTCGCCGGAGCGCTCGTCGGAATCGTCTCCCAGCGGCTTCTCCCGCGCGCCGACGCTCCCGGGCGCGTGATGGCCTCGGAAGTTCTCACGGTGAACAGCGGTGTCCAGAGCGCCATCCGCGATCACCGCTTCGAACAGGTCTTCAGCCTCATGCAGGTCGGTTCGTCCTCGGGCATGCACACGATGGACGACAGCCTCCTCCATCTCGCCACGAGCGGTCACCTCAGCATGGACGACGCCATGCTCAATGCCCGCCACCCGGAAACCCTGCAGGAACGGCTCAAGGAATGGATGCGCGAACAGGCGCGTCAGCAACGCTGAGATTCCGGCCGGGCGAAACCGATTTCCCTACCTCCGAGATGAAGGAACCCACCGCCATCCGCCTCATCGCCGGCCTCGGAAATCCCGGACGCGAATACGAACAGACGCGCCACAATGCCGGATTCATGATCCTCGACCGCGTGGCGGCCCGCCTCGGAGCCCCGTGGTCCACTGAAAAACGCTTTGATGGTCAACTCGCCCGCTCCGGTTCCCTGCTGCTCCTCAAGCCGCAGACCTTCATGAATCTCAGCGGCGTCTCGGTGGCTGCCGTCTGCCGCTTCTTCCGCCTTGAGCCCGCCGAAGTCCTCGTGGTCTGCGATGATGTCTCTCTCGCCCTCGGCCGCCTCCGCATCCGGCTCTCGGGTTCCGCCGGGGGCCAGAATGGCCTCAAATCCGTGATCGGCTGTCTGGGCACCCAGGATTTCCCCCGGCTGCGCTTCGGTGTCGGAGCCCCGCAGTTCGCCACGCTCAGCGATCACGTCCTCGGAAAGTTCCTTCCGGAGGAAAAACCCGCCGTGGATAAATCGCTTGAGAATGCCGCAGATGCTGTCATGATGTCAGCCCTTCGCGGCCTTCAAGCCGCGATGAACCATTTTAATCTCTCTGAAAACAAACCCAACCTCACGCCCCAGAAGGGCACGAAACCTCCATTCGACTCCGGAAATGAAGCGCAAGTATGAAGGCCTGATCGTCCTCGATACCCGTGGCAAAGAGGACACCGTCGATACCATCGTGAGCAAAATCGGCCGCGACATGGAACTCGAGGGAGCCCGCCTCGAACAGATTGACCACCTCGGCAAAAAGAAGTTCCCGTACGGCAGCAAGAAGCTCACCGATGGTTACTTCGTGAACTACATCATCGAGGCCGACGCCGCTTCTCTCCGCAAAGTGGAATCGAAGCTCCGCCTCAATAACGACGTCCACCAGCAGAACTTCTTCCGGATCGAAGCCTGAGGCTTCTCCCCACGGAACAGTTCCCGCACAGCAGCGGCGCTCCCTCAACCGGAGCGCCGTTCTGCTTTTCTGGGGAATGCCCGATCGGCATCGGGGGCGGAACGCTGCCGACCTGTCAGCGTCCTCGCTGAGTCACGAGCGAATCCAGCAGCACCAGCAGACCGGCACGGATCGTCTGCAATTCCATGAAGGGCGGGGCTCCGCCCATTTCCGGGGTCCTCGGCACGTGCACGAACACGGAACGTCCGGCCGCCGCATGACCGCGGCGCGACGTCAGCCGCAGCAGTCGGCAGTAGAAATCATTGCAGACAAAACGTCCGGCGTCGTCACTGACCCCCGCCGGGACCCCGGCCGCGTGAATCGCATCCGCCAGTGCCCGGACATCGAGCCCGCAGCGGAAGGCCTTCCGTCCCCCCGGGACGGCCGGCACCTCCCGCCGTACCACGCCCGCATTGTCCGGAATCCGGTAATCGCACCAGTTCACTGCCTGCTCTTCCGGGGTAATGCGGTCGCGCGGACCCACTCCGGTCGCCACAATCCAGCGCGGACGCAGGATCCGGACGTGCTTCCGGGTCAGTTCCCACGCGGGTCCTGCGGACACCGGCAGCACGAGCGAACGAATCACGGCATTTCCGCTCAGCCGATGACCATCAAGGGCCAGAGCGGTTTCGCCGGAAGGATTGCGCTGATCCCCGCCAAAGGGCTCGAAGCCCGTCAGCAGCAGCGTCTGCCCCGCCGTACTCATGCCAGAATCGACCGGATCACCGGAGCCGGCTCCACTCCCGTGAGCCGCTGATCCAGTCCCTGGAATTTGAAGGTGAACCGTTCGTGATCGATTCCGAGACAGTCGAGAATCGTCGCGTTGATCTGATTGATGTGCACCGGATCGGCGACGGGACTGTAGCTGAAGTCATCGGTTTCTCCATGGACGACGCCGCCGCGGATGCCACCGCCGGCCAGCCACATGCAGAAGTTGCGCGGGTGGTGGTCCCGGCCGTAGTTTTCCTTCGTGAGGGTGCCCTGGGAATAGACAGTCCGGCCGAATTCGCCGCCCCAGACTACGACCACGTCATCGAGCATGCCGCGCTGCTTGAGATCCTGAACAAGGGCCGCACAGGCCTGATCGGTGTCGCGGCACTGATTTCCGAGCTGCTGCGGGAGATCGCCATGCGAATCCCAGCCGCGGTGCATGATCTGCACCATGCGCACCCCGCGTTCCACCAGCCTCCGCGCCAGCAGAGCACTGCCCGCAAAGGATCCCGGCTTCTTCACCTCCGGACCGTACATGTCGAGGACGGCCTGCGACTCCTTCGAAAAGTCCGTCAGTTCCGGCACGCTGCTCTGCATGCGGTACGCCATTTCATACTGCGCAATCCGGGTCTGCACATCCGGATCACCCAACCGCTCGAATCCCTTGGCATTGAGCGCGGCCACCGCATCGAGCATGGCACGGCGGCCCGCCGCGGCCACTCCCGGTGGATTGTCCAGATAAAGGACGGAATCTCCAGTCGAACGAAGCACCACCCCGGCGTGACGACCGGGCAGAAATCCCGGCCCCCACATGCGGCTGAAGAGCGCCTGTCCATTCGATCCATCCGGAAACCTCGGCATCAGACAGACAAAGGCTGGCAGATCGCTCGTCTCCGCTCCCAGTCCATACGACAGCCACGATCCCATGCTCGCCTTGCCGGGCACTTCACTGCCGGTCATCACAAAGGTGCAGGCGGGATCGTGATTGATCGCGTTCGTGTGCACGGTCTTCACAAGGGCAATGTCGTCGGCGATTTTCGCGGTGTGCGGCAGCAGTTCACTGACCCAGCGGCCGCACTGGCCGTGCTGGCGGAAGGTGAATTTCGAGGGAGCCACCGGAAAGCGTCCCTGCCCGCTCGTCATGGTGGTGAGGCGCTGGCCGCGTCGGATTGATTCCGGCAGATCCTTGTCGAAGAAGGCAGCGAGTCCGGGCTTGTAATCCCATGTGTCCAGCTGTGACGGCCCGCCATTCATGTGCAGATAGATGAGCGCCTTCGCGCGGCCCTTGCGGTGCGGCAGACCCGGCAGGGCGGGATGGACGAGGGAGGCCGCCGACGCCTTGCCCGCCTGCAGCATGGCAAGGGCAGCCGCTCCGAAACGCAGACCCGTGCCGCCGAAGAACTGCCGCCGGGTCTGGAGAAGTTCATGCTGAAGAATCGGTGAGTCCATGAATCAGTTCCGGTTGGTTGCTTCGTCGAGGTTCAGAATCGCATTGGCCACCATGGCCCACGCCGCCAGTTCCGCCGCATCCACGCCATCGGGGGGAACGGACTCGCCAAAACGGATGGCCTTGCCGGCGTCGGCAGGAGCCGCCCGGTAGGTGGTCAGTTGGTTCTCCAGAAGAGTCCGCAGCACCGCCAGTTCATCCTGGTGCGGACTTCTCGTGAGCACCCTCCGGAACATGGAGGCGAGACGCCCGTCGGTTTCCCCACGATCCTGCAGCGTCCGTGCCGCCAGGGCGCGGGCCGCCTCGACGAACTGCACGTCATTCATGAGCTGCAGGGCCTGCAGCGGGGTATTGCTGCGCTCGCGGCGGCTGCACGACTGCTCGCGGTTCGGCGCATCGAAGTTGACCATGAGCGGCGGTGGGGCGGTCCGCTTCAGGAAGGTGTAGAGACTTCGCCGGTAAAGGGACGGACCGCGGTCCTGCTCGTAGAAGCGGGTATTTGATCCCACAAAGCCGACCGGTTCCCAGATGTTGGGGGGCTGATAGGGCCGCACGCCCTTGCCACCCATGTCCATGACCATCAGTCCGCCGGCAAAGAGCGCCTGATCCCGCAACTGCTCGGCATCCAGCCGGAACCGCGGCCCGCGGGCCAGCCTCCGGTTCGCAGGGTCCTGCAGCCATGCCTCCGCCGGAGCCGCACTGTCTCTCCGGAAGGCAGCACTCGTCACCATGAGCCGCAGCAGCCGGCGCGTGTCCCAGCCCTGATCCTGCCACCAGAGCGCCAGCCAGTCGAGCAACTCGGGATGCGAAGGCACCGATCCCTGGGTCCCGAAATCATGACTCGTCTCGACGAGGCCGGTCCCGAAGATCTGCTGCCAGAAGCGGTTCACAGTGACGCGGGCCGTCAGCGGATTGCTGCGGTCCGTGAGCCAACGTGCAAGGTCGAGGCGCGACGCCCGGCCGTCCGGCCGCTGCCTCCGGAGCGGCGGCAGAAATGCCGGTGTCGCCGGTTCCACCTTCTCGCCCGGTTTGTCATACTGCCCGCGGATCATCACAAAGGCATCGCGCGGAGTGTCCAGATCGCGGAACACAAAGGTGGAGGGCTGCGCCGCTTCGGCTTCGCTCCGCTTCCTGCGGACATCCGCCAGACCGGACCGCGCCTCTGCAAAGACTGTCTCCGTGCTCCGGCAGACTTCCTGCAGATAGTACGCCCGCAGGGCTGCGAGCACCGTCGGCTCCAGCGTCTGATCGGAAGCGTCCCGGATCACGGACCGCAGGGCGGACGGAGCCTGCAGATCATCCTTCCCGGCCATCGCCCGGCGCCACGCCGCAAAGGATAGCCCGGGATCGGTCATGGGATCGATGCGGCCCGTCGTTCCCATGTGGTCGAACCATGCCGTGCCTCCATGCACCGTGAAGGCATAGCCCGTGACCGCAAGTCCGGCCGGCATCGCCATTTTCTCCGCAGGGACTTCAAGGCGCACCCAGCGTCCAGCCTCTGGCAACGGCCCGGCCACGAAACGCTCGGGCGTTCCTTTGGCTCCGAATTCAATGATGTCCTGACCCCAGACGGCGCGGTGCTTCCATGTCCCGCCGCTGAGAAACTGAATCATGACTTCTTCGGGCGGGTCTGCCGGATCCAGATACACCATCAGGAAGACAGATGCCTGCGGCGGCACCACCAGTGGTTCCGCACCGGATTCATAAAAATCCTGCGCCATGCCCGGACCGCTCCGCTTGAGCGATACCTTGCCGCTGAAAACCGGATCGGGCGCACCGGTAAGCTGCAGCGGATGCCCGCTCGCCCCAGCCTTCGCACCCGCCGGAAATCCATCCTCGAACCACAGTTGCCCGGTCACCACAGGCTCCGGACGCGGCGTCTGCTCCGCAGGATCGGCATACTTCACCGATGCCATGGCCGCTTCCATCTCCTTCCGGATGCCGGCTTCCAGACGGTTCCATTCCTGCTGCTGCTTCTCCGCCTCGGCCGCCTTCACCTTCACCACCGGAGCCGTCAGCAGCGTGTTCCCATCCATCGCCGGATCCGCATTCGACACGAAGAACGCATAGAGCGAATAGAAATCGCGCTGCGAAACCGGATCGTACTTGTGATCGTGACAGACCGCACAGCCCGCCGTGAGCCCGAGCCAGGTCTGCGCCACCGTCGACGCCCGGTCGACCGCATAGCGGAAAATCAGTTCCGCATCGATCGATCCTCCTTCTCCCGTGGTCACGTTGCAGCGGTTGAAGCCAGTCGCGATGATGGCGTCGTCGCCGTCTTCCGGCATGAGGTCACCGGCAATCTGCCAGTGCGTGAACCGGTCGAAGGGCAGGTTTTCATTGAAGGCCCTCACCACCCAGTCCCGGTAGGCCCACATCTGCCGCTCGTTGTCGAGGTGCATGCCATGCGTGTCTCCATAGCGCGCCGCATCGAGCCAGTGCCTCGCCATTTCCTCGCCGTGACGCGGCGACGCGAGGTAGCGATCCACCATCCGTTCATAGGCATCCGCAGCCGTGTCGGCCATAAAAGCCTCTGCTTCCTCCAGCGAGGGCGGCAATCCCGTGAGCGCAAAACTGACCCGCCGGATCAGAGTGGCCCGGTCGGCCTCGGGCCGCGCCGGCAGATTCCCGAATCCCTCACCCAGAAAGGCATCGATCGGATGCCCGGGCACTGGCAGATCCATGGCCCGCGGCGACTCGAAGGACCAGTGGTTCTCGTAGGACGCCCCTTCCTCAATCCACCGCCGCAGCAGCTGCCGCTCTTCATCGCTCACGGTCTTGTGCGAATCCGCCGGCGGCATCACTTCGTCCGGATCCGTTGTCACCAATCTCTCCCAGAGTAGACTGGCCCCGGGATCACCCGGCACCACGGCAGCACGCCCGTCCGAATTCTTCGCAAGCGCTCCCTCGGCAGTGTCCAGCCGGAGGTCACCCTTCCGCCTCGCCGCATCAAATCCATGACAGGCAAAACACCGGTCCGCCAGCAAGGGCCGGACTTCCCGGTTGTACGACACCCCTCCCGCCACCGGAAGGACCACGGAAACAGATAAAATCAGCAGCAGGCGCATCGCCTACCCAAACGCCCGCGGCACTGCCACTCTGTCACAGCACACCACCAGCCCCGCAAGGCCGCCGGACCTCAGTTCCTGATGATGGTCGCCTTCTTCCGCAGCTTCTCCATCCACTTGTCAGTCGCTTCCCGCTTCCGTTCGATCATGAGACGACGCTCGATCTCGGCATCAACCTCTTCCTTCGGCCTCAGCTTGCCTGCCTCGCGGGCCTCAATCCAGAAGATGTAGTAGTTGCCCCCGAAGCTGACAACATCGCTGATGCGCCGGTCCGGCAGGCGGACCACCATGCGCCACATGGCCGGGGCCAGATCCTTTTCCTCGACCCAGTCCCAGCTGCCGCCCTTCTCCGCCTTGCTGTCCCGCGAGTACGTGCGGGCAATCGTCGCAAAGTCATCACCATTCGCCAGCTTTGCGCGGATCTCCTTCGCCAGTGCCTGCTGCCCCGCCGGAGTAGAAGCCAAGTCATCGCCGGGAATGGTCACCGACCACAGCTTGAGTCGGTCGCCTTCCCGGAACTCGGAAACATTCTTCTTCAGATACGCCTGCTTTTCCTCTTCCGTGAAATAGGAATTCTTCACCGAAGCGAACTGACCGCGCATCATCTCGGCAATCACGTTGCGCCGCTGCAGCTCGAAGAACTTCTTGTAGCTCATCCCGCTGTCCGTCAGCTCGCGCAGGAATTTCGCCCGGTCACCGTTGAATCCCTTGCCGATGAACTGTGTCTTGATGGTCTCCTCCGCATAGGCATTGACCTTGGAACTGAAGGCTGCCTCGAATGGTTCGAATTCCTTCAGAATCAGTTCCTGGTCAATCAGCTGGTCGAGCACCTTGGACCGGAGCTTCGCACGCTCGGTCTCGAATTCCTTTGCATCGGGAAACCTCCGGCGCAGGTCCAGTTCGTTCGCCTTGAAGAGTTCCTCGACCTCGGAATCGAGCACAGGACGGCCATTGACCACGGCAGCGATGCCGTTGCGGGCCGCGGCTACGGGCAGCATGCCAACGAGAAAACTGGCAATCAGTACGGAAAAACGGAACATCATGTCTGGTCTGCGGATGGAGCGCTGCAGCGGACCGGGTTTATTCCCAGAGATAGGATTTTCTTTCGTCCACCACCTGTCCACCCTGCAGCAGGGTGCACTTCCATCCAAGAATCGATCCATTGCGGCGGAATTCGTCTCCCACCACCTCGAATCTCGCCATGCCATCCCGGGCGGGAGCCTCCAGTTGCTTACTGTGGACTGTAAAGCCGGTCGCCGACTGGCGGTAGTCAAACCGCAGCGTCACCGGACGGCTCCGGTCCTCGACGCGCCAGAAGAACGTGTAGTAATTGCCTTTGCGGGCCTGCCGTTCCTCCTGCGTGACGGCTCCGTAGAGCAGGCGCTTGTGCTCGAACGGAAGGCTCTGGTCCATCGCCACAGGCCGATTGTCCGGATCCAGCCGGAAAATCTTGTGCTTCGTGAACCCGTTGGAGGTCCCGGACGCACAGGAGGCAAGCGCAAGAATGCTGCCTGCGGCAAGGGTGACGGCGGCGGTGCGGATGGTCATTCGGAGTGTACTTTCAGCGTTGAGTCCGCCCATGTCAACGTCTGCGATGCCCCCGCATGGCCACCGGGAACACCTGCTTTGACTCCTGCTGAAAGCATCCGGATAGTGGCGCGTTCTGCTCTGCCGTGCCCATCGCCCTCTTCGATCTCGACCAGACGCTGCTGCCCTACGATACCCAGGCCCTGTTCTGCAATTATGTGCTCCGGAGACAGGGCTGGCGGAGAATCTACCTCGCGGCTTTCCTGCCGGTAGCCCCCCTGCGCGCCGCCGGAGCGGTAAGCACCCGCACTCTCAAGCGCGTCTTTCTTTCCTACCTGTGGCGCATGCCCTCGGATCGTCTGGCCGAAATGACGGAATCCTTTGCCGCTTCCGAAGTCCGCCCGCTCCTCTACCCGGAAATCGTGGCCGCAGCGGAACGCCACCGCAGGGAAGGCTGCACGCTCATCCTCAATACCGCCAGCCCCGACATCTACGCCCCCGCCATCGGCCGGATGCTGCAGTTCGACCACACCATCGCCACCAAAGTCCGCTGGGATGGCCCGCGGCTGCCCCTTGTCCCCATCATCGATGGACCCAACAACAAGAACGAAGCGAAGCTCCCAGCCATGCGGCACCTCCTTCCGGACGGTTCCCTGCCCCTCCCAGGCGTCTGGGCCTACTCGGACAGCAAAGCCGACCTCCCCATGCTCCGCCTCGCGGAACACGCCGTCGCCGTAAATCCCGACCCGGTTCTTGAAGCAGAAGCCCTCCGCCGCGCGTGGACCATCCTCCGTCCTGCCCGACCGCAGGCAAGCCGTCTCGCCTTCGGCATCGACTGCGCACGCCAGTCGCTCGGCCTCTGGAAGCGTCCGGTCAGTTCCTGAGCGGCACACGCCCGGCCGCCGCTGCGTGCATTTCCTCGATCATGCTGTTCACGGGAATCCCACCGATCCGGTACCCCTCGTCGCCCGTCAGCAGATCGTAGGACCGTTCATACCCTCCCGTCGCCGCAATCGCCACCACCTCGCGCCCGGCCACCAGTTCTCCCACGCGCAGGTCCTGCGCGCGTCGGCCGTCCACCCGGTGCATCCCGCACACCTCCACAACCTCTCCCCCGCCAAAAGTGATCCGCAGAAAGCCCGTCGCCGGACTCTCGCGATATTCATGCTTCTGCTCCACCAGCACCGGCAAGCCCCGGAACCCAATCACGGTATCCCCCGCCGCAATCCCGCAGATCGCCCGCGGCCCCGACGGAGTGTCAATCATCACGTCCCCAGGCACACAGGCAAACGCCAGCTTGACACCCGCAAATGGCAGCGCCGCCCGCACCACCGGAAACAGCAGGCTGCACCCGCTCAGCAGGGGAACCAGCAGCACCAGCCCGGTCAACGCCAGCCGCGGCATGACCACGGAGCGAAACCGCCCGATCTTCATCAATTCCTGCGCCTTCAATCTTCGCCCTTTCCAGTCTGAGCCGCCAGCGATGCCACCACACTGAAATCCTCAAGGGTCGTGGTGTCTCCCTTCACTTCCCCACCCGCACAGATTTCCTTGAGCAGACGCCGCATGATCTTCCCGCTCCGGGTCTTCGGCAGCGCCGTCGTGAACCGGATGTCGTCCGGCCGTGCAATCGCCCCGATCTCCTTGGCCACATGGGCCTTGAGCGACTTGCTGAGCGCATCGCTCGCATGCTGACCACCCTTCAGCGTGACAAAGGCCACCACTCCCTGACCCTTGATCTCGTCAGGACGTCCCACCACCGCCGCCTCGGCCACGGCCGGATGCGAGACAAGCGCGCTTTCCACTTCCGCCGTCCCAAGGCGATGCCCGGAAACATTGAGAACATCATCGAGACGACCCACGATCCAGAAGTACCCATCCTTGTCCCGCCGCGCACCATCCCCAGTCAGGTAATATCCCTGCTTCCGATACTCCTTCCAGTACACATCCACATAGCGCTTCCGGTCACCCCACAGCGTCCGCAGCATCGATGGCCAAGGCTTGCGCACCACCAGCCGCCCGCCCTGATTCGGGCCGACTTCCTCGCCGTGCTCGTCCACAATGGCCGCATCCACCCCGAAAAAGGGCAGCGTCGCCGTGCCCGGCTTGGTGGGCGTCGCCCCCGGCAGCGGCGATATCAGAATCGCCCCCGTCTCGGTCTGCCACCAGGTATCCACAATCGGACACCGCCCACCCCCGATCACACGGTGATACCACATCCATGCCTCGGGATTGATCGGTTCGCCCACACTGCCAAGCAGCCGCAGACTGGAAAGATCATGCTTCTCCACATGCTCGTCACCCCACTTGATGAAGGCCCGGATCGCCGTCGGGGCCGTGTAGAGAATCGAAACCTGGTACTTCTCCACGATTTCCCAGAAGCGTCCGTAATGCGGCGTGTCCGGCGCACCTTCATACATGAGCACCGTCGCTCCATTGAGCAGCGGCCCGTACGCAATGTAACTATGCCCGGTGATCCAGCCCACATCGGCCGTGCACCAGTAGATGTCCTCATCCCGCAGATCGAAGATGTACTTCGACGTCACGTACGTCTGCACAGCATACCCCCCCGTCGTGTGCAGAATTCCCTTGGGCTTCCCAGTCGACCCGCTGGTGTACAGAATGAAGAGCGGATGCTCCGCATCAAATCCCTTCGCCGGACAGGCAGCCCCCACCCGAGCCACTTCATCGTGCCACCACACATCCCTGCCCACCGTCATCTGTACTTCCTGACCCGTCCGCCGCAGCACAATCACCTTCTTCACCGGTGTCTTGCCCATCGCCAGCGCCGTGTCCACATTGTCCTTCAGCGGCACCACCTTGCCGCGCCGCCATCCGCCATCCGCCGTCACCACATGCGTGGCCCCGCTGTCCATGACCCGATCGTGAATCGCATTGGCACTGAATCCGCCGAAAATCACACTGTGCACCGCCCCGATGCGCGCACAGGCCAGCATCGCCACAACCGCCTCCGGCACCATCGGCATGTAGATGATCACCCGGTCTTTCGCCTTCACCCCATTGGCCAGCAGCATGTTCGCAGCCCGGCAGACCTCGCGCTGCAGCTGCAGATAAGTCAGCGTCCGTGTGTCACCAGGTTCTCCCTCGAAAATAATCGCCGCCTTGTTCCGCCGCGCCGGATTCGCCGCATGCCGATCCACGCAGTTCTCCGCCAGATTCAGCTTCCCCCCGCAAAACCACTGCGCAAACGGTGCCTTCCATTCAAGCACCTTCTTCCACTTCTCCTGCCACGTCAGTTCCTTCGCCTCCCGCGCCCAGAATTTGTCAGGCGACTTCACACTCTCTTCCCACAACGACCGGTAATCAGCCATCGACCGTATGCGGGCCTGCTTCGCAAAGCCCGCCGAGGGCTTGAAGACGCGTTTCTCGACAAGCGTGGATTCGATTTTCTGTGACATGGTTTTCAGTCGGGATTGCGGAACGGAAAACCCCTCCCGTAACGGCGGGTCGTTCCGCGCTCAAGCAAAATGCGGGTTTCAAAAATTCCTGCCCGCACGGTGCAGGATGGTTGAAGGGTCCGGCCGACGGCACCGCCTTTTTCCTTCCAGAATTTCTAGTTTTCATGACAAACCCTCTATTTCCCTCGAAATCAGGCAATTGGTTATTTTGCGGCGATGGAATCCGGTGCTAAAAAATCCCGCGCCAGGCTGCAGGGCGGCAGCCACAGCCTGACAGCTCCGTTCCTCTCCGCTTTTTTCCGACGCCAACCATGAATCTCCGGGATCACCTGAAGGACATCCTTCCCCAGATTCTTCCCCCCAATCCGGCGGAAGCCATCAAGGGCACCGAACTCATCCGGCTGGTGCGCTACCGCCTCGGGGATGAATACAGCGACGCCACGCTGCGGTACCACTTTTCCATCATGAGCTGCGACCCCAGCAGCCCCATCGCGAAGGTGGAACAGGGACAAGGTTACTACCTCCGCAAATCCATGCTCGGCGGTGCCCAGGTCTCGGTCACCCAGGCCCGTCTCGGCATGCTCTTCGAAACCGATGCCGAAGCCCTCGATCTCGCGGTCGCCCGCGAACGCAAATTCCGGGCCATCTACGCACGGGAACAGGAAACCGCAGGCCGCTTCCCCTTTCTGTTTGAAAGCCCGCTCGCGCCGGACGCGCCCTTCGAAAGCTTCTGGAAATGCCCTGACGCCGCCGTACTCGACTGGGAAGCCAGCGATCTTCCCTCGCAGGGTGCAAGGCTCAGCCGCCGCACGCTCGCCCTCCGTCAGGCCATGGGGCTCCCGCCCTTCAAGCTCGTGAGCGCCCGTCTCCGCATCGAAGTCACCCACCAGAGCTGCCGCCAGGATTTCTTCCAGGCCCTCAGCAACGCCCGGTGGGCCCACCACGGCGAACTCGTCATCGCCACCAGCCTCGCAGACGAACACCTCGCCGAGGAACTGCGCCAGCTCGGCGCCGAATTCGGCATCGGCGTGCTCTGCTACGGCCTTACCCACGATGAACTGGACGAACTCCGCCCGGGATACGAAATCCCAAAAATGACCGCGCGCGAATTCGAAGCCCTCCAGGGCCGCCTCAAACCTCAGCGGATCTGCCCCTCCCGACCCCGCAGCATCGACTGGGCCACGGTGGAACGCCTCCAGCTCGAACACCGTGAATTCGACGAACTCTTCGAATGGATCTGGCGCTGCGTCCGCGACGAACGCGCCTACAGCCGCCGCGAACCCACTGCCTCCGATCCCGAACCCGCCCCTGCCCCGCACGACGGATGAGCCGATCCCTCCCCACCCTCGCGGCAGCTGCCTTGCTCGCCTCCTGCTCGCCCCCGCCACCGGCCCCTGCCCCCGTGGCCGCCCCACCAGTCCCCTTCCGCTCCCTCGGCTGGGAAAACGACCGCTTCACCCACCTCGGGCAACCCTTCACAGGCACCACCACGGATCACTACAAGTCGGGTACTCTCAAGGCCCGCTACGGCATCCACGAAGGCAAATACCACGGCCTCGTCGAGGAATGGTACGAAAACGGGCAGCAGAAAACGAAAACGTCCTACGACCACGGCCGCCACGAGGGAGATAACTTTTACTGGAACAAGGACGGCTCCCTACAGGTCCACAAAGTCTGGAAAAACGATACCCTCGTAAGCGAAACGCCCGGACCTGGCACGAAACCGCCGGGACCCTGATGCGCGCCACTTCCGCAGACCCCGCAATGTCCGTTGACAGCGGAAAGTAGCGAAATAAGCTACCCGCCCCCTGCCCGCCCGCTTTCTTCCATGGACTGCGGTCCCTGCAGGGCCTTTCCAGTCACCCTTTCCCTTCCCACGACTATGTCCAAACGCACCTACCAGCCCTCCAAGCGGACCCGCAAGCAGCAGCACGGCTTCCGCGCCCGCATGGCCACCAAAGGCGGTCGCCAAGCCCTCGCCCGCCGCCGCCAGAAAGGCCGCAAGCGTCTCCTGCCCAAAGGAGCCGAGATCCATTTCGCCCGCCATACCCAGTCCTGAGGACTCTTTCCCGGAAGGGACGCAGGCCGCAAGGTCCAGTCCCCCGAGAACTCCCTTTCTGCTGCGCGCGGTGTGCCCCATGGTACACCGCGCGCTTTCCTTTGCCGATGGCCCTCCCGAGACCCCAACGCATCCGCCGCACCGCCGAATTCGCCGCGGTCCGCACCAAGGGACGCTCCTGGAAGGGCCGCTACCTCACCATCGGTCTGCTCCCCCTCGAAACAGGGCCTCCCCGGGCCGGCTTCGCCGTCACCCGCAAGGTCGGCAACGCAGTTACCCGCAACCTCGTCCGCCGACGCCTCCAGGCCATCCTCGCGCAGGCCCTCCCAGCCATCCCCAGACCCTGCCTCGTCGTCACCATCCCAAGACCCTCCGCCGCCACCATCCCCTTCGCCCTGCTCGCCGCAGACTGGCAGCAGACCGCACGGCGCGCCGGACTGATCCCCTCCCCGCCCGCATGAAACCCATCCTGCTGGCCGTTATCCGCTTCTACCAGAAGGCTCTTTCCCCCGCCCTGCACCGGCTCGCAGGCCCCACCGCCGGCTGCCGCTTCTTCCCAACCTGCTCCCAGTACTGCTTCGATGCCATCCAGCTCCACGGCGCTCTCCGCGGCTCATGGCTCGGAATTCGCCGCATCTGCCGTTGCCATCCCTGGGGCGGCTGCGGATATGACCCCGTCCCGGTGCCCCGAGAACGCCGTTCCCGCTGAACGCCGCCCCCTTTCCTTCCTATGAAATTGAACCGCACTGAGTGGATCATGGTGATCCTTTGCAGCCTCGGGCTGACCTACGTCCTGACCACCCAGCAGCCTCCCCCGGCCCGCCCCAAAGCCGAGGTCACACCCACCCCGTCGGCCACCACCACCCCTGCTCCCGCTACCCCTCAGGCGCTCACCAGTCCAGAGACTCCTGCGGACAACCCGCCCACCGCTCCCGAGGAAACCACCGACATCACGACCCCCTCGGCCGTCTACACCTTCACCACCAAAGGCGGCGGCATCCGCACCGTGCGCATCCTCAAGGGACCGTACGCAGGCGAAACCGAACAGATCCTCAACGATCACGGCTCCCCCGGAGCCATCGGAGCCCTCGCCACCCAGCCCGGTCAGCTCGAATCCACCACCTATACGATCGATTCGCAGACGGATCGCTCCATCACCTTCCGCGCAGAGCAGAATGGCCTCCGCATCACCAAGGAATGGTCGCTCTCGGATAAAGCCGATACCGCAAAGGGCCTCGGATACCTCTGGAACCTCAGAATCTCCTTCACGAATACGGGCGGCACCGCCACGCCTCCCGTTCCCTACGCGGTCTTCGCCGGCATGCTCGGAAAGCTCCACAGCAACGACTGGATCATGCCCGCGGCCACATGGTACGCCGACGGCGACGCCATCGAACAGCCAGCCACCGAATTCGAAAGCGCCAGCTTCCTCGGACTCGCCCAGCGCCGCCCCGAACGAAGCGTCATCACCAATACCCTCAGCAATCCCGTCTACGGCGGCGTCAACAACCAGTACTACGCCATCCTCGTCAGCCCCGCCAAACCAGCCGAAGGCGAAACCACCCTCTGGGCGTCGCGTCACAAATCCGACTTCAACGACCCCGGACGAGAACCCGTCAAGGCATGGGGCGTAGGTGCCGCCCTCGGCATCGGCACCGTCAGCCTCGCCTCCCAGGGCGCTTCCTTCTCGTGGGACGGCGAAATCTACACCGGACCGCGCTCCGGAACCGCGCTCAACAAACTGGGCGGCGACCGCAACCAAGTCATGCACTACGGCTGGTTCCGCGTCCTCAGCCGCCTCTTCCTCGGAGCCCTCAACACCTTCCACAAATGGGTCAGCAACTACGGCATCGCCATCATGCTGCTCACCCTCTGCGTCCGCATCATCATCTGGCCGCTCCACATCAAGGCCACCCGCGCCATGAAGCGCATGAGCCTCCTCGCCCCCCAGATGACCGAAATCCGCGAGAAGTACAAAGCCGACCCCCAGCGCATGAATGCCGAGGTCATGAAACTGTACTCGGAATACCGCATCAACCCGCTCGGGGGATGCCTGCCCCTGCTCTTCCAGTTCCCCATCTTCCTCGGCTACTACAACATGATGAAGAGCGCGGTGGAAATGCGCGGCCATTCCTTCCTCTGGGTCAAGGACCTCTCCATGCCGGATACCATCGCCACCATCGCAGGCATCCCCATCAATCCGCTCCCCATCCTCATGACGGTGTCCATGTACATCCAGATGAAGGTGGCCCCCACCCCTGGGATGTCAGACAACCCGCAGATGCAGATGCAGCAGAAGATCTTCAAGATCATGCCCTTCATGTTCATGTTCTTCTGCTACAACTTCGCCAGCGCCCTCGCCCTCTACTGGACTGTGCAGAACGTCATCTCCATCTTCCAGACATGGCTCATGAAACGACAACCGGACCCCGTGCTCGTCCGCCAGCCCCGCAAACCGTCATTCATGGAAATGGCCATGGCCGCCCGTCAGCAGCAGGATGCCCGCAAGGGCGGCAGCCAAGCCCCGCGCACCGGCGGTTCCTCCGGCAGCGCCTTCCGCGACCGCCAGCGCAAAAACTAGAAGACGCCTCCCGCGTTTCCGCTATACTTCCAAGCAGCCGACCAGATCCGCCGCCATGAATGCCTCCGATGCCGCCCGGGAAATCCTCGAAATCATGCTGCGCCACCTCGGGCATTCCTGCGAGGTTTCCCTCGAGGCCGATCCCTCGGGTGAAGGATCGCCCGGCCTCCAAGTCACCGTCGCCGATCAGGCGCTCGCCAACAACCTCATCGGACGCCAAGGCTCCCGCCTCGAAGATCTCCAGCACCTCGTCAATAAACTGCTGCGGCAGAAAATCGCCGACGCCCCGCGCATCCGCGTCGACATCAATCACTACCGCCGCCAGAAGGACGAACTCTTCCTCGCAGACATCCGGAAAACCGCCGACGAAGTCCGCGCCACCGGCCAACCGCGGAAGCTGGAACCCATGAACAGCTACCAGCGCCGCCTCGTCCACCACGCCTTCCGCGACGACCCCGACGTACGCTCATGGTCCCCGGAAGACAGCGGACGCCTCAAGCGCATCTCCCTGCTGCCCAGAAACAGCAGCCCGGCCTGACTTCAGGCCGGAAAGGAATCCCGTCCACCGCCCGCTCACGGCTGATTCCCCGCCGCCACGCTGGCGGCTCCGGGGCACACGAATTCCTCAGATTCCCTCGGTCCGCATCCGCTTCATCAGATCGAGGATCTCTCCGCGGATCGCAAAGAGTTCCTCCCGCGAACTCCGGATCCACGCCCTCGCATCCGCTTTGAGACGCCGCGTCTCCACGGCACCCAGTGAATGCAGCGCTTCATTGAGCGGAATCTGCGCGCGCTTCAGCATCGCAATCACAAATCCGGAATCGAGCGCAAACCCTTCCTCAAGCGGATCAAGGGCCGCTGCCAACTTCCCGCCCAGCGCAATCACACTGACAATCACCCCCACCACCGGACTCTCCCGACCGGTCTCTCCACCCAGCATGCCGCAGGCCTCCGCATCCCGCTGCAGACCGAGGGCAAACGCCACGGCACGGCGGCTCAGCGGATGCTGCACCGCGATTTCATCTTCCTGTCCATCCTCGGAGCGCCGCACCATGAGACCGCGGTCCGGAAGATCCACGTCGTCCGCCACCCCGGCAAGATGCCGCCCCATTTCCTCCACCTCGTCCAGTTCCCAATGCATCGCCTCCGCGATGAGACGCTCCCGCTGCGGATGGTCCCGGTAACGGTCGCACGCTTCCGCATACGCCTCGGCACGACGATCCACTTCGCGCAATTCCTGCTCCCACTGAAATTCATCCAGCGGCAGATCATCGTCAGCCGCTTCCAGTTCGTCCGCAAAGGCCTCGGCAAATGCCTGCGCCGCACTCTGCCGGGACGACCCCGTCACCCCGCCAAACGCCTCGTTCCCAAACGCCTCATCGTCCGACTCCTCATCCTCATCCTCTCCGAAAATTTCCTCGTCATCCTCTCCGCCATCCATCCCCGTGATCGCATCAAGATAGCGATGAAATGTCTTCCGGTTTTCCGCAACCTGCTCCATCCCATGATCCTCATCCATCACCCAGAAAGGCTCGCTCACCTCCACCCGGAAATCGGAGGCCTCGAGCACAACCCGGCCATTCGTCCCGCTGAACCATTCCAGAAACAGCAGGTTCGCGAGGCGCACCGGCACCGTTTCCCCTTTCTCCAGCAACTCAACGAGCCGTTCGTCCCCCACCGCAGGCAGACGCGATTTCCTTGATGCGGTCATGTCGCCCACATCCCCTTCCTGCAGCGACTGCACCAGATCCACTCCCTCCATCGCCTCCGGCGCAGGATTCTCAAAGGTCAGTACACAACCCGCCAGATCCCGCAGACAATTGCCACGCAGACGGAGAACCAATGGCTCGGCGCGCCCCGCGAGCCAGATGCGGCCCGTGACATGCCCGCGGATCTCATTCGAGACTTCTCCGCGGATCACTGCTTTTTCCAGACGGATGGCCATTCGTTCATTCGGCTTGCAAAGCGCGGAGACTGTCAGGGTGCTCCCACTCTGTCAACTGCCGACCTCCACCAAATCAGCATTGCCCCCGGCAGCGATCAGGCCGATGCAATCGGCACGATTCCTTCCCGCATGCCCGCAGACCGACTCCCGCTCTCCATCCCGGTCATCACCCGGAATGAGGAACGCAACCTCGACCGCTGCCTCAACAGCATCGCAGACCTCGCCGCGGAAATCATCGTCATGGACAGCGGCTCGACCGACGCCACCCATGCCATCGCCACCAGCCACGGAGCCCGCTGGATCCATCAGGACTGGCTCGGCTTCCGGGACCAGAAGAATGCGGTGCTCCAGCTCTGCTCCCAGCCATGGGTTCTCGCGCTCGACGCCGATGAGGAAGTTTCCCCAGCCATGCGCGCGGAAATTCTGCGCTTCTTCGCGGACGGCAGCTGCAGTCGCTTCAGCGGAGCCAGCTTCCCCCGCAAGGTCTGGTTCCTCGGCCGCTGGATCACCCACGGGGACTGGTACCCGGACCGCAAACTCCGTCTCGCCAAACGCGCAGGCGCACACTGGGCCGGCAGCCCGGAACACGACTTCCTCGAAGTCCCCGGACCCATTCTGTCCTGCCGGGGCGACCTCCATCACTTCTCTTTCCCGGACATGGCCCGCTACGTCGAAAAGATCAATGTCTTCTCGCACGAATACCTCCAGCGCCAGCTGGCCGCCGGCAAACGCTGGTCCCTCGCCGCCACCCTCACAAGGCCGGCATGGCGGTTCTTCCGCGCCTACTTCCTCCGCCGCGGCTTCCTCGATGGCTTCCCCGGTCTCTGGATCGCATGGAGCACAGCCTACCAGACCTTTGTGCGGCACAGCCGGCTCTACGAACACGAACGCCGGAATCACCAGCCGGAGAACTCACCGCCCTGACTCAGCCCGCAGGTCGACACACACGAGCCGCCCGCCATCACGCGCCACCAGCAGGCCATCGGCCAGCGCCGGCGGTGCCCGGTGACCTCCCCGCAGAATGGAGACCCGCTCCACCAGTCCGGGAGCCCGGTCACCACGGGCCCCGGCCAGCACCAGCTCACCCTTCTCCGTCAGTATGATGAGCTGATCCCCGGCCGCCATCACATGCCCCGGTGCCATCGGCACGGACCAGCGCACAACCCCATCGGCCGCCGTCACCGCCCGCAGTTCCTGACCTTCTTCCTGCCGCCCGTGAAACCCAATGAGCACATCCCCGCACAGCACCGGCGTCGCATAATGACAATCCAGCACGTCTTCCTTCCGCCAGACTGACTGCAGCTTTCCGCCCGCCCCGGCTGCCCACACCGCCGCCCCCGTCCCGTAACAGGCGGAAGTAAAGAAGCGCCCCGGCCCGGTCACCACCGGACTGGCCGCATTGACCGATGCCTCCATCCCGGAACGGAAACGCTGCAGCGGTCCCGCCTTGCCCGTTTCCGGATCGACCAGCGCCACGCCCTCGCGAGTGAAAAAGGCCACCTGCTTCTCCCCACCCGCGTCCACCACCACCGGCGAAGCATAGCCCGCCTCATCACCAAGCGCCTTCCACTTGAGTTCGCCCGTCTCCACGGCAAATCCCGCCGCCGCCGCCCCCTCCCCACCAGGACTCAGCACCACCACTCCCCCGACGACCAACGGAGCACTGCTGCGCCCGAAAAAACCCTTCGGCGAACCAACCTCCTTCGCCATGTCCCGCTGCCACCGCACCGACCCATCCTCCGCATCCACCGCCGTAAGCAACCCGTCCGCCCCATAACAGAAAATCCGACCACCCGAAACCGCCGGAGCCGACCGCGGACCGTCATCGAATCCAAAATCATCCCGGTAGGCACAAGGCCACGGCCGCCGCCACCGCGTCTTCCCCGTCGAGACATCCATCGACTCCAGCACGGAATCCCCAGCCTCGCGGTGAAACAGATAAACCTGCCCGCCAGAAATCACCGGCCCGGCAAATCCGGATCCGCACTTCCGCTGCCACAGGATCTTCGCTTCCCCATCCGCAAACGCCCGGATCAGCGGTGTGTTCCCGGACGCCCGCCCATCACGGCCCGGACCCAGAAACTGTGGCCAGTCACCCGCCCGCAACGACCCCGGCAGTCCCGCGACTGCCACCGCCAGAAGCAACTGCCCGGACAATCTCATGAATGCCACGCAAGGCCTCACGATGCCGCAAAGTCACTCATGGCACGGAAAATCACCGCCACCGAACAGGCCCCCGCGTCCGGATGACCAACGGAAGCCTCGCCCAAGGTGCGCGCCCGGCCCAGCGTCGCCACCATGCCGCTGCTCAGATCGCGGCCCGCTTCCGCCGCACCAGCCACCGCCGCAAGCGCCTCGCCGATGCCGAGCCCCGCCACTTCTTCCGCCTTCTCGGCTGCCGGATGCAGCGCATCCACCATGGTCTTGTCCCCCGGCTTCGCCTTGCCCCGCGCCATCACCCCATCGCACGCCGCCCGCAGAAAGGCCGCCAGCGCCGCACCATCGAATTCCGTCCGCCCAACCAGCGCCTTGCCCCCGTCCCGGAACAAAGTCCCGAAAATCGCGCCACTCGCCCCACCCATCGACGACATCATGGCCATCCCCGTGGCACTGAGAAGCTTATCAACCCCCTCAGCCGCGTCCATGGACGCCAGCTTCGCCTGCACCGCCTGAAATCCGCGCTGCATTCCCAGCCCATGATCCCCGTCGCCAAGATTGCGGTCGGCTTCGCTCAGAGCCGGCTCGGCCGCAATGACCGCATCAGCAACTGCAAGCAGCATGGTTTTCACTTCGGCGGAATCAAGGGACGTTCGGGACATGGCAGCGTATGGTTCTTTGGGCCCGACCATGGCCCTTCCCGCGGCACCTGCAAGCCTCAGCTTGCAGCTCTTCCCCGCACGCTTTCGCCCCTGACAACACCCATCCCCGGTTCCACCATGGAACGCCCCGCCGCTACATGACCCTCGCCACCAGAATCACGGTCTTCCGCATCTTCATGATCCCGCTCTATGCGTGGCTCGCGGTTTCCTATGGCCATTCGGTCGCCGCAGGGTCGCCGGAGGAATCGCACCGCCTCGCCGCCATGGGGGTCTTCCTCGCCGCCGGATTGAGCGATGCCCTCGATGGCTGGATCGCCCGCCGCTTCCAGCAGCATTCCCGGCTCGGCCGAATCCTCGACCCCCTCGCGGACAAATGCCTCATGCTGACGGCCCTCATCGTCCTCAACCTCCACCCGTGGTCGGCACGGCACTGGATCCCATGGTGGTTCGCCACCGTCGTCATCCTGCGCGATGTCCTCTCTTCCCTCGCCGCATGGGCCATCGCCCGGCGTCACGGCCGCGTCCAGATCGTGCCCCACTGGACCGGAAAACTGGCCACCGTCCTGCAGCTCCTCGCCCTCGGCTGGGTCATGCTCCAGCTCCCATGGCCCCCATGGTGGGCCATCATGGTGCCTGCCGCGGCCATCACCTTCGCTTCGGGCATGGTCTACATCCACAAAGGCTGGCAGCAGTACCGGCACGTCCCGCAGAACTGATTTCAGCATCCCTGAAAGGCTCTTCCGGGTTTCCAACTTGCACCCTTCTGCCGCGCCGTCTATCCGGCCCCATGGATGACGAGGAGACCGGAGAAAGCGAGGCCGCCAGCCGCCTCACCGAAGCCATCACCAGCGGCCATTGGGACCTCCTGCCCACCCTCCTCGAGGACACCCACCCCGCCGACCTCGCATCCGCCTACGAATCCCTCCCGGAAGACCTCCGGCCCCAGCTCGTCAGCCAGCTCCCCGCCGACATCATCCCAGCTTTCCTGCCCCAACTGCCCGGATCCGACGCCGTCGCCATCCTCGCAGCCATGCCGGACCGGGAACTGACCTTCACCCTCGACGACCTCTCGGACGACGTCCTCGTCGACCTGCTCCAGGAAATGCCCGGCCCCTTCCGCGGCCACGCCTTCCACCTGCTCTCAGAAAACCGCCGCAAGGCAGCCCGCGAACTCCTCAAGTTCCCGGAAGACACCGCGGGCGGCCGCATGACCACGGCCTTTGCCACGGTCGAGGAATCATTCACCGTCCGCAAGGCCATCGCCACCCTCCGCAACATCCAGGACGAAGCCGAAATGCTCGCCCGGATCTACGTCACGGACCACGATGGCCTCATCCTCGGAAAAGTCCGGCTCCGCGACCTGACCTTCGCCGACCCCGACACCCTCATCGCCGATCTCAACGACGGCGACACCCGCGCCGTGCTTGCCACCGCCGACCAGGAAAAAGCCCTCCGAGTCATGGTCAAATACGACATGCTGGCCCTGCCGGTGGTCGACGACGACGGACGCATTCTCGGAGTCATCACACACGACGACGCCCTCGAGATCCAGGAGGAAGAAAGCACCGAAGACCTTGAACGTCAGTCGGGTATCACCGGTGATGCTGCCGAGGAGGTCTACCTCAATACCCCGGTCCTCCGCCAGGTGCAGCGCCGCTTCGGCTGGATCGTTTCCCTCGCCTTCCTCGGCCTCGTCTCGGGCAGTGTCATCTATTCCTATCAGAATCAGCTGAGCACCGTCTTCGCCCTCACCATCTACATGCCCATGATCGTCGCGGCCGGCGGGAACACCGGCGGACAGGCCGCCACCATGGTCATCCGCGCCATGTCCCTCGGCGAACTGACGCCCGCCGAAGTCCTCCGCGTCGCATGGAAGGAACTGCGCGTCGGCCTCATCATCGGCACCATCCTCTCCCTCTGCATGGTCGCCCAGATCTACTGGCTCCGCCCGTCCTTCATGAATATCGCGGAGGATTCCCTCGGAAAATTCGCCGCCACCGTGGGCCTCGCCCTCCTCATTCAGATCTCCGCCTCCACCCTCATCGGTGCCATCCTCCCCATGGGTGCCAAAGCCCTGCGGCTCGACCCCGCCGTCATCGCCAGCCCAGCCATCACCACCATCGTCGACGCCACCGGCCTCCTCATCTACCTCAACCTCGCCCGCTCCATCCTCGGGCTGGCCTGAAGCTTCGGCCGAACTCCGTCTCTTCCACGTACCGCAAAACAAGGCTCCACGGCTGCGCCCATCTCCTCAAATGGCTCCTGCCCCGCCAAAATCGAAGGGCGGCACCTTACGGCACCGCCCTTCTCCCCTTTTTTGTTGTTTGCGCAGCACCCTCTGATTGCGTTTCAGAGGATCCCGTGCCGCCAGTGCTGAAGCACCAGCGACAGGGAGAACATGCTCCCGGGTCCCGCCGCTGTCGCCTTTCTTCCTGTGCCGTTTTTGTTGCATTCTCCCAGCCTCGCGCCTCGCGGCAAGCGGCCTGGACTTCCCAGCCATCCGCCTATCGTGGCCCCCCACGGATGCCCCCGGCCAGCCACGATTTCCTGCTCCCTCCACCTGAACCGGCCCCGGACGACTCCGCCGGCTCCGGCCCCGTGGCCACGGTCCTGCTCGACGGCCCCGGTGACCTCCAGTTCGATTACCTCATTCCGGAAAGCTTCCGCAGCGCGGTCTCCCCGGGCAGCCGCGTGGTCTGCCCGCTGCAGCAGCGCCGTCAGCCCGGCACCGTTCTCGCCATCCACCCATCCGCCCCCGAGCCCGGACGGAAACTGAAGCCGCTGCTCTCCACCATCGAGGAACGCCCGGTCCTGCCGCCGTCCCTGCTGCGCCTCGCCCGCTGGGTCTCGGAGTACTACTGTGCCCCCCTCGAAACCGTGGTCCGCGCCATGCTGCCCACCTCGGTCCGGGGCGAACGCCACCAGGCCAAAACCCGCCGCGTGGCCCAGCTTGTCCGCAGCCCCGACGCCACCGCTCTCGCCAATCTCCAGCGCCGCGCCCCCCGCCAGGCGGAAATCCTCACAGCCCTCGCCGCAGCCGCAGACCCGCTCCCCACAGCCGGCTTCCCCGCCGCCTCTCTCAAATCGCTCGCGGAATCCGGATGGATCTCGCTGCTCGACGAAGAAGTCAGCCGCGACCCTCACGGAAACGATACCTTCATCGCCACGGAACCACTCCCGCTCAACGAGGCCCAGCAGGCAGCCCTCACCGCCATTCTCGCAGCCACCGCCAACCCCGCGAAAGCCAAGCCCCTCCTCCTCCACGGCGTCACCGGCAGCGGCAAAACCGAAGTCTACCTCCAGGCCGCCCAGGCCGTTCTCGATGAAGGACGCTCGGTCCTCATTCTCGTTCCGGAAATCTCCCTGACCCCCCAGACCGTCGAACGCTTCAAATCCCGCTTCGCCTCGGCCACGAGCCAGATCGCGGTCCTTCACAGTCACCTCAGCCAGGGAGAACGCTTCGACGAATGGCAGAAGATCCAGAAAGGCCGCGCCCGCATCGTCATCGGTGCCCGCAGCGCCGTCTTCGCTCCCCTCACCGATACCGGCCTCATCATCGTCGACGAGGAACACGAGAATTCCTACAAGCAGGAAAGCCCCCCGCGCTACCAAGCCCGCGACACCGCCGTCGTGCGCGCCGCCCAGACGCCCTGCGCCATCGTCCTCGGCTCCGCCACCCCATCGCTCGAATCATGGCACAATGCCCTCCGCGGCAAATACCAGCTTCTCAGCATGACGGAACGGGCCGACAGCGCCGGACTCCCGCTCGTCCGCATCATCGACATGCGCCACGAAAAGCGCCGGGCCGCCAAGGGGGCCCCACCCATCATCAGTGAACGGCTCCGCATCGCCCTCGACCAGCGCCTCCAGCGCGCCGAACAATCCATCCTCTTCATCAACCGCCGCGGCTTCGCAGCCAGTGTCCAGTGCCTCGCCTGCGGCCACGTCGTCCGCTGCACCCACTGCTCGGTTCCCATGACGCTCCATCAGGAAAGCGAACGCCTCATCTGCCACGTCTGCGGCTTCCAGAAGCTCCCGCCACGCAAATGCCCGGAATGCGCAGACCCCGGCATCCTCTTCGCTGGATACGGCACGGAACGCGTTCACCACACCCTCGCTTCCCTCTTCCCCAAAGCCCGCACCGCCCGCGTCGATACGGACGCCATGCAGCAGAAGCACACCCTCCGCGATACCCTGCTCCAGTTCAAAACCGGCCAGATCGACATCCTCGTAGGTACCCAGATGATCGCCAAAGGCCTCCACTTTCCCAATGTCACACTCGTCGGTGTCCTCAACGCCGACCTCACGCTCCATACCCCGGACTTCCGCGCATCGGAACGCACCTTCGCCCTCCTCACCCAGGTCGCCGGACGCGCCGGACGAGGATCCCTCCGCGGCGAAGTCATCGTCCAGACCTACAGTCCTCACCTCCCCGCCATCCAGCACGCCCGCCATCACGACTTCCCAGGCTTCAGCGAGCAGGAACTCGAAATGCGCAAGGTCTTCCAATACCCTCCGTTCACGCACGCCGCCCTCCTCACCTGCAAGTCTCCCAACCAGCGGCTCGCCGAGTTCACCCTCGAAACCATTCACCGCCGCCTCGCGGAATCCCTTCCGCCCACCCTCACCATGAGCGACCCGGCTCCCAGCCCGCTCGAGAAATCCCACGACCACTACCGCTTCCAGATCCTCCTGCGCGCCCCGCGCACCAGCACCATCACCCAGTACCTCCAGCCCATCCTCAAGGCCACCTCCATCCCCCAGGACGTGGCCGTCATCGTCGATGTCGATCCCGTTTCGCTCAGCTGAGCCGCTTTTCCGGCTTGAAGCCCCCCCCTCCGCGGACCGATGGCTAAAACCGTGAGCATTTCCTACCTCGAAGCCATCCGGGAGGCCCAGGCGAGGGCCCTCCGCGAAAACCCTGCCGTCTTCCTCTACGGCCAGGATATCGCCGCCTTCGGAGGTGCCTTCAAAGCGACGAAAAACCTCGCCCGCGACTTCCCCGGACGCGTGCTCGACAGCCCCATCAGCGAAGACGCCATGGTCGGCATGGCCGTCGGTGCCGCCATCAGCGGCATGCGACCAATCGTCGAAATGCAGTTCGCCGACTTCTCCAGCATCGGCTTCAATCAGATCATCAATCAGGCGGCCACCCACTTCTGGCGCACCGGCACTCCCTGCCCGCTCGTTATCCGCCTGCCCAGCGGCGGCACCCCCGGCAGCGGACCATTCCACAGCCAGAGCATGGAAAGCCTCTACGCCCACTACCCGGGACTCATCGTCCTCACCCCCGCTACCGTCGGCGATGCCTACACCATGCTCCTCGACGCGGTCGCGCTCGACGACCCGGTCATCTTCTGCGAACACAAATTCCTGTACTACCACCTCAAGGCAGACGCTCTCCCCGCGGAAAGCCTTCCCATCGGCAAAGCCCGCATCGCCCGCAGCGGCCGACACGCCACCGTCGTCACCTGCAGCGCCATGCTCCACGAATCCCTGCGCGCCGCAGATGACCTCCTCCGCGATGGCTGGGAAATCGAAATCGTCGACCTCCGCAGCGTCAAACCCCTCGACACCGATAGCGTGCTCGCATCGGTCGCCCGCACCGGTCGCCTCCTCGCCGTAGCCGAAAGCTTCCCATGGGGCGGCGTCGCCGCAGAAGTCATCAGCCGGGTCGTCGCCGACGGATTCCACCTGCTCGACGCGCCCCCCCGGCGCCTCAATTCCCGCGACACCCCCATTCCCTATCACCCCAACCTCTGGGCTCATCACCGACCCACCGCCGCGACCATCGCCGCCGCCCTGCGCGATCTCCTCGCTCTCTGATTTCCCGCCCACGCCACCCCCCCCATGCGCATTCCCATCCTCATGCCGCAGCTGGGCGAATCCATCGCCGAGGCCACCATCGTCCGCATCGGCATCACCGCCGGAGCCAACGTCCACGCCGATCAGGAAATCATGGAGGTCGAAACCCAGAAGGCCACCATGAGCGTCACCATCCCGTGCAGCGGTACCGTCGCCGAAATCCTCGGCTCCGTCGGTGTCAGCTACCCCGTCGGAGCCATCATCGGATCGCTCGAAGTGACCGAGGAAGAAGCGGCCCGCGCCGGCCTCGCCCCCCTCGCGCCAGTGCCCGGCAGCGAATCCCCGGACCTCCCCGCCAATCTCCACTTCCAGACGGATCAAACCGCGGAAATCCACGAGGGCCGACCACAGGAAGTCCAGCCCACCCTCTCGGGTCTCCCCGTCCCGGCCAATGCCTCGGGAGCCACCTATATCTCACCCCGACTCCGCGGCCGCATGCAGGAACTCGGCATCAATGCCGCCGACCTCGCCTCGGTCGCCGGCAGCGGCGCAGGCGGACGCGTCACCGTCGAGGACTTCGAAGCCTTCATGCAGCAACTCGAAGAGCACCGCATGACGCCCGCCAGCCCGATGCGCATCGCCGTGGCGGATTCCATGCGCCGCTCATGGGCCCGACCCCTCGCCACGGTCGGCATCGCCGTCACCCTCGACCCCCTCCTCGATCACAGACGGCGTCAGCCGGAACCACGGCCCGGTCCCGCCCTCTACGCGATGCGCGCCCTCTCGCTCGCCCTCGCCGAGAATACCGCAGCCGCCGGACGTCTCGTGGGCAAACGCATCGTTCACCCCAAAGCCATCGACCTCGGCTTCGCCGTCGAAGTACCCGACGGTGTCCTCGTCCCCATCATCCGCGACGTCGACCGGAAGTCGCTCTCGGAACTGGCCGCTTCCTACGGCCAGCTCGTCGCCGCCGCACGCGACCGCCGCCTGCCACCGGAAGCCCGCGGCCTCGGCATCGCCACCATCACCAATTTCGGCACCTTCGGAATCCTCTGGGCCACTCCCATTCCTCTCCCAGAACAGAATCTCGTCCTCGGCCTCGGAGCCGGTGTCCGCCAGCCCGTCTGGGACGATCACAGCCAGTCGTTCCTCCCACGCACCAGGGCCGAACTCACCCTCAGCTTCGATCACCGCGTCCTCGATGGCGGGGGCGCGGGCCGACTCCTCCACCGCGTCGCCCAGCTCATGGAATCTCCCGAACTTCTCTGACCGCATGCCATGAAACCGCTGCTCGTCGCCGTCACCCTCGCCGTCTGCGCAGTCGCCGCGCCTCCCCTCCCGGGTGGCTTCTCCGACGCCGACCCGAAGAGCAGCGAAGTAAAAGCAGCCGCCGCTTTCGCCGTAAAAGCCGCAGCAGCAGCGAAACCAGACAGCACGGACAAGGCCCCGGAAATCCAGCTCAAAGCCATCGTCGCCGCCCGCGAGCAGGTCGTCGCCGGCATCAATTACCAGCTCCACCTCCGCGTCCGCAGCAACGGCACCGAACGCGAAGCCGACGCCACCGTCTGGTGGCAGCCATGGCGCCGGCCGGATCCCTTCCAGCTCACCGCATGGAAATGGCGCGAGGCCGCCGCCGCAGAAAACAACGCAGCCGCCGAGGCCAAACCTTCTCCGGAGAAGCCACCGGCCCGGCCCCGCTAGATCCGGACCTCTTCAGAATTCCCCGCGGAACACGCAGCGCGCCGTCGGCGTCTCATGCAGCACAATCTCGCAGAGGCCCGGCAAATCACCCTCCAGCTTCCGCCAGAGCCACGCACACATGTTCTCAATCGTCGGCACCTCCAGACCCGGAATGTCATTCACATAACTGTGATCCAGCTGCGCCAGCAGAGGAGCCATCGCCCGCGAAATCCTCGCGTGATCGTACACCCAGCCGATCGCCGGATCCACTTCCCCCTCCACCGATATCTCGAGCCGGAAACTATGCCCGTGCATCATCCGGCACTTGTGGCCCTCCGGCAGCGTCGGCAGCGTCTGCGCCGCTTCGAAGGTGAACTCCTTGACAATCCGTGCCCTCATACGCTCGCGGGATTCAGCCAACCTCGGCCACACGGCCTTCTTTCTGCGCCGCAAGGGCGGCCGCAAAGATCCGATGCGAATCCAGCGCTTCCTCCGGCGTGACACAGCCGAAGCGGTCACCCAGCTGACCCTCGCGCTCGAGCAGATAGGCCGCCCACATCTGCTGCATGATGTCCGGAAATCCAGGCTCGAAAATCCCGCCCGTGATCGCCGGAAATACCATGTCAAAGCCCAGAGAAACCACCTCCCAAACCTGCTCGCCCCCACGGCGGCGGAATGTCCGCAGCGTCTTCGGCTCAGCTGTGGAATACGCCACCCCGCCCTCGGTTCCCAGCACCTCAAGGAACCAGCTATTGGTCGCGCCAGGTGCCATCCGCTTCATCTCAAGCCGCATGGGAACGTCCGTCCCGTCCACCTCCACCCACGTGTGCAGCATCGCATTGTCCCACGTATCGCAGACCGCCATGCCGCCTTTGCCATCCGGCCGCTCCGGATATCCCTTCTGCAGCTGCGCATAAACCGACTTCGGACGCCAGCCGAGCCGCAGCGGCACATGCAGGGTGTGCATCCCAAGATCCCCAAGCACCCCGATCTCCCCGCAGATGCTGCTCAGACGCTTCCAGTTCGCCGCCTTCGTCGGATCAAGATCGCTCGCATGATGAAACCCGCTGCGGATCTCCAGAATGCGGCCAAGTCCTCCCGTCCGCACCGCCCGCACCACCCGCTGCGCCCCCGGAAAATAAGGAAACTCGGAACTGCAGCGCACAAAGCAGCCGGATTCCCGCGCCGCCGCCACAATGGCTTCCGCCGCCGCCAGATCAATCCCGAACGGCTTCTCCGCAAAGAGGTCCTTGCCGGCCGCGAGCACATCCCGGTACACCGCAAGGTGCAGATGATGCGGCACCGCCACGTAGACCACATCAACCTCCGGCGACGCCAGCATTTCATGATAGTCGGTCGTCGTCAGCACCACGCCAGGCAGCTCCCGGAACCATCCCAGCACCGCTGCATTGACATCCGCCACCGCCGTCAGATGCGGCCGCACCGGCATGTCCCGGAGCGCACACCAGCGCGCAAAGGCACTCGCCATCTCCCGGCCCATCAGACCGCCGCCAATGATCCCAATCCGTACCGTTTTCATGCGCTCAGAATCTTTCCTTGCCCCGTAAATCAGCGCCCTTTCGGCTTCACGGCCGGCTTGGCAGGGGCCGCCGCCGGTTTCGCTGGTGCTGCTGCAGGCTTCGCCGGTGCCGCTGCAGGGGCTGCGCCCGCCGCACCCGGACCACTCAGCGGCTTGCCATCAAGGCCGGTCACCTTCGGCATCTGTTCGTTGAGACCAACCAGCCACTTTCCACCGGATGTCTTCAGAAGCGAAATCAGTTCGAGATTCTCCACCTGTATCTTGTCATTGGCATGCTTCGTCCGCACGAGCACATGCACCCGCGAGTCGCCTTCCTCGGCCACGCTGAGAACCTTCAGCTGGAGACTCTTCTTGACCCGCTCGAGCGCAGCTTCGTCAATCTGCATGCGTTCCTGCAGGCCCTTGTGATAGGCAATGTAGAATTCCTTCGGAGCCATCGCCACGAGATCTTCGAGGGTCGATTTCCCCACACGCCGGAACATCATCTCTTCCTCGTCCATGGTCTGCGCCCGCTTGATCCTCTCCATGTAATCCTTCTGCAGCGATTCGAGCGACTTGGCCTCGACAAGGTCGGCGCTCTTCCCCCATTCCCGCTGCAGCACGAAATTCAGATACTCGCGCACCACCACCGTGGCCGGATGGGATTCGCCAGCCACCGGTGCCGCAGCCGGTGCTGCAGCCGCAGGGGCCTGCGCAGAAACAGGAACCGCCGCCAGCAGAAGCAGCACGGCAGCAGAGGATCGGAACAGAACAGATGAGGACATGGCAGTACGAAAAAGAAATCACGGAACGCCAGCACGGCATCCCTCATGGTCCGTTTCATGACACAGCCGCCACGCATGACCAGCGGAGAATTGCCCGCATCCAATCCCCGTCACCGCCCCGCCAGTCACGACCCCGCCACCAGACGTACCGGAACCTCCACGACCATTCCGTCAGCCACCGCGAAAACCCGTTCACCTTCCCCCGGACGCACCCGCGCCCCGCCTGTGAAGGTACCAAACCCCGGCAGCACGAGCCCCGTCCCGCGCAGCCAGAAACAAGGGACAGACCGCCCACCACCGCGCAGCCGCACCGCCGGATGCAGATGCCCCGCCACCGCAAAGACCCCCGGCCCCGCCTCCCCAGGATCATGCACAAACCGCAGGCCACCTTCTTCATGCGATTCCTCACTGACCGCAAACTCCAGATCCGCCGGTGGCATGGCGCGCCCACGGTCGTGATTCCCCACCACCAGCCGCACCGCCAGCCCGGCATGCTCGGATCGCCACCGCCGCACGAGCGTCAGCACTTCCTGCGACTGCGCTGCCGGCGCATGAAAGAAATCCCCCGCAATCAGCAGTTGCTCCGCACCCAGTGCCGCAATCGCTCCGCTCAGCCGCTCCAGATCCCTTTCCGTATCCCCTTCAGGAACCGGCAGTCCATGCCGCCGGAATACCGCGGCTTTGCCAAGGTGCAGATCGGCCACCACCAGCATCCTGCGCCCGGGAATCCACAGGGTCCGGTCGGCCCGCAGCACAAACTGCTCCCCGCCCACCGCCACCGCCACCGTGCCCACCCCAGCCATCAGTCGGGTCCGCCCCCCAGATCGACCGGACGCACGAATCTCAGCAGCCGCCCGCAGCCGGGCAGCACCTCCCGCCAGCAGTCCACCGCCAGTTCCATCGAAATCACCGCACCAGTCACCACGGGCCTCAGTTCCCGCGGACACAGCCACTCAAGCACCAGTTCCATCCCGGGATTGTGACCGACCATGACCACATGCCCCGCTTCCTCAGGCTGCTCGGCCAGCACTGCCTGGAGCGCCTCAAGCGGTGCCTCGTAGATCCGGTCTTCGAAGACTTCACAACCCTTCGGAAAGGCACCGGCTTCGGCAAGGGCAGCCGCCGTTTCCCTAGTCCGCCGCGCCGCACTCACCACCACCCGGTCGGGCTTGCCCTCCGGCCACGCCGTCAGATGCGCCCCCACCAACCCGGCATCCCGCCTCCCCCGCGCACTGAGCGGCCGCTCGAAATCCCGCTGCCATGGTTCGGCCGCCACACTCTTGAAATGACGGATCAGCGTGAGTCTTTTCATGACCACAGAGGATTGCTTCAACGCCCCTTCGGCAGGGTCACCCGGTACTGCTTCGGACCACCGCCCGCCGCGCTGTCGAACAGCACGAGGACATCAAGCCGCCCGCTTTCCTCACCAAGTATGAGCAGTCCTTCAGCCTTGGCCGACGGCTCGGGAATTTCCCCGATCCTTTCGGAATACGACCCCGGTCCGGCCGGCCGCCAGAACCAGAGCACAAACTTCTGATCCTCGCCCGGAGCCATGCTCACCGGCTGCTTCTTCGTCGCTTCCGCACTCGCATTGCCGGTCAGCACAAGGAACCCATCCCGCAGCGCCGCAATCTCGCGGATCCCCGCTCCCTGCCCCACCGGAATCCGGTGCAGCTTCATGCCCTCGGTCTTTCCCGCAAACAACTCCGCCGGATCCGCCTCGATCACAAAGGCCACCCCATTGAGATTCGGTGCCCGCAGCCCGAACCAGAGGCGCCCTGCCTGCGCGGCCAGTCCCTCGATGTTGAATCCGTTCAGCTGCAGCGGCTGCTTCACATGCGACGCCAGATCGGGATGCTTCTCGACCCACGGCAGCAGACTCGCCACCGTGATCCCCTGCGCACGGGGCTCCCCAGTCGCCGCATCCACCGGAATCCGGTAGACCTGACAACGCGATGGCTGAAAATCCGCCTTCTTCTTCCCCAATCCATGCGACCCGGTCACATAGTAGGCCCCATCCTCCCGCAGCACGGCCACCCCCTCGGCATCAGCCTCCACCTTCTCCCCAGTCACCGGCACCGGCAGGGGAATCTCCACACCCGCCGTCACCGTGCGCGCTCCCCGGTCCATGATCCCACCCTGCACCGTCACGGTCTCATCGGTCACCACGAGCACATGCTTCTCATCCCACGCGGCGACTCCGCTCAGGTCCTGATCCTCCCGGAATCCACTGAACGTCCACGCCCCGGGCACCACCACCACTTTCCCGCCACCACCATCCGCACAGGCATTCAGCAGCAATGCCACCATGGACAACACCCGCACAGAAAGAAATCGCCTCGCTTTCATATCATCGGAATGGCCGGTCAGTTTCAGTCGCGGTTCGCATAGAAAACATCGCTGTCCCCATTGAAGAAATTGATAAGATTGCGCGTCGCCCGCATGGCCTGCCGCGGCACGCTCTCATACGTACGGCTCCCGATGTGCGGAGTCACGAGCGTCTTCGCATGACTCAGCAGTGGATGATCGGGCGGCGGGGGTTCGTGCTCCATGACGTCAGCCGCATACCCAGCCAGCTGACCCCCATCGAGCGCGGCCAGCACCGCTGCCGAATCCACCAGTTCCCCGCGCGACGTGTTCACCAGCCACGACCCCCGCGGCAGCCGGGCCAGCCGGTCCGCATTCACAAGATGCCGCGTCTCATGGCTCAGCATGGTGTGCAGACTCAGAATGTCCACATGCGGCAGCATCGCATCGAGCGACAGATGCCGCACCACCCCATGCTCCCGCGCAAATTCCTCCGGCCAGTAGTTGCCGAAGGCATGCACCTCCATGTCAAAACCACGACACCGCTTGATCATTTCCTGACCAATCCGCCCCAGCCCGACAATCCCGATCCGCTTCCGCCAGAGTTCATGGCCCGTCAGCCGCTTCCATTGCCCGGCCCGCGTCGCATTGGCCGACGGCACCAGATTCCGCACCATCCCCAGCAGCAGACAGAAGGTATGCTCGGCCACCGTCGTGTGGTTCACCCCGGGCGTGAACAGCACGGGAATGCCCAGTTCCTGCGCCGCCGCCAGATCAATCCGGTCAAGCCCAATCCCGTATTTGCTGATGACCGCAAGACGCGGACGGGACTTCCGCAGCACAGCCTCGGTCAGCTCATCATCCCCGCAGAGCAAGCCATCGAACTCTCCCGCCAACTCCAGCATCCGGGCTTCATTCAGCGGGCCACGCTCCCTCACAATCTCATACCCCTGCGAATCCAGCACCTCATGATGCTCCCCCGGAGTGTCCTGATAACTCGTCGTCGTGAGAAGAATGCGCCTGTTTGCCATGATCCACACCCTGCACAGAGCCCCACAGGGTGACAACGCGAAAACCCGCCAGCCCAGCCGGTCGATCTTCAGAATGTGCCGCCGTTCCGCAGCGCCGGCAACGCCTTCCGGCAGGCATGCCGCAGGACGGCCGACGCAGAAAGCGCTTCCACTGCCCAGCCATTCCGCCGCAGCCACGATTCTGCCCCGGCCCCGATCAGCCACGATGCCAGACAGGCCGCCGCAAATGGCTCAAGTCCGCCCGCCATGAAGGCCGCCGCCATCCCGGAAAGCACATCCCCCATCCCCCCGCGCGCCATCGCCGGATGACCACTCGCATTGTACGCCAACCTCCCGTCAGGCGAAGCCACACAGGAACGCGCACCCTTCAGCAGCACCGTCGCCCCAGTCGCCTGCGCAAGCCCCCCGGCCTGCCCCGCAACCGACGCCCCTAGCAAACGGGGCGCAAACCGCCGCAGCAACCGCTCCATTTCCCCGGGATGCGGAGTCAGCAGCCGCGTTCCCGCCGCAGGCCAGATCTCATGCCCACCCGGAAGCGCCGCCAGCGCATTCAATCCATCCGCATCCACCAGCATCGGCCGCCCGTCCCGGCGGATCAGCGTCAGCAGATCAGCAGGCGCAGCCGTCCCCAACCCCGGCCCCACCGCGAGCGCATCCAGCTTCGCCTCCATCAACTCCCGGCAGCTCCGCACAGGCCGAACCATCACCTCAGGCGGACAGCCCGACGCCAGCTCACTCCAGACCGACACCGGACTGAAAAGCGTTACCAGTCCAGCCCCCGCCTCCAAAGCTCCGACCGCCGCCAGCCGCGCCGCCCCCGTAAGTCCCACGGATCCCGCCAGCACGCCCACGCGACCCGCCTCCCCCTTGTGCATCGCAAAATTCCGCGGCCCACCCAGCCACCCCCGCAGCAGTTCCGGAGTCAGCAGCCTCGGCCTTCCACCCTCCACCGATGCAAGGGCCGGTAAACCAGTCAGCGGCACCACCGCCAGCCGGCCACACCAAGCCGCCGCCCCATCCGCACAATGCCCCAGCTTCGCATAGCCCAGCGCCACCGTCACATCGGCCACCACCACCGCAGCATCCGCATCCCCTCCATCAGCCGGCAGTCCGGACGGCACATCCACCGCCAGCACCATGGCCCCAGTCGACTCCCGCATCGCCCGCACCGCCAGACAAGCCAACCGTAGCCTGCCCCCCAGTTCCCCGCCAAATCCAATGCCCACCAGCCCATCAATGATCAGAGCCACCCGGTCCGGAATGACCGCTTCCAACGGCACGCAGCGCAGGTCCCCGCGGACTTCCACAAACTTCCGCCGCGCCAGAGGCCGCCAGCTTTCCTCGTCCCACACGGCCCGCACCTCGACCTCCCATCCGTCCCCCAGCAGATGCCGCGCCAGCACAAACGCATCCCCCGCATTATGCCCCTTCCCCGCAAAGACCACCGCCAACCCGCGCCGCACCCCGGTCTGCCGCACCACCTCAGCCAATCCCGCCCCCGCTTCCTCCATGAGCGCTTCCTCGGATATTCCCGCCGCCACCGCGCTCTCCTCCAGCCCACGCATCTCCCGCGCAGAAACCAGCATCCCATGACCTCTGTCCCATTGCTTCATCCCCCTCACTCTCCCTCAGCCTTCCCCGAAAGCCAATCCGGAATCGCTTCCTGACACCGGATACCCCGGCTCCGCCGCACCGGCATCCGATTACTCAAGGCCGCATCCAGCACCCGCGCCTTCACCGTGTCATGCCACTGCAGCTCGAAATACTGCATCAGTTCCGACGCCAGCCCGGCATCACGCACCGGAAACACAATCTCAAAGCGACTGTCGAAATTCCTCGGCAGAAAATCCGCAGACGATAGATACACCGCAGGACTGCCCCCGTTCCCAAACACCAGAATCCGGCTGTGCTCCAGACAGCCATCCACAATCGACTTGGCCTCGATCCCCGCACTCACCTTCGGATGCCCCGCAGCCACCGAAAACATGCTGCGCACCACCAGCCGGATCTTCACGCCAGCCGCCGCCGCCTCATACAGCAGCCCCGTCAGCTCGGGATCCGCCAGATTGTTCAGCTTCAGCCAGCACCACGCCTCCCGACCAGCCACCGCATGCTCCATCTCCCGCCGGATCCACCCCGTCACCGCCGCCCGCAGCCGGAACGGTGCCGCCACCAGCTCGCGCAGCTCCGGTGGCTGCCAGTTGGCCTCGAAAAACCGGAAACTCTCCACCACGTCCTCGCCGATTTCCTGCCGCGCCGTCATGAGCAGATGATCAGTGTAGAAGCGCGACGTCTCTTCATTGAAGTTCCCAGTCCCCAGCGCGCTGTAGTGACGCGGCTCGCCATGCTCGTTGCGCGTCACCACCGCCATCTTGGCATGCACCTTCAACCCCGGCACCCCCAGAATGACCTTCACCCCCGCCTCCTGATAACGCTGCGCCCAACTGATGTTCTGCTGCTCGTCAAACCTTGCCTGCGGCTCCACCAGCACCGTCACTTCCTTGCCGTTCTGCGCCGCTGTGATCAGCGCACTCGCCACACAGGAATGCCGCGCCAGCCGGTACTGCGTCAGACGGATGCTGTCCACATACGGATCCAGACTCGCCTCCCGCAGAAAATCCAGAAACAGACTGAAGGAATGCCACGGCAGATGCAGCAGCACATCCCGTTCCTGCAGAATCCGGAAAATGCTCTCCACATGCCCCGTGAGCACCCGGTGCGGCAGCCGCCGCGGTGCCGCCGCCCGCATCTCCTCGGGCACCGGAAAGGTCATCAGATCCCGCCGGTTATGATACCTCGATCCCGGCAGCAGCGTCCCCTCGTCCGGTAGCTTCAGCTTCCCGGTCATCAGCTCCAGAAACGACTTCGGTATCCCCCCGTCATAATTCATCCGCACCGGCTCACCCGTCTGCCGCGCCCTCAACCCGTCCGCAATCCGGTCGTACAGACTCGCCGTAATGTCGTCGTCAAACTCCAGTTCCGCATCCCGCGTGAACTTGATCGCCCACGCATCAAACCGATTGTAGCTCAGCCCAGTGAAGATGCTCGGCATCCCGAAACGGATGATGTCGTCCAGATACATCACCAGCCTCTCCCCGCGATACTCGGGAAGCGTCACAAAACGCGGCAGCTCGGGCGACGGAATCCGGATGAGCGCATGGCCCTCCCGACCCTTGCGGCCCTGTCGCCCCAATTCGACCGCCAGATACATCGACGTGTCAGCGAGCGACCCGAACCGGCTGTACGACCGCACCATCACAGGCATGATGCGCGGCCGCACGGTCTCGAAGAAATACTCGTACAGCCAGTCCCAGAGCGGCTTCGGAACTTCACTTTCACTGATCAGCCGGACTCCCTGCTTCGCCATGCCCCGCAGAATGTCCCGGTACACCGCGTCAAAGCGGACCCCATCCCGGCGGATCAGCCGACGCGCTTCCCGCAGCGTCTCCCGGGGATCCGGCAGCCGCAGCTTGCGGTAATCCTTCCCCAGCAGAATGAGCCGCCGCAGCGTCGCCACCCGCACCCGGAAGAATTCATCGAGATTCGAAGAATAAATCCCCAGAAACCGGATCCGCTCACCCAGCGGCCGCGCCACATCCGCCGCCTCCTGAAGCACCCGCGAATTGAACGCAAGCCAGCTCATCTCCTTGCTGCGGAAAGGAATGCCGTCGACCAGGGGAAACTTCATCACGGTTACAGAAGACGCGGATTGCTCCCGCCTCTACCGGGAACCTCCCAGTCCCACAAGTTCCGGACTGTGACATTTTGCGCACTCCCGCAGGCCTTTGACGCCAGCACGCCCCGCTCCACCGTTCCCCAACCCATCCCCGCCATGCACGACGCCCCTCTCCGCCTCGTCCTTTCCTCATTCCCCGATGATGCCAGCGCCCAGCTCGCCGCCCGCACCGTCATCGCAGAAAAACTGGCCGCCTGCGTCCAGCTCGTCCCCAGCATCACCTCAGTCTACCATTGGGAAAATGCGATCCATTCGTCCCAGGAAGTCCTCGCGATCTGCAAATGCCCAGCCAGCACGGCCACCGCCCTCGCCAACCGCATCCTCCAACTCCATCCCTACGAAGTTCCGGAAATCATAACCGCCCCAATCAACGCCACCGGTCCCTACCTCGCATGGGCCCTCGCTTCCTGCCAGCCCCGAGAGCCCCGGGACTCGGATTTCCCCATGCCAACGTAAACCGACCTCCCGCGATGCCGTAAGGACTGGCCCCCGCCACGCGTTCCTCCATTCCCTGCCATGCACTTGCCGCTCGCCGCTCTCCTCTGCCTCACCCTCTCCGCCGCTGCCGCCGCCGAGCCCACCCCGGACTTCGCCCGCGACGTCCGCCCCATCCTTTCGAACTACTGCTTCAAATGCCACGGCCCGGACGAAGCCGGCCGCAAAGGCGGCCTCCGCCTCGACCAGCGCTCCGCAGCCCTCGCCCCCGCGAAAAGTGGGGCCCGCGCCGTCGTCCCCAGCCACCCCGACGAAAGTGAACTGATCTCCCGCATCCTCTCGGACGACCCGGACGAGATCATGCCTCCTCCCTCGGCCAAACAGTCACTCACCCCGCAGCAGAAGGAAACCCTCCGCCAGTGGATCAGCGCCGGAGCCCCCTACAAGGACCACTGGGCCTTCCTGCCTCCCGCTCTGCCGCCGGTCCCCGCAGACACCCAGCACCCCATCGATGCCTTCGTCCATGCCCGCCTCCGCAAGGAAGGCCTCTCGCCGTCCCCCCAGGCCGACCCCGCCACTCTCCTGCGCAGGGTTTCCCTCGACCTCACCGGTCTGCCTCCGTCACCCGAGGAAGTCGCTGCCTTTGCCGCCGACGCCGGCGCTTCCTACGAGGCCACCGTCGACCGCCTCCTCGCCTCGCCTCAATACGGCGAACGCTGGGCCCGCAAATGGCTCGACCTCGCACGCTACGCCGACACCAATGGCTACGAAAAGGACCGCCCCCGCGAAATCTGGCCGTACCGCGACTGGGTCGTGCGCTCGCTCAACGCGGACATGCCCTTCGACCAGTTCACCGTAGCCCAGTTGGCCGGCGATCTGCTCCCCGGCAACCACCCGGATAACATTATCGCCACCGGCTTTCACCGCAATACCATGCTCAACGAGGAAGGCGGCATCGACCCCCTCGAATTCCGCTTCCACGCCGTCACCGACCGGGTCGCCACCACCGGAGCCTCATGGCTCGGCCTCACCCTCCAGTGCGCCCAGTGCCACACTCACAAATACGACCCCATCCAGCACCGGGAGTACTACCAGATCATGGCGTTCCTCAATAACTCGGAGGAACCGGACTACGCCATCCCCCCAGCCGACGCCGACCTGCAACTCGCCCAGCGCAAGGCCCGCCGTGCCGAACTCATCCGCGCCCTCCCGGACCAATGGCCCGCCGGAGAAATCCGCTGGCAGCCAGCCAGCATCGCTTCGTTCTCAGCCGGACCAGCCGATCCCGGAACCCTCCAGCCAGACGGCTCGGTCCTCTTCAAAGCTCCCGGTCCCGACCGCATGACCGCGGAATTCCAACTCCCTGCCACCAGCGAACCCATCAGCCACCTGAAACTGGAAGCCCTTGCCGACGCATCGCTGCCCGCTTCCGGTCCCGGCCGCACCCCGCACGGCAATTTCGTCCTCTCGGAAATCACCATCACCAGCGCCGGCCAGCGGGTGGAAATCACAGGAGCCGAAGCCTCCGCTCAACAGGACAATTTCCCGGTCAGCGCCGCCTTCGATGGCAACCCCGCCACGGGCTGGGCCGTCCACGAAAATGGCAAACCCCTCAATCAGGATCAATCCGCCACCCTCCAGCTCGCATCCCCCGCAAAAGGCCCCTTCGTGATCCGCCTCGCCGCTACCCACGGCGGACACCACACCCCTGGCCGCATCCGCTTCAAAACCGGATCCATCGCTCCCGGTCAAGCCCCCCGCGAGGCCGCCGAAGCCGCCTTCACCACATGGCTCGCCGCAGAACGGCCCCGCACCACCCCATGGACCATCGCAAAACCCCTCTCCGCGACGTCCAATTCCCCCACCCTCACCATCCAGCCGGACGGATCCATCCTCGGCAGCGGCGACATCTCCAAGGCCGATACCTACCAAATCACCATCGCCACCGGTACCGACCCAGTCACCGCCATCCGCCTGGAAGCCCTGCCCGATCCCTCCCTGCCCCGCCACGGCCCGGGCATGGCCTATTACGAAGGCCCCAAAGGCGATTTCTTCATGGGCGAATTCCGCGTCTCCAGCGCCGAGCAGCCAGTCCCCCTCCGTTCCGCCACCCATAGCTACGCCCGCAATAATTTCGGTGGCTCAGCCGGAGCGGAATTCGCCATCGACGGCGACCCCCAGACCGGCTGGAGCACGGCCGGCGGCGAAGGCAAATCCCACGAGGCTGTCTTCGTCCTCACCAACCCCATCACCCCAGCCAATGGCCAGCTGTCGCTCGATCTCATCTTCGGACGCCACTACGCCTGCTCCCTCGGCCGCTTCCGCATCTCCATCACCAGCACCCCCAAGCCCACCGCGTCCACCCTCGACAGCGAAACCCAGCGGCTCCTCCTCGTCCCGGATCGCCAGCTCTCCGCAGACGACCGCGCCACCCTGCGCACCGCCTTCCTCCTTTCCTCTCCGCAACTAGCCGGAGCCCGCGCCCAGATCGACGCCCTCGCCCAGCCCCCGGCATGGCAGACCACCCTCGTCATGAAGGAACGCCCCGCAGACCAACCCCGCACCACCTTCCTCCACCACCGCGGCGAATACACCCAGCCGGAAGAAAAAGTCTCCCCCGCCGTACCAGCCTTCCTCCCCAGCCTCCCCCCCGGAGCGCCGCAGAATCGCCTCGGCTTCGCCCAGTGGCTCGTCAGCCGTTCCCACCCGCTCACCTCCCGCGTCACCGTCAACCGCCAGTGGGCTGCCTTCTTCGGCCGCGGCCTCGTCCGCACCGAAGAGGACTTCGGCTACCATGGCGACCTCCCCTCGCACCCGGAACTGCTCGACTGGCTCGCAATCAACTTCATGGAAAATGGCTGGTCTCTCAAGAAACTCCACCGCCTCATCGTCACCAGCAGCACCTACCGCCAGTCATCCCGCTTCAATCCAGACGCCGCCCGCCGCGACGCCGCCAATATCCTCCTCTGGCGCGGCCCCCGCGTCCGACTCGAAGCCGAACAGATCCGCGACAGCGCCCTCATGGCCACCGGCCTCCTCTCCCTCAAGGCAGGCGGCCCCGGCGTCTACCCGCCACAGCCCGCAGGCGTCACCACGGAAGGCACCTACGGAGCCATGGCATGGAACCCCAGCAGCGGCGAGGACCGCTACCGCCGCAGCCTCTACACCTTCGTCAAACGGACCGCCCCGTTCGCCATGACCGCAACCTTCGACGCCCCCAGCGGCGAAGCCTGCGTCGCCCGCCGCGATGTCTCCAATACCCCCCTCCAGTCCCTCACCCTCCTCAACGATGTCATGTTCATGGAAGCCGCTCAGGCCATGGCCACCCGCATCAGCCAGCAGCCCGGCGAAACCTCCGCGAAAATTCACGACGCCTTCGTCCGCATCTTCTGCCGCCAGCCCTCCCCAGAGGAAACAACCTCCCTCGCCAGCTTCCTGCAGACCCAGGAAGCCCGCTGCCGCTCCGGCGATCTGAAGGCAGACACCCTCACCGGAGCCAGCGCCGACCCAGCCACCGCCGCATGGACCCTCCTCATCCGTGCCCTCCTCAATACCGACGAATTCGTAACCCGGAACTGAGCCCATCACCCCGCCGCACTCAGCGCGGCAGCATGATGTCGTCCGTGTCCAGCCCCGTAAGCTGCTTGAGCCCACGGAAGAGCCGGAACATGGCCCACACCGTCAGCACCGCACTCGGCAGCCCAATCACCAGCCAGCCCCAAGCCGACAGCTTCCCAATCCCCTCCGTGAATTCCGGCGATCCCGGTGCCAGCCCCTTCAGAAAATACAGCGCCAGAAAATAATTAAGCACCGCACTCAGCAGCATCGACCCCATCAGCATCCACGTGCTCGTCCGGATGAGCCGGTCAAAGGCCGGTCGCGCCTCATGCACGCTGATCGCCTCCTCCACCCGACCCACATCCATCATCTCAGGATTCATCAGCAGTTGCCGCACCAGCGGCTTCGGCCCGCGCCCCGTCCACCACAGCAGGCCTGCCAGAATCAGCGGAACCGATGCCTCCTTCACCGCAAAGGCCTGCGCACTCAGATCCAGCAACCCCAGCCCACCGCTGAACAGCACGCTGATCAGACCAATGATCGAAAACGTGTTCACCTTCCCTCGCTCCCGGTAGTCCCACAGAAAATACCCCACCGGCAGCAGCACCGCCACCACCAGCGCCCACTTCGGCCCAATCGCATAGAGCGGCGCATCCGGCCCAGGATGCTTGCTGCACGCACTGAGCACCGTCACCGGTAGCAGCACGTTGAGCAGCAGATTCGCGAGCGGATTCTCAGGCTTCACCGCAGCCTTCGGAGGAGTTTCGGAATTCATGACGGGGGAGTCGCTGGCACCAGCGCCGGACCACTGCCGGCTGCCGCTCGCTTCTGGCCAATCTGACGGTCCAACTGCTCCGCCGCCGCCTTCACCGGCCTCGCCGGATCCGCCTTGGCCTGCTGCAGCGCCCGCCACACTTCCTCCGGAGATCCCTCCGCCGATGCACTCACGATGAATTGTTCCTGATTAGACCGCCCCGCCGCTACCACCGCCCGCAGAGCCTGCAGAACCTTTCCACGGTTCGCCGGCGACGCCGGGCCCGCATGCAGATGCACCGCATGCGGCAGACTGTAGACCTGATAATCCCCCGCATTCCGCACCAGCAGCGGACCGTCAAACCGCAGCCCGGGATCCGGCGGCGAACTCCGCCAGCGCGCCAGATCATGAAGACACTCCGGACAGAATTCCTGCTGCGCCGTGAACTGTCCACTCACCCACTTGCGCTCCGGATGATACTCGAACGCCTCGTTCATGATGCAGTTCCGCCGACGGCAGTGCGCCCCGTCACCATGACTGAAACTCCTCGCCGTACCCACCAGATGCGCAATCTCATGCAGCAGCACCTCCCCTCCCACATTGTCCCCGAATCCCTTCTGATTGTACGCCCGGTCAATGAAGACCGCACAAGGATACGGAAATGCCACCGCATGCGGATTCGACGTCTTCAGCGACTTGTTCAGCCCGCTGTCGTAGTACAGCACATACATGAAGGCTTCCCCCGACGGCGGCCCATCGATATACGTCAGAGCCATCGCGCTCGAACTCAGCTGCGCCGCCCGGTCACGCGGAATCCGGTCGTCCAGCCGCACCGTCACCCCTCCCGGCTTGCTGCATTCCTTCGCCAGAAACTTCCGGATGCCGTCAAGCCACTCCGCCCGCGGCTCGGTCCCGTCCACATAGTCCACCTCGACATGAATCCTCCGGTACGGTGACCCATGCGTGTACAGCAGCCACGGCTGCCAGAAGGTCACCTCGCGCGGCATGTTGCTCCCCGTCACCGCATTGACCGGACCAGACGACTGCGCCAGCCCCATCGGCACATCCCCAGTCTGACACGAAACGAGCCCCAGTCCCAGCAGCAGCAGAACCACACGCCAAAGCCCCGGACGGATCCGGCCATGTTTCCAGCCGGGCAGCTTCAGGTCGATTCGGGGAGGCATGAAACCACCTAATGTCCAGTTGCCCGCCGTTTTCCAGGTCAATTCACAGCCTCCCTCAGAACGGATCCGCGGAAGACTGCCCGCTTCCAGGCAGAGCCATTCCGCGTCATCCTCGCCGCCATGACGCCACCGGAACCACCCACGGGCCACCCCCTCCGGGGCGAAGTGGTCTTCCTCTCGGCCTGCGACTTCGCCTACGATACCCAGCGCCTCCCGCTCGCCTCTCTGCTCGGCCAGCCCCTCGCCGCACCGCACATCACCTCAAGCAAACGGGGCCCCAGCGGCCGCACCCTCTTCCGACCCCTCACCGCAGAACTCCCCGCGGAAACATGGGAAACTCCGGACGGCCCCGTCACCGCACACATTTCCCTCCGAGTCCTGCCCGTCGGTGCCCTCAGCATCCGCATCCGCATTCCCTTCGCCACCGATTCCCTCGGCCGCCTCGTCCACTTCCACCACCTCACCCTCGCCGACGGCTCAACCCCCTTCTCCCGCGCCAGCTCGATCCTCGAAAAAGCCCGCGCCGAACTCGCCCCCCACGCCATCCGCCCACACCCAACCCTCCCGGAAGGCGAAACCTATACCGTCTTCTGCCTCCACACCAACTCCCCCGGCATCACCACCGATACCACCAGCTGGCTCGCCACCCACCAGCGCGAGGTCGCCGCCCTCCTCAACGCTGAACCCCACGCCCACCTCCTCTCCAATCAGGAAGTCACCGAATCCACCAGCCGCAGCCTCAGCTACTACCGCCACGACCTCGTCGTCACCGACTGGGACAGCGCTCTCCTCATCGACAAAGCCGACGACTTCCCCGAATCCCTCCACATCATCGAACTCGCCAATGTCCAGCTCGAGGAACTGGAGGCCTACGATGCCCTCCTCGACGCCGCCCTCGACAAGGCCTGCCGCGACCTCTCCTCCCACCAGCGCCGCCCTCCCGCCATCCTCACCGAACTGCGCGAACTCCGCATCGACCTCGCCCGCTTCAGCGACGAACTCTCCAACGCCACCAAGTTCTTCGGCGAATGGCACCTCGCCAGAGTCTACGAGAATACCGCCCGCGTCTTCCACCTGAGCGACTGGCACCGCGCCATCGACGAAAAACTCCGCACGCTCGACAGCCTCTACGAATTCCTCAAGCAGGACCGCAACCACCGGCTCATGCTCTGGCTCGAATCCGCCATCGTCCTCCTCTTCATCATCGATCTCCTCCTCCTCTTCACGCACAAACCAGGCTGATCCCGGCCCTGGCCTCAATACGCTCCCATTTCCTCAAGACGGTCGTCATCAATCCCAAAATGATGCGCAATCTCATGATGCACCGTCCGGAAGACTTCTTCGCGCAGCTCTTCCATCGTTTCGCACACTTCCTCGTGCGGCCACTGAAACACCCGGATCCGGTTCGGCAGCGCCGCCTCCATCCCCAGACCGGATTCCGTCAGGGCCGCCCCCTCGAACAACCCAAACAGATCTTCGTCATCCGGCACCCCGTTGATCCGGTAATCCTCCTCCGTCGGCTCATCCTCGATGCTGATCTGCACCACATCCAGTTGCGCCCGCAGATCCTCCGGCAGGGCCGCCACCGCCGCCTCCACCAGCCCCGCAAATTCCTCGCGGCTCACCTCGATCATCGCTCCCCCGCGGCCCGCGCCGCCCCCCATGACGAAAAAAGCGCAGCCGTCACGCGGACGGCTGCGCTCATCTGATTCTGCGATGCCTGCTCAGGCCTGGCTGTGTTCCTCGACATAAGTCACCACGTCGCCCACCGTCTGCAGCTTCTCTGCTTCCTCATCGGGGACTTCAATGCTGAACTCTTCCTCGAAGGCCATGACCAGCTCAACCGTGTCGAGCGAGTCTGCCCCGAGATCCTCAATGAATCGGGCTTCCTTGACAACCTGATCTGCGTTCACGCCAAGCTGGTCGACGATGATATCGCGCACTTTATCTTCGATGGATTTTTCAGACATGATATGGATGGGGGCCGGATTGAATTCGCGAATTGCGTAGGCGTGCAGTGGGGGAATGCAACGGAAATTAAACGCGCGGAAATTCCGCTCTCACGCACCCAGCTGCAGCCGGGTATCCGCAGCAATCACATCGGTGATCGCCTGCCATCCACCAGGCTGCTGCAGTTGGAAAAGATGAAGGTAGACGCCACATTCCTCCGCCGGAAACTTCGCAAGGACCGCCTCGGCTCCCGCCTTCACCTTCGCCGCATCAAGCACCGGCGGCAGATCGCCATCAACCCCGCCATTGCCATCGTGCGGCACCCCCAGCGCATTGAGAAATTCCGCCAGCATCCCGCTCCGGCCCTTCATCAGCCAGATCTGCAGAAGATTCTCGCCCACCGCCTCATTGCCCCGCAGCTTCAACTGCTCCACCAGCCACGTGCACTGCTCGACAGCCGGCTTCTTTGTCACAAATACCGGACGCAGCTTCTTCTGCGCCGCCAGCGAACCAATCGCACTGCGGTACACGTTACGTTCAGTGTCCCGCAGCCAGCCAGTGATGGTCTGCCCAAGGGCGGGCGACATGCGGGAAAACATTTCGTGGGCTTGCATGAGTTCTCAGGGGAAAAGGGTTCGGAAAGCCCGCTCTGTGACACGACGCCCGCCGCTTGTCGAGTGCTTTTGCCCAGCAGGATCGTTCGTGAGGACTCCCCGCGGGGCGAACCGTCTTCGCACACAGCCGCAAGGGCTGGTTGCTCAAGTCGCCGCAAATCGCCGCTGCATCCGCAGCGCCAGCAGCGACAGCCCCGCAAACACCGGCAGCCACGCCAGCCAGCGCCCACCACCAGCCGCCACCAGCATCGCCGCATCCAGCACCGGCAGAAACGCCAGCAGCCGGTTCACCCAGTCACCCACACCCGGCCGCCGCCCGCCGGCACCATCCCGCGGCCGCAGCAGGACCGCCCCCGCCAGCGCACAGCCAGCCCCCGCAAGTCCAGCCGCCCAGTTCCCCCTCAGCCCGCCCACCACCGAAAGCATGACCGGCACCAGCCAGAGAAGATGCCGGGTCGCCGGCACGCGGTCGCCGCTCACCGCTTCCCCCCGCGCCACCAGACTCAGCACCATCACATATACCCATACCACGCCGCCCCAGACATGCGCCGCGGCCGGATAAGCCGCGCCACCCAGCGCCGCCGCCCCCGCACTCAGATACAGCAGCCACCGGCACGACCCCATCACCACCACACTCAGGGGCGATTGCTTATGCCACGCATCATACACCACCACTGCCACTCCCAGCCCCACGGCCAGCCAGCACCAGCCACCTCCCGCCATCACCAGCAGCGCCACCCCGCTCAGCAATTCCAGCCAGCCCGCCAGCCAGACCTGCCCTGCCCTGAGCCGACCCGATGGAATCACCCGGTCGGCCCGGTGCCGGCGGTCCCACACCGCATCGAAGGCGTCATTCAACGTACATCCCCCCGCATACACCAGACTCGCTCCCGCCAGCACCACCACCAGCAGCACCGACGGCGGCCCGCCACTGAGCAGCCACGCCGCCAGCACGTTGCCCCACACCGTCGGCAGATTGGAAATCCGCGCCAGCTCCAGCAGTGCTCCCAATCCGCGCATGGCCGCTCGTTTCCGTTCTTCCTTCATCCCCGCACCGTGAATCCTCCCCCGCCATCCTCAACCAGCATCTCCCGCGACTTGTCTTGACAGATTCCCGCCTCCCTGCCCAGTTTCCCCTGATCCGACTACCTAACTCCCCCATCCCATGAAATCCATCCTCCTCTCCCTCTTCGCAGCCCTCGCCCTCGGCTCTTCTCTCTCCGCTTCCCCTCTCGCCGACCTCATCGAACAGAACGACCTCGGCTGGATGATCGGTAAATGGGAAACGGCCGGCGGTGAAGCCTCCCTCAGCTACGACTGGCGCGTCAGCAAACACGCCATCGGTGTCACCTTCTCCGCCGGGGAACGCCAGTCGGAAGGCATGATCGCCCTCAAACCCGGCTCGCAGGAAGCCAACTACATGGCCGTCGACAGCAAAGGCGGCGTCACCTCAGGCAAATGGGCCGAACACAACGGCAACCCCACCCTCAAGGCCACCATGCGCAACGCCGAAGGCGAAGAACGCGGCACCGCCGTCGAACACATCCGCGTCGACGCCGATACCATGAAGGTCGTCGTCTACAAACTCGATTCCTCCGGCCAGATCGGCGAGCAAGTCATGGAAGCAGAATTCATCCGGAAGAAATAAACCGCCTGCTCCCACCAAACCAACCCTCCCAATCACAGTCCGGGCCGGAAGCCATCTCGCTTCCGGCCCGGCCTGTTTTCAGCTTTCATACCCGGCAAACCGGGCCCGCACTCACTCCTCGTCCCGGATCGGCTCCACCGGAAGCGCGGCCGCCCCCGCCCCGCCAGACTTGATGCCCAGCTTTTCCTTCACCGCCGCTTCCAGCTCCGCAAACAAGGCCGTATCCGATTTCAGCAGCTCCTTCACCGCATCACGGCCCTGCGCCAGCTGACTCCCCTTGTAGCTGATCCACGACCCGCGCTTCTGCAGAATCTCCTGCTCCAGCGCCAGATCCAGCAGGCTCCCCGTCGAGGAAATCCCCTCGTCGTACATGATGTCGAACTCCGCTTCGCCAAACGGCGGAGCCACCTTGTTCTTCACAATCTTCACCTTCGTCCGGCTTCCCGTCACATTCCCCTCGCTCCCTTTGATCTGACCAATGCGCCGCACGTCCACCCGCACACTCGAAAAGAACTTCAGCGCCCGCCCGCCCGGCGTCGTTTCCGGATTCCCAAACATCACCCCGATCTTCTCACGGATCTGATTCGTGAAAATACAAAGCGTCCGCGCCCGCGAAATCAAACTCGTCAGCTTCCGCATGGCAGCACTCATAAGCCTCGCCTGCGCCCCCACCGTACTGTCCCCGATCTCTCCCTCCAACTCCGCCTTCGTCACGAGCGCCGCCACCGAATCCACCACAATCACATCCAGCGCATTTGAACGGATCAGCGTCTCGCAGATCCGCAGCGCTTCTTCCCCGCTGTTCGGCTGCGAGACCAGCAGATCATCCAGCTTAACCCCCAGCTTGCGCGCATACTCCGGATCCAGCGCATGCTCCACATCAATGAAGGCCGCCAGCCCGCCACGCTTCTGCGCCTGCGCAATCACCGTCAGCGTCAGCGTCGTCTTCCCCGAAGATTCAGGCCCGAATACTTCCACAATACGACCACGCGGAAATCCTCCACAACCCAGCGCCCGGTCAATCAGCAGATTCCCCGTCGGAATCACCTCAATGTCCATCTTCCGGTTGTCCCCCAGCCGCATGATCGATCCCTCCCCGAAATCCTTCTGAATCTGCTGGAGCGCACTCTCCAGATTCTTGGCCCGGGCCGTCGCAAGACGGTCTTCTCCAGTGGTCGCAGGGGCAGCAGATTTCGCAGGCATGGCTTTGGTCGGTTGGTTGGTAACAGGTTGTATCTTGGAACACTCCCACCCTGTACGCACCACCCTCCCCCCGCAAACGCATTCGTGGTTTTTTTACCGCATGATCGGTATCTCCGCAGGGCGATTCCCTCATTTGCAGGAATCCTACTGTAAATCAGTGACAAAGTACGGCTTTTCCGATTACAAGTGAAATTGCCATGAATATCCAAGGCTGCTCCCGCCCGGGTTCCGGGTCCCGCTGCACGCACGCTGCAGTCCTGCGCCTCGCCGCGCTCTTCGCCACCGCCACGGCGGCGTCTTCCCTCAAGGCCCAGAAACCGGAACTCTCGGCACCCAACCTGATTCTCCCCACCCGCGGCGATCCTGCCATCGTCATGCTGCAGGCCACCGCCCCAGTGCTCTCCCGACTCACCCTCATGGAAAGCGATAACCTCGTGGGCCGCTGGACGCCGGCCGCCCCGGGGGTCGTCGCGCTCCGCACTACTACCCCCTTCGCCATTCCCTACCCGGATGGCCTGTCCCCCCGCCGGTTCTACCGCGTCGAAGTCGCCCCGCCACGCATCACCGCCACGGAAAAGGACGGCGATATCACGGTCGAAGTCCGCGAGGACGGAGCCACATTCCCTGAACTCGAGGCGGCCCTCGCGCTCGCCACGGGTTCGCCTGCCCTCCTTGTCACGCCCTACGACCCCGCCACGCCAGATACGCTCCCGGAGTTTCCTTCTCCCACCATCCCAAAGGGCACCTTCCGCGGCACGGATCTGGCCTCGCTCGGCACCGCCATGGGCCTGCCTCTCTGGAACGCCGGCCCCAAGGAAGACGACCCCCGCACCGCCGCCAATTTCAAGCCGGATACCTCCACCGGAACGCCGCAGGACGTCCCCGGCGACGGAGGCTCAGGCGTCATCGACAGTGGCTGGCAAGGCGACGGCATCAAGGAATTGCCATCCCGCGCCGACAGCCTGCCTCCCCCGGGCTCGTTCGACATGATCTATAAGCCGGAAGAATCCTCGGACAGCAAGGACCCCCAGACAGACGAAGCCCCCGGCACTGCCGGCTCCCATCTCCGCCTCGGCGTGCTGTTCACCAAGGATACCATCAAGTTCACCCGCGCCACAGAACGCCCCACCGGACTTGGCACGCTCACGAACCCGTTCACCCTTCCCCCGGAAGGATCCTTCGTCCTCGTGGTCCGCAGCGCCAAAGGCGATATCCTTCACCTGCTGCCCTTTACAGATCCACGCCACGAACGGGCCTACGCCCCGCCCCAGGGCGGATCCCATGGCTTCAGCATCCTTCCGGAAGCTTCCTTCACCGTCACCATCCCAGTCCCCGGCAAGGACTTCGCTGCGGACCTCTCCGACCTCTCGGTTTCCATTCACTCCGTGACCGGCATCCCGCAGAAGCAGGGCTCGCTCCTCACACCCCTCACCATCCTCAGAAATCCCAACCTCTTCCCGGAATCCGCCAGCATCGCCGGACCCGCGCTCCTCGACCTGCTCCGCTCGTCCGGCGGCCGCGCCGCCCCCAAAGCCGCCACCAGAGCCCCCACGGTCACCACCCTCCACCGCAGCGGCACCGACGCCGAGAAATTCAATGTCGCCATCATCGGCGATGGCTTCCGCGACACCACCACGGACCAGAATACCTTCAATAACTACGCAGCCTCCACCGTCATGGACACCCTGCGCACCCGCGACATCCATCCCGCCGTCCTCAACGGAATGAATGTCTTCCGCGTCAATACCTACTCGGAACAAAGCGGCATGACCACCGTCAATGCGTCCGGCACGGTCGTCACCGCCCGCAGCACGGCCCTCGAATACCGCTTCAGCGGAAACTGGAACCGCTGCTGGATGGAACCAGGCCCCAACAGCCAGGCTCTCATCGACGCCGCCATCAATGCCGTCTGCCCCCAGGCCGACTTCATCGTCCTCGTCCTCAATACCACCGGCTTCGGCGGCTGCGCCGGTGGCAACCGCTTCACCGTCACCCTCGGAGCCGACTGGACGGTCGTCGCCCACGAATTCGGCCACCGCCCCGGCACCCTCGGAGACGAATACACCTGCGGCAGCACCTGCGGATGCTACGGCGGAGGCGAGCCCGGCAGTCCCAACCTCACCGCCGTCACCACCCGCGCCTCCATCAAATGGAATGAATGGATCCCCTCATGGCGACCCATCCCCACCAGCGCCGCCCACGTCGCTGACCTATCCCAGGACGTCGGCCTCTTCCCCGGAGCCACCATGGGCTCGGGACAATGGACCTCCTGCATCTTCCGCCCCAGCTTCCGCGGCCGCATGAACAACAATGCGCCTCCCCACAACCCAGTCGGCTTCACCAATGTCCGCGAACAGTTCCGCCCATACCAGAATGCCGACATGCGCCGCCGCTGCACAGGCGACTTCAATGGCGACGGCCACACCGACGTCGTCCTCCACGACGGCCGCCAGCTCGCCCTCTACACCGCCGGCGACCGCGATCCCGGCCCCGCCGACCCTGTCAGCGGAGCAACGCCCCGCTCCGTCAATGGCACCCTCCAGCCCACATGGTTCCACACGGACATGCTCGAGAATGCCGCCGCCACCCGCTCATGGCAGATCCGGCCGACCGACCGCCTCGTGGCCGGCGACTTCGATGGCGACGGGCGCGATGACCTCTTTATCATCAATCTCAATGGCTGGTCCGTACCCTACGTCGGCCTCCTCCGGTCCCTCGGCTCCCGCTTCGAACCAGTCGCCCGCTACGCCGTCACTCTCCCCGGATGGGAAATGCGACCCGGCGACCAGTTCTTCAGCACGGACTTCTCCGGCGATGGCAAGGACGACCTCTGCGTCTACAACGGCACCAACTGGTCCATTCCCTACTTCGGCATGCTCCGCTGCACCGGTTCCTCCCTCCAGATGTCCCGCCGCTACGACAAGTTCCTCCCCGGCTGGGAAATGGGAAGGCAGGAACGCTTCATCCAGGGCGACTTCAACAAGGACGGCCGCCGCGACCTCGCCACCCTCGAAACCCAGTCATGGGCCCAGGTCCATTTAATGACGTTCCTCTCCACCGGTACCCAGCTCAGCCTGAGCGACCGCTACTACGGCACCATCCCAGGCTTCTGGCAGATGCGCCGCAATGACCAGCTCTTCGCCCTCGATTCCAATGGCGATGGCGAAACCGACCTCGCCATCTTCAACGGACTCGACTGGAACCCAGTCTACTTCGGCTACCTCAACGCCAGCGGTGGCAAGATCTCAGGCCGTCGGCGCTACGACAACGACAAGAACCCTCTGCCCGGCTGGCCGCTCCAGCGCCGCGACCAGTTCTTCCCCGGCAATACCGACGGCGATGCCGACGACGACCTCGTCGTCTACAACAAGGATAACTGGTCCACCCAGCGCCTCGGCATCCTCCGTTCCTCCCCATCCAGCACCAGCAGCTTCAGCGCCATCGGCTCGTTCCAGTCGGACTGGATCAATGGATGGAACCTCGGCCCCGCAGACCAGTTCACCATCTCGGAATTCCGCGGTGCCAGCGGCTGGGCCGACCTCTTCGTCTGCAACGATGGCTGGTTCGGCCTCCTCCGCGGCTACCAGACCCACTTCCGACTCGAAAGCATCTACCGGAAATGGATCCATAACCACCGCTACCACGGCAGCGGTCTCTGGTAACCCCAGCACACCCGGCCACGGATCACTTTCCCGCCGCCTTCGGACGCGGAAAGGTCTTCCGGTGGAGATCATGCAGCCGCCGCAGCTCGGCGATCGGCTCGGCATGATCCTCCACCCGCAGATCCATGTACCGGTCGTTCTGACCCCCATACCCCCAGCCCTCCCGCACCACCAGCAAGGCAGCCGACTGCATGCCCCGTCGGTCACCTCCCGCCTTCTGCCCCGACTCCAGCGCCGCCAGCATCCGCTCAGCCAGCGTCCCGGACCCATCCTCGAATGCCTTCGCCATCCCCTCGATCACCGCTTCTCCAGCAAGGATATTGCCCTGCACCGCATAGTGCTCGCCCACCTTCGCCCCAGCCCACGCAAGGCATGCACCGCCCGTGAAAACCGCCGGCTTTCCCCCCACACCCAGCACAGCCAGCTGCCGCACCGCCTTCTCAGAATCCGCACCCGTCAGACCCGCCACCACTTCCTCCGCCGACTTCCCCTCCCCCAGCTTCCGCAATCCCTCCGGCCCATAAGCCGTATTCGCATACGACTGCGTCGCCACCGCCCCCACCCCGGCCCGCGCCCACGGCACAATCGATCCCACCCCCAGCACCCGGCTCTGCACGGCCACCCCCAGCTCCCCTGTCGCCGGATCCCGCGCCACAATGGAAAAGGTCGCCACCACCGGCATGCCCGGCTTCCCCCCGCCACCCGCACCGGTTCCCGGCACCAGACTCCCCAGCAGCAACAGCAGCAGATTCCGTTTTCTCATGCCCCCACCCTACCACACCCGTCCAGCCCCTCGCCTCACTCCGCTCCCGGCACACCAATGGCCCGCTCCAGTGCCTCGCGCAGCCGATTCACCTCAGCCAGCGATGTCAGCTTCCGCCCCCCGCTGTCCGTCACCCGGAACGAATCAATGGCCGCTCCCTTTTCCGTGTTGATCCTCGCATGCGTGATCTCCAGCCCAAGCGACCCAATCGTGCTGAATACCGTGTACAGCAGCCCAATCCGGTCGACCGCCTGAATGTCCACCGTAGTCGCATCCCGCTGCACAGAATTGCTCACCCACACCCGCGACGGAAATTCCTCGCGCCACCCCGGCAGCGGCTCGGGTTCCTCACGGTTCCGGCTCCGGATAAGCGCATCAAAATCCACCGCCTGCCCCATGCACGCCGCCGCCAGCATCTCGCTGACCCGCCCAATCACCCGCTCGTCGGTCACCGGCGCAAATCCCGTCGTGCACACCCGGAACAGATCAATCACCACCCCATCCCCACGCACAAACAGATCGGCACTCAGAATATTCAGACCCGCCGCAGCAAAGGCCCCCGCAGCCTTCGCCAGCAGCAGATGCCGATCCCACGTCACAAGGGTGATCTCACTGCAGCCCCGCTCCGGTCGCGCCTCCCACCGCAGCACCGGCCGCAGCGCACTCGCCGCATCCTCCTTCCGCAGCTGACGGAAGAACTGCCGGCACGTCCGGATGTGCTGCACCATGTCCGCTGGCTCCCGGAAGTTGAAATACCGCTCAGGCATCCCCCCGAAATGCGCCTCCAGCTCAGCCTCGTCACAGTCACCCAGCACCGCCGCCACCGCACCCCGCAGCTCTTCCATCGGCAGATGCATCGCCGACTGAAATGCCTCCCGGTCCTCCAGCCACGCCGCCGTCGCCACATAAAGATGCCGCACCAGACTCTCCTTCCAGTCAGTCCAGCCCGACTCATTAGTCGCCCGGCTGTCCGCATAAGTATGCAGAAAAAGCGCATCCAGCCACTCGCGACGCCGCACCACTTTCGCAAACCCGGCAATCACCTCGGGATCATCCAGATTCCGCGTGGTCGCCGTGTGCCAGAAAAGCAGATGGTTATCCACCAGAAACAACAGCAGCTGCCGACGCTCCGCCGAAAGCTGCAGCCGCCGCGAAACCTGATCGCTCAGCTCAGTGCTCGCATACGCATGCTTCTTAACCCCTTCGGCCCGCCCCGTGTCGTGCAGCAACAGCGCCAGATAAAGCACATAAGGATCCTCGAAATCATGAAACAGCTTCTGATGGAATCCCAGCTTCGGATCCTGCGTGTCACTCAGCTCATCCAGCTTCTCCAGACACTTCAGCGTGTGCTCGTCCGCCGTGTACCGGTGAAAGAATTCATGCTGCACCAGATCCGTCAGCGGCATGAACTCCGGAAGATACCGCCCCAGAAAGGCCACCCGGTGCATCTGCCGCAGGGCCAACCCCACCTCTCCCTTCCGGCTCAGCATCGCCTCCCACGTCTCCCGGTTCATCTTCCGGTAACGGAACGTCCGGTTAATGAGACCATAGTTCTCCTTCACCAGCAGCCGCACCTGCGGACTGAGCTTGAGCCGGCGCTGCTGCGCATGCTGAAACAACCGCATGAGCCGCCCGCTGTCCTCACGGAAAATATCGTCCGAAACCGGAAAGATGAACCCATCCCGGCTCCGGAACCCATCAAAAGTCTCCCGCCGCCCGCTGTCCCGCACCGCCAGAAAACTGAAGATCCCCGGCTTCCGCTCCTCCCGCTCCAGCTCAAACCGCTCCATCAGCGAAAGGTTATGCTGATAGAGATTGCGGGCATGATGATAGTAATCCCGCATGAATGCCTCGCAGCGCTGCACAATGCGCCGCCCCCCATACCCCAGATTGGTCGCCACCGTCCCCTGCAGCCGCAGTGTCAGCAAATCCGTCGCCCGCTTCTCGCTGTAATGCATGTCATTGCGCACCCGCAGCAGAAAATCATGCGCCCTCCGGATCTCCTGACCCGCACTCTCCGATAAAATACGCCTCCGGCAGAGATCTTCCAGATTCCGGATCCCCAGCTTCACACTGCTCACCCAAAGCATGTTGTGATAGTCCCGCAGCCCCCCGCAGCCTGTCTTCACATTCGGTTCCTGCAGATGCACCGTCCGCGAACTGCGCGCATGCCGCTCCGCCAGATCCCGCACCCGCAACTCCAGAAAATCCTTCTCCCGCCCGAGAATGCACTGCCTCCGGAAGTTGTCCTCGAATTCATCGAAAATCACCCGCTCCCCGGTGATGTAGCGGCTCTCCAGCAGCGCACACATCGTCTGATGATCCTTGAGCGCCTGCTGGAAGGTCTCCTTCAGCGACCGCACCGCATGCCCCACCTTGAACCCCACATCCCACAGCATGTAGAGCACATTCTCAACAGCCTCCCGCGTCCCCGCCGACATCTCCCGCCCGGCCCGCTCCATATGCAGAAAATGCAGATCCACATCACTCCCCGGATTGAGCAGCCCACGCCCATACCCCCCCGTGGCAATGAGCGCCACCCGCCCGCCAGCCCGGCCCGTCCCCCCCAGCGGCCGCGCAAAGAGATTCCGCAGCACCACATCCAGCAGCGCTGCCCGCTGACTGCATACCTCCGTCCCACTCAGCCCCGCACGGTGCTGCAGCCGGATCCGGTGCTCCTCCTTCTTCAGAAAACTCTTGTACAGCCGAAGCACCTCGGCAGGCGATGCCCCGGGATCAAGCGCCGGTGCCAGCACCCGGTTCGCATGCGCCTGAACTTTATCAAGATGTCGCGGCATCAGATCTCTTCCTTCGGAATCAGTGCCCCCACCAACTCAGCCACACCCAGGCCCCTCATCTATGGCGCAGCCGCCCCCTCGGTCTCCAGCCTCGCCACCGGATTCTCCGTCATGAACAGATACAGACTGTCCCCCGGCCCACCCGTCATCGCCGGATTCCGGATCGGCATGTCCGCCTGCAGCGAAGACATGATCGCCTCCACCTGCTCCCGGCTCTTCCCAATCAGCGTCGACGGACGCAGCATGAGATACTCACGCCACTCAAACAAACCCGTCCCACGATAGGTCGCATCCGTCAGCGGAGCCCCCAGACTATACTGACTCAGCAGCAGCGCCGAAACCGGCTGGTTCCGCTCCTTGCCAATTTCCCGCAGCGTCTCCAGCTGCGCCTTGTCTTTCGGCAGCAGCACCGCCGCACGGTTCATGTACCACGCCACCGCCCACGGAATGTCCGTCACTACCGCCTCGTTCGCCGGCACCATCTTCCCCATCGTGGCAAGCGCCTGCGGTACATAATATGGATAGTGCACCCGCGCCAGATCCACCCCGGACATCGCCCGCAGTATCCTCAGCGGCAGCTGCAGCAGAAACGGCAGCGCACTGATCGCCACCGCCAGAATGAAATGCCCGTTCCGTACGGCCGGCACATGCTGCGGAATGTCCAGCCGATTCCAAAGCACCGCCAGAAACGCCAGCCCATACCCCGTCATGAGCGGCAGAAAGATAATGTGCAGATTGTTCGGATCCGTCCGGTCTTCCGTCGGCCCATCCCCGAACGGCTTCAATCCATACAAAGTCATCCCCACCACCGCAAACAACCACATCAGCAGCACACACCACCGGAAATCCGCAATCTCCTGACGCCGGAACGGATGCAGCAGCGCCAGAAAGAACAGCGGAGCCGCAATGATCCCACCCATGTAATTGTACAGATCACTCAGCTGCGCCACCGAATTGCCCACCATCTTCGCGATGAACCCATCAAAATTCAATCCCCCAGCCGTCTGCTCCAGATCCCGCATCAGCGTCAGCTCATCCGCCGTCCCCCCCATCCCCGCATAAAACAGATACAACCCAGCCCCCAGCGGATTCCCCGTGTACCGCATGTTGTTGAACAGCGGCCACCACATCGTGATCAGCAGAAACACCCCGATCAGCACCAGCAGCGCCACCCCGCGCGGCTGAAAGTAAAAGGCCACAAAGAACACCAGCCCGATGAACGGCCACACCGCCAGCCAGTGCGACATCGCCAGCAATCCGAAAAACGCCCCCGTCAGCGCCATCCACAGCAGCACCGGACGCCCCGCCCGCGCATTCTCCACCGCCTTGTACAGAAAATACGTCGCAAACGAAAACAGAAAGAGCATCAGCATCTGCGGTAAACCACTCTGCGAAAACCTCCACAAACCCTCGCACAGCAAAAGCAGCAGCGCAGTCACACCCCCGATGCGCGCATCGAAAATCCGCGAAACCAACAGATAACTCACCCCGATCGACGACAGCAGCAGCAGCATCGAAACCCCAGCCACAATGATGTCCGGAGTATACAGCACCTGCTTCGGATCCATCTTCCACGTCCCACGGAACATCCCCAGCGGAATCGAATTCAGAATGGGATTGAGCGGCGCATGATACGTGTCCGGTATCCCATCCATGAACGATGGAGCCGCCCCCGGTCCCTCCGTCAGCTTCATCTGCCGATCCACCTGCGCATACGCCAGCGGCCGGATCACCAGCGTCGAATAATGCTTATCCGACGCAATCTGCCGCGCAATCTGCGCCTGGTCCATCCCCTTCGCATGCGATAGCCCACGGAAATCCACCCCCAGAAAATAGTAAGTCACCCCCACCAGCAGCAGCAGAAAGAGCGCCCGGCGGATCATCATGCCGGAATCCAGTTCACTCGGGGCAGAGTCTGCGTCGGTAGTGGCCATAAAATAAGATCGCTTCAGGATAAGCTCACCCGCACCCCCACAACGGAGCACAGTTCGGGAAAAGGCCGCGATTATGCACTCTCCCGCCAGAGACGCAACGGTTTCCCCACCTCCGACACCTTTGCAGCCAAAAACCACCCGTCACTGAGACAAATTTCATGAATCCGCCGCTCCACGGCAGGCGTTCTTTGCCGCAGCTTATGACTTCGACCTCACAGAGTCCCGCCGTTCCCATTCTCCGCGACACTTTCGCCGGCTTCATCGTCTTCCTCGTGGCCATACCGCTCTGCCTCGGCATTGCGCTCGCTTCCGGGGTTCCCGCCACCGCCGGCATCATCGGAGGTGCCGTCGGCGGCATCGTCGTCGGGTTAATCTCCGGTTCGCAGTTCAGCGTCGCCGGCCCCGCCGCCGGACTCGCCGCCTTCATCCTCGCAGAACTGGCCCGCGTCGGTTCCTTCGAAGCCTTTCTCGCCGCCCTAGCCCTGTCCGGCATCTTCCAGATCGCCTTCGGGATGCTCAAGGCCGGTCTGCTCGCCGACTACATTCCCACCAACGTCACCAAAGGCCTCCTCGTCGCCGTCGGCCTCATTCTCATCCTCAAGCAGATCCCCCACCTGCTCGGACACGACGCGGATTTCGAAGGGGACATGGCCTTCCTCCAGCGCGACGGCCTCAACACCCTCTCGGAAATCTGGGCTTCCCTCAGCGATATTCACACCGGCGCAGCCCTCGTCGGCCTCATCTGCCTCGCCATCATGATCGCATGGGAATTCACCCCGCTGCGGAAAGCCCTCATCCCAGGCCACCTCCTCGTCGTCGCCATCGCCATCGCCCTCAACGCCATCTTCCAGCGCACAGCCCCGAATCTCGCTATCTCCGGTGGCCACCTCGTCTCGGTTCCCTCCATCCGAGGCGGCGAATCCATCTTCCACTGGCCCGACCTCTCCGCCCTCGCCCGCCCGGCCGTCTGGCAGACGGCCATCACCCTCGCCATCCTCTCATCCCTCAAAAGCCTCATCAACCTCGAGGCGACCGACAAAATCGACCCCCTCAAGCGCATCGCCCCCCCCAACCGCGAGCTGTTCGCCCAGGGAGCCGGCAACCTCGTCTGCGGTCTCATCGGCGGCATGCCCATCACTTCGGTGCTCGTCCGCAGCTCGGTCAACGTGAATGCCGGAGCCGTCTCGAACCGCTCGGCCATCATCCACGGCGTCCTCCTAGCCGCGAGCATGGTCTTCCTGGCCGGATTCCTCAACACGATCCCGCTCTCCGCCCTCGCTGCCATCCTCGTGGTCACCGGTGCCAAACTCGCGAAGGCATCGCTCTTCACCGACATGTTCCGTGCTGGCCGCAGCCAGTACATCCCGTTCCTCGTCACCATCGTCGCCATCTTCTTCACGGACCTCCTCACAGGCATCATCATCGGCCTCATCGTAAGCGCCTGCTTCATCCTCTACAGCAACCTCCAGCGCGGCTTCCATATGGTCAGGGAAGCCCACGTCGGCGGACCCGTGACCCGGCTCGAACTCGCCAATCAGGTCACCTTCCTCAACCGCGCCGCCCTCGCCAGAGCCTTCGCCGGCTTCGAAAAGGGCAGCCACGTCGTCCTCGACGCCCGCACCACCGACTACATCGACCCCGATATCCTCGAAATCATCCGCCTCTTCCGCAATGAACAGGCCCCGGCCCGCGGTATCCAGGTCAGCACCATCGGCTTCCAGGAACGCTACGCCGTCGCAGACGAAATCCAATACGTCGACGTCACCACCCGCGATGTCCAGCACCAGGCCACCCCCCAGGCGGTCCTCCAACTCCTCAAGGAAGGCAATGACCGCTTCGTCGCCGGAAAACGGCTCAATCGCGACCTCGTCCGCCAGGTCGGCGTCACCGCGGCCGGACAACACCCGCTCGCCGTCGTACTCGGCTGCATCGACTCCCGCGCCTCCACCGAACTCATCTTCGACCTCGGCCTGGGCGATATCTTCTGCATCCGCATCGCAGGCAATGTGGCCGCGGAAAAGGTCCTCGGCAGCATGGAATACGCCTGCCAGGTCGCCGGTGCCAAGGTCATCGTCGTCAAAGGCCACACCAAATGCGGAGCCGTAGCCGCCGCCTGCGAGTTCATCCGCAAGAACCTCGACCCCGCTGAAGCCACAGGCTGCACCCACCTCGCCGCCCTCACCAACCGCATCGGCCGCGCCGTCCACGACATCGCCGACCGCCCTGAATCCGCCGGCCTCGATCCCGCCGCCTTCGCCGACATCGTCGCCGCCCAGAATGTCCGCCGCACCATGGAATACATCCTCGAATCCAGCCCGGGCATCCGCCGCATGGTCGAAGCCGGCTCGGTTCTCCTCGTCGGAGCCATGTACGATGTCCGCACCGGAAAAGTCGACTTCCTCGACTACCAGCCCTCAGCGCAGCCGGCCATCCCGGCTCACTCGGCCACCTGACGGAAGTGATTGAGAGCATCAATCCGCTGCCCTCCACGACCCCAGCGGAACGGCTGCCCGATGGCCCTGCTCACGTACTCCTTGGCTCCTGCCACCGCAGCCCGCAGAGAATTCCCTTGAGCAATGCCGGAAGCAATGGCCGCGGAATACGTGCAGCCAGTCCCATGGGTCTCGACCCCGTGCACATAGTCCGCTTCAAGACGCAGAGTCCCCTCGCCGTCCGCCAGCACATCCACCGCGGTCTTCCCCCGCAGATGACCACCCTTCAGCAGCACCGCACAGCCATAACGGTCCCGCAGCTCCGCCGCCGCAGGCTCCAGCTCGCGCGCTGACCGCACCTCCCTCCCCAGCAGCACCGCCGCCTCGTCCAGATTCGGCGTAATCACCTCCGCCAGCGGAAAGAGCCGCTGCTCAAAGGCCCGTACGGCCGACCGCTGCAGCAGCGGATCCCCACTCGTCGCCACCATCACCGGATCGACCACCAGCGCCGGAAGCCTCCCACCGTCCTGCGAAGTCAAGGCCACCGCCACCGCCTCAATGAGCGGACGGCTGAAAAGCATGCCCGTCTTCACCGCAGCCACCGGAAAGCCTCCCAGCAGCAACCTCAGCTGCTCTTCCAGCACCGGCCGCCCCACCGGCTGAATCCGCGTCACCTTCCCCGGGATCTCCGCGACCACACAGGTCACCGCCGTCAGCCCATACACCCCAAAAGCTGAAAAGGTCTTCAGATCGGCCTGCAGCCCGGCCCCGGACGAACAATCACTCCCAGCCACAGTCATGGCCACCGGCACACTAACAGCAGTCGCTTTCATAGCCGCCTCCCATCCTGCCGGATGCCTTTGACCTCAAGCGCTCCCTTGCCTACACTAGCCCTCGCGTGAACCAACACTTCAAGGAACTGCAGGGACTCGAAGCCTGCGTCGACGATGTCGTCTACATGCCGGGTGCCACCGCCCCGCCTGACCGACCCTTCCCCTTCGTCTACTACATCACCATCCGGAACCGTTCCCAGAAAACCGTCACCGTGATCGGCCGCAAATGGGTAGTCACCCAGAAGAATGGCGAAGTCATCGTCGTCGAAGGAGATGGCGTCGTCGGTCAATTCCCCCGACTCGAACCCGGCGGCGAATTCCCCTACAATTCATCCCACACGGTCAGCCACGACAGCCGCGCCGAAGGGGCCTACTTCGCCCGCGATGACGACGGCACCTGCTACGTCATTCCCATCCCACCCTTCGACCTCGACCTCCCAACCTGGGTCTGAGTCCCCGGCACGCCACAGCCGGAGCACCCGCAGGGACCAGCCCGCTTCGCCCGTCCCCGCACGAGTCGGTACAGAAAAATCCCAAGGGTCAGCAGGACAATCGCCGCCGCCGCCACACTCTGCCAGTCGTCCGGGTTCATGAGAAAAGCAGGCGCATGCCCTGATACACCGCCGTTGCCAGCAGCCACGCCGTCCCCGTCATGTAGCACAGCTGAAATATGGGCCACTTCCACGACTGCGTCTCTCTCCGCACCACCGCAATCGTACTGAGACACTGCATCGCAAAGACAAAGAATACCATCAGCGCTACACACAGCGCCGGCGTGTAAACCGGCGTCCCATCCGCCCGCCGTTCCCCCGCGAGCCGATCCCGCAGCCGCATCGCCCCGCCCTCCTCGTCGTCACCTGCCTCCACGTTGTAAATCACACTCATCGTGCTCACAAATACCTCCCGCGCCGCAAAGGACGAGATCAGCCCAATCCCGATCTTCCAGTCAGCACCCATGGGCCGGATCACCGGCTCAATGAAATGCCCCAGCCGCCCAGCCGCACTGTAGGCCAGCGCCGCCGAACGATCCCCGGAAACATTCCCATCCGCATCCCGCAGCTTCGGATAAGTCGACGCCCCCCACAGCAGAATCGATAGCCCCAGGATCACCGTGCCCGCCCGCCGGATGAACATCCACGCCCGGCTCCACATCTGCCGCACAATGTTCCCAAACGACGGCAGCTTGTACGCCGGAAGCTCCAGAATCATCGCCGAGGGCGCTCCCGGCAGCAGCTTCCGGTTGAAGAGCCACGCAAAGAAAAAGACCCCGCCCACCCCCAGCGCATAGAGCCCCGTCAGAACCGCCGCCTTCATCGGCGCAGGCACCTCCCGCCCGGGCACCAGCGCCGCAATCAGCAGAAGATACACCGGCAACCTCGCAGAACACGCCGCCAGCGGCGCCACCAGTATCGTGATAAGCCGGTCCCGCGCACTCTCAATCGTCCGCGCCGCCATCACCCCAGGCACCGCACACGCATGCGATCCCAGAATCGGCAGGAAACTCTTCCCGGTCAGACCCACCCGGCTCATGATTCGATCCATCAGAAAGGCCACCCGCGCCATGTAACCGGTGTCTTCCATGAACCCAATGAAGAAGAACAGGATCAGAATCTGCGGCAGAAATACAAGGACCCCGCTCACCCCCGCCAGCACCCCATCCGTCAGCAGACTCCGCAGATCCCCCTCGGCCATCCAGCCTGCCCGCCCCTCGGTTCCCACCACCCGATCCGTCAGCGCCGCAAACCCTTCCTCAATCCATCCCACCGGCACCTCCACGACAGAGAAAATCAGATAAAATAGAAAGCCCAGCGTCCCCGCAAGAAACAGCCACCCCCACCAGCGATGCAGCAGGACCGTGTCCAACCGGTCGGTCAGCGTAGCCGATGCATTCTCCGGCCGCCTCACAATCCCCTCCAGAGCCCCATGAATGGCGTCATACCGCGACGCCACCAGCCGATCCTCCCAGCCAGGCACTTCCCGTTCCAGCTGATCCCGCGCCTGCCTGATGATCGCCACCGCCCCGTCGCTCAATCCATAATGCGTCGGATCATGCCCGGAAATCAGATACAGTGGCTCCAGCGGAGTCGCCGTCGCCGCCACCACACCCGTCGCCGCCAGATTCTCCCGCGCCCGCACAAGGGCCCCACGCACCGGCACCGGCATCGCATCCAGCAAAGGCCGCGGCGCAGGCAGATCCTGCCGGCTCATCGCCACTTTCAATTCCACCAACCCCTTCCGCTGACTCGCCACCATCGGAATCACCGGCACCCCGAACCGCTCAGCCAGCCGCTCCACTTCAAACCGCAGCCCGTTCCGCTCGGCCACATCCACCATGTTCAATACCAGAATCACCGGCACCCCAAGCTCCAGCACCTGCGTGAACAGATAGAGATTCCGCTCGGGATTCGACGCGTCCACCACACACACAATCCGATCCGGTCGCGGCGTGTCCACCCGCCGACCCAGCAGCACATCCCGCAGAATCGCCTCGTCAGGCGAACGCGCATTCAGACTGTAAGCACCCGGCAGATCAATCACCCGCAGCCTCACCCCATGCTGCGAAAAGAATTCCCCCTCCTTCCGCTCAATCGTCACCCCGGGATAGTTCCCCACCTTCTGCCGCAATCCCGTGAGCGCATTGAACAAAGTCGTCTTCCCGCAGTTGGGATTCCCCACCAGCGCATACACCATCCCTTCCCCATACCCCACGCTCTTCATGGCTGCCGCTCCACTTCAATCAGAAAGGCCTCGGCATCCCGCAGCGACAGCAACGCCCCGCGCACACTGATCTCCACCGGATCCCCCAGCGGAGCCCGCCTCACAAATTCAACCCTCGTCCCAGGAAGCAACCCCATCTCCCGCAGCCGGATCAGACTCGGCGATCCCTCAGGCAAACGCACAATCACCCCAGCCTCCCCAGCCACCAGCCGCGACAATGGACAACGCTCAGCCTTCATCGCTTGTCAGTTCCCGCCAGCAACCGCAGCCACCAGCACCGCCTCCGCCATCCGCCCACTCAGGCAAACCCTCGACCCCCGTACCTGCGCCAGCACCGCAGGCCCCCCGCAAACCAATTCCACCTCGGCTTCCTCACAGAACCCCATCTCCCGCAGCCGCCGGCAATCGCCCGCCTCCCCACGCAGATGCCGCACCACCACCCGCTGCCCACGCCGCACCTCCGACAACGGACGGCACACACAGCTGTCTTCCTCACAGGCCGGCTTTTCGTTCGTGAAAGGGAATTCTGACATCGGTTCTGAGAACGGGTCTCAGTTTCATTTACGCCCGCCATCCCTGCTCCGCAACGCAGAAAAATCACCGGCCCAGCTGCTTTCCCTTCCGGATTTCACCATTGCGATCTGTCAGGGTGTCCCCCTATCATCGCGCCTTCCTTCACCTTTCCACCCTGCCCACCAACCCATGCAAGCCCGACTCCTCCTCCCTGCCGTTCTGACTCTGCTGTCGCCCGCCCTTTCCGCCGCCCAGGACGCCCCGGCCCCAGCTGCGGCGGCTGCCGTGTCCCCGGAAGAAGCCGCCGTCCGCGAAACCATCGCGGCCTACACCGCAGCCTACAACAAGGGCGATAGCGCCGCCCTCGCGGCCCTCTTCTCGGACGATGCGGAATGGATCGACACAGACGGTGCCGCCACCACCGGCCGCCCCGCCATCGAAGCCCTCCTCAGGAATGTGTTCGCATCGTCCAAGGGCCGCACCATCGACATCGCCCTCGAATCGGTCCGGCGCATCGCCCCGGATGTCGTCTCCCTCCGTGCCGCCGCCACCATCACCGACGCCGACGGCACCACCGCCAGCGGAAACTACACCGCCGTCCAGGTCAAAAAGGACGCCAAATGGCAGATCTTCCAGTTCACGGAAGTCGACAACGACGACGCCCCCGCCAGCCCCTCCCTCCTCAGTACCCTCGACAACCTCATCGGTTCATGGAAAACCGAAGGCGATGGCCCAGCCAACCTGAGCACCCTCGAATGGTCCGCCTCGGGCAAGTTCATCACCCGTACCTTCAGCATCGCCGGCACCGACGACTCGGAAGCCAGCGAGGGAACCGAAATCATCAGCTGGGACGCCGAACAAGGACACATCCGCTCGTGGGTCTTCGAATCAGATGGCAGCTTCTCGGAACGCACATGGACCCCGGACGGAAACCGCTGGCTCATCCTCAGCCGCACGGTCCTCCCAGACGGCACCGTCGGCGGCGAGGAAATCACCCTCACGATCGCCGATAAGGACAAACTCACATGGACCGCCGCCAACCGCTCCATCGGCGATCAGACCCTCCCGAACCTCGACCCCATCACCATCAAACGGGTCACCAAGTAACACCCCTTCCCAAGGCTCACCCCATGCGCCCACTCCTCTCTCTCCTCACCGGCCTCGCCACCGCCCTGCTCGCCGCAGGCCCGGCCGACGCCCGCGGTGCCGCCCGCCCAGCCCCCGGAGGCCATAGCCTCTCGCGGCCAGCTCCGGCGTCGCGGCCCTCCGTCAGCCGACCAGCCCCGAAACCGGAATCCCGGCCGGCTCCAAGGCCAGCGCCCAGCCATTCCTCCCACAGCAAACCCTCCATCAGCCGTCCCGCCCCCCGCCCGGAGAGCCGACCCGCCCCCAGACCAACCACCCGACCGGCCCCAGCCGAACGGCCCTCCTTCGACCGACCCCACCAGGGCGGCGGATCAAGCTTCAATCGACCGACCACGAAACCAGCCCCACGGCCGGAAATCAATCGCCCCACCACGAAGCCAGCCCCGCGGCCGGAAATCAACCGCCCGACCGGACCCATCACCCTCCCAGGCACAGGCGGCAGACCCTCCACTCTCCCGGGCAACCTCACCAAACCCGCCCCCAGACCGGAACTGCCAGGAAACCTCAACCGACCCGGCAATCTCACGAAGCCTGCCCCACGACCGGAATTGCCCAACTTCGCCAACCGACCGTCCACCCTCCCAGGCAATATCAACCGGCCCAGCGTGGCCGACCGCCCCGGAAACTTCTCCCGGCCCGGCGACCTCACCCGCCCAGCCCCCAGACCGGACCGACCCGACTTCGGCAACCGCCCCACCACTCTCCCCGGCAACGTCAACCGCCCGAACGTCGGCAACCGACCCGGCAACCGACCCGGCAACCGCCCAAACATCAATCCGCCACAGTGGAACAACCGGCCGGGCTGGAACAGCAACCGCCCGGACTGGGGCGATCACTGGAACAACGTCAATAACAATATCGGCAACAACTGGAATAACTGGCAGGTCAACAACAATACGGTCATCAACAACTTCAACATCACCCAGAACCAGAGCTGGAACAGCATCAATACCCACTACGGCGACCGCAACTGGTACGGCCGCTACGGCAGCGGCGACTACAACCGCTGGTGCGGCGATATCTACGCCTACCGCGGCGGCCGCTGCCGCCAGGTCTGGACAGGCTGCTACGGCTACCACGATTACTACTTCAATGCCGGTTGGTGGGGTTCCTGCTGGTGGGGCGGCGTCGCCGCTGCCCGCACCGCCGTCGCCGTCACCGCTGCCGTCCTCTCCCCATGGTGGTGGTGGCGCCCAGTCACCTACCCGGTCTACACCACCTTCTACGGTCCCACATGGCCCCAGCAGCCCATCGTCTACGACCCCGGCACCAACATCATCATCGAGGGCGATGTCATCATCATGAATGGCCGGGAAGCAGGCAGCGCCACCGAACACCGCCGCCAGACCATCGCCCTCGCCACCCCTCCCGTCGAAACCTACCCAGTCCCGGAACCCGCCCAGGAAGGCCAGCCGGAAACATGGCTCCCCCTCGGCGTCTGGGCCCTCACCCAGCAGGAAGAAGGCGACGCCGTCATGTTCTTCCAGCTCTCCTCGGATAAAACAGGCATCATCGCCGGCGCCTACAAGAATGTCATGACCGGCGAAGACCAACCCATCGTCGGCCGCATCGACCCACAGACCCAGCGCGCCGCATGGCACATCGGCGAAAACACCGGCACGGTCTACGAAACCGGCGTCTCCAGCCTCACCTACGACGCCGCCAGCGTCTTCGTCCACTTCGGCGAAAAACAAACCCAGACATGGCTGCTCGTCCGCCTCCCGTCGCCGGAAATGCCACCCGGCACCGTCAGGCTGCCGGAAATCAACTCCCGCGCCCCGGAACCACGCGCCCCCACCCCAGGCAGCAAATAAACCTCCCGCTTCCTCAGGTACCAGCCATCGCAGGGATTCTCCGGCCTCCGGAGAATCCCTGCTCTGCTTTCAAGGCACCACGGCCCCAGCGTTTGCAGTCAGACACTTCCTGCACCACGCTCCCATTCTCTCATGTCGACGCCACCCCAAACGCGCAGCTTCACCCTCGCCGGACGCATCCTCCTGCCCCTCCTGCTCCTCGGCATCGGTGCCGCCGCCATGAAGGCCGCCGTCCAGTTCGGCCGCAAAGCCGACAAGGCCCCCATCCAGACTCCCATGCCGGATGTGGAACTGATCACCGCCACCACTTCCGACTACCCCGTCACCCTCCAGTCTCAGGGGGTCATCGAAGCCATCACCCAGACCCGCGCCGCCGCGGAAGTTGCCGGACGCGTCGCCAGCGTCAGCCCGGCATGGCGGGAAGGAGCCCACTTCCGCAAAGGCGACGAACTCCTCCGGCTCGATGAAGCGGACTATGCCGCCGCCGTGGCCAATGCCGAAGCCTCCGCCGCAGAGGCTGCCATGCAGGTCCGCATGGAAGAAGCCCGCGCCGAACAAGCCCTGCGCGACTGGAAGAAACTCGCCGCTGGCAACCCGGAAAGCGACCTCGTCACGCGCGCCCCGCAGCTCAAGGCGGCCCGCGCCCGCGCCGCCGCCAGCAATGCCGCCATCGAAAAGGCCAAACGCGATCTCGCACGCACCGTCGTCCGCGCCCCCTTCGACGGACGCATGCTCCGTACCCTCATCAATGTCGGCTCATGGGCCGCCCCCGGTGCCGCCCTCGCCGAATTCTACGCCACAGACCGCTTCCAGGTCCGGCTCCCCCTCCCACTCGACGACTTCACTCTCCTCGAATCACCGGAAGGCACCCCAGTCACCCTCACCGCCACCGCCGGCGGACGCTCCGTCGAAATCAAGGCCGCCCTCACCCGCACAGCCGGGGAAATCGACCGCGCCAGCCGCACGCTGCCCGTGACCGCGGAGTTTGACGCCAGCAGCCTGAACGACCCCCTCATCGCCCCGGGACTCTACGTGAATGCTTCCCTCCCAGGCAAAACCCTCCGCAAGGTCATCCGGCTTCCCCGCCGCTCGCTGCTCGCAGGCGACCGCGTCGCCGTCTGCAGCGCGGATCACCACCTCTCGTTCCGCCCCGTCCGCATCGCCCGCACCACGCGCGACGATGTCCTCCTCGCCGAAGGCGTCCAGCCAGGCGAACAGATCCTCGCGACCACTCTCGCCGTCATGACCGAAGGCATGGCCGTTCGCCCGGTCACCACCGACCCCGCGACCCCCTGACCCACCACCATGCGCTCGCTCATCCAATGGTGGTCGCGGAACCACATCGCCGCGAATTTCCTCATGTGGGCCCTCATTGCCGTGGGCCTCCTCTCATGGTTCCGCCTCCGCAAGGAAATCTTCCCGGAGGTCACCACCAACATCATCGCCGTCACCATCCCCTACCCCAACGCCGCACCGGAAGAAGTCGAAAAAGGCGTCTGCATCCCCGTCGAAGAAGCCGTCCAAACCCTCGACGGCATCAAGAAACTCACCAGCCGCTCGAACGAAAGCACCGGCGTCGTCATCATCGAAGTCAAAGAGGAATTCGATGAACAGGAAGTCGCCAACCGCGTCAAAGCCCGCGTCGATGGCATCCGCAACCTCGCGGAAAATGCCGAGAAACCCATCATCGAGGTCATCCCCATCAAGTCTCAGATCATGAGCGTGACGGTGAGCGCCGAGGGCACCGATGACAAAAACCTCCGCGCCATCGCCGAACAGGTGCGCGACGCCATCGAAGCCCTCCCGGAGGTCACCCAGGTCGAACTCTCAGGAGTCCGGAAACACGAAATCTCCATCGAGGTCAGCGAAGATACCCTGCGCAGCCACGGCCTCACCTTCGATCAGGTCGCCAATGCCGTCCGTTCGTCGTCGCTCGACCTCCCCGGTGGCTCGGTCCGCACGGGAGCCGGCGAAATCCTCATCCGTACCCAGGCCCGCAAATACTCAGCCCCGGAATTCAACGAAATCTCGGTCGTGACCCGCCCGGACGGCAGCCGCCTCCTCCTGCGCGATATCGCCACGGTCAAAGACGGCTTCGAGGAAATCGACCTCTTCACCCGCTTCGATGGCCGCCCCGCCATCGTCATCAATGTCTTCCGCACTGGCGACGAGGACACCCTCAAGGTGGCCGCCGGAGTCAAGAAATGGCTCGCCGATGCCCCCCAACTCTTCCCCCGCGGGGTCCGCCTCGAGGTCTGGAACGATGTCAGTCTCCTCCTCAAGGGACGGCTCGAACTCATGATCTCGGAAGCCCTTCAGGGGTTTGCGCTCGTCTACCTGATGCTCTCGCTCTTCCTCCGTCCGGCCCTCGCCTTCCACGTGGCCCTCGGAATCCCCATCGCTTTCGCCGGCGGTCTCATCTTCCTCCCCATGGTCGATATCAGCGTGAACATGATCTCCCTGTTCGCCTTCATCGTCGTCCTCGGAATCGTCACAGACGACGCCATCGTCGTCGGAGAAAATGTCCACACCCGCATGGCCGCCGGCGAACCCGCCAAACTGGCCGCCCCGCGCGGAGCCTACGAAGTCATGGTCGTCGCCATCTTCGGCGTCTTCACGGTCATCGTCGCCTTCATGCCCATGCTCTTCGTCACAGGCGTCGGCGGAAAAATCTGGCGCAATATCCCATGGGTCGTCATCCCGACCCTCCTCATCTCGCTCATCGAAACCAACCTCATTCTCCCAGCCCACCTTTCCCACCTCAAACCGGAACGGCCCCTGCAGGAGATGAACCCCATCGTGCGCTTCATCGTCCGCATCCAGCGCACCATGAGCCACGCCGTCGAATCATTCGTCAGCCGCCGCTACAAGCCGTTCGTCGAATTCTGCATCCGCTGGCGCTACGCCACGGTCGCCGCCTTTGCCGCCGTCTTCCTCGGCGTCATCGGTCTCGTCTTCGGCAGCTGGATCCCCTTCGAATTCTTCCCCCGCGTGGAAGCGGAAGTCATCTCCGCCAAACTCACCATGCCCGCCGGCGTCGCCGTCGAAACCACCCAGCAGGCCATCGACCGCATCGAAAAAGCCGCCAACCGCCTCAACGAGCACTTCAAGGGCCTCGACGGCCAGCCAGTCGTCAAACACATGCTCAGCTCGGTGGGCACCCAGCCCTTCAAGGTCGGCTTCAGCCCGGGCGCAGCCGATTCCTCCAATATCGGCGAAGTCACGGTCGAACTCATCGCCGCCTCGGCCCGCAGCATCAAATCCCAGGAAATCGTCGCCAAATGGCGCGAACTCACCGGCCCCATCCCCGGCACCGTCGAACTCACCTTCCTCGAAAATACCGCCCGCACCGGAGCCGCCATCGAACTCCTCGTCCACGGCAACGACATCAGCCGCCTCAATCAGGCCGCCGCCCTCGTGAAACAGGAACTCGCTTCCATCCGCGGCGTCACCGACATCACCGATACCAACCGCGACGGAAAACGGGAACTCAAACTCAATATCCTCCCGGACGCCGAATCCCTCGGGGTCCGGCTCGCCGACATCGCCCGCCAAACCCGCCAGGCATTCTACGGCGAAGAAGTGCAGCGCCTCCAGCGCGGCCGCGACGAAGTCAAGGTCATGGTCCGCTACCCACGCGAAGAACGGCGCTCGCTCGAAGATGTCGCCAGCCTCCGCATCCGCACCCCGGATGGTTCGGAAATCCCCTTCTCCACGGTCGCCGCCCCAGTGGAAGGCCGCGGATATTCCTCCATCTACCGCAGCGGCCGCGAACGCGGTATCATCATCTCAGCCGACCTCGACCGCAATGTCCCGGACGTCGACGCCAACATGGTCGTCGGCCTCCTCACCAGACCAGACAACGGCGACGGCGGCGGCGTCCTCACCAGACTCCAGCGCGACTTCCCGGACATCGCATGGTCGTTCGAAGGAGAACAGCAGAACCAACGCGAAAACCTCCGCGACATCGCCGTCGGCGGCGGCCTCGCCCTCCTCGCCATCTACGTCCTCCTCGCCATCCCCCTCCGCAGCTACGTCCAGCCAGTCATCGTCATGAGCGTCATCCCCTTCGGCATGACCGGTGCCATCATCGGCCACCTCCTCCTCGGAGTCGAACTCAGCATCATGAGCATGATCGGCATCGTCGCCCTCAGCGGCGTCGTCGTGAACGAAAGCCTCGTCCTCGTCGAATACGTCAACCGCCACCGCCGCGGCGGTCAGGACGCCACGGGAGCCGCCCGCGAAGGCGGAGCTGCCCGCTTCCAGGCCATCATGCTCACCAGCGTCACCAGCTTCATCGGCGTCATGCCCATCGTCCTCGAATCCAGCATCCAGGCAAAATTCCTCATCCCCTGCGCCATCAGCCTCGCCTTCGGCTGCCTCAGCAACCTCCCCAATACCCTCATCCTCGTCCCCTGCGTCTACGCCATCCTCGAAGATATCCGCAATCTCCTCTTCACCCCGGAAAAACGCGCCCAGTGGGAAGCCGATGAACGCGAGGAAGCCAAAGAACGCGGCCTCGCATGGATGGAACCCGCCGCCACCGCCGCCACCACCGCGGAAGCCCATCCGCCGCACCCGGACCCAGCCTGACACTCCACCTGCGGCCACCCCCCGGGAACCGGGCAGCATCACACCCACGCTGCCACTCCCTGAGCGCCGGCACCCCATCCGGACTTGCGTGACGAAATCGTCGGTCCCGGCGGCTTGCCTGCGGTTTCTCCGAATGTTATAGGCTCCCTGTGAAATCGTCGTTCTGCCTCGCCTTCGCCGCCGTTCTCTGCAGTGCCGCCGCCTCCCGCGCCGCCATTTCCTACACGGTGCCCCTCGGGCTGTATTTCCAGGATTTCAATTCCCTCCCGAACACCGGAACCGTCACCCTCCCAGGATCGGCCACCACCGGCACCCAACTCCCCATCCCCGGCGTCAGCGACTGGGAACTCGCCAAACGCGGCGGCACCGGCACTGCCGACGTGGCTCTCTGGGCCACCCCGTCCACCGGGGGACGCTTCTATTCTTCAGGTCTCGACCCCGCCGACCGCGCCCTCTCCTCCCTGGCCTCCGGCACGTTCATCGGTGCCGTCGGCACGTCTTTCGTCAATGACACGGGCGCAACCCTCACCGCTTTCACCATCACCTTCAGCCGCGAAATCTGGGCGGTTCAGGGAACGTCGCAGGCCAGCCCCACGGGCGACCTCGCAGACCGCCTCTCCTTCGCCTACGGCCTCTCCGGTAACGGCCCCGCGGCCACCGATTACCTGACCAGCGCCGCCATGATCCCCTTCGCGGACCTCGACGCGGTCAGCCCAGCCGAAAACATGCTGCTCGCAGTCGCTTCCAATACCAACCCGGACCGGACCCGCGACGGCAATAGCGCCGCATGGAAAACCACGGTCTCGGCCACGGTCGCAGGCATCACATGGGACCCCGGTCAGACGCTCTTCCTCCGCTGGAGCGACAGCGACACCGTCGGCTTCGATGCCATCCTCGGAGTGGACGACCTTTCCTTCACCGCGGCCATCCCGGAACCGTCGACCGGATTCCTCATGGCGGCCGCCCTCGCCCTCGGCAGTTCCCGCCGCCGCCGGGCCTGACCCAGCACCCGGGCTCCGCCCCGGACTTCCCATCTATGATGACCCCAGCCCTCCGGCCGCTCTTCGCCGCGGTCCT
>JBDKER010000007.1:0-136536 GCA_039795165.1 Verrucomicrobiota bacterium | reverse complement strand
CTTCGGAATCCTCCTCGATGAAGATGCGTGGCTTGGCCATAATTATTGCACTACCGTATGTCTTGCGGCGAATAAAGTCAAACCTCAAATGCGCGTCCGCTGAAAACTCCAGCCAGAAGGTCTGTCCACCTGTCGGCTTCCCTCCTAGCCAGAATGTGCGTGGAAAAGGTCTGTCCACCTGTCGGCTTGCTGAAAACACCAGCCAGAAGGTCTGTCCACCTGTCGGCTTTGTCCGCTTGTCGGCTGTTCCTCGTGGGTGGGTAGGATGAACTCCAGCCAGAAGGTCTGTCCGCTTGTCGCTCTCCTCCAGCCAGAAGGTCTGTCCGCTTGTCGCTCTCTAGCCAGAATGTGCGTGGAAAAGGTCTGTCCACCTGTCGGCTTGCTGAAAACACCAGCCAGAAGGTCTGTCCACCTGTCGGCTTTGTCCGCTTGTCGGCTGTTCCTCGTGGGTGGGTAGGATGAACTCCAGCCAGAAGGTCTGTCCGCTTGTCGCTCTCCTCCAGCCAGAAGGTCTGTCCGCTTGTCGCTCTCGCTTGTCGCTCCTGTCGCTCCCCGCGTCCGCTGAACTCCAGCCAGAAGGCCTGTCCGCTTGTCGCAAAACTGCCGTCGACGGCGCGGGAGAAACCAGCAAGAAGGTCCGTCCGCTTGTTGGAGGTAGCGGGTAGCTTCCCCTCAGTCGTTAACACTGTTTGTAGCGCTGTTGGTGCTGGCGCAAAAGGTCTGTCCACATGCTTGTGTCCCGCTTGTCGCAAAACTGCCGTCGACGGCGCGGGAGAAACCAGCAAGAAGGTCCGTCCGCTTGTTGGAGGTAGCGGGTAGCTTCCCCTCAGTCGTTAACACTGTTTGTAGCGCTGTTGGTGCTGGCGCAAAAGGTCTGTCCACATGCTTGCGTGTCCACATGCTTGCGGCGTGTTTTCAAATGCTTGTTTGTTGCTTGGCTTTCTTGCTCGGGAAACCATTGCATTTTAACGTTGCGATTTTTGATGGCTGCGTATACAAAGTGTATTGACTTTACCAATTCTCATGAAGCAGTACTATTACTTGGACGAGTCCGGCCAGCCTGCGGGGCTGGTGTCTTCTGGGGAATTGAAGGGTCTGCACAGGGCTGGAATGATAAAGTCAACGACACTGGTCACCGACGCGTCGCATGAGAACTGGCGTCCCCTGTACGAGTATCAGTTTGCGGAAGCGGCACCTGCAGCGGCGGTAGGCGTCACGGAGTGTCCGGCCTGCGGTGAGAAGATCCATGTCGGCGTCTTCGCATCGAATGCCCTCCTGCCGCCGGATGCCGTGGCCCTGATCAATGAATACAGTCCGGCGCAGGCGACGCATCGTTGCGGGAAGTGCGGCCTTGGTCTTTTGGCGGAGCACCAGGAAAGCCTTCGGAGGGAACGGGAAGATCTAGTGCGCAGGATTCAGGCGGATCTTGCCAGCATCCCGATTCTGTCGCTGCAGTCGCCGCTGCACTGGGACTACACGGTCTGCGGGCTTGTCACTGCACAGACGACCACTGGCACCGGCGTGTTTGCCGAGTTCACGGCTTCGTTCACGGACATTGCCGGTGCCCAATCGAAAGCCTACAATGAGAAAATCAAGGCTGGGGAAAACATCTGCAAAGGCATTCTCCGAATGGAGGCTCTTGATCTGGGGGCGAACGCCGTGATCGCCGCAGACATTGACTACGCGGAAGTGGGCGGCGGAAAGGGCATGCTCATGGTCTGCATGACAGGCACGTCGGTCCTGCTGAGGAATCCGGAAATCCTCGGCAGAAGCGGGTCCGAATCATTCCATCGGCTTGAAGCGCTGAGGGATCGGCTGCGGCACCTTTCGCAGTACCGCGTGGATAGCGAGGCATAGACGCCGCCACGACTTGAACCCGCGCCATCTCAGCCGGGTTCCACCCAGTGCCCGGTGCGCGCGGACCGCAGGAGGTCTGCCACCGTGAGTTCCCGGCGTTTCCGGGCACAGCGGCGTTGCCACCACCATGCTGCGGCGAGCCAACCGGGCAGGCACCATGGCCAGAGGACGGTGCTGATGCCTGCAATCATCAGAAGGAATCCTGCAGCGACTGGAAAGCCTTCTTCGCTGAAGTGATCGGCAAACCGCAGGCCGTCGAGACTGACATCGAAGGTACTCGCGAAGGCGGCGAGGAATTCCCGGGCGTCGTCTCCATCCATACCGGCATCGCCCTGCAGTGTCGTTTCCGGCGTTACGCGTTCCCGCGGGAAGCCCTGACATTCGCAGAGCAGTTCAGCGATCCGGCCCAGCAATTCGGCATCGGAGCTGGCATTCCCGCTGGAGTCCGGTCTGGCGGGTTCCCTGACAGAGTCCGGGTTCATTGTTTTCCTGCGGGCGCTGCCTTCGCGGGTTCGGGAGGCGCGGTGGCCGTGCAGGTACAGGTGGTGCGGGTGTCTTCGGCGACCTTCAGCCCCCTTTGGGCGCAGGTGCGCCGGAATTTCTGCCCGAGTTCCTCATGGACGGGATAGAAGTCGTAGAACTCGGGCAGCAGACAGCGGTCGTAGACAGTGATTTCACTGCCTTTCGGAAGGGCGGCGAGCGCTTTTTCGAAATCGCCGAAATTAGTGAACTCAAGGACCCTCTGCCTTGCGCGGTCGGCCAGCACGAACAGCACCCAGTCGCGGGATCGGCAGAGCACGACGCCATAATCGCTGACAAGGGCAGCCGGTCGCTCTGCGTCCTTGGCTGCGCTGAAGACGTGCAGGATCAGATTTCCCCGGGCATCGACGGTGCCGACCAGCGGATGCGATTTCTTCGCTTCGTCGTCCGCCCCTGCCATCATGCACAGCAGCAGCGGCGGCAGAATCCGTGGAAGCTTCCGGAAGGGAATCATGCCGTGCGATCTCATGGAGTCTTGGCTTCCGCCAACGGGAAATCGGCGGCGGTACCGGGCCTCACTGGCTCCGCAGCCTGGCTTCGACTTCGGCCAGCGCCCAGCGGGCATGTTCGGCGATGAGGGGATCGGGATCCTCGGCGGCCCGCCGCAGCGCTGCGAGGTCGTCTTGACCGCCCACATTTCCGAGGGCCACGCAGACGTTCCGCAGAAAGGCCGGACGTCCAATCCGCTTCACGGGGGACCACCGGAACAGTTCCCGGAAGCCGGCATCGTTCAGTTCAAGAAATTCCCGCAGGAGCCAGCCATGCACAAACGGCCGCGCGGCAAAGGCCTGCTCGCGCGAGGCCACCGCGAACCGGTTCCACGGACAGACCTCCAGACAGTCATCGCAGCCATAGATGCGGTCGCCCAGTGCCCTGCGGAATTCCTCGGGGATGCTTCCTTTGTGTTCGATGGTCAGGTAGGAAAGACAGCGCCGCGCATCCATGCGGTGCGGGGCCGTGATGGCCTGAGTCGGGCAGGCTAGCATGCAGCGGGTGCAGTTGCCGCAGTGGTCCCGCGAGGCTTCATCGGGCGCCACAACGAGAGTTGTCAGGATTTCGCCAAGAAAGAACCATGTGCCGAGACGGCGGTGAATCTGGACGGTGCTTTTCCCATTCCAGCCGAGTCCGGCCGCACTGGCCCAGTCCCTCTCCAGCACCGGTCCAGTGTCCACGTAGTAGCGATGGGTTCCGCCAAGGGCTTCGACCTCGGCCGCGAGATCGCGCAGACGCGCTTCCATGATGCCGTGGTAATCGTCTCCGTGGGCGTACCGCGCAAATTTCCCGCGTGCCCCCTCCCGCAGCGGATGGTTGGTCTCAGGAGGGAGATAGTTGAGGGCCACGCTGATTACGGAGCGGCAGCCGGGCAGCACTTCGCGGGGATCCACCCGACGTCCCGGTTCCTTTGCCAGCCAGTTCATGCTGCCGTGCGCGCCATCTTCCAGCCATTTCAGAAAACGACCGGCCTGCGCGGCCGGGCCCGTCACCGCCGCCACCCGCAGTTCGTCGAATCCCAGCGCAGCCGCCACCGTACGGAGCCGCCTCCTCCGCATCGCGGCTTCCTCATGCTCCGGTTCCTCTGCCATGGCTGCATCACCCGTTTTCAGCCGGACGCCATCCTGCAAAATGCATGCGGGCACACTCGGCCAGACCGTAGGCCGCTTCGTCGGGGGTCAGATCGCTGCTGTCGCTTTCAATGTCCGCGGCGGCGCGGTACAGTGGGCGTCGTGCCTCGAGCAGGGTGCGCACGGTTTCCCGCGGGTTCTCCGTCCGCAGCAGCGGGCGTTCCTGATTCCGCGAAACCCGTTCCCAAATGGCCGCTTCCGGTGTGTCCAGCCAGATCACGCAGCCAAGGCGCTTCAGTTTCGGAATGTTCTCCGGTACGGTCACAATGCCTCCCCCGGTTGCGACCACCATGCGTCCCTTGCCTGCCAGGAGTTCATCGAGCACGGCCGATTCGCGCTTCCGGAAGCCGGCTTCTCCCTCAGCCGCGAAAAGCGCCGGGATACTGCGCCCTGCCCGCCGCACCACGAGATGATCAGTGTCCACAAAACGGAAGCGCAGTTTCTCGGCCAGCCGCGGCCCGAGCGTGGACTTCCCGCAGCCCATGAACCCGATCAGGACCACATTGAGCGGAACAGTGGATGGCTTCCCTTGTGCCTGCATCATCTCGTCATTCCATCCATCACGGCATTTCCCCGCCGACGCAAGCACGCGGCATTGCCGCATGCAGGAACGCGTTTGCTCCCTGAGGATTGTCAGTGCAGAAAATCCGCCCCATCCGCATGCAAACTGAAACCGCCACCACGGACCGACCCGACCACCTGAAGGAGACGGTCCAGCGCGCCGTGGAGCTGCTGGCCGCCGGAGAAACCGTCGCGCTTCCCACGGAAACCGTGTACGGACTCGCCGCCGACGCCACGAATCCGGAGGCCGTCGCGAAGATCTTCGCGGCCAAGGAACGTCCGTCATTCGATCCTCTCATTGTTCACCTGCCCCACCGCAGCAGGCTCCCGGAAATCGCGAGCATTCCTCCGGAGACCGAGGCGACGGTCCTTCAGTTGATGGAACACTTCTGGCCCGGGCCGCTCACGCTGATCCTTCCAAAGAACCCGGACGTCCCGGACGTTGTCACGGCGGGCCTTCCCACGGTGGCCGTCCGCCAGAGTGCCAATCCCATTTTCCAGCGCATCATCACGAGCCTGAAGCGACCGCTGGCCGCACCCAGCGCCAACCGCTTCGGCCGCATCAGTCCGACCTCGGCGGCCGCGGTGCTCAGCGAACTCGACGGCCGCATCCCGCTCATCGTTGATGGCGGTGCCTGCCACGCGGGCCTTGAATCGACCATCGTCAAGGTCCTCCCCGGTTCTCCCAAACCGATTCTCCGCGTGCTGCGCGCGGGACCGATCACGAAAGACGACCTCAAACCGTTCGGTCGCGTCGAGTTCGCCAATCAGGTTCCGGGAACGGACCAGCCGGACAGCCCGGAAGCTCCGGGCATGCTGGCGTCGCACTACGCACCGCGCACCCCTCTCCGCCTCCTTGAGCCGGAAGAAGTCTTCAGCCCGGTCGCGGGACGCCGCTATGGTCTCCTCAGCTACCGGGGCGACCCCGACGACGGTGCCGCTGGTCTTTCCTGCTGGGAACACATGGTCGTGCTGAGCCCGGGCAAAGGCAAACTGCCGGAAGCCGCTGTCCGCTTCTTCCATGCGCTCCGCCAGCTCGACGAATCCGGGGTCGACGAAATCATTGCGGAACCGGTCCCGGACCGCGGCCTTGGGGTTGCCATCATGGAACGACTCCGCCGCGCCGCCCGGCCTGCGACCAACCCATGAGCCGCCAACCGACAGACCACGACGACGAAAAGCCTGCGTCGGCCAAGGCCACCGGTCTCGTCGCCCTCGCCGTCATGAGCAGCCGCGTGCTCGGCCTCGTGCGCGAAATGATGTTCGCTTCGTACTTCAATGGGGGCCTCCGCGACACGTTCATCGCTGCCTTCCGGTTGCCGAATCTGCTGCGCGATCTCTTTGCAGAAGGCGCTCTCTCCACGGCTTTCATCACCGTCTTCAGTCAGAAGATGAAAACGGAAGGCGATGCCACGGCATGGGCCCTCGCTCACCGCATGCTCACCATGGCGGCCGTCGTCATGAGCATCATTTCACTCATCGGCATCGCTTCGGCAAAACCCATCGTGGGCATGCTGCTCTATAAATGGAACATGGATAAGCAGGGCTTCACGGTCCTCCTCACCCAGATCATGTTCCCCTTCATCATGCTGGTATCGCTCGCCGCCCTCATCATGGGCATGCTCAATGCCAAGAAGGTCTTCGGCATTCCGGCCATGGCGAGCAGCTGCTTCAATATTCTTTCCATCGTCGGAGGATTCGGGCTCGCGTGGATCCTCGACGACCGCTCGGTCAAGGGCCTCGATGCCAATGGCATGATCGGCTTCAGCATTGGCACCCTTCTCGGAGGCCTTGGTCAGCTGCTTGTGCAGATCCCCGCCCTCCGCAAGGTCGGCTACCGCTTCCGGCCGGATTTCACATGGAACGACAGCAGTGTGCAGCGGGTCCTCCGCCTCATGGTCCCGTCCATCATCGCAGGCAGCGCCGTCCAGGTGAATGTCTTTGTGAATACCGGCTTTGCCGCGGCCCTGCCTCTCCAGAATGGTCCGACCTCATGGCTTAATGTCGCTTTCCGGCTCATGCAGCTTCCCCTTGGCGTCTTCGGGGTCACGGTTGCCACCCTCACCATCCCAGTGATCTCCCGCGTGGCCACGGACGGCATCAGTTCCCGCTTCCGCGAGGTCATCGGCAGCGGCCTGCGCCTCGTCACATTCCTGACCCTGCCCTGCGCCGCTGGCCTCTACTTCCTCGCGCATCCGGTCATTTCGGTGCTCTACGAACGCGGCCAGTTCCTTGCATGGGAAACGGTGGAAACCGCTGCCATCCTCAAGTGGTATGCCATCGGCCTCGTCTTCTATTCCTGCATCAAGATCATTCAACCGGCCTTCACGGCGATCGACCGCAACCGCATCCCGATGTACGTAGCCTTTCTCTCCATCGCGGTGAATGCGGTCATGAATTACGTCTTCGTTCACGTCCTCCGCAAGGACCACGTGTTCCTTGCCTTCACCACGACCACGGTGGCTGCCCTCAATTTCGTACTCCTCTACTTCTTCCTCGCGAAATTCACCGGCGGCCTCGAAACCCGGCGCCTGATCTCCTCCACGGGCCGGCTCCTCCTGCCGCTGGCGGCCCTCAGTGCCGTCGCATGGGCCACATGGAATTTCACCCTTGCCCCGCACTGGAGCACCTTGGGCCAAACTGGCCGCGCCGTCGGTCTCGGCCTTGCCATTACGGCTTCGGTTACCGCCTTTGGCATGCTCGCCGAACTCACCGGCCTCGAGGAAGTGCGGCAGTTCTCGGACATGGTCTCCCGGAAACTCGAGCGCTTCCGCCGCCGCTGAATACTGTGCGATGAAGCCCGCTGCCGCCTGCGCCGCACTAATCGCCGCATCATCCGCCAACGCCCAACTCAGCATCACCGACCCCGGACAGGGCGTCTTCAGCTTCACAGCCCCCACGGGAGAATTGAGCGGCATCACATGGCTGGCTGCCAATTCATGGCTCGCGATCAGCGACGCCGCCGGGGAACGCAGGACAGCCGAGCTCGACATCGCCATCGACCCGGCCAGCGGCCACATCACCAGCGCCCGCCAGACGGCGGTTTTCACCCTTGCCGCAGGCTACGACCTCGAGGGCATCGCATGGTCCGGCGAACGGAATTCGTTCTTCGTTTCCGACGAAGGCGCATGGCCGGACGGTGGCTACCTCCGCGAACACTCGCTCCCGGATGGCGATTTCCTCCGCAGCCTTCCCATCCCGGTCATTCTCCAGAACGACCGCCAGAACTTCGGCTTCGAATCCTGTTCATGGAATGCGGGCACCCTCTGGACGGCCAATGAGGAAGCACTCGCCCAGGAGAGTGCTCTCTCCACTGCCAGCAGCGGATCCCTCGTCCGCCTCCAGAGATTCGATCAGTCTCTTCAGCCGTCGGGTCAGTGGGCCTACCGTACCGATTCCTTCGGATTCGACAGTTCCCTGACCTCCCTTGAGCGCAGCGGTGTTGCGGACCTCTGTGCACTTCCGGATGGCCAGATCCTCGTCCTCGAACGAACGCTCGGCACTTCGTTCCTTCCCTCCTTCCGCAACCGCATCTACCTCGTCAGCTTCGCCGCCGCCACGGACACAAGTCAAGCCCCCAGCCTCGACTCCACTCCATACGTGGCCGTCACCAAAACCCTCCTCTGGGAACGCAATGTCGGCTCGGTCTCGACCCGGAACTTCGAAGGCATCGCCCTCGGTCCAGCCCTGCCGGCCCTCGGTTCGGACGCTCACTCGGTCGTACTGATTGCGGACAATGGAGGCGACCCCAATGGCGCTCAGCACCTCTACCCACTCATCCTCCGCGGCCTCACGTCGCCGCCGCCGTCGGCCCTCTGGCGCATGGCGTTCTGGGGATCGCCTGATGCAGCCGCCGACGCCAGTCCCGCTGCCGACCCGGATCGCGACGGCCTTCCTAATCTCACGGAGTACGCCCTCGGAGGCAACCCCCTCGCGCCCTCCACCGAGATCCTCCCCACCGCCACGCCGGCTCATCCCCTCGGCATCTCATTTCGCCGCTTCCCATCCCGCTCCGACATCACCCTCACCGTCTCGTCCGCCACGTCGCCGGATGGTCCTTGGTCAGCCGTCGCCCGCAGTTCCGCAGGTCAGCCCATGACCAGCCTCACCGCGGACACCATCACCACAGAATCCGGTCCGGCCCACGCGCGATCGGTCTCGGTCCATGTCTCCGCCAGCCAGCCCCGCCAGTTCCTCCGGCTTTCGATTTCGTCGCCCTGAACGACTCAGGCGCCCTTGCTGCTGTTACGCCCCGAGGCGGTACAGCAGCACCATGTTTCCCAGATAGATCAGCAGTATGGTAAGCGCATCCCATGCGAGCAGAAAGCGCTTGCCCGCAGGCTGAAACAGCAGGCCCACAGTCAGAACGGCCGACATCATGAGCGTGCACAGAACGGAAATCAGATGCAGCGGCGATGCGTCTGCAAGGAGCACGCCGCGCGTGTAGAATAGATCATCCACGGCCAGAATCAGGATGTTGAAGACATTGCTCCCCAGCAGATTTCCCACCGCCATGTCAATGCTGCCCATCCGCACCGCGGCCGCAGACACTGCCAGCTCGGGAAGCGATGTCGAAGCCGCCAGCAGCAGAGTCCCCACAAATGTCCTCCCCAGACCGGTTTCCTGCGCAATCCGCTCGGCAAACTGAGGAAGGGCGAGCGCCGCGACGACAATCACCAGCGCATGAAAGGCAAACCACGGCAGCACTTCGGTCCGCGAACCACCCCCCTCGTCACTGGAAGGCAGCTCCACAGCCACTCGCTTCTGCTCACCCGCGTGCAGCAGACGCACCGCCACCAAATACACCAGCACCAGCCCCACACTCGACAGACCCACCCACGGAAGCACCGGAACCCGCTGCGACAGAAACAGGGCAAGCCCCGCCAGCGAGAGCAGCACAGCCCCCAGCGCTGCCGCCAGTGCATGCCCCGCCGCGGCTACCCCAGTCAATGGCTTCTTCCCAGGCACGAGGGCATCCAGCATCGCAAGAATCGCCATATTGAGGGCACAGCTCCCGAAAATGTCTCCCGCCGCCAGATCAGCAGATCCCACCCACGCCGCTGAACTGATTCCCACCAGCAGCTCAGGCAGCGACGTCACCGTGGCCATCAGCACCAGACCCACCCACCCGCGGCTCCAGCCCAGCAGACCAGCCACCTTGTCACCATAATGCGAAAGCCTGCGCCCGGATTGAAAAATCAGCGCCGCACAGAACACAAATCCAGCGAGGGCCGTCATCATAGCCCCAACTCATGCAGCATCCCGGCGGCAACCTCAACCCGCCATCACCGCATCCCCATACAGGGTGAACCCGTGCGTGTGATCGATCCGGACCCGGAAAATCCGGCCCTTGAGCCGATCGTGCGGTCCCTCGAACACGACAATCTTGTTCTGCGGCGTCCGGCCCGTGAGCCTCTCATTGGTTGACTTCGAATACCCTTCGCAGAGAATCTCAACCTCGCTGCCCACCAGCCTTTCGTACTTCGGCTTGGCCATCGCATTGACCATCGCGAGCAGATCCTGATTCCGTTCTTCCTTCATCCGTTCGGGCAGCTGCTGTGCATCCGGCAATTCCGCAGCCGGCGTGCCCCGACGCTTGCTGTAGCGGAAAATGAATGCGTTGTCGAAATCCGCCGCCCGCACCACCGCCTTGGTGGCCTCGTAGTCCGCTTCGCTCTCGCCGGGAAATCCCACAATGATGTCGGTCGTGATGGCCACATCCGGACGCGCCTCCCGCATCTTCCCGCAGATCTCGAGGAACCGCCCCGGACTGTACGGCCGGTGCATCGCCTTCAGAATGGCCTCGCTGCCACTCTGGAGCGGAAGATGAATGTGCGGACAGAGCTTCGGCAGCCGCCGGAAGGCATCAATCAGATCGTCCCGGTACCCAATCGGATGCGGACTCGTGAAGCGGATCCGCTCGATTCCTTCAATCTCGTGCACCGCGTCGAGCAACTGCACAAACGGACTCAATCCGCCCACCACCGGAAATTCCCGCACGCCATAACGATTCACAATCTGCCCGAGCAGAGTCACCTCCCTGACGCCCTCGTGAGCGAGCCTCCGCACTTCCTCCACAATTTCCGCAATCGGCCGGGCGCGCTCCGCCCCCCTTGTGTACGGCACAATGCAGAAGGTGCACTTCATGTTGCATCCCTGCATGATGCTCACAAAGGCGGTCGCCTGCTGCTCCTCGAGCCGCTGATCCCGGATCGTGTTCTGCGACGCTTCTTCCTCGGCCACATCCACAATGCTGAAGCGCTCATCGTCCATCTGACGCTCCAGCCTCCGCTTCAGCAGTGCATCCACATAGTCCACCACCCGGTGATACTTCTGTGTTCCGGCCACCAGATCCAGATGCGGAATGTCACGGATCAGTTCCTCCCCGCGGCTCTGCGCCATGCACCCCAGAAACCCGTAAACCACATGCGGCTTCACCCGGCGGTACTTCCCCATCATCCCCATCTTCCCGAGCGCCTTCTGCTCGGCCTGATCCCGCACGGAACACGTGTTGATCAGAATCACATCCGCTTCCCCCTCGTCCTCCGTCACCACATACCCCCCGCGATCCAGAAACATCTGCGCGACCTGATCGGAATCGCGCTCGTTCATCTGACAGCCATAAGTGCGAATGTATACCTGATGCATAAAACCAGTGCCGGACTCTTGGCAGCCGGCTGAATCCGACCGATACCCCGGCTGCGCACCCCGCAAAGCGGCAATTTCATCAGGGCCTGCCTTGGGAGCCTGTTGAAAAACCGGGCCCGGCAGCGGATCCGGAGGCCATGGTGGGTGGATGAGCGGCTGCGCTGTGGCTTAGTGAAGGAATCCCCTGCGGGCGGCGGGCCTTATTCCAGAAGGCTTCGTTGCGTCGCAGTCGAAGGTCCCGCCAGCGGAGCGGATTTCCGCAGGTCATCTACCGGTCACCCGGCCGGGATGGACGTCCGCGATTTCTGTCATCGCAGGGCTTGCCAAGGAAGGGGCCGGAGCGCTAGAACCATGGCCGATCCCGCCGCGCGGATCGCAATTCCTCCCCCCTCCAAGAAATGAACAAGAATCTGCTTACGCTGATCGCTGCTTCCTCGCTGCCCTTCTCGCTTACTGCCGCCGACCCGGTCGCTCAGCCGGGTGGCAAGGTCGAGGGCGCTCCCCCGCTGGCCCTCGTAAAGGTGGCTGATGGACTCGTGGATCCCGTGGACGTGACGGCCCCGCCTGATGGCTCGGGACGGTTGTTTGTCTGCGAGCGCCATGGACTCGTCCGCGTCATTAAGGACGGAAAACTCCTTGATAAGCCAGCCCTCGATATCCGCGACAAAACCCTCAGTTCATTCCTTGAGGAAGGCCTCTTCGGGGTCGAATTCCATCCGAAGTTCAAGGAAAACGGCAAGGTTTATGTGAGCTATGCCGACCTCTGGTTCAATGGAGCCACCCTGCTCACCGAATACCAGGTCTCCAAGAAGAATCCTGACCGTCTTGATCCGGAATCCGCCCGCGTCATCATGCAGATCGACTTCCCGTACTGCAATCACCACGGCGGCAAGATGAAGTTCGGTCCCGATGGCTATCTGTACATCGGAGTGGGCGATGGCGGCTGGGAGGGCGATGTCATCAGCGCCGGTCAGGACCTCCACACATGGCTCGGCAAGATGCTGCGGATCGATGTGGACAATTCCACACCGGACCGGGCCTATTCGATTCCCAAGGACAATCCGTTCCTCACTCCGAAGCAGCAAATGACGCTCTTCGGCATCAGTGAGAAGCAGTTCTCCCAGATCCATCCCCTCGCCAAACCCGAGATCTGGGCCTACGGCATCCGGAACCCATGGACCTTCAGCTTCGACCGCAAGACCGGCGATATGTTCATCGCCGACATCGGGCAAAACCATTGGGAGGAAATCGATCTCCAGCCGGCCGGCAGCAAAGGCGGAGAGAACTACGGATGGAAGTTCATGTGCGGCAGCCACACGTTCCCCATTGAAGACGATGCCACCAACCCGCGCGTCGGCGTCCTCCCCATCGCGGAATACAGCCACGTCGATCAGGGGAATTGCGTGATCGGCCTCGGCATCTACCGCGGCAAGGACTATCCAGCCATGGACGGAATCTACTATGCAGCCGACTGGGGCAGCGGCAAAGTCTGGGCTCTCAAGCGCGACGCGGCCGGCAAATGGCAGATGCAGGAAATGCTCGACCTCGACACGAATCTGCGTCCGACCTCCGGCGGGGAAGACGAAGCGGGCAACATCTACCTGACCCACGCCACCGCCAACTACGGCGGCCCGGTCGACCCGGTCGTAAACGAAAAGGGTGCCGTCTGGAAGCTTGTGCCTGCGGACAAAGTTCCGGCCGGAGCCGCCACGGCACCGCTCCAGAAGAAATAATCTCCGGCAATCCCCCGGGAAATCCGTGCGGGCCGCCTGTTGCCTTCTGCCACCGCGCTCGGCAGTAGTACCAACAGGCGGTCCGCCGTCTTTCCGTTCTCCTGCACCCGTTCATTCCCTCCTGCCCCCCTGCTCCCATGCTCCGAATCGCCTGCCCGCTTCTCTTTCTCTCCGCTTTCGCCTTCGCCGCCGACGAAAAGGAAACGCCCGCTGCCGGTCATGGCGGGCACGAGGCCCATGCCGCTCATGCAGACGCCGCAGACTCTGGCCTCAAGAAGGAACTCATCGAAGGACTCACGGAAAAAGACTTCCTGCGCCTCGGAGACAAACCGAAAACGGTCAGACTGACGGTCGTCGCCGTCTGGACCGCGGAAAACTATGGGATGAACTTCAATGGCTACGCCAAGGGCAATGCCATCTACACGATTCCGAAGGACTGGACCGTGGAAGTCACCTACATCAATCCCAGCCCGATTCCCCACAGCCTCATCGTCATCGAAAAGGATGACACCAAGAAGCTGCAGGTCCCGGAGCCGTACTTCAAAGGCGCAGCCGTCCCGGATCACATCAAGGGCCTTTCCTACGGCAAGCATACGTTCACCTTCACGGCCGACGAAGCAGGGGAATACGCCCTCGCCTGCGGCTTTCCGGCCCACGCCCTCAATGGCCACTGGATCGCCCTCGACATCTCCGAGGAAGCCAAGGAACCCACCCTCAAGCTCGGCGACAAGGAAGCCATCAAGGCATCTCCTGCCGCCCCCGCAGCCAAATAATCAGCGGCACTCCGTGGCCGGGCGCGGTTCAGCTGCCGCCCCCGCGGATGACTGTGATCAGGCTAGGATGTCGCGGATCACGTGACCGTGGACGTCGGTGAGCCGCCGTTCCAGTCCATTGTGATAGTAAGTCAGGCGCTCATGATCGAGCCCGAGAATGTCGAGGATGGTCGCGTGGAAATCGTAGACGGTGGCGATGCGGTCGACGGCTTTGTAGCCGAATTCGTCGGTGGCTCCGTAGGACATGCCGGGCTTGACCCCGGCACCGGCCATCCATGCGGTGAAGCCTCCCGGGTTGTGATCGCGTCCGCTCGCTCCCTTCTGGAAGGTTGGCATGCGTCCGAATTCCGTGCACCAGACCACGAGGGTATCTTTGAGGAGGCCCCGCTGCTTGAGATCCGTCACAAGGGCCGCGGTGGGCTGGTCCATGACCACGCCGTGCTTGCTGTACTGTTCCTCGAGAACCTTATGACCATCCCAGTTGCTCACCCCTTCGCCTCCCGTCTGGTAGGCACCATTGAACAACTGCACAAATCTCACCCCCTTCTCGATGAGACGGCGCGCCAGAATGCAGTTCCGCGCATAGGCCGCCTTGAGATCCTGCACCGCATTGCCCGCCGCATCCGCACCGTAAAGCTTCAGAATGTGCTCCGGTTCATTCGAAATATCGGATACCTCGGGAACCGACAACTGCATGCGCGCCGCCAGTTCATAGCTCGAAATCCGCGCCGCCAGCTCGGAGTCCCCTGGAAACCGTTCCAGATGATGACGGTTGAGGGCCGTCAGAAATTCCCGCGTAGCCCGGTCGTTCTCCGGTGATGCAGACACCGGACGGGCGAGATTGCGCACCGGACGGGTCGCATTGAAATCCGTTCCCTGAAAGGCAGCCGGCAGGTAGCCGGAACCCCAGAAGTTTCCAGCTGACTGCGGGGCTCCACGCGGATCCGGAATCGCCACGTAAGCCGGCAGCGTCTCGTTTTCCGTGCCCAGCGCATAGGTGAGCCACGACCCCATGCTCGGGTAGGCATCCAGCGTGTTTCCGGTCGACATGAAGTTCTCCCCAGGGCCATGCGTATTCGTCTTGCCGGTCAGGGAATGAATGAAGCAGAGATCGTCCGCGATCGCTCCGAGATGAGGGACGAGATCGGATATCATCTTGCCCGATTGACCGTACGGACGGAATTCCCATGGGCTCTTTGTCAGGTTCCCCTGCTCGCCCTGGAAGGTGATGAGCTTTTCGCCGCCAGGCATCGGCTTGCCATGATGCCGGATCAGCTCGGGCTTGTAATCAAAGGTATCCACCTGGCTGACAGCCCCGGAACAGAAGATCATGAGAACATTCTTCGCACGCGGCACGAAATGCGCCCTGCGGGCCGCATTGGGATTCGCCGGATTGATATCCGGTCGGATCGGTGCCGCTCCCATGAGACGGTCTGCCGTGAGGAGCTGGGTGAGCGCAATCCCACCCAGTCCGGAGACGGTCTGCGACAGAAAGCGGCGGCGGTCGAGCAGGGAATGCATGGCGCAGAATGGTTGGCCTCTCCAAACGCTCCTGCCACACCCGGCCTTTCGGCTGCCGCACAAGGCTTCACTTCACCGCAGCAGGCGCATCGGCGACCCATGCGAACGGAAACCGTGCAAAGACCAGTCCCTTTTCGGGAACGCTTTCGTAGAGCACGCCCAGATCGCCATTCGCAAGCACGGTGAGACTCGAATACATGGCCCCGCCCGACTCGATGACCCGTCCGTCATTCCATGTCGTGCCGCCGTCGCGGCTCACGCGGACAGTCAGGGCGACCCGCTGCTTCGGATGGGCCGCGTTCGCAAAGACAAGCGCTCCGGAGGGATGCCGGATCAGACTCGCCATGCAGGTGGGATCGGGCAACTGCAGCCGCGGTGAGGACCACGTGCCCGCCAGTGGATCAGGGCCTTTGAAATCCCAGCGCGACCACAGCCGCTGCCCGGACTTGCTTTCGTCGCGCATGGACAGCAGCAGGGATCCGTCGGAAATCTCGGCGATGGCGCTTTCGCTGGTCGGCGGCTGACTGGGAATGGCCGGCGTGGAAATCTTCCATGTGCGGCCACCGTCGGTGCTCGCGATGAAGCACGAATGCGGCACGTTGGCGGCGTCCTTGAACTGCGCCGGAAACACAAGGGCTCCATTCGCCAGCTGAATGCCATTACCCGGTCCCTGGAAGCACAGCCTCCAGGCCGGATCCTTGAGCTGCGGCGTGATGGATTCGGCTGCGCTCCACGTGACTCCGTCATCGGTGCTCCGGCTGATCACAAACTGTCCGGTTTCCTCCGGGGTGAGTCCGGGACCGCTGCCATGCCATGAACGGTTCCCCTGCGACCATAGTGCGGCCACGAAAATCGTGCCGGTCTTCGCATCGACCAAAACCGCAGGATCACCCACTCCATTCCCCCGCGATCCCGGCACCGCCGCGTCGTAATCCATGATTCTCTGCATGGGACTCCAACTGGCTCCCTGATCGACCGACCGCATCATGCCGACATCGATGTCAGCCGGAAGATCGCCACCGCCCTTGTTGCGGGCATCAAAGACCGCAATGAGCGTCCCCTTGGTCGTCGTGGCCAAACCCGGAATCCGGTAGGTATGCACCCCTTCATCGCCCGCCTTCCGCACCACTGTCCGGAACGGAACTTCTTCAGCGCGGACCACCGCAGAAACGAAAAGCGCGAGCGCCGGAACCATGAATCGAGGAAACTTTACCATGGTGTGGCATGGCATGAATTCCTCCGTCGATCCAAAGCAATTCCATGGCGCAGCCACGTAGACCGGAGCCCGACTCTCAGGCTGGCTTCCCGGCCGGTTCCTTCCGCAGCCGGAACCACGCAAATGCACAGACCGTGAGCCATACCCCCTCCGACATGACTGCGATATAGGGAATATCGATGAAGCTCTCCCGAGTCGAAGCCCGGAACCACAGCAGATCAGCCAGGCTCATGGGCACAACGATCAATCCAAGCAGCCCCAGAAAAAACAGTACTGGCTGCACGACGAGAAAGAGCCGGATCGCCCGGGCACCGCATCGCCTGAGCATCCAGAGAAGAACCCCATGCGCCAGCAGCAGCAGCAGATGCCACAGCGGGGCCCATGGCGCGTCGTCTCCCAGTTGTTCCCAGGCGGCCCGCAGCGACGCATTCCGCAGAATGATCCCGTAGTGCTCCGCAGAGAACACGTCATTGAATCCCATGGTCCGCCCAGCGGAATCAGTGGTCTCGTATGGCGTCGCCCCGATCCCTCCGCGGAGCCACGTTGACCCCGCAAAGACCGCCAGACTCAGCAGGACCGCCCAGACCACCGCCCGGCGTCCGCTCCGTAACGACGGCACGGTCTCAGAAGACAAAGAGGAATTCGCTGGCATTGTAGAGGGCACGGCAGAAGGACACGAGGCCCTCCTTGGCGATCATGGCGACCGACTGACTGCGTTCCCAGTCGTCGGGTGGCCGGTTGAAGAAGAGCCGGAAGGCCCGCTCCATCTGGGCCGCGGGATCGTTCCCCGCCTCCTTGCGCAGTCGTTCCGCCAGCAGATCGGATTGCTGCAGCACAAAGGAACTGTTGAACAGATTGAGCGCCTGCAGCGGCGTATTGCTGCGGCTCCGCTTCGGCATGACCTGTCCTCCATCCGGACAATCAAAGGAACTGAAGACACTGTCCGTGGTCTGCCGGATGCGGAACTGATAGACCATGCGGCGAAATTCCGCGGGTGTGAACTTCTCCTTCGCGAAGTAGTGCATGACGTTCTCCTCGACGACATCCATGAGGTAGAATCCCGGGCCGCCCTGCTGTGTGAGATCCAGTGAACCCGAGACTGTCAGCATGGCATCGCGGATTGCTTCCGCTTCCAGCCGCCGGGGCGGAAATCTCCAGAGATAAACGGCATCACCATCGACCTGGAGGGCATCCGGCCGCGGTGCCGAATCCCGCCGGAAGGCATCGCTCTGCAGAATCAATCCCTGCACGTGCTTCACGGACCATCCACTCCGCACAAACTCGTCAGCGAGCCAGTCGAGCAACTCCGGATGGGTGGGCCGGGCACCATTGACTCCGAAATCGCTCGGCGTGTTCACGAGGCCAGTACCGAAGATGTAGTGCCAGATCCGGTTCACCATGACTCTGGCCGTGAGTGGATGCTTCGGATCGGTGATCCATGCGGCGAATTTCGTGCGGCGTTCCTGTTCCGGCGTGTCCACGGGAAGCTGGAGCGATCCCATCACGGAAAGAATATCCGGTGCCACCACTTCGCGGGGCTGCATGGGTTCGCCGCGGTAGAGCCGATGCGTTTTTGGTGGCTGCTGGAAGGTGCCAATCCATGCGGTCTTTCCACCACTGAGGGCGGCGATGGCCTGATCGGCCTGCTGCTGACGGCTGAGCAGATCACGCGCCTTCGCGGCATCTTCCGCAGCGAGCCTCTGCAGCCATGCATCGGGCGCTTCCTGTCCCTTGAGCGGCTCGCGGTCCGCCGACGACGCCAGCAGCTTCCCGGCATCGGTTCCCATGGCGGCCTCAATCCGGTAATCGGTCGCTGTGCGGTCGGCAAAGCGTCCATGGCGGTCGCGTCCCCAGACAATGCGGCGGATGGTGGCACGCGCTGGCAAGGTGATCTCGACCCAGCCACTGCCTTCGGTGTCGCTGATCCAGCTATGGTCATTCCCCGCCACGCCATCATTGATGTGCTCGAGCTTGTGGATCGGGTATCCGGCCAGCGAACCCGAGGCCGTGGCCTTGGCTCCACCCGCGGCGAGCGCCACATTGCGGCCCGCCGTATCGTAGATTTCCAGTTCGTCGAGGCAGGGCTGCGAGCCCGTGCAGGCATTGATCGTAAACCTCACCCGCTCGGCTTCGACCGGCGCAAAGACTTCCTCGTTCTCGCGCGGATTAACCGACGGACGTCGCAGCCCCTGCGCGGTCGCCACCGGCTGATCCGCCAGTCTGCGGAGGGCCGCGAGTTCCGACTGCAGGCTGGCCTGCGTCGTGCGCAGCGTGGCGAGTTCATTTTCCTGGGCCGGACTGAGGGTCTGCCGGATGGGGCGCTCGCCATGATTCACTCCCGCAAAGACCGCCTGCATCGCATAATAATCCTTCTGCAGTATCGGATCGAACTTATGATTGTGGCAGCGGGCACAGCCCATCGTCAGGCCCATGAACGCAGTTCCCGCCGTATTGACCATGTCCGCCAATTCGTCCTGCCGCTGCATGAGCGAAAGATTCGGGTCGGGCGACTTCACGATATCAAAGGCTCCGGCGACCAGAAACCCGGTGGCGGCATCGGCACCCATGACGTCGCCTGCCAGCTGCGCGCGCACGAACTGATCGTACGGCATATCTTCGTTGAAGGCGCGGATGAGCCAGTCGCGGTAATGATAGGCAGTCTTGCGTTCACGGTTCGTCTCGAACCCATTGGTGTCCGCGTAGCGCACCACATCCATCCAATGACGCGCCCAGCGTTCGCCGCGGCGCGGACTCGCCAGCACCTCCTTCACGAGTTGTTCCCACGCATCCGGCCGGCCGTCGGTGACAAACGCCTCGGTCTGCTCCGGAGTCGGAGGCATCCCATGCATCACAAGGTACAATCTCCTCACGAGTGTCCTCCGGTCGGCTTCGCCGGATGGAGTCAGACCCTTGTCCCGCAGGGCCGCGAGCAGAAAAAGATCGATTTCCGTGCGGGCCTGGACACCGGGAACGATTCGAGGCATGGGCCGCCGCACGGGCTGAAACGACCAGTGATCGGTCTTCAGCTGGAGCGAGGCCGCCGCTTCCTTTTCGCCTGGCAGGGGAGCCCCGGCATCAATCCACGCACGGAGGGCCGCCACCTGTTCCGGAGCGAGACGCTCACCCTTCGGCGGCATCATGTGCTTCGGATCATCCGATGTCACCATGCGGACAATGAGGCTGTCGGCACTGCTGCCGCGGAGGTAGAGCGGTTCTCCGGAATCACTTCCCTTGAGAATCCCATGCACCGTATCAAGGCGCAGACCGTTCTTCTGCTTGTCCTCGCCATGACAATCGAAACAGCGAGCTTCCAGCACCGGCCGGATGTCCTTTTCGAAATCAGCCGAGCGCGACGGCACGCCGCTGCACAGGATCGCCGTGACGGAAAGCAGGGAGCGGAAGACAAACTTCATGGATGCGCAGAGTACGCTGGCTCACGACGCCATCTTGCCATGATCCTCAAGCGCGGCGCACCCACCATTTGCGGATTTCCTCGACCCACAGCACAAGGCTCGCCACCGCCCCGATGAGCACAAAATGGAATGCATCGATGGGACGCGTGTGAAACAGCCGGTTCATGGGCTCGGAGTAGATCACGAGAAAGTGCAGGAGATTGCCCGCCACCAATCCGCCCACGAGCCAGCGGTTCCGCAGAAAGCCACGGCTGAAGACGGAATCGGTCTCGCTCCGGCAGTTGAGTACATTGAACCACTGCGTGACCGCCAGCACCGTGAAGGTTTCGCTGCGGACCTGCTCGATGGAAACGCCGGTGCCGAGACGCCACAGGAAATAACCGAACACGGAAGCCACGGAAGCCGCCGCCATGATCAGCATCCTCCGCAGCATCATCGGAGTAACCAGAGCTTCGCCGCGCGGCACCGGAGGCCGCTGCATCTCGCGTCCATGACTCCGCTCCATCACCAGATTCACCGTCAGCACCCCTTCGGTCACCAGATTGATCCACAGGATCTGCACCGCCACGAGCGGCAGCGGCAACCCGGCCATGAGCGCAGCCAGCAGAATGACCACTTCATCAATCGATGTCGTGAACAGGAAGAGAATCACTTTCTGCAGATTGCCATAGACGAGGCGTCCGCCGGCGACGGCGCGCACGATGGTCGCAAAGTTATCATCGGAAATCACAATGCCTGCCGCGTTCTTGGCCACGTCCGTGCCCGTGATGCCCATGGCGACTCCGGCATCGGCCCGTGCCAGCGCGGGAGCATCATTGACGCCGTCGCCTGTCATGGCCACGACCCCGCCGCGTGACTGCCATGCTTCAATGATTCTGAGTTTCTGAGCGGGGTGGACCCGCGCGAAAACCGGAATGTGTTCAAGGGCCGCGCGGAGATCGGCCTCACGCATGGCCTCGAGTTCACGTCCATCCATGGCGCGGTCGTCTGACCCAGCGATGCCAAGCGCTCGGGCAATGGCGAGACCGGTGCCTTTGTGATCGCCAGTCACCATGACCACGCGGATGCCGGCCCGGCGGCATTCTGCCACAGCGGCCGCTGCTTCCTCCCTCGGAGGATCCATCTGTCCGGCCAGACCAAGGAAAACCGGGTGTCCGGTGAGAGCGGCGAAACCCTTTTCTTCATCAATGGAAGCCCCATGGCATTCCGCCACGGCGAGCACCCGGAGCGCCTCGGCACCGAGCGACTCAGCCGCCGCCATGGCTTCGGCCCGCGCGGCATCAGTCAGGGGAAGCGCGGCTGCGCCTTCCGACCGGATGAATCCGCAGAGGGCGAGCACCTGTTCCGGCGCGCCCTTGATGACAAGCCGCGCCGGATGTCCATGCTGCGTCGCCATGAGGCGCGCGGCGGCATCGAACGGAATTTCCCCCGTGCGCGGATGGGCGCGACGGAGTTCGCGTGGATCGATGCCTGCCTTCCATGCAGCTGTCAGCAAAGCAGCCTCGGTCGGATCACCCAGCGCCCGCCAGCGTGGGTCCACACCATCCGGCGGCACCAACTGCGCGTCATTGCACAGCACCATCGCCTCCAGCATCTGCCGCAGGGCTGCATCGGCAAGGTTCGCTGGATCACCTGCCTCAAGGAGACTTCCCTCGGGCACATAGCCACTCCCAGTGATGCCAATCCTCCGTCCCCCGGCCAGCCAGAGCGCCGTCACCGTCATCTCATTGCGCGTCAGCGTCCCCGTCTTGTCGGAACAGATCACATTGACCGACCCCAGCGTTTCCACAGCCGAGAGGCGCCGGATCACGGCACCTTCGCGGGCCATCCTCTGCATGCCCACTGCCAGCGCGATCGTCATGGCCACCGGCAATCCTTCCGGCACCATGCTGACCATCTGACTGATGCCCACCATGAGGATTTCGAGAAACGGCAGACCACGCAGCAGACCGATCGCGATGACTACGCCGAAGAGAACGACCGCCGCCGCGGCCAGCCATTGCCCGAAGGACTGGATGCGCTGTTCCAGTGGGGTGACCGGTTCCTGCGAGGAAGCGGTGAGACCGGCAATGCGGCCGACTTCAGAATGCATTCCCGTGGCGGTCACGATGGCGCGGCCGCGGCCTGCGGATACATGAGTTCCGGCGTACAGCATGCCATGACGATCGGCCAGCGGGGTATCGTCCGGGACTGGCTCGGCATTCTTCATGACCGGCAGTGATTCGCCGGTGAGAGCTGATTCCGCCGCTTCGAGAAAGGCGGCTTCGACGATCCTTGCGTCGGCACCGACCGCATCGCCCGCGGCAAGAAGGAGCACATCGCCCGGCACGAGGGCGCTCGCTTCGAGCATCTCTTCGCGCCCGCCACGCAGACAGCGCACCTTCAGTACCGACAGCTTCCGCAGCGCCTCCATGGATCGTTCCGCCCGGCCTTCCTGAATGGCCCCCACCACAGCATTGATGGACAGGACCACCAGAATGACCGCGCCGTCGCCCGCGTGCCCCATGGCAAAGGCGATCACGGCAGCCGCCAGCAGCAGATAGATGAGGGGACTGGCAAACTGCCGCAGCAACGTCAGCCAGACCGGACGTCGCTCAGCTTCGGGCAGCACATTCGCTCCATGTGCCGCCAGCCTCGCCGCCGCTTCCATGGCCGTCAGCCCCGCGGCTGGATCCACTCCCAGCCTGACCGATGTTTCTGTGGCGGTCAGGGCATGGGGCTGAAGGATCTCCGGCATGCGGGCATCATGGAACCGACTGCCCGGATCCGCCAGAGCGGCGTGGCTCAGCGCGCCGGCGGCTGGGCTTCCCGCACCGTGGCCCCATGCTGATCACTCAGAATGAGAATCGAGAAGCGCGAGGCCCCATCAAGATCACCGGTGCTGAGGCTGGCGTAGTCGAATTTTCCGCGCAAGTCGGTGTAGCCGTCCTTGTAGAAGACGGGGACACCGTTGACCTCAGCGAAGACCTTCACATAGACCTTCGCGAGCGGCTTGCGGTCGCCCGCATGACGGACTTCGAGACGGCCGAAGCCCTCGCTCAGCTGCACCTCGAGTTCGTTGGCATAGGCCGCCTCCGATCGCGTGATGCCTCCGCCGCTCACCTCGACGAGCACGTTGGCACTCCGGAATTCCTCGGGGAGCGCAAAGGCATGCTGACCGCCCGCGGGAATGGCGACGCGGTCGCTCCGGTTCGGACGGATCATCCGGAAACGGCTCGTGTCCTGCGTTACGAAAGGATTGGCACTGAAGAGAAACTCCAGATCCATCGGGTAGTAATTCACGGTCACCTCGGTGAGATTGCGCGTGTTCAGCGTGACCGCCCGGTTTTCCAGCTGGAGCGCGAGGGCGGGTTCCTTTGCGGCAAGGCGGTCCTGGCTGGCGTCGCGGTCGTCGTCCCTCGGGGCAGCCGGCTGGCGGCCCTCGATTTCATCCAGCTGCGATGCCAGTTCGGTGAATTTCGTGCGCCAGCGGTCTACTGGATGATTGGCATGAGCAGTCGCGATGGTGCGGGCGGTCGCCGTGTCTTCCTGCGAGAGTGCCAGCCATGCCTTCAGGTAATTGTACTGGAGCTCTTCAGCGACCTTTGACTGATCGACGCGGCTGAAGCGGGCGATGGCTTCCTCCGTGCGGTCCTGGAGAGCGAGGTAATAGGCAGCAGCGAGATGGTCTTCGTCGCCGAGGGCAGGACGGCACGAAAGCACCCGGCAGAAGGCGTCGAACTGGGCCCGCAGCTTGTCGTTCAGAATGACCCTGGAAGCACCGAGGGTGTGTGCTCTCGCGTTGATGAGCGGGCTGTATTCGAGATGCTGATAGGTACGGCGCTCGACTGGATCGATGCGCACCGCCGGGCTGTCGAGCACGGGGCCGCACTCGGCGAGGAATCCATCAAGGTGCATCAGGTAGTCGCTCACGCCCTCGGGAAGATTGTGCAGCAGTGCATAGCTGGCGGCCCCGGCATGCCAGACGTGGCGGCTCCGCAGCAGGGCCAGCGCATCTCTTGCAAAGTCCACATTCTGCATGCGCCACAGCATGAGGTCGAGATTGAGCGTATTGAGATTGTGTTCGCGCAGGAAGGCGAGCACTTCGGCCGGTTCGGCATTCTGACTGACATATTCCCACGATGCCTTGTCGGCAGTGGTGAGGCGGTCGACGGCATTGAAGGTGAATGGTTCGGCGCTCGCTGCGGTGCGGAAGTTCCGGCTCAGATGCACTGGGTAATGCGGGAACTTGCCGGGGACCGGGAAGTAGAAGTGGAAATCAAACGTGCCCGTATGATAGGGCTCGAGCACGATGGGCACACTGCGTGTCATCTGCGTCTGGAGCACCGGAACGGCACCCTTCGGAATCTGGAAGAGCAGGTCGAGTTTCTGCACCGATGAGGACGGATTGGTGACGACCACCTGGCATCCGTAGACCACGCCCGTGAGAAATTCTCCGGTCACGAACTTGTCGAGTTTCTCCCCGGCCTGCTCGATGAAGCGGTCGCCATGGCGGTAGAAGTTCTGGCTCACGAGCAGCTTCGCTCCGTCATTGTCGGCTTCAGCCGTCCGGATTTCCTGATGGAAGAGGATACCCTTGCCAGCCGACGTGAGGGTCACCGCATTCTCCTTGCGCTCGATTTTGCCCGGCTTGGCCTCCGACGGAAACGGCAGATCGAGGACCGCGAGGGCGAGGATCATTTCGGAAAACGAACCCGCGGCATCGGCAAGGTGCGCGGAGACAAACGGCTGCTTGCCGTCCCATGCCGCGTAGTCGGCCCAGAAGCGGTTCGGCGGGACCAATCCGGCGTTCTGCTGAGCGATGAGGAGATGGTAGTAATTGTTCTCGGCCCATTCCTTCGTCTGTTCGGTCTGACGGAAGAACCGCTCGGCCTTGGCGGCGGCATTGCTGCGGCGGCTGAGTACTTCCTTGGCCTTTTCCCGGTTGAGGCCGCGGCCTGCCTTGCGGCCGACAAAATCCTCCGCTACCTTGTCCCGGCCTTCCTCAAGCCGACGCAATTCGTCTCCGGCGGAAGCGGAGGCGACTTCCTTGAGCAGTTCCTCCGATTCCTCCGCGGCTACCGACCCCCTTTGGCGCAGGGCTCCGAGAGCCATTGCTGCGTCCACGGGTTTGCTGGCCGCGAGGCCCGCGGCTCCCGCAGGGGCTCCGGGTTCGTTGACCGGCTGATCGACGCTCAGCTGGTCCATTTCCGCGCGCTTGAAGTAGAGATTCTTCTTCTCATCGCGGTTTCCATCCCCGCCACCGAAACCAAAGCGGCCGCGATCGCTGGCATCATTGAGTTCGAGCAGGCCGCCCCTGAGGGCGACGCCATTCTGGCCACCGAGCGCACGGCCATTGAGAGCGGTCTCGAAGAGGAAGGCATCGCGCTGCGGATTGCGCGGCTGCGTGTCGAGCCAGTCGCGGATCATCCGCTGCACCACCGCGCGTTCGGCTTCGATCCGGCTCGCCAGCAGAACACGCTCAGCCGTGTTCAGGCCGCTGTACTGCCATGGCCGCAGGTACCCCGAGAGATCGCTGCCCAGCAGATAATGATCCATGAAGGTCTTGTCGCGTTTGCTGACAAGGTAGGGAGCAATCACCCTAGCGAAGAATTCCGGATCGCGTCGGGCAAGGAAGAAGTGCAGTTCATGGCAGGCATACAGGGAATAGAGTTCCGACTTGCGGGCCGCGGAGAGCGTTGGCCACTCGATGAGCCATGCGAATTCCGCCATCTGGCCATTGGCGGTCAGGCTGAAGAGAAGTCCGTGCGCCGCTCCGAGATTTCCGATATTCTGCCACGTCGCGGTGAGGGCATCACGGAATTCGAACGGGACATCCTTCTCGAGCAGCGAGACCCGGTTCTGACGGCTGTAGTGCTGCTTCGGATCGAGAGCGTCGGTGAGCCGGATGTCGCGAAGGGCGAGTGGTTGCGATGGCAGCACGAAATCGCGCACGGCGGCCGAGTCGCTCCCCACCGCGACGACCCGTACCATCTGGCGGTCGGCCAGCAGGGCGGCGTCGATGGCCACTCTTCCGTCCTTGTCGGGCCGGAGATTGAAGGAAACGGTGCCGGGCAGGCCGAGGAACGAGAGGTCTGCCTCCATGGGTACGGGGGCGGAGGCGTCTTTCTTGGCCTCGGCCGTGGTAGGTGCGGGAGCCGCGGCACTGGCCGGACGCTCGGCATTCATGGCCTGGGCGTCTTCTCCTGCGGCAGCCTGCTGCTTGGCGGTCACGGTGTCGGCGATCGACCATGGATTGAGAAGCAAGCCAGGACGTCCCAGCAGATTGCCCGCAAAGCGTTTCGCGCCACGGCGGTCGAGCACGTAGCGGTACTCCTCGCCGATCGTGCGTGCATTCTGAAACAGGCTGGGACGCCACGCATTGGTCCATGCGGCGGGCTGCGGCAGGTGGTCGCGTCCGAGCGCCTCGAAGGCGTCGAAGTGCGGCAGAAAGCGGCTCGCGAGAACATGCACGCGGGTTTCCTCGCCGGGATTCCCGATCTGGAAGACAAGGACGCGGCGGCCTTCCTTGCCGTCGTTGCCCGGCAGCTGGGCCGCGGCCATTCCGGCAATGCTGAGCGGAGCCGGCGCGGAAAGTTCCATGGTGAGCGCCGGATTCACGACATTTCCCGTGACGGCTGCTCCGGCCGCCAGCCGCAGCACGGTGGTGGCCATCGATGGAGTGAATTCGACCGCGTATTCTCCCTGCGGAAGATCGCGGATCGCCACCATGCCCCCCGAAACCGTCACGGTAGCGGCGGCATCGCGCACCGGCACGCCATTGCGCAGTTCCAGCACACTGACGTCGCCAGGCTGTGGATTGGCGGGTCCGGACCACGCCAGGCGCACGGTTTCCCCGACCTTGGCCTGCACGAGCGCGGGCACCGTGGCGCGGTCGCCGCTCAGTGCAAAGCGCCGTTCCACACCCGCCGCACTGCGCGCCACCACGGACGTGATCCCGTCGAGTGATCCCAGACTGACAGCCCCGGCCGCATCGGTCTTCAGGGTGAGGGTCCGGCTCACCGTGAAGTCCCGGTGGGTCAGGGTCACGTTCACTTCACGCTCGGCCCGTTCCTCGCCACTCCGTCCGCGTTCCTCGAGCACATATCCCGATTCCGTCCGGGAAAGATGCAGGTCGGAAGTCTGTTCGGTCAGACTGATCCCATTGACCGCGAGACTGCCCGACGCGGTGAGCTTCACGGGTTGGCCGGTCGCAAGGGCCTTCATTTCACCTTCGAGGCTGAACTCGAGCGAAGCAAGGCGGTCGGGCGCGGAGAAGCCAATGATGGTTTCCGCGTCATCGGCGAGCTGTGGACCGACTGGGTTTCCGGCTGCGTCGCGGAGCCCGATGTCGTGCACGCTGGTGGCGGGAAGTCCGTCGAGGGTCCGCGAAACAATGGTCAGCCGCACCTTCGAGAGGGCATCCAGTGGCACGGGGCGGCCATTGTTGCGCAGCGCCGGACGGAAGGCGAGTTCCGCCATCTTTCCAGGCAGGAGCGATTCCCGCGGAACGTGGAAACCCGCCTTCAGTTCGTACGATTCCCCGCCAAGCACGACCTTTTCGAGCGACGTGAATCCGGTTCCGTCACCGAGAATAAGATCCTGCTCGCCGGGTCTTTCGCTGAAGGGAATGTGAATGCTTCCGTCTTCGTCGGCATCGAAACGCCGCGGGCCCGCGAGCACATAGCCTTTGGTGACTGGCTCCATATTCTCGTGGAAGAGCCGGAGCTGCGTGCCAATCGCGTCGGGAACGACCACATGGCGGATGCCTCCCTTGCGCACGAGGGCCCGGCTGCTGCGGCCACCGCCGATGAACTCAATGATCCAGACGCCGCGCTTACCCTTGAGTTCCGGGAACTGGAAGGTGCGCCGGGTGCGGAGGATGGGGGCATCCACTGATTCATGGGTCTGCTCGCTGTTGGCAGTGAGACCGTCGAGGTTCAGGTCGGTATTGACCTGCGCGGCGGTCGTGCGGTGCACGTTCTCGGTATTGATCTCGTAGACCTTCACGAGCAGCTTCGGGACGTTCTTGAGATGCACATCGATGGCCACTTCATCGGCGGCACCCCAGCTGCGCCGCACCGCCGGATCGAAGTCGAGGTCCACGCGGTCCTTGAGAGCCTGATATGCCTGAGGATTGAGCAGTGAAACCCAGCGGGCGGCATCCGGAGCACCCGACAGCAGCTTGGCTTCGGCATGCAAGGCCGCCAGCCATCCGGATTCCACATACGGCGCCCATTTCTCCGCGCTATCCACTCTGGCCAGCAAGCCAAGCAGCAGGCTGCGCACGAGTATTTCATCATTGCTCACCGGAGGACAGGCGGTGAGCGACCCGAAGTCCGCATTGAGATCCACGGGCTGACGGAAGGCTTCGGAGTCACGGAATTCCGGCCGCACATAGCCTACGGGCCGAGGCAGCTGCAGGTAGGCCATCAGGCGCGCTTCGCTCACCTTCCCCTGCTGCTGATCATGAATCAGACGATGATAGAGAACGTGCGCCTTGAGGGAATTGAAGGACGGAGCGAGCTTCGCCGTGAAGGCTTCGAGACGGTCCAGCCATGCCTCGCGGACCTCGGCACTGCGCACCGCATCTTCGCCGAAGGCCGGACGGAGCCGCACGGCCCACGCATTCACGAAATTCGTGTTCTGCAGGAGCGCCGGCCTGAGCCGCAGCAGTTCCTCGAGTTGTGCCAGCGTGAGCTTCCCATGGATCGGAAACTCCCCGAACCCGCCGGATTCCTTGGTTCCAAGGTCTTCGTGAATGATGCCCGGCAGGCCCGCAAAGTCGGGACGGTGGATCCGGCTGAGCAGGTCGCGCCGCCGTGCGGTCGTCAGTTCGGTACCGCCCTCGCGGAGGAGTGTGACGAGTCCGTGCGGGGTGAAATTTCCCAGCGCATCGGTATTCGCGAGAGCATCCGCCTGAAAGGCTGCCCTGGACACGAGGGAGGGATCCAGTCTGGTAGGAAGTTCGGGACGGGCATCGGGCGTGATGCGCTGATGGTTGAAGCTGACCCCCAATTTGCCGCGCAGGTAAGCGAGACTCGCCGCGGGATCGGTTCCGTAGTCCAGCAGGGCCTGACGGTTCCGGATTTCATCGCGCCGCCCATTGCCTCCCTGAAACCGGTCTTCCCATTCCTTGAGGAGCGTCATCAGTTCCGCCCGTTTGCCCTCATGCTGGAGATGCAGCGCATGGAAATAGTAGAAATCATCCGTTCCCGGAATGAGCTCCCGCAGCACCGCCGCCCGGTCATCCGCGAACGCAAACCGTTCCAGAAATCCAGTATCGGCGGCGGACACCACGGACACACCCGCCAGCAGCAGGGGGACCAGAAAAAGAGAGAGCGGCTTCATGAGAAAGAATCGATGAGTTGTTTCAGAAATGACCTTCCGGGTTCCGGGGAGGACGGACGCGGAATCCCCCGGCATCACGCACGAGCACACGAATTCCTGGAATGATCTGCGGGAAAACGGAAGGAGAGGAGCATCAGCGGGCACCAACATCGAAGCAGTGCAGCTTGTCCTGCGACCGGATGTAGAGCTTGCCATCATCAACCACCGGATGAGGCCACGAAGGACCATCCTCGTCCGGCAACTGGAAGTGCCCCCGTTCCCGGTAGGCCTCAGGAGTCGCATCAATCAAAGCCATCACCCCATTCTGATACCGGAAATAGAGTCGGCCGTCGGCCATGGTGACGGCAGCGGATTCCTTGCCTTCCGGATGGCGCTCGCCCCCCCACTTCACTTTGCCCGTGGCGGCCTCGAGGCAGATCGGGAATCCATTATTGTGTCCCGTCCCGGCGTAGATGTGTCCGTCATGGAGGATCATGCCGCCGTGGTGGTTCTGAAAGGTACGCGACTCCAGGAAGTACACTTCCGTGGCCTTCAGCCCCTTGGCTTCGCGGGAAATTCTGAGCAGCGCGGCCCCGGCCCCGTAGCCGGTCGAGACAAACACGTGATCGTCCCACGCAAGGGGCGTCGGGATGTTCGCCGTCCCATTGTTCACCCGGCCGTAATGCCACAGCACTCTGCCGTCTTCCGGATCGACGCCGACCACGGCGCGACCGGTCAGCTGAACGTAATGCCTCCAGCCGGCTGCCTTGCTGATGACCACGCTGGAATAGGCAGCGCCATCCTGGCCCTGACTGCCGAGCATGGGCGGCTTGCTCTGCCAGAGCGTGCGTCCGGTCTTCTGATCAAGGGCCACCAGCAGGGCCTGCGGACCACCGGGAGTAACGACGAGCCGCTCGCCATCCGCCAGCGGCGATTCGCTCCAGCCCCAGCCCGACATCATCTTCCCGCCGAACTCCCTCTCGAGATTCCGCTGCCAGAGCTTGCGGCCGGTAGCGGCCTCGGCAGCCGTGAGATTCCCTGTCCGGTCGAGCACGAAAACCATCCCGTTGGCCACCGTGGGCGTCCCGTTCGGCTCCTCGCCTCCCTCACAGGTCGGCAGAGACCAGAGCCGCTTGCCCGTGCGCACATCAAGCGACGTCAGCTGCGTTCCCTCGCGGCCATCGGCCTGACGCCGGCGCCCGGTCACATAAAGCTTTCCCTCGGCAATGGCGACCGACGACATTCCCTTGCCCAGACCCTCCGAAGTCCACGCGAGCGGCGGTCCCTTGCCGCTCCACTCCGCAAGCAGTCCCTTCGATTCCGAAATTCCCGTCCGGGATGCTCCCCGCCACGTCGGCCAGTCCGCCCATGCACTTCCCGTTCCGATGGCGAGCAGCAGAGTCAGCAGAGTTTTCATGGTGGCAGAATACCGCACTTCCGCTCCGGAGGCGAGCACTCAGATGTGGTTCCGCCTGCAGGAACGGCGGGGTGGCAGCTTGCCCTATTTCGCCGGAGAGCTCACCGCAGACGGTTCCGCAAAGAGTGGCAGGGACTTCTGCACGGATTTTGTCACTCCCCAGGCCAGAGGAATCGCCACAGCCAGCCAGATGCACAGAGTCTTCATGATGTCAGGATTTCACGTGATGCTTCGGATCGACTGGCCGCACGAGGAGATTGGCCACAAGGCCGATGCCGAGGAGCACACACATGAGATAAAAGGTTCCGTTGTACGCTTCAGCCTTCGGTACTCCGGCCGCGACCCGGCGGTCGAACAATCCATTGATCAGCGAGGGCCCGATGACCGCAGCCATGCTCCACGCCGTGATGAGCCGACCATGGATCGCTCCCACCTGATAGGTTCCGAACAGATCCCGCAGGTACGCTGGAATGGTCGCAAAACCGGCTCCGTACATGCTGATGATCACGGCGGTGCAGGCGACGAAGAGAACGCGGTTCCCGGTATGCTGTGTCCACGGCAGCAGCGCATAGAGCGCCGCTCCCAGCACGAAGTAGATGCAGTAAACCGCTTTGCGGCCCGTGAAATCGGAGACCGATGACCACACGAAGCGCCCGCCCATATTGAAGATGCTGAGCAAGCCCGTGAAGCCGGCACCCACCACCGCGGAGACTCCGAACATGTTCTGCAGCATGTCGCTCGCCAGCCCGAGAATCCCAATGCCGGCACTCACATTCATGCAGAGCACCACCCAGAGCAGCCAGAACTGCGGGGTCTTCCATGCCGTATCGACGGCCACACTCGCAGTCGTCACCAGCTTCGATCCACCCACCGCCGGTTCCCATCCCTCGGGACGCCATCCGGCCGCAGGCACCCGCACCAGCACCGCTCCCAGCACCATGAAACCGGAATAAATGGCCGCCATCGTCACGAGGGTTGCCAATGCTCCGGTGCCCCCCCCGGCCGCGTAATGCTTCATCAGTTCCTGCGCGAGGGGCGATCCGATGAGGGCCCCTCCGCCAAACCCCATGATCGCCATTCCTGTCGCCATGCCGGGTCTGTCCGGGAACCACTTCACAAGCGTGCTCACCGGCGCAATGTAGCCCAGCCCCAGCCCGATTCCTCCCAGCACCCCATAGCCCCCGAGCAGCAGCGGAAGCGACTTCAACTTCACGGCAAGCGCCGCAAGGACCAGACCTCCGCAGAAGCAGAGCCACGAGGCCAGCATGGTCTTGCGCGGCCCGCTCCGTTCCACCCATTTCCCGAAAACCGCTGCACTCAGGCCCAGCATCACCAGCGCGATGGAATACGCCACCTGCACCTGCGACACCGTTGCACCCAGCTCAGCCGCCAGCGGTTTGTTGAAGACACTGAAGGCATACACCTGCCCGATGCACATGTGCACCGCAATGGCGGCCGGCGGAACCATCCAGCGGTTGAATCCGGATCCGGCTTCCGTTGCCGCCCGGTCGAGCCATGAAATTGAAGATGTCCCCATGGAATAAAGGCCCTCATCTTGCGGGTCCCGGCCGCCGCTGTCAGCAGAAAAACGAGGACGGATGCGCGGCGCGTGCAGCGAGGGACCGCGCGGATTCCTCCCGCACATCATGGAGCCTGCCACGCCGATTCGACGGGCTCGCACCCGTCAGGCCATGGCTTGACTTGCCGCGCCGCGGACGGTAGCGCGGAACCATGAGAATCCATCCCCTGACCCTGCTGCTGTTCGCTTTCGCCACGGCTCCGTTACGCGCAGCCGACGCCAAGCCGGAAGAAAAGAAGGACGCCCCCGCAGCAGAAGCAAAGGAGGAAACCACCGAAACCCAGCGCAGCATCACGGTCAAAGGCCAGAAGCTCAGCTACCGCGCCACCGCAGGGACCATGACCCTCACGAAGGCTTACGGCGAACCCCGCGCGAAGGTCTTCTCGGTTTCCTATGAACGCACGGACGCCGGCGACTCCGCGAAACGTCCGGTCTGCTTCTGCTTCAATGGTGGCCCCGGCAGCAGCGCCGTCTGGCTCCACCTCGGTGCCTTCGGCCCGCGCCGCGTCTCCATGCCCGCTGACGGAGTCACGGCCCCCAAACCTCCGTTCCAGCTAACCGAAAACGAACACACCCTCCTCCGCGACGCCGACCTCGTCTTCGTCGACCCCGTGAGCACTGGACTCAGCCAGCCGGAAAAAGGCGAGGATCCCAAGCAATTCCATGGGTTCAGCGAGGACATCGAAAGCGTGGGCGACTTCGTCCGGCTCTGGATCACCAAGCGGCAGCGCTGGGGCAGTCCCAAGTTCCTCATGGGTGAAAGCTATGGCGCCATCCGCATCAGCGGCCTCGCGGAACACCTCCAGAGCCGCTACGGCATGTACCTCAATGGTGTCATCATCGTGAGCGGTCTCCTCGACTTCCGCACGCTCTCGCCGGACGAACAGAACGACGTACCCTTTCACATCTGGCTGCCCAGCATGACCGCGGTGGCGCACTTCCACCGGAAACTCACCCCGGAACTCCAGGCGGACTTCACCGCGGCATGGAAACGATCGGTCGATTTCTCCCGCGATCGCTACCCGCGCGCGCTCCTCATGGGCGCAGACCTCCCGGAACAGGAACGCCGCGGCATCGCCGATTACCTCTCTCTCCTCACCGGTCTCCCCTCCGAACAGATCCTCCGCGATAACCTCCGCATCGATCCCAACACCTTCCGCCGCGAACTCCTCAAGTCGGAAGACAAAGTCGTCGGCCGCTTCGATGGCCGCTGCAGCGGTCCCGAAGGCGATCCCAGCTACGATGTCGTCTACGGTGCCTTTGCCTCCGCCATGAATGCCTATCTCCGCGGAGCCGATGGCCTCAACTATGCTTCCGACCGTCCCTACGAGATCCTCAACGGGGGCGTCAATCCATGGAACTACGGCAGGGGAAACCGCTACTTCGATGTCGGTTCCCAGCTCGGCGGAGCCATGAAGCAGAACCCAGCCCTGCGAGTCTTCATAGGCTGCGGCTATCATGACCTCGCCACCCCACCGGAAGGCATCGCCTACAGCGTGCGTCATCTCGACCTCCCCGCGGAAACCCACCGCAACTTCACATGGGGGTATTACGACGGCGGCCACATGATGTACACCAACCTTGAATCCCTCGCGAAAATCTCCGCCGACATCTCTGCCTTCCTCAGTCAGCCCTGATCCAGCACGGCAGTCCAGTCCCAAAAATCAGAAGGCCCGGCAGCGCATCACGGCTGCCGGGCCTTTTGTGATTCCACGGAACGGCGGGCGGGGCGCTCAGACCGAGAAGGCTTCCTCGATGAGTTGCGCCTGCTCGCGCTTGTGCAGCGCGGAACTGCCAACCGCCGGACTGGAAGCGCGGTCCCGTCCTGCATAGCGCACCCGCTGCTGCGTGTGCTTCTCAAGCCGGTGCATGACATAGCTCCATGCCCCCATGTTGAGCGGTTCTTCCTGACACCAGACCCACTTCTTGTCTGCCTTCGGATAGCGGGCCGTGATCTCCCGGAACATTTCCTCATGGAAAGGATAGATCTGCTCGATGCGGATGATGGCCGCATTCGTGATCTTCTGCTCCGCACGGTACTTCACCAGATCATAGTACACCTTGCCGGAACAGAAGATCAGCCTCGTGATCTTCGATGCCGGACCCGGCAGGGCCGCATCGTCCAGCATTTCATGGAAGGCGGTGTCCCCGGTGAAATCGGCTTCCACGGAAACCGCTTCGGGCAGCCGCAGCATCGACTTCGGAGTCATGATGACCAGTGGCTTGCGGAAGGGCCGCTTCATCTGGCGCCGCAGCAGGTGGAAATACTGAGCGGGCGTCGTCAGATTGCAGACCTGCATGTTCCCCTCCGCACACAACTGCAGGAAGCGCTCCATGCGCGCACTGGAATGCTCCGGTCCCTGCCCTTCGTAGCCATGCGGCAGCAGCAGCGTGATGCCCGACGGCTTCTGCCACTTCGATTCCGATGAACTGATGAACTGATCAATGATCACCTGCGCTCCGTTCACGAAGTCACCGAACTGCGCTTCCCAGAGAATCAGCATCTCCGGAGCCTTCAGACTGTATCCATAGTCAAAACCCAGCACCGCCGCCTCGCTCAGCAGCGAATTGTAGACCCGCAGCGTGGCCTGATCCTCCGAAAGATGCTGAAGCGGCATCCAGCGGTCCCGGTTCTCGGTATCGTAGAAACACGCATGACGCTGACTGAACGTACCGCGGCGCACGTCCTGACCGGACAGGCGCACGGGTGTCCCTTCCGTAAGGAGCGACGCAAAGGCGAGCGCCTCGGCATTCGCCCAGTCGAACGGTCCACCGTCTTCGGCCGCCTTGCGCCGTTTGTCGACGACCGTCCGCTTCACGGTCGGATGCAGGCGGAATCCCCCGGGAACTTCGGCCAGCTTCACGCCCAGTTCGCGGAACCTCGCCGTCTCGAGTCCCGTCGTGACCCGCTCGTGCGAGTACGGTGGCTGAAACACCGCCGTGGATCCTGCAAAGACCGCCTTCTTGAGGTCGCTGCCCGAATGCGTCTTCTCAAGTTCCAGCAATTCCCGGTGCTCTGTCTCCAGACGGTCCCGGATCGCATTGTGAATGGCATCGGCCCGCGTCAGCGGAAGTTCCCCGCTCGTGACCAGCCGCTCGCGGAAGAGTGTGCCTACGGTCGGCTTGGCCGCGATCAGCTTGCTGACCTTCGGCTGCGTGAAGGACGGTTCGTCAGTCTCGTTGTGTCCATGCCTCCGGTAGCAGTACATGTCGATGACCACATCGCGCCCGAAACGCTGCCGGAATTCAAGGGCCAACCGCGCCACAAAGTAAACCTCCAGGGGATGCTCACCGTTCACGTGGAACACGGGAGCCTCAATCATCTTCGCCACATCCGTGGCATACGCTGAACTGCGGGCGTCGGCCGGAGTGGTCGTGAAGCCAATCTGATTGTTCACCACCAGATGGATCGTCCCGCCCGTCCGGTACCCGGGAAGCTGCGAGAGATTGAGAGTTTCCGCCACCATACCCTGTCCGGCAAAGGCCGCGTCTCCATGAATCAGCACCGGAACCACCGCCTTGCGGTCAAGCCCATCTCCCTGCGCCCGCTGCCGCGCCCGAGCCGACCCTTCCACCACGGGATTCACCGCCTCAAGGTGACTCGGATTGGGAGCGAGGGCAACCAGCACGGTCCCGCCGCTCAGCTTCCTCTCCACCTCGTAGCCGAGGTGATACTTCACATCGCCATCCCCCGCCACAAGGTCGGGCACGTAATTCTCGCTGAATTCATGCAGGATCACCTTGAGTGGCTTCTGCAGGAAATTCGCCAGCACCGTCAACCGTCCGCGGTGTGCCATCCCCATCATGATTTCCTTCACTCCGGCCGCCGGGCAATCCTCGAGAATCGCATTGAGCGCTACCATGAGACTTTCGCCGCCTTCCAGCGAGAAGCGCTTCTGGCCCTTGTACTTCGTGTGCAGAAACTGCTCGAAGGCCTCCGCTTCCCAGAGCCACTGCAGCACCTTTTCACGGATCTCCGTGGTCGTGTTGGGCAGATCCACCCGCGACTCGATCCGTTCCTGCAGCCAGGCCCGCACTTCCGAATTCTGGATGTGCATGTACTCAAAGCCAATGCGGTCGCAGTAGGTCTTGCGAAGGCGCGCCACCATGTCGCCCAGCTTCGTCCGCCGCCCATTGTTGTAGAACATGGTTTCCACTTCGGACGCCAGATCCCGCTCGGTGAATCCAAACTCCGCCAGACCAAGCCTCGGCTGCTCATCGCCGGACGGACTCAGCGGGTCAAGCCATGCCGCCGTATGCCCCAGCCCGCGGTAGGCCTCGAGCATCCGCGTCACATTCGCCCGGAACATCATTTCCTGCTGACTCATCCCCACGCTCTGCACCCCGCGGCTGTCGTCCATCACATTCACCGGAGTGCGCGCCTTCGGCTGCGCTACTCCCAGTTCGAAACCCTCAAAGAAGGATGCCCACGTCCCTTCCACGGAACGGGGATTTTCCAGCCATTGCCGGTACTTGTCTTCCAGCAGATCAACATTGAGACGGGCAGAGATGGTCGAATTCATGAAGGGACTCGGGGAAGGAAATGACGGGTTTCAGCGGTACGACTGCGGAAGCGTTCCAGGTGCCACACCCTGAACCCCGCGCCGATGATGCCCGGGGCCAGCCGGAACGCCAGCGGACTTTTTCCAGTTCCGTCAGGAACCTCCGCGCTCCCCATTTCCCACTCAGAACGGCACGGCTGCCTCCAGCACCACCGGACAATGGTCGCTCCCCAGCACCTCCTGCCGGATCGTGCAAGAAGTCAGCGCAGGAGCCAGTTCCCCGCTCGCCAGCCAGTAGTCAATTCTCCAGCCGATGTTTTTCTGACGGGCCCCCGCCCGGTAGCTCCACCACGAATACTGATGCGGCCGATCATCGAACTTCCGGAACACATCCACGAAACCAGAACCGAGAATCCGGTCGAACCCAGCCCGTTCTTCATCGGAAAACCCGGGACTGCGCCGATTGGCATCGGGCCGGGCAATATCGATCTCGCGGTGCGCCACATTCAGATCACCCGCACAGAGGACCGGCTTGCGCTTCTCGAGTTCCTTCAGATACGCCAGAAAGGCAGCATCCCATTCCATCCGGTATGGCAGCCGCGCCAGCTCGGCCTGCGCATTGGGAGTGTAGACACTCACCACGAAGCACGAGGCATACTCCGCAGTGATGACCCGGCCCTCGCGGTCATGCTCGGGACGCCCGATGCCCCGGCTCACCGCCACGGGGCGGTGCTTTGAAAGGATCGCGGTACCGCTGTAGCCGGGCTTCTCGGCCGGATTCCACTCCAGATGCCAGCCGGGCAGCCACGACCAGTCCATCTCGGCGGCATTCACCTTGGTCTCCTGCAGGAGCACCACATCCGGCTCCTCTGCCGTCAAAAATCCGGGAAACCCCTTCCCCATCACGGAGCGAAGCCCATTCACGTTCCAGGTTATGCATTTCATCCCCCCACTGGTGCCGGAACTGCCCGCTTTGAAAAGTCGGAAATCCTGATCCGGGACGAGTCCCGCTGGTCCATCCGCAGGCACGGCTTCCGTCCCTCCGCATTCGGGTGGACAGGCCGATCACCTTGCCCAAGATGCAGCAGCCTTTCCGTCCCGCCGCAGTCCCCGTCCCATGATCCCAGATCCGTCCCGTGCCGAAACCAGCGCCATCGTGCGGAAGAGCCGGTCGAATCTCGCCTTCGCCCTCGCCAGCCTGCCACGACAGCGCCGCGAGGACATGCAGTCGTTCTATGCATTCTGCCGCATCGTCGACGACCTCGCGGACGACGAAGGAATTCCCACGGAGCAGCGCCTCGCGGGTCTCCAGCGCTGGCGCGATGTCCTCCATGCCAGGATCACGGACATTTCTCCGTTCGAAGCCTCGATTCTGCAGCTCCTCGACCGCTACCAGATCCCCGCCGGAGAACTCGAGCAGATCATCGACGGCGTCAGCACGGATCTCAGCCCGGTCCGTTTCGCCACATGGGAAGATCTCAGGCAATACTGCTACAAGGTCGCCTCCTGCGTCGGCCTCGTCAGCATCCGCATCTTCGGCTGCCGCACCCCGGAAAGCCGCACGTATGCCGAACAGCTCGGCTACGCCCTCCAGCTCACCAATATCCTCCGCGACATCGGAACGGACTGGGACCACGGAAGGAGACTCTACCTCCCGACCGACGAACTGGCCGCCGCCGGATGCACGGAGGATGATATCGCAGCCCACCGCTACCACGATGGGTTTTTCCGCCTCATGGCCAGTCAGATCGCCCGCGCCCGAGGATTCTACGCAGCGGCCGCCACCGCATGGCGTCCGGCCGACGCCCGCGCCCTGCTCGCAGCGGAAACAATGCGCCGCATCTACAGCCGCACCCTCGACCTCATGGAGGCAGATGGCTGCCGGGTCTTCGATGTCCGCTACCGCGTCTCCACACCGCGGAAGGCGCTCTACGTCGCCGCCGCATGGCTCAAGGGCAGAACGCTGCCGCAGACGGAGCCATAACCCGCCCCGGACCACATCATGCCGCCAGCCGTTCTCCTCAGCAAGGTCTGGAAATCATTCGGCGGCCCACCCGTTGTCCGCGACGTCTCCCTCAGCATCGCACCAGGCGAATTCTTCTCTCTGCTCGGCTCCTCGGGCTGTGGCAAAAGCACCACCCTCCGCCTCATCGCCGGTTTCGACTTCCCGGATGAGGGCTCCATCACAGTCTGCGGTTCACCCGTTCTGAAACGCCAACCGGCGTACGCTGGACCGGTCAACATGGTCTTCCAGAACTATGCCCTCTTCCCGCACCTCACTGCCGGGGAAAATGTGGCTTTCGGCCTCCGCATGCAGGGCATCTCCCGTGCGCACCGCGAATCCCGCGCCCGCGACATGCTCGCCCTCGTCCGCATGCAGGACTACGCCGACCGCCTGCCCGCGCAGCTCTCCGGGGGACAGCAGCAGCGCGTCGCCCTCGCCCGCGCCCTCGCCACCCAGCCACAGGTCGTCCTCCTCGACGAACCCCTCGGCGCCCTCGACCTACGACTGCGCCGCGAAATGCAGTCGGAACTCCGCAATCTCCAGCAATCCCTCGGCCTCACTTTCGTCCACGTCACCCACGATCAGGAAGAAGCCCTCAGCCTGTCGGACCGACTCTGCATCATGGACCGTGGCACCATTCTCCAGACGGGCACCCCCACGGAACTCTACCATCGGCCGACTTCGCCATTCGTGGCCGGCTTTCTCGGTGAAAGCAATCTCCTCACGGCCGCCATCCTTGAACGATCCCCAGAAGCATGGACCGTCTCCACCGAGGGAATGACGACCCGCATTCCAGCCGGAAGCTTCCAGGATTCATCCACCGCCATCCTGCTGCGGCCGGAACACCTGCGCTTCCTAGATGCTCCGGACCCCGGTTCCACCGTTTTCCCGGAAGCCACCGTCGTCCAATCCGCATTCCGGGGCCCCTCGCATCAGGTCCAGCTCCGCCTTCCGTCAGGCACGGTCCTCTCTGCCTCCGCAGATGCTCACCGGCCCCCGCCTCCCGAGGGATCAAGGGTCACTCCATGGTGCCGCCCGGATTTTCTCTGGCCTCTTCCTCCACCGCCCCCGCAGTGAAGCCACGCACCCTCGCCCTGCCGGCCCTCGCATGGCTCGCCCTCTGGTTCGCCGGGCCGCTCCTCCTCGTAGCCGCGGCGTCCCTGAGCACCCGCGGCCAGCCCATCACATGGTCATTTTCGACCAACGCATGGCAGGAACTGACCTCTCCTCCCGTGCTCCGCGTCCTCATGCGCACTCTTACCCTCGCCGCCGCCACCACGGCAGGGACGATCCTGACCGGTGCCCCCCTCGCATGGCTCATCACCCGGCTCCCCAGCCGCAAAGCCAACCTCCTGCTCGGGCTCGTCATGCTGCCCCTCGCCGCCAATTCCCTCGTCCTCGTCTATTCATGGATGGGTCTCCTCAGCCGCGACGGTATCCTCGGAAAACTCTCCAGTTTCCTCGGTATCGCCTCAGCCTCGGGCCAGTGGCTCTACACTCCCACCGCCAGCCTCATCGGCATGATCCATTACTTCCTGCCGTTCATGGTCTGGCCACTCATGAATTCGCTCCAGAAACTCGATGCCAGGCTTCTCGAAGCCGCCGCGGACCTCGGCGCTTCGCCACGCCAGACCTTCGTCCACATCGTCCTGCCCCTCATCCGCCCAGGCATCGCGGCCGGCTCCATCCTCGTCTTCATTCAGGCTGCCGGCACTTTCGTGATCCCCGACCTCCTCGGCGGCTCGCGCGACCTCCTCGCGGGCACCATGATCTACCACCGCTTCGCCGGACAGAATCTCGACTGGCCCGGCGGTGCGGCCCTCTCGGTGCTCGTCATGACCCTTCTCATGTCAGGCCTCCTCATCATCCGGAAACTACAGCGCTCCTCCGACGCATGAAGGAACGCACTACAGGGCTACCTCGCTCCCTGCCATGGTGGCTGTACCTCAACGGAGCCATCTCGGCCGCCTTTCTCCTCCTCCCGGTTCTCACCCTCATCGCGTTCAGCTTCAGCCGCAGCCCGTCAGCCATGAAATGGGGCGGCTTCACCTTCCATTGGTACCTGCAGTTGGCCGGGAACGACCGACTCCTCCGCGCCGCCGAAAACAGCACCATCATCGCCGCAGCCGCCACGGCCATCGGCCTCCTCCTCGGCATCCCCGCCGCCATCGGCCACGCCCGCCTGCAACGATCCCGCCAAACGGTCGCCGCCGCGCTCACTCTGCCCCTCATGGCCCCGGACATCGTCGCCGCCCTCTCCCTCAAACTCTGGTGCGTCACCATCTTCTCCATGGCCCCGGGACTCCCACCCATGATTCTCGGCCACAGCCTGCTCGCCATCGCCTACACCTTTCTCCTCGTCTCATCCCGCCTCCAGCGCTTCGACTGGAATCTCACCGACGCCGCACGCGACCTCGGCGCCTCTCCATGGGCCACGTTCCAGCACATTCTCTTCCCTCACCTCTGGCCCTCCATCGCCGGGGCCGCCCTGCTTTCCTTCGGTGTCTCCCTCGACGAATACGTCATCAGCAATGTCCTCGCCGGCCCGGGCTCCAGTACCGTCCCCATCGAAACCGCCAGCATGATCCGGAAAAGCTTCACTCCGGAAATCAATGCCCTCGCGGTCTGCCTCCTCGTCCTCTCCACATCCCTCGCCCTCGCCGCCCTCCGCCTCCAGCAGCGGAAATGACAGCGGCGGCCGACCGTCAGGAATCCCGACGCACCACCACCAGCATCGACTTCGCCAGAGGAGCCAATCGCCCCACCCGGTGCACCCTCAGCACCGACAGCCCAACCTCGCCCAGCAATTGCGTGATCGTCGCCGGTGACCAGAACTTGATGTGCCCGTGATCCCACAGGGCCGTGAAATGGCGGTCCATCCCGCCCGTCAGCGCCAGCAGCAGGTTCTTCAGATACCCATGATACGGAGTCGAAATGAGCGCATGCCCGCCAGGCACCAACAGGTCACGCACACACCGGGCAAAATCCCGCGGCGCATAGACATGCTCCACCACCTCCAGACTGACCACCAGAGGATAGCGGCCAAAGGTCTCATGAAGCGGATCGTACGCCGACCCCACCCTCAGATCCAGATCAGGATAGGCCCGGTTGGCCTCGGCAATCCCCGACGTGGACGGATCCACCCCTGCCACGGCATACCCCTTCTTCCGCAGCCAGTCAGCCACCGAACCATTCCCGCACCCCAGATCAAAGGCCCGCCTCGGCTGCGGATCAATCTCCCGGAGCACTCCCTCAATCGTAGTCAGAAGATAGTCATGAGCACAATTGCAGGCCGCATCATCGAAGCGGTATCCGGATATGTCGGTTTAAGCCATGCGCAGATTGTGTTCCAGAGTGGTCAGCGATGCGTTCCCCGGCCCCTGAGCCCCGGGCAGGAACCCATCAGCCTCATTAAGTTGCGACGCTAGATCCCGATCCCGATCCGGCAACCGGAATCTCCCGGCGCGGAAACGCCACCCGCGGCTCGATGCCCATCGAAATCTCCCGGGTCTGAAACTTTGCCAGCATGGCCGAAAACCCGGGATAAACATCCTCCACCACATCGGCATGCTCGATCTCGCTCTCGCCATCCGCCACGAGGCCAGCAGCCACCGCTCCCAGCGCCAGCCGGTGGTCTCCCCCCGCACTGAGCAGCGCTCCCCGCAGTGGCCCGCGGAAGCCATTGCCCATGATGTGCCAGGCCGAGCTCATGTGCCGCACCTCCACTCCCATCCGCTCCAGATTGGCCGCCGCCGCCGCCATGAGCCGCGCCGCAACCGACCCCGCCTCCACCGCAAAGCAACTCTCCCCGTCCGCCACCGCAGCCGCCGCCGCCAGCACCGGCAGCTCATCGGCCACCAGGGTACTCTCCTCCGCCGTCACCCGCACGGACCGCAGCGGCATCCCATGCACGGTCACATGACCCCATGGCTCTCCAAACCGCCACTCCTTCACGGATTCCCCGATCTGCGCGGCCATCCTGACGAGAATCCGCAGGAAAACCGTGCGCGATTCATTGAGCCCCACTTCCCGCACCACCAGATCCGCCCCCGGCTGCATGGCCGCCGCCACAATCCAGACGGCCGCACTGCTGATGTCTCCGGGAATCGGAAAATCCCGCGACTCCGGAATCTGACCCCCATGGATCGAAATCGCATTGCCGCTCCGCAGCGTCTTTACCAGAAAGTACTGCATCATGCGCTCGGTATGGTCCCGCGTCCGCACCGGTTCCACAAGTGTCGTCCGGCCGCTGCCGGCGGACATCCCCGCAAACAAACCCGCCCCCTTCACCCGCGAACTGAGAACCGGCAGCGGACCACGGACCGCCCTCAGCCCGCGCGAACCATCCACCGTATACATCCTCGCTCCCACCGGACCGCTCGCCAGAACCCGGACCCCCATCGACTGCAGCAACTCCACCACCGGCTGCACCCCTTCCGCCACCCGGCTGTCCGCCAGAAACCGCGTCCGGAACGGAAATCCGGCTGCCATTCCCATGAGCAGCGCCAGCGGCGTCGCAAAGCTCCCGCAGTCAATCGGATCCACCGGCTCCACCACCCCCCGGCCCACCCCGCGCACCAGCAACCGCACTGGCCCTCGCCCCCCGTCACCACCACCACCCGACATCTCCACCGGAACCCCGAAACCCCGGCAAGCCTCCACCGCCGCCAGACACTCCGGCGAAGGCACAAATCCCCGCAGCTCACACAGACCATTCGACAGCGCCGCCAGCAGCAGGGCACGATGCGAAATACTACGGTCCCCAGGCACACTCAGCTCGACCGCAATCGGACGGGCCATCTGGACGCGGATCGGCGGCATGATTGTGAAATTCTCCCGTACTTCAGGAATACCGTGTCCCGCGAAGCCGCTTCGCTTCCTCCAGCAGGGCCTGCAAAGCCTCACCATCGCCTCGCTCCAGCAACCCCATGAGCCGATCGGTCTGCGCCCGGAATTCCGCCAGCACAGGCATCATCGCTTCCCGGTTCGTCACAAGAATGCCCCGCCACATCGACGGATCCCCGGAAGCCACCCTCGTCGTGTCCCGCAAACCACCAGCCGCAAAGCGACCCACCGCCGGATCCGGCCCCAAAGCCGTCAGCGCCGCCAGCACAGCCGCCGCATGCGGCAAATGAGATACCCTCGCCACCGTACGGTCGTGCTCCCCAGCCGTCATCGCCGTCACCCGGCAACCCATCGCTTCCCAGAACCGCCGCACCAGCCGAGCCGCCGCCGCATCCTCATCCCGCGGCGTCACAATGCAGGCCGCCCCCGCAAAAAGTCCGCACCGCGCTTCCCCCAGCCCTCCCTTCTCGGAACCCGCCATGGGATGCGCCCCCACAAAGGAAATGCCCGCCGCCGCAAAGACCGGAGCCACCCGCTCCTCCACCCAGCCCTTCACACTGCCCACATCCGTCACCACCACCTCCGTCCCCGCCAGCACCGGTACCATCTCCTCCGCCAGCCGGGGCATCGCCTCCACCGGTACACACAGCACCACCACATCAGCACCACGCACCACTGCGCACACATCATCCGATGCATGATCCACCAGACCAGACGCCCGCACCGCCGCCACCCCCTCCAGACGACGCGACCACGCACGGCATTCCCGGAAACCCAGAGCACGCGCCTCCATGAGCACAGACCCGCCCAGCAGACCGGGCCCGCAGACCGCCAGCGTCTTTCCGGAAAATTCAGTCGATCCCATCAGATCAGTCGCTACCGCCACCGCAGGACATCACCCGGAGCAGCAAGGCAGCCGGTTCATCCTTCAGGGAACCCGGAAGAATTTGCCCGTGTACGGACACTCCACCTTCTTCCCACGCGCGAATCCCTCGACATCAACCAGCCCAGTGGTGTGATAGGGACTGTAGACGCAGCCGGGTTTGGTGACCGCAGGAATTCCGTACGGAAGATCCTCCCGCGCCACCGGCTTGGGAGCCGGAACAGGCTTCCGCTCCGGAACCACCGGGGCAGGCTCCACGGTCGGCTTCACCTCCGGTACCGGCGCAGGCTTCGGCTCGATCTTCTCCAGGGCCGCAGGCGGCGGCGTCGGAGCAGGTTCCGGCGGCGTCAGATCCACAATGGTGTCATTGGGATCACGCTTGATCACAACCGGCGGCTTCTTCCTCACAGGGGCGCCCGCATTCCCGCCGGAATATCCCCCGGAATTCCCCTGAGAAGGATTGCTGCGGGGACCCGGAGTCACCACCGGCGGCGGCACGTTGTTCGGACTCTGCACGCCGCCATACCCAAACCGGGGAGGCTGCGGCTGCGGGAACGGCTGGGGCCCGGGAACGTGCGGACCATACATGCCAGCACAGGAAACCAGCAGCAGCGAAGCCAGCGGGACCATGGGAACCACCAGCACGCGACGCAGCACAGGGAACGATCGGAGAGCCTGCAGGGAAGAAAACCGGACCATGCCCGACCATGAATCGACATGCCTCCCGATGCAAGCCACGTCTCTGCGTTTCATCGGCGCTGCAGCCGGAGAAACATCACCAGCCCCAGACCCCCGAAAACCACATTCGGAAGCCATACCCAGAGATGCGGCAGCTTGTCCGCCTTGTCCTTCCACAGTTCCCCCAGCATGATCAGCGTGAAATAACTGATCCCCACCACCAGACTCAGCACAAAACCCGACGAAGTCTCCCGCCGCTGCGCCGTAATCCCGAACGGCACCCCCACCAGAGCCAGCACCAGACAGGCCAGCGAAAAGCTCAGCCGCCGGTTGAACTCAGTGAGAATCTCGGTCCGCGACGGAATCACGGCCACTCCCAGGCGCCCCGCCAGCGCCCCGGGGTCCCGGATCCCCAGCCACAGATCCTTCATCGCAATCCCATCCACCCGAATCCGCTCGGACCGCTCAAAAAGCCTCGTCAGCGGCACCGAAATCGGCGACGACCCAGTCTGCACTTCGGAAACATCCGGAACCTGCCGCAGCGCTTCCTCCGCCCGCAGTTCCCACGCCTCGATCTCTTCCGGCTTCATCGCCGCCCGGTCCTCGTCGGTAAGACTCCGCGGCCAGCGCCGGCTCACCACAAAGGCGCCATCCATCGCCAGACCAAGGGCCCGCCGCTCCTTTAGATCCCGGTCGTCCAGCTCAGCCCGCCGTGCCACCGTCACACTCCCCGGACGCGACCTCGTGATGTCGGCCCGTTCGCCGCTCAGCGAAAACAGCTGCACGTTTTCGAGCACTTTCCCCTCCCTCTTCTCCGCGTAAATCAGATAGCCGGGAATCGTAGTGATCGGCACCCCGGGCGTAAAAAGCGAGGACGGATCCTCGAGAGCCGCCCGCTGCGTAAGCCTCCGGCTCTCGGTGTACGCATGCGGAGCCACCGTCGTGTTGATCCACAGACAGAAAGCAGACAGCAACCCGGCCACCAGAAAAACCGGCAGACAGATCCGCCTCAGACTCAGTCCCGCCATCCGCATCGAAATCAGTTCATTGTCCGCCGAAAGACGCCCGAAGGTCAGCAGCACAGCCGTCAGCACCCCCCATGGCACCGTGTAGCTCAGCGACCACGGAAAGGCATACCCCACAAACCGCAGCACAGCCGAAGGCGAAAGAATGCCGCTCACCAGCAGATCCAGCAGCTTCTTGAAGATCTGCCCGAGCACAAGAACCACACTGAGCACCACCACGGCAAAGAGCGTGGAGAAGAGCACCTGACGGCTCAGATATCGGTCGAGAATGCGCATGCCCGTTCCCTTCAGTGTTCCGCCCCCCCTTCCTTGTCAAATCCTCATCCCTGCCCCCGGTGCGGCTTGCCCCAGCCTCGTCCCTCCACTATCGTCGCTCCATGCGGGTCCTCGAATCGCTTGTCTTCTTCCTCTTCCTTTCCGGCGTCCTGCTCGCAGGAATCTTCGGAACATGGACCGTCATGGCTCCCATGTGGCTCGCCGCCCCGCTCATCTGGACCGCTGCCATCGCCGCCGTCCTCACCGTCCGGCAGCACAGCACCGGCCAACTCGCCATCATTCCCGCCACCGCCTTCCTGCTCTTCACAGGGTGGATCACGTTCCGGGCCCTCACGTCCGACGTCCGCTCCCTCGCCCTTCAGGATCTCTTCTTCGCAGGCACCGGAGCCATCGGCTACGGGCTCATGGCCACGCGCTTCACCCGACCCACCCAGCGCTTCGCCATCCTCGGCGTTTGGGGAGCCCTCATCCTGCTCAACCTCGGCACCGGACTCTACCAGCTCTCCGGTCACCCTTCGGCCAATCCCCTCTGGCTTCTCGGCCTCAAGCGCCCGGTCGTCGACGCTGTCTTCGGCGGCCTCTTCCCCAGTTCCAATCACCTCTGCGGCTTCCTCGAACTGACCGCCTTCCCCCTCCTCGCCCTTGCCCTCTACAGGGGCATGCACAGCTTCGTCCGGCTCGTCTGCGCCCTCGGGTTCGCCGCCGCCGTCGCCGGCATCGCCCTCTCCACCAGCCGAGGCGGCCTCGCCTTCGGCCTCGGTCTGCTCGTGCTCGGCGGCACCCTCGCAGTCATCCGTGCTGGAAACCGCGCCGGAAGCCACCCCGCCAACCGCCGCGCCGGATCCCCCGTCCTCGCCGGCTTCATCGCCCTCCTCGCCGCCGCAGGCTACCTCGCCTCCCGCGCCCTCGAAGACAAGTTCGGCGAAGGCCGGGTCTTCGCCAATCTCAATGGCCGCACCGGCATGTGGCAGCGCGCCATCGAACAATGGCAACTCAGCCCCATCACAGGCACCGGAGCCCGCTCCTACGAATACTACGAACGCAGCTTCCGCGACCTGCGCACCGACTGGACATTCTGGAACGAAGTCGACATCGATGCCGTCTTCGCCCACAATGACTGGCTCCAGGTGCTCGCCGACTACGGCCTCATCGGCCTCCTGCTCACCATCGCCGTCCTCTTCACGCACACATGGCGAGGGCTCACCTTCGCGCTCAGCCAGAGCGATGACCCGGCAGGCGGGCGCACCCTCTTCCCCGACTACCGCGGTCCGCTCGCCATCGGCATCACCGCAGGACTCTGCGCATTTGCCCTCCACTGCGCTGGCGATTTCCACATGCACGTCGGTGTCAATGTCCTCACCGCAGGCATGCTCCTCGGCATGCTCGCAAACCCCGGTGAACCGGATTCCCGCCGCCTCCACAACTCCCCAGTCACCGTCAGTCCATCCCGCCTCACGGCCGGCGTCGCCCTCGTTATCTCAGCCGCCGCAGCCACCCTCATGCTCGCAGCCACACCGCGCATGGCCGCAGGCGACTGGCACTTCCGCCGCGCCCTCACCGAATTCTCGAACGCGGAGTCCCTCGATGGCTACCTCCGCGCCGCCGCCGGCTTTGCCAAGTCCGCCGATGCCAACCCGGAAGACCCCATCACCCACCTCTACTGGGCAATCTGCGACCTCAAAGCTGCCGACGAAATGCCACCGGTCAGCCGCGCCTTCACCGAGAAAGCCATCGGGCACCTTGAAAACGGCATCCGCCTTTACCCACCCCATCCCAACATGGCCCTCTGGCTCGGGCGCTCGTGCGACGCCCTCCAGCGCTATGACGAAGCCGAATCATGGTTCCAGCAGGCCCTCCGCTGGGGCAATGGCTCGCGCGAGGTGCATCACAAGTACGGCGACCACCTCGTCTTCACGGGCCGTCCCGCCGAGGCCCTTCCCCATTTTCTCGCCGCCATGCACCGCTACCCGGAAGGCACGATCGACCGGTGGGAACTCAAGGCAAAAGTCAATTACTGCCTCGCCGAAGCAAAGAAGCGCACGCTACCGCAAAGCACCGACCCTGCGCAGCAATCTGGACCGTCGCCCCGCTGAGGGCTGCCTTGCCTCTCGACTGCCAGCGGGACAGCGGGCCTCCGAACGCCGACCACCTCCACGCAGCAGGGCCATCCCCCCAACGGAAAACCAGTGCCTTTCAGGACAGCGAATCCCCTTCATGCATCAGTTACCGGCAGCGTGTCTCGCGAGCATCCTCTCCAGTTCCAGAGGTCTGATTGATATATCAGAATCGAATGATTTTCCCTCGTTCTTGACTTCCTCACCAACCAAGCAGGCATAGCCATGCCCAAGCGTGTGCGCCATCGTCCAGTAATGGGTTCTGGCCATGTCCGTGTTGTTCACATGCATTTCAAGTATGGTGGCCCCCGGCTCTGCATGAAGCATGTTCGTAAGGCCAGCCCCGTGGGCACCCAGAATAATCTTTGCCTTCGAGAAAAGAGATACCTGTTCCATGAAGGATAGCCTCTCGGCGAAAACAGTTTCGAACCCGTACTTCCGGATGATGGGGAGAATCTCGTCCTCGTTGACGATTCTTCGCTGCTGCGAGTGGGCCCTCGAAACATAAAACTTCCGATTTGCCTCAGAGGGTGCAATGCGGGCGGCCTCCCAAAGCTTTTCCCGGAGTCTCCCTGCAACCTGCGGGTCGGTGGCGGCCCACTCCGAATCACCCAGCGGGGAGGCAAACCACATGGTTTCCATGATCGTGTCATCAAGTGCCTCCTGCGGCACCAACCGATCCTGCGAAATGCCGAGGGCATCGAGCGAAGCAGTATGGTAGTCGCACGGATCGTGTGGAATCAGAAACCGCGTATCAGGCGGAAGATTCGGCAGAGCCGTTATGAGTCGGGGCACGTCATTCCACAGCCAGTGATGGTAGCTTTGAGAATAGTAGCTTAGTACAGGATACCAATTTCCCTTCAAGGTTCTCCGATTTTTCAATCTTCGTTTTCTGAAATAGGGATGGTAAATTACATTCGCACTTCGCCAATTCCCCTCCACGACAAATGCGCCCTCTGGAAGAACCACAAACGATGCCCCCCTGACTGATGCGCCGGGAATGGAAAACAGAAACTGACCGGGAAAGGCCAGTTCGGTGTTCGCTGTGAATCGCTTTACGATTTCCGAAGCTCCTGAGCTGAGTTCCTCAGGTATCGATGGCCTGACCATAAATGCCGGGTGTATGAGCTTCATTGTCCAATCCGGACGGGATGGCGCCCATAAACGAAGACTATCACATAACGCCGGAAGATCAGCACGGAATGGAAGTCGCCGCAAGGTTTTTAAAGCGCTCTTGAGACTGTTTATCATAAAATAGGTTACCTTGAGGCTTTGCGGATGTTTCCGGAAAAGCGGTCACCTCGGAGGGCCTCGCTGGAATCTGCCACGGTGAACCAGGGCAAGGGTGCCCGCAGCCACCCGCTGCAACCGCGCCACGAATGGCGCTTCTGCATGCCCGCGGCCTTCATCTGCGGACGCCGCGCCGATCGATGCAGCAAACTGTTCCAGGGGCGCAGGAACGGCAACCGCCCTGCCGCACTCAGGCTCCGCTGGTTCCGGTGGAAGTGCGCAGGCAGGACTCTCAGCCCGGAAGCACACAAGTCCCGCCAAAGCAGAACCAAACCCGTCATGAGAATGCGCAAGGGTGCTCTGCGTCCTTCCGGCATCGTCATTCCGCGCGCATGGCCATCGCCAACCCGACCGCGCAGAGCGGGAGCGGCATCCACGCGGCGGCACTTCACGGTATCGCCGTCATTCGCATGCGGAGAACTGAAAAAGATCCTAGCCCGCCCCGCGAGAGGCAGATTTACAGGTGCCGCGCGGTTGCTCCTCCAGACCGGATGCGGATTACCGGAGTTGGCAGTAGACCCGTGCAGGGAGATGTCCTGGTGCACCCAACCCCGCCTCAGGCAGCCTGCGAATTCGGCATGCACCGTTTCAGGACCACCCCGATCGACCCTCAAGGGGCACTCCGGAACTAACCTTCGGAGGCTCAGAGAGCCTCTGGAGTGCGCATCAGCATCATTCCATAGGACGCCAATCCCAGAGTTCATGCTGCAGAACGACTCAGTATACAGACCCGTCATTTCTCCAATGTGCCCGATTCACCCAGGCAATCAACCACCCAGATGGGTGCCAGAGTGCTATTTTCAAGCCTGCGCCAATCCCACATCCACTGCAGTTGAACGACCCGCCAGCGAGATACTGCCAGTACCATGGAGTCAGCACCCGGAGGTCTGCTCACAACCGCGCCAGTTCCTCGATCAAGCGGGTGAAAACTCAGTAGCCGCCAGCCTCGCAAGCCATATTCAAGCAGCATCCGGTCACCGTCTTACTGCGTGGAAAGCGACTCCAGCCAACCCACCTCCACAAGGGAATCATTGAACACTTCGGTCACTTCCGGCGGGTAAATGCGACGGGCTGACTCCAGCCACTCCGTCGCCTCCTCTTTCTTGTCCTCGGCAAAACAACGCACGGCCTCCGCATAGTAGTACGCCGGCGTCGCATCATCATACTGATCGAAAGTCTTCGCGATCACCTGCGCCTTCTCGGCACGCTTGAGTTGGTATTCGCAGACCATGATCTTGAATTTCATGAGCGCATCGCTCGACTTGTCCGGACGCGTCTTGTCCTCCAACAGCTTCGAAAAGGAAGCAATCGCGTCCTCCCACTTCTTCTCCACGAAATCAATTTCGGCCAGATTGAACCGGGGATGAAAGGCCTCGGTGCCGCCGCCCGCCGAGAGCGTGGCCGCCTTCTGGAAATGCTCCCGGGCCGACTTGAAATCCCGCATCCTCGTGTAGACCGCTCCACGCAGATTTTCCACAAAATGCGAGTCTCCCGTGATTTTCTCCACCGAAGTCAGCTTCTCAAGGGCCTCCTGCCACCGGACCCCGCGGACATAAGTGCTCACCTCCGACAAGTCCCGCACAACTTCAGCCCGCTGCTCCGGCGTCAGTTTCTCAAGACCCGGCAAGTTCAGCTTCTGAGCATCCGGCACCGGAGCGACCGCTGCATCTGGCTTGTCCAACCCTACCGCCCCCGGATCCAGTTTTGTTTCCGCTGCCGCGCCGCCCGCCCCCGCCGCCGGTGCCTTGGGTCCCGCAGGACGCACCAGATCAGTCTTTTGAGCCAGCACCTGAGGCAGAAATGCCATCGTCAGACCAGCGGAAAGGAGGAGGGAAGCTTTCATAATTGCGTCATCTTTACCCGGTAAACGCAGAGCAATCAATCGTAGATGCCGGGGAAACTGCCGCCTGCAGATCCCCTCACGGAAAATACTTCTCCCGCAGCGCAGCAATCGCATCCAGCATGATGTCGGATTCCGCACGCAACTGCGCATCCAGACTGGTCGCCGCCCGATTATGACGCCGATGCAGTTCAGTCAGCCGCTTCGCAATCTCTTCGCTGCTCATCCCCGGGGTAATCCCGCACAGCACCTCCGGCGCTGCCTTCGGATCGATCGGCCGGGACGCCTGCTCCGCCCACGCACGGCGCGCATCCCCAGCCACCGATGCTTCACGGGTTCCCGCCGCACCGGCACGATCCGCCACCGGACGCACCTCCGCCGCCCGGCGCGGCCGGAAAAGTCGTTTCAGAAATTCAATCATGGCAAAATTCAGAGTCTTGATGAGTTCACTCGATCCGCATGCCCGCAAACTGCTCCCGCCTCTTCTCGATCTGTTCGTCGGTCAGAACTCCGACGCCCTCGTACGTTACCGCCACCTCCGTCACCTTGCCGGACCGCTCGTCCAGGACCTGCGCATGCACCCGCTGATTCTCATCATAACGGTACGTCACCGTCACTTCACAGCCGGCCGGACGGTTCCGCGGCACCTTCAGCGAGATCCGCCCCACCACATCCACGTACCGGGGATCGGTGTCTTCCCCCTGGGTGATCTCCACATCAATCGATTCCTCATTGTCCTCGGACGTCACATAGGTCTGACTCTTCTCGCACGGGATCGGCGTATTCTTGGGAATCACCACCGTATTCGCATAGGTCTGCTTTCCGGTGGCGGCATCCTCCACGAGAGCCAGCGTGCCGTAGCTGTGATTGCATACCTCCTGGACGTCTGCTCCCTTCTTAGCAAACAGGGCGGCCCCCAGCGCCACGCACTCGTCCACGTTCCCGCAGTTCACGGGTTCCTTTCCAAAGTACTCCTGCAGCATGGTGCGCACCCTCGGCATCCGCGTTCCCCCACCCACAAGGGCCACATGATCAATGTCCGCCGCCGCCAGCCCCACGGAATCCAATGCCTGCTCCACCAGCAGAATCGTCCTCGTGAACAGCCGGCTCACCGCCACCTCGAAATCCTCGCGCGAAAGCTCAATGCGCGCCATGCCTCCCGCAGAATTGCCCACGGTCTCGCTCGCCAGCCTCAGCTTGGATAGCATTTTCTTGAGATCCTCCCCACTCTGAAGCACACGCCGCCGCTCCAACTCGCTGTCCCATAACCCCACCCCATGAGCGTGCTGATACGCCTCGCCCATCAGCTCCAGAATCCGCTCGTCGAAATCCGATCCCCCCAGCCGCCCCGCCCCCTCGGACGTGAGACACCGGATGCCCCCGCCGTCCACTTCCAGAATCGTGATGTCCAGAGTCCCCCCTCCCAGATCGTACACCATGATCCTGCCCTCCAGCTGCCGTGCATGCGCATAATACAGGGCCGCCGCCGTCGGCTCATTGACCAGCCGCACCACATTCAGCCCGGCAATCCGGCCCGCCGCCAGCGTCGCCCGCCGCGCCAGTTCATTGAAATTCGCCGGAACCGTCAGCACCACATCCCGGACCGGACCAATCATGCGCGATCCATCACGCTGCATCTTCGCCAGAATCAGAGCCGAAATCTCCGCAGCCGTCCACTGCCGCCCGCCGACCGTCACCGAAAAATCCGGATCGTCCATGTGCCGCTTGATGAGCTGCACGGTGCGCTCCGCATCCCCGCTGTCCCGGGCCGCTTCCCCCACCAGCCGGATGTCCTCATGCGGATCGAAATACACCACCGAGGGAGTGAGCCTCCCTCCGTCGGCATTCGGTACAATCTCCGGAGTGCCGTCCGGCCGGACCCAGGCCATGCCTGTAGTGGTGGTTCCTAAATCGATTCCAACGAATTGCGGCGAAGCTTGCATGCCCGGGTGACTCTTCCTAACTGGTTCGCGGCACGCTATCCGCCGCCCCAGGGAAAGTCAAAGTGGAACCTCACTGAGACTGGCCCGCCAGAAGCCCGGCGACCACACGGCGCACCGGCCCGGACATCGGCAGATCCGCCACCTCGCCCAGCGGAATCCACTCTTCCCCACCCACCGCAGACGCCCGCGGATCCCCGTACACACAGTACGTGATCCGATGGCACGTGACCGCATGCACGGCCCGCAGCAGCAACGGCAGCGGAGGATCAGTCACCGCTTCCTCCCCGCGCAGCGGCAGCCGCCACAGCCCCCGGCGCCGCGTCCCCGTCTCCCTCGCCAGCAGCAACTGCCCGTCGCGGCAGGCGAAAACCGCATGCTCCGTGACCAGTTTCGTCTCCGGAGCCGACCGCCGCCGCGGCCGTGCTTCCGCCGCCGCCCCGGCCGAAAGACAGAATCTGCTCAGCGGACAATCGCCGCACCCCGGCCGCCGCGGCGTGCAGACCCGCTGCCCCAGCTCCATGAGTCCACCATTCCACTCGCGCGGCCGGTCCGGATCAACCAGCCGCCCGGCCCATCCCCAGAGCACCCGCTGACCTGCCGGTGCATTGACTTCTCCATCCCACCCGAACAGCCGGGCAAAAACCCGCGCCACATTCCCGTCAACCAGCGCCGCGGCCTGCCCGAACGCAAAGCTGAGCACCGCCCCGGCCGTGTACCGTCCAACCCCCGGAAGCGCCGCCACCGCTTCCGGATCGCCGGGGAAAACGCCGTCATGCCGCTGCACCACCGCCGCGGCAGTCTTCTGCAGATTCCTCGCCCGTGCATAATATCCGAGGCCCTCCCACAGGCGCAGCACCCGGTCTTCCGGGGCCTCCGCGAGTTCCACCACCGACGGAAATTCCTCCATCCATCGTTCGTAATACCCCCGGCCCAGCACCGTCGCCACCCTCGTCTGCTGCAGCATCACCTCGGACACCAGGACCGCATAAGGATCACGGGTGCGTCGCCATGGATAGTCCCGCGCCTCCCGCTCATACCACCCAGTGAGCGCAGCCCGCAGCTCCAGGATCTTCCCGGCATCCAGCGGCAGCTCTTCCTCAGCGCGTCCCTTTGGTCTCACGGCTCAGCTTATCTGCATTGCGGGGAGGAATGGGAATCGCCTCCAAAGGCTTCACCTCGTACCCGCCGCCCGGCAATTCCACCACTTCATACCGCCGCCGCTCCGCTTCTTCCTGCCACGACCACGCCGCCACCGCCTCGCGCCGCCCGTCCGGCAAGGCCGTCACACTGCTGATCTGCAGAATCAGCGGCGAAATCCCAGTCGCTTCATCGAAAATCCTCACCTTTCCCCCGGCGGCCCCAGCCACCAGCCGACGGTAGTGAAACAGCGGCAACTCCGGCGAACCAAAGAGCTTCTCAAACTCCGGTGACGCCTGCTCCATCTTCTCCCCCACCGTAATCGTCAGCCCCCGCGCATCCTTCTTCCGCGGGCAGTCCTCGAGAACCCGACGCAGCACCGCCGCCCCAGCCGGCGATTCTACTGCTCCCCGGTCCCCCTCCGCAGACCGCCTGCGCGGCGCACAGGCTGCCAGCCCCAGAAAAAGAAGGCCCGTGAGAATTCGGCGGTAATCCATGTCAGAAGTCGAGGTGAATTTCAGTGCGTCGGTTGCGCGATCGCCCCACCGGATTGTCCCCGCCATCATCCAGACGATTCGGATCCAGCGGCGCAGTCGCCCCGAACCCGATGGTCTCAATCTGCGACGCCGCAACCCCGAGTAGCGCCAACCGTTCCCGCACCGCCGCCGCCCGCGCATGCGAAAGCCGGTAATTGTATTCGTCCGCCCCCACATCATCCGCATGACCAGTGATCCTCAGCTTCCGCGCAGGATCGGATTTCAGCAGCGCCGCCACAATCTCCAGCTGCTGCACCGCCCGCGGATGCAGGCCGCTGCGGTCGAACTCGAAATAGATCACAATACTCTCCCCACCAGACGGCGACCGCACAATCGGCGCATAAAACACCGTCCCGGCACCCGTGGCCTTCACATAGGCTTCCAGCAGTCGGCTGAAATCAACCGACTCCACCAACCACGCCCCATCGGCCTGACGCTGCAGCTCGATTCCGATCTCGCTCTCGTTTCCGCCCTCGGCAGGCCGCACCTTCGTGATGGCCCACGCCCGCCCGCCATTCTCCGCGGTCACCGTCACCGGTTGATCAGAGTCCGGCCGGTACCCGCCTTCCTCAAAAACAATGCACAAACCCGCGAGCTTCTCGTGCGCCACTTTGCCAGGACCGGTCAGCTGACGCGCCCGCCGGAAATCACGGCCAATCAACGACGACAGAAACTCCGAGGCCGCCCCAAGGGCATCGCCCTCCATCCGCAGGGCCTCGCCATCAAGTACCACGTTCCGCACCCGCAGCCGCTCGGCCCCGGCCGCCGCCAGCCGCCCACCGATCCGGAAACCCTGAATCCTCCAGCCAGCTTGACCCTCGCGCCGCAGATCCAACTCCGGAAATTCCGGGAGCGGGGGCACGCCCGCCTCACCGGGCTCAAGCACCAGTTGGTGACGGCTCATCCCGGACGCACTGCCGGTCTTCCGCCAGCGCTCCGTTTCCGCGGCCACGCGATACCCCGCCCCACCAAGGAGATGACGCAGAAATCCCGCGCCCGGACTCTTCCCGGCTTCCCCAGCCAGCTGCATTCCTTCTTCCACCCGCCCATCCGCCAGCAGACTCCCGAACGCTCCCAGCAATGACGCCGCATCGGGATAATGCGCCTTCTTCACCGGCCCGGCCGCGCGCGGCTTGGGGACGGCCTTCCCCCCACCATTCACCAGTGTCTTCGGCACTGCCGCCGCAACCGTTGCCGCTCCATCCGCCCCCGACGGAGCCCGCTGACGCCGCTCCAGCCAAGTCGGCAAGGTCAGCAGAAAGAAAAACAGCACGGACAATCCCACAATTCCCCCGAACACCAGAAATGGCGTCAGAAAAGAACCCTGCGGTGCCGATGTCGTCCGGGTTTTGCTCACAGCTGAAGAAACGCCCCAATCCTACCCGCAGACCGCAGAAATGCAAAAGCCTACGCCACGGACCCTCCCCGCCCCCTCAAGGGCCACCCACCCACTCCACTACCCGGCAGTCAAAGGGCTCTTCAATGCCCGGCAGTTCAGCCAGCAGCCGGAATTGACGAGGATCCCGCAGCACGGCCATCTCTGCAGGCTGCTGCGACTGGTGAAAGCCCTGATACGCCCACGCAATGCATAGGCGGTTCCCCGCTCGGCGTGCCTCGGCGAGCACCTCTTCCAGCGCCCTTCCCCGCAGATCCTCCACCTCCGGAAGATAACACTGCAGCAGATTCGCTCCCAGCCCGTAGCCGGCCACCACCGTCCGCACCCCCGGCCTCTCCATCTCCGCCCGCAGAATCCCGGCTGTCTCCCGCCACGGACAGTAACTCCGCCCCGTCAGCACGCGCAGCTGCGGAACCCAGCTCATCCCCAGCAGCAGCAGAGCCACCGGAACCACCCAGCGAGGCAGCCGGCCCCATCCCATCACCCCACCCCAGCCGATCGCCAGCACCGGCCCAAGAGCCACCACAAACCGATGATAGAAGAACCCTCCAGCCAGCGCAGTCCCCGCCATCAGCAGACAGGCCCCCGCCATGATGGCCAGACACAGTGCGCGCCCCAGCGGATCCATCCGCCCCCGCACCAGCAAACCCGCCAGCCCGGGCAGCAGAAACAACAGCGCAGCCACGTGCACAGCCTTCTCTTCCCCGGAAGCCACCGCCCCCACGGTCCGGCTCACATAATCCCACGTCAGTAGGTTCCCATCCGCATTGCGTCCATGCCAGCAGACCGCCTGCAGCAGACACGGCAGAAACAACACGAGAAACGCACACGCCGCCAGCGCCGCCACGACCACCAGCCGCACCATCAGCAGCTTCCTCACCGCCACGTCCCCATTGACCCGCCAGATCACCGCCAGCCCAACCACGAAAAGCCCCAGACAGATGGCCGCATGCGCCAGCGCATGCGACCACATCAGCAGACACATCGACAGCCCCAGCAAGACCCACCAGCGCCACGCTCCACCCCCCGGAACCCGCCACGCTTCCCACGCCGCCAGCAGCAGCAGCGGAACAATCAGCATCGTCATCCCGTACGACCGCGCGTCCACCCCATAGCGCAGCATCCAAGGATGCAGCGCCATGACCCAGGTCGCCGCTACGCCCGCCCGCTCGCCTCCCCAGCGCCTGCCAAGAACCGCCACCAGCGCAATCGCCCCCAGCCCCGCTGCCAGTACCGGAAAACGCAGCGCCACTTCATGAATCCCCCCAGCCGACTCTCCGCGCAGCACCCGCCACGCACGCTCGGTCAGCTTCGATGGAACCGTCTGCACCGCATGATTCGTCGGCTTCCCATAATACCAGAACGCACGGGACCACGGCCATTCCCGGAATTCCATGCCGCCAGCACCCGACTCCCGCCATTCGCCCAGCGTCGCATACCGAACGTTCCACAATTCATCCCACCACAGACTGCCCCGCGCCAGCGGCAGCCTCAGCAGCAAAGCAGCAAGCACAGCCCCCAGCACCAGCAACCGGAACGTCCGGCTGCTTCCGCGGCGCCGCACCACTTCCCCCGGAACCACCTCGCCGCCCAGCCACCACCGCATCGTCACCACCGCCACCAGCACCGTCACCGTCGTCACCACCGCCGCCAGCCACGTGCCCAGAGCCACCGCCGACTTCCAGTCATAAACCACCCCATCGGCCCGGCTCTCCCGGAACCGTTCCCACGCCGCCAACGGTACGCCGCGCCCATTCGCCAGGGCCACCCACCAGGCAATCCCCACCATCCCCAGCAGCACCAGAATTGCCACCGCCGCCGCCGACCGAGTCTCCTTGCCCTGCCCGCGTTCCCTCATGCTCTCGGAGTGCTTCATGATGAAGGGAATTTTCTCCAGAAGATACCCTCAAGCCAGCCTGACAAGGTCCCGCAGATACTGCGTCCACAGAAAAAAGAAGCCGCGCCAAGAGTACCGCACGCTGCCATCCGCATCCTCCCGCAGAATCCCAGTCTCCACGTTGTAGCGGAACTGACTCTGCAGCTCTCCAGTCATCTTCTCCGCAAGGTCATCCACCACCATCACCTCGGCCTCGTGCTGCGACCGCCCCTCCGCACTCTCCAGCCACGCCACATGACCAGCCACCAGCTCCCTCACCGAAGCAGCTTCCACGACCTGGCGCACCACCACTTCCGGACGGGGCTTCATGGCCGCAGAAAACGGAAAATCCGAAGTCACATACTGCCGCCCATCCCCGTAGCGGGTGGTCACGCTCAAATGCGTCACCGCCACCGGACCCTGCTCCTGATAACATATCAGCAACTGCAGGCGGTCGCTCTCCCGGTAGAAAATCCGCACGAACTGCCTCATCCCCCCAGCCTCCCAGCCAGCATCGTCACCCCGCTCGAAACCCTCGCCCTCCACCTCATCTGTCAGCGCAAGCAGATCCGGAAAGTCGGACGCCGCGGGGGCCGCACAACGCCCCAGCACCTGCCGCGCGGGCAACCGCAGTGTCCTCACCCGCAGCAGAATCTCCACCCACGGAAGCAGAAACCACATTCCGAGCGCCACCCCCCCCATCCACGGAGATCCGCCACCCGCATGAAATCCCGCAAGATACGTCGCTGCCAGATAAAGCACCGCCCCCGCCCGCCGCAGCAGCGGAACCTCAAAAGTGCGGAGCCCATGGCCCGCCAGCCATACACCAGCCACAACAAGAAATGCCTGCATCTCACCGACGATTGCCACGCCCCACACGCGCGGTCAACGCCTCGCTCGCTCAGTCGGCAAAAAGAAACTCGCTCGTGCACAGCAGTACCTGCGCATACGCATCCCACGCCGACAGCCCGGGCCCGCCGAAATCACGCGCCGCATCAGCCAATTCCACCCCGCTGACCTCATCCACCACCCGCGGTGCCCAGCCAAAACTGTCGGAATGATCATGGCCCTGCCGATCCACCGCAAAATCAAGGGTGTCCCCCGGCTCCACCGCCACGGAAGCCACTGAAGCTTCCGCCTCCCCTCCCCCAGGCACTTTCGCCTCCCACAGAATCCCCAGACGCGAATGCCGGATGACCGCCCGCACCCCGTCGCTCTCCTTCGCCTTCACAACCACCTTCCCACTCAGCCTCACTGTTCCAGCCTCCGCCACATTCCAGCGCCGCACCGCCGCGTCAGCCCCGGGATGACCACCCTCGCGCTGCAGCATCACCCAGCCAGCTTCCGGGTCGGGCAGATCCCCGGAAACAGACCACCGCCCGTTGCCATGCCAGGAAAAGGGGATGAACTCGAGCGCTTCCCCCGCCCAGCGCCCCCGGCCATACTGCCAGCGCGTCCCGCTCTGCCGGGGCTCGCCCTGCAGGACCTCCACCGCCGCCAGTTGCACCGCCATCTCCCCGCCATCGGGCTCGCGCTGCAGCACCCTGCGGAACAATTCCCGCACCCGCCCGGCAGCATCGGTCACTCCCGCCGCATCCACCGCCGCCACCACCCGCCGCGCCTGCGCCTGCACAAACGGATTGTTCATCAGATAAAGCGACTGCTGCGGCACCGTGGTCTCAAACCGCCGCGGAGCCGTGTTGTCGGGCCCCGCAAAATCAAAGGTCCGGAACGTTCCCGGCAGATTCTGACGGTCAATGAATCCATACACCGCCCTCCGGTGCGTGTACGGCTCCGCCAGCAGATCGACGGATCGTCCATGCATCGCCGGGTCCAACCCACCGCACACCTCCACCAGACTGTCGCGCAGCGCCTCGAAATCCAGACGCTGACGGTTCTGACGCCAGTGCAGCCGGTTCTCCGGATCGCGCGCCGCCGCATCGGCACGCTCGACGGAATCCTGCCGCCATGCCCGCGACAGCAGCACGCTCCTCAGAAACGTCTTGAGCGACCACCCCTGCTCCATGAAACTCGCCGCCGCCCAGTCGAGCAGCTCAGGCTGCACCGGCGGAGCCGTCCTCACCCCGAAGTCACCCACCCCATCCACCAGCGGCACCCCGAACAGCCGCCCCCATACCCGATTCACAAAAACCCTCGCCGTCAGCGGGTTGTCCCGCGACGCAATGGCCCGCGCCAACTGTAGCCGGCCACTGCCCTCAGTCAGCGGCTGCGGCTCGCCTTCACTAAGACAGGACAGAAAGCGCCGCTCCACCCGCGGTCCGGGACGCCCCGGATTTCCCCGGATGAACACCACCGGCTCGGTGGCCTTCGCCCGATCCACCAGCACCATCGCCCTCGGCGGTGCCGCCGGACTCGTCGCCTTGAATTTCTCAGTCTCCTGACGCAGCGCATTGAGGGCCTCCCGGTGCTTCCGGTTGTAGCCGGACTCCAGATCCGCTGCCGTGAGCGACCGCAAAGGCTCCGCCACCGCCGGCTCGCCCATCCCCCCGGACCGCAGCCACTGACGCCAGCGCGCCAGCACCACGGGGTTAAGGTCACGACCACGCGCAAACTCCCGCAGTTCCTGACCTTCCCGTTCCCCTGCCTCCTCCACGGCCGCCGCATACTTGGCGGCCACGCCCGGTTGGAAAATCTCGCGCAGCCGCTCCTCACGGTACTGCTGCTCTTTGGCCTGCCGCTCGGCCACGCCTTTCTCAAAGGCCTCCAGCTCAGGCGTTCGCTCCGCCGCCCCGATCTCAGGCTTCTCAGCCGGCTCCTCGCTGTTCGCAAAGACCCCGTAGAGGGCATAGTAATCACTGATCGGCACAGGATCAAACTTGTGATCGTGACACCGCGCACAACCCACCGTGAGCGCCTGCGTTCCCCGGAAAACCACGTCCAGCCGATCATCGATGATGTCGTGCTGATTGTTCAGAAACCTCCGCCCAAGCGTCAGAAATCCCATCGCCGCCAGATCGGCAGGCCGCTCAGCCGGCGTCAACCGGTCGGCCGCAATCTGCAGTTCCAGAAAGCGGTCGTACGGCATGTCCTCGTTAAAGGCCCGGATCAGCCAGTCGCGGTACGTGTAGGCATAGGCATACCTCCGCTCCTCCTGAAACACATAGCCCTTCGTGTCCGCATAGCGCGCAATGTCCATCCAGTGCCGCGCCCAGCGCTCCCCAAACCGCGGCGACGCCAGCATCGCATCCACCCGCCGCTCCCACGCATCCTCCGCACCATCCGCCACAAATTCCTGAACTTCCTTCCAGCCCGGCGGCACCCCGTGCAGCAGCACCGACGCCCGCTTCAGCAGCACAGACCGCGACGCCTCACCCGACGGCAGAATCCCCTCAGCCAGCAGGCGCTTCGCCACCAGACGGTCAAGCGGATGCCCGCGCCATCCGGCCAGTTCGTCCGGCAATTCCTCCGGCCCCGGAACCGCAGGCATCTTCACCTTCTGGAACGCCCAATGCCGCCGCCACGCTTCCTCCCGCACCGCTTCCCCACCACCCTCAGGCCACGGCATCCCGTCCCGCAGCCACTGCTCAACCGCCGCCACCGCCTCGGTGGACAGCTTCTGCCCCTCGCGCGGCATCGCCTCCACCCCCGCCTCATGCCGCAGCGCCTTGAGTACCCGGCTCGACCCCACATCGTCCAGATTCACCACCGGCCCATAGTCAGTGCCCCGTACCCATCCCTCCCGCCGGTCCAGCCGCAGCCCGTTGTTCTGCTTCTCCGGCCCATGACAGCGGAAACAATGCTCCGCCAGCACCGGCCGCACCTTCGACTCGAAAAAAGCCAGACGCTCGTCGGCCGCCGCCATCCGCACCAGCACCACCAGCGCCAGCACCGTCAGCAGCACCCCCGGAATCCGATAACCTGTAATTGCCATCCCGCTCCCTTACGGTCCGCCACACCGCTTCTTTGCATTCCCCGCCCCACAGAAACGCTTCCGCCCTTGGCAGCCTTCCACCCATGCGCCACTAACCACCCCATGCGCCCGCGCATCCGCCGCGGCCGACTCGGCCTCTACCTCTCCCTCCTCCTCATCGGCGGCCTCGCGGCCTTCGCCCTCTACGCCTACGACGTCGGATTCAACCGCCGCTGGCGCACCCTCATCGAACGCGAACTCGAACCACTCGGACTCCGCGCCGAAATCGGCCGCCTCACCCTCGACCCAGTCGATGGCCTCACGGCACGCAACGTCCGCCTCTTCGACCTCCTCAACCCTTCCCAGCGCCTCGTCGACATCAACCGCATCAGCCTCGATGTCGATGTCGCCAGACTCGTCGACCGACGCGACTTCCTCCGCTCGGTCACCCTCGACGACGCCAACGTCTCCCTTCCCGTCACCCCGGACAATCCGGACAGCGAATGGCTCACCATCCGCAATTTCAACGCCCGCCTCATCGTCCATGGCCGACAGATCGAAATCCCACGCGCCGACGGCATCATCAGCGGCATCCGCTTCACCGCCCGCGGCGACATCGAACAGCCAGAACCCACCAGCCGCCCCGAACCAGGCAGCGAGGCCGAAAAACGCTGGAAGGAAGACCAGGCCCGCCTCATCCGCGAACGCAGACTCGCCGTCAGCAGGGTTCTCAACGTCCTCGATCGCTTCCAACTGCCGGCCGGCTCACCGCCCGACCTCCCCAAGGCAGAAGCAGAAATCGAAATCCACGGCCCGCTCAGCCAGCCGGAAAACCTCCGCATCGAAGCCACCCTCCGCTCAGGGCCCTTCACCTGCGGCAACTTCAGCGCCCTCGAAATGGATGCCGAATCCTCCTTCCGCGATGGCGAACTCCACATCCGCAGACTCCACCTGCGCGACCGCTTCGGTGCCCTCAACGCCACCGCTTCATGGAAAGCCGGCTCCACCAGCCCGGTCCCCTTCGCCATCGACAGCAGCGCCGACCTCGTCGCCCTCGCCAAAGGCATCGCCCCGGACATCGCACTCCCCGATCAGGTCGCCTTCCACGACCCCCCGAAATTCGAGGTCTCCGGCCGCTGGGACCCTGCCCGGAGCTTCACATGGCCCGATCTCCCCCTCGACGTCACCGGCCAGTTCACCAGCGGCAGCTGCACCGTGAAAGGCGAAAACTACACAGCCATCCACGCAGACTTCGCCGCCCGCAGCGGCGGCTTCGCCTACCTCCGCAACGTCAGAGTGGAACACGAGTCCGGTCACCTCTCCGGCCAGTTCCTCCTCAAGGATGGCTCCGCGCGCGCCATCACGGAATGCCAGCTGCCAGTCCGCATTCTCCTGCCCTTCCTGAACTCCCCGGCCATCCAGCCGCAACTTGCCCTCTGCGAATTCAGCCGCTCGGCTCAGCTGACCCTCTCCGCGACCGCCAGCAGCTCCTCAATCGCATCCAGCCCAGCCGCATGGAACCTCAAAGGCCACGGCAGCGTGCGCGACTTCCGGCTCCGCGGCGTCCCCGTCAGCCTCCTCACCGTCTCGGAAATCTCGGCGCGGACCGGCAGCGATCCCCTCGTGAGCGCCCGGAATGCCGTCTTCCGGCTCGCTAAAGGCGACATCTCCATCGGCCAGACCGAACTCCGCCTCCGCGAGAAACTCTGCCTCCTCCGCAACGCCACCTGCACCGTCATGCCAGTGGAAGCAGTCTCCATGTTCGCCCCCAAAGCAGTCCCCGCCGTAGGAAAATATGTTTTTTCCTCGCCACCGCGCACGGAAACCGAAGGAACCTTCGACATGACCGGACCAGACCGGCACGATTTCACGGTCCGTGTCCAGTCGCCCGATGCCCTCTCGGTCCCCATCGGCCGGGAACGCTGGTCCTTCAATGCCGCCAGCGGCTGGCTGCGCATGAAAGGTCCCTCGCTGTCACTCGACCTCGCAGGCCGCACCCTCCCGGATACAGAAATCCTCCGCATGATCCGCTTCCCGGACCCCATGCCCACACGCATCGCAGGCACCTTCAGCACCATCCCCGCCAACACAGCCGCCAACACATTCACCGTCCGCACCCTCGCCCCGGATACCACCACCTTCGTCACTCTCGGCGGCCGCGCCTTCCCCTTCTCAGGCATCGACTGCACCCTCAATGCCGAAGGACCGCGCCTCCGCCTCTCCGCAACCGGCGGCCTCTTCTCGGGAAATGCCTCCGCCACCCTCGACTTCCCGGACATGTCCCAGCCAGGCCACTCGGGCTCAGCTGCCATCGAACGCGTCAGCTACAACCGCGTCCGCGGAATGTTCACCGATACTCCCGATTCAACCGGCGGCAAGCTCACCGGCCGCATGTCCTACCAGATGACCGGTTCCACCGGCGATACCATCGAGGGCTCAGGCAACGCCTCTCTCGAAGACGGCAATATCTTCGCTCTCCCCCTGCTCGGCCCCCTGTCGACCATCATCAACGCGCTCCTCCCAGGCGAAAACATCGCCTACAGCGTCGCCCGCAAGGCCACCGCATCCTTCCGCGTCTCCCGAGGCAGGGTCTCTACCCCGGACTTCGAAGCCGCCACCCGCACCTTCCGCCTCACCGTCGACGGAACCGCCGACCTCGTGAATTCCCACGTCGATTTCGACGCCCGCGTCAACCTCCGCGGCGCTCCCGGCCTCATCCTCCTCCCAGTCAGCAAACTCTTCGAATACCAGGCCGACGGCACCCTCAGCGACCCCCACTGGCACGCTAAGCACATCCCCCTCCCGTTCCGCCGCAACCCCCGCGAAAAGGAAGCCCGCGAGGCGGAACAGAAACGCAACGGCAGCACCCCGCCCCGCGCTTCCTGATTTCTCCCCAGCCACCCGCTTGCTCCACAAGCCCTCCACCCCATCGCTCCCCACCATCATGTCATCAGCCAAAGTCGCCGTCCTCGGAGCCAGCGGATACTCCGGAATCGAACTCCTGCGCATCCTCCTCCGCCACCCCCGCGCCGAACTCGTCTGCCTCACCTCCCGCCAGTACGCCGGCCGCCCGCTCTCCGAAATCTTCCCCCGCTTCGCTCAGAGCGGCCCCGCCGCCAGCCTCTCCTTCATCGCCCCAGACCCCGATGCCATCGCCGCCACCGGAGCCGATACCGCATTCCTCGCCCTCCCCCACGGCGTCGCCCACGAGTACGCCCCCGCCCTCCTCGAGCGCGGCCTCCGCGTCATCGACCTGAGCGCCGACTTCCGTCTCGATGACCCAGCCACCTACGAGGAATTCTACGACCACCCCCACCCGGCACCCCACCTGCTCTCAGAGGCGGTCTACGGCCTCCCGGAAATGAATGCCGAGGCCATCCGCACGGCCAGACTCATCGCCGCTCCCGGCTGCTACCCCACCAGCATGCTGCTACCCCTCCTCCCGCTCCTCCAGCGCCGCCTCATCCAGCCCCAGAGCATCTGCGTCTTCAGCATGAGCGGCGTCTCCGGCGCCGGCCGCAAGGAGTCCATTCCCCTGCTCTTCTGCGAATGCAATGAAAGCGTCCGCGCCTACAGCGTTCCACGCCACCGCCACCTCAGCGAGGTCGAACAGGAACTCTCCAAAGCAGCCGGCTCCACCGTCCGCATCACCTTCACCCCGCACCTCATCCCCGTCACCGCAGGCATCTGCACCACCATCTACTGCGCCCCAACCGAAGGCACCACCGCAGCCTCCGTGACCGCTGCCCTCCACGATGCCTACCAGCACGCACCCTTCGTCCGGCTCCGCGGAACCAATGCCTGCCCCGATACCAAGGACGTCGTCCGCACCAATTTCATCGACATCGGCTGGGCCCACGACACCAGAACCGGCCGCGTCATCCTCATGAGCGCAGAAGACAATCTCTGGAAAGGAGCCGCCTCGCAGGCCGTCCAGTGCTTCAATCTAGTTAAGCAATTTCCGGAAGCGGCAGGCTTGCAATCCCTCTAGCACACCTCTAAACGCATGCCTCCCATGCAGTCGAGAACCAGTCCCTACCGCGTCATCGATGGCGGCATCTGCGCCGCCGAAGGTTTCCGCGCCCACGCCGTCGCCTGCGGCATCAAGAACCCAGCCAAACTGCGGCTCGACCTCGCCCTCGTCCACGCCGACTCACCCTGCAGCACCGCCGCCGCCTTCACCACCAACAAGGTAAAAGCCGCCCCAGTCCGCCTCTGCCAGGCCCACCTCCGCGCCGCCGATGTCCGCGCCGTCATCATCAACAGCGGCAACGCAAACGCCTGCACCGGACCCGTCGGCATGAAGGACGCCAAAGCCATGGCCGTCCTCACCGCCCGCGAACTCGGCCTGCGCCCCTCCCAGGTTCTCGTCGCCTCCACCGGCATCATCGGCGTGCCCATGCCCATGGACCGCATCACGCCGAAAATCCAGGACCTCACCCGCGGACTGAACCGCGCACACCCCGCCGCCGCAGCCGAGGCCATCATGACCAGCGATACCCGGCCGAAGTCCATCGCCATCGAAGTCGCCATCGGCCAGCACACCATCCGCATCGGCGGCATCGCCAAGGGAGCCGGCATGATCAGCCCCAGCATGGGCACCATGCTCTGCTTCATCACCACCGACTGCGCCATCTCCCAGGCCCTCCTCAAAACCTGCGTGAATGACTGCGTCCAGAACAGCTTCAACCGCATCACCATCGACGGCGATACCAGCACCAACGACACCGTCATCGTCATGGCCAGCGGCCGCGCCGGAAACCGCCGCATCAGCACCACCGGCCAGCACTACGAAACATTCCGCAGCGCCCTCGAATGGCTCATGCTCCAGCTCGCCCGCATGATCGTCGCCGATGGCGAACGCGTCACCAAGTTCGTCGAAATCCACGTCAAGGGAGCCGCCACCCACATGGACGCCCGCAAAGTCGCCGAAACCGTCGCCAATTCCCTCCTCGTCAAATGCTCATGGAACGGCGGCGACCCCAACTGGGGCCGCGTCATGCACGCCATCGGATACAGCCGCGCCCGCATCCAGGAGGAACTCATCGAAATCTACTTCGATGGCCACATCGCCACCCGCAACGGGATCGCCGCAGGCACACCCATCGATATCCTCCGCAAAGCCGTCGCCAAACCGGAATTCCGCGTCACCATCGACCTAAACCTCGGCGAGGCCACCTACACGGTCTACACCAGCGACCTCTCCCAGGAATACGTCGACTTCAACCGCACGGAATACGCCGCCCCGGTTCAGCCCTGAATGCTGCGGAAGCGATCAGCCGCGGGATGACCTCCTGGCTCCCGCTCCACCCCGCCCGCATTGGCCGCATTGGACGCCAGATGCGTAAGCGCATGGTAGGCATCCTCAGGGTCAATCCCAACCGCCTGCGCCACCTCGTCGGCCGTCACCGCCAGCCCACCCAACTGCCCCCGCACCTTCTGCAGCCGCTCAAGGAATTCCGCCGCCGCCTTCTTCCCTGCCTCCACCCCGGGCTGATGATAGGCATTGACCCCCACCAGCTGTGCATAGAATCCCACCGCACGCTCGAATGCCGCAATGAGCATGCCCAGACTGAAGGCATCCACTCTCGCAATGCTGATCGTCAGGCTCTCCCGGCCATTGTCATGCAGCGCCTGCCGCGTGCCGCGCAGAAATCCCTGCAGATAATCCGCACTCGTCACCCCCGGCTCCACCTCGACCGGCAGATCCGCACCGCCTCCCTCGCGGACCTCCAGAAACACCGCAAAGAAATTGTTCACCCCATCACGCAGCTGCTGCACGTACGCATGCTGATCGGTCGATCCCTTGTTTCCATAGACCGCAATGCCCTGGTGGACGGTATTCCCAGCCAGATCCAGCTCCTTGCCAAGCGACTCCATCACGAGTTGCTGCAGATACCGGCTCAGCAGAATGAGCCGGTCCTTGTACGGCAGCACCACCATGTCCTTCGCCCCGCGCCCTCCCGTGGCATGATGCCACATGAGCGCCAGCATCATGGAAAGATTCTGCGCGGGCGGCAACGACCGCGTCTTCGCATCCATGGCCGCTGCCCCCGCCAGAAACTGCACAGTATCCACCCCCTGCAGCGCAGCCGGCACCAGCCCCACCGTGCTCATCACCGAAGTCCGCCCACCCACCCAGTCGGTCATCGGAAAAATCCGCAGCCAGCCATGCTCCAGCGCATACTGTTCGAGCCGGCTCCGGATACCACCCGCCGCAGTTCCCGTGACCGCCACGGCATGCGCCGCGAAATCAAGCCCGTGCCGCTCATAAAATGCCTTCGCCTCCAGCATCCCGTTGCGGGTCTCCGGCGTTCCCCCGCTCTTGGAAATGACCACGGTCAGCGTCTGCGCAATCTCTCCACCAATCCCCCCAAGCACCCGCTGCATCCCGTCAGGATCCGTGTTGTCAAAGAAACTCGTCTGCAGCGGAGCCCTCCAGCCATCGACCAGACAGTCTGCCACCAGCTGCGGCCCCAGCGCCGACCCGCCAATCCCAATCACCAGCAGCCGCCGGAACCGGCCACCCCGCTGCGGAGCCACCCGTCCTTCGTGCACCGCCACCGCAAATTCCCGCGCCGCCGCCGCATCCCGCTCAATCTCGGCACGGATCGCCTCAGTCGGAGCCAGCCCGGGCGTCCGCAGCCAGTAATGCCCCACCATGCGGCCCTCATCCGGATTGGCCACCGCCCCGCCTTCCAGCGCCCGCATCGCCTCAAGGGCCGCCTCCGCAGCCGCCCCCATCGACGGCACATAGCCTTCATCATGATTCATCCGGCTGCAGTCCAGACTCACCCCAAGGTCCTCGTAGCGGATCAGTGATTCACAGTAGCGTTTCCAGAGTGAGGCAGTCATGATAATCTGAGGTAGAGGATTGGAAGCCCGCGCCGCAAGAGGCAAGTTTCATGCCGCACCCAGCCGGCATGTCACCCAGCCTGACACCCGGGACAATGACACGCAGTGCGTCCCCGCAGCGTTTCACGCACCAACCCGGCCCCGCACCGCGGACAGCTCCCGCCATCTCTCCAGCGATGCCGGAACAGCCATCCGGCCGGTGGATCACTCCAGTCCCGCCCAATCGTCCGCATCGCCCCGCGCGCCACCGCCCTCACCTCACGATGCAGGGACCCCGCATCCACCTCTCCAGCCGGAACCGCAGGCGGCAGCCGCAGCCTCCAGAGAATCTCATCCGCCATCCAGTTCCCAATCCCCGGAAAGAATTCCTGCTCCAGCAGCAATGCCTTCAACGGCGTCCCCGCCCGCCGCCTCAGTACCTCAGCCACACAATCCACCCGGAACCCCCGCGTCAGTACCCCCGGCGGCAGTTCCCGCCACCATACCGGCTCTCCCTCCGATTCCTCCCAAATCAGCCTCCCAAACATCCGCGGATCCCGGAAAATCAACACCACCCGCTCCATGACCAGTTCCAGATGATCATGCCGACCACCACCCCCACCCGGCCCCGCACTCTCCAGCCCACCCGTCATCCCCAGATGAACCCCCAGCCAGCCCCCACCAGAAAAGCAGAACAGCATCTGCTTCCCATGCAAGGCCACCCCCTCATACACCCGACCCACCAACGACGCCGTCAGCACCAGCGCATCACCCCCACGATACACCCGCGCCGCTTCCCTCACCCGCACCGCCACCACCCGCTGCCCCAGCCCGGCATCCCACTGCCGCGCATACCATGCAACTTCCGCCAACTCAGGCATACCCACAAAGAAAGGCGGGCAGGATCAACCTGCCCGCCACGGAAATCTTCGGAAGCCCGTCCCGTCTGATCATCTCCGGATGCCTCAGCACCACGCAGAATTCACCTCAGGACTTGTAGCGCAGACGCTTCTTGTGGCGGTTAGCCCGCATGCGTTTCTTGCGCTTGTGCTTGTTGATCTTGGTTTTCCGTCTCTTTTTGAGAGAGCCCATGGCGGCGTGTGTGTTTCAGGTGAATATGCTGAGCCTCTGTCCGGAAACGGCCAGCGGCGGGAGGCGGATCGTAATGGGTGCCTCCGGCTTTGCAAATGGAATTCACACCTTCCATGCACAGACCTTCCCCGACGCAAAATCTGCGCCCTCTTCGCCAAAATCCAGGCGTCAGGCAGCCGCGGAAGCCCCCGTATCTTCTCCCCATGAATCTGCGCGCCTCCGTCCTCTGCCTCGCCTGCTGCGCCCTCCCCCTCGCGGCCCCAGCCCAGCGGGTCGATTACGAGGAGGAACCCCACAACTACTTCTCCTCCCCGCTCCACGACCCCTGCACCAAACTGGACGACGACTTCCGCGCCGGCCGCATCTCCATCGATCCAGCGGATCCCAAGGCCATGATGCGCCAGATGCTTGCCGCGCTCGGCGTCCCCGAAGCCAGCCAGGTGCTCGTCTTCTCCAAAACCAGCCTCCAGAAAGACCTCATCAGCCCGTCAACTCCCCGCGCCATGTTCTTCAGCGACGACTGCTACGTGGGCTGGGTCCCGGGCGGCATGGCCGAATTCACAGGCATCGACCCCCATCTCGGCCCCATCTTCTACTTCCTTAACCCAGACCGCCGCGACCGCGCCACCCCACGACTCGACCGCTCGGAAAACTGCATGAACTGCCACGGCGGCAGTATGACGAATAATGTCCCCGGTGTCATGATCCGCTCGGTCTTCACGGACCACGACGGCGGTCTCCTCCTCCAGGCAGGCACTTCCCTCATCGATCACACCAGCCCGCTCGAATCCAGATGGGGCGGCTGGTACGTCACCGGAAAACACGGCGACTCACGCCACATGGGCAACACAACCGCCACGGTCCGCGGCTCCAGCGTCGATCTCGACCGGGAAAAGGGCGCGAACCTCACCGACCTCAGCGGACACTTCAACACATCACGATACCTCCGCCCGGACAGCGACATCGTCGCCCTCATGACCCTTGAACACCAGGTCGCCATGCACAGCCGCCTCACCGAGGCCGCCTACGACCTCCGCAGCGCCATCACCCGCCAGAAAGCTCTCCGCCGCGAACTGAACGAACCGGAAACGGACGAATTCGTCGGCTCCACGAAAATTGTCGCCGACAGCCACGCGCAGAAGGTCCTCCAGTGTCTGCTCTTCTGCGGGGAAGCCGAAATGCCCAACGGTGGCATCGACGGATCCCGCGATTTCCAGGACGCCTTCAGAGCCAACCGCAGAGCCTCCCCGGAAGGAAAATCCCTCAAGGACTTCCAGCTGCTCACCCGGCTCTTCAAGTACCGCTGCAGCTACCTCATCTACAGCGCCCAGTGGGACGCCCTGCCGGAACGCTTCCGCCTCCTCCTCTACGACCGCCTCCTCGCCATCCTCACAGCCACCAGCCCAGTCCGCGGCTTCGAACACCTCGGCCCTGGCGAACGCGCGGACATCCTCCAGATCCTCCGCACCACCAAAAAGGACCTGCCGGACTCCTGGAAACAATCCTGAACCACGCTTTTCCCGACTTGCCCGCCCCCGTTCCGGGATCTATCCCGTCCCCATTATGTCAAGCCAATGGGGTCAGTTGTTCCGCGTTTCCACATGGGGTGAAAGCCACGGCGGCGGCGTCGGCGTAGTCATCGACGGCTGCCCTCCCCGCCTGCCCCTCTCCACGGAAGATATCCAGCAGGACCTCGACCGCCGCCGCCCCGGCCAGAGCGAAATCGTCACCCCTCGCAAGGAACTCGACCGCTGCGAAATCCTCTCGGGCGTCTTCGATGGCCTCACCCTCGGATCGCCCATCTCCATCATGGTCCGCAACGAGGACGCCCGCCCGGAAGCCTACTCGGAAATGGCTTCCAAATACCGTCCCAGCCACGCCGACTACACCTACGATGCCAAATACGGCATCCGCAACTGGCAGGGCGGAGGCCGCTCCAGCGCCCGCGAAACCATCGGCCGCGTCGCCGCCGCCGCCGTCGCCCGCAAGGTCATCGCCCACTTCGCCCCCAGCCTCGAAGTCATCGCATGGGTCGAAAGCATCCAGCACCTCAGGGCCACCGTCGACCCCGCCACCGTCACCGCCGCCATGGTCGAAAGCAATATCGTGCGGACCGCCGACCCAGACGCCGTGGAACCGATGACCAACCTCATCAAAACCATGCGCGCCGAAGGCAACAGCGTCGGCGGAGTCGTCGCCTGCACCGTCCGCAACTGCCCACCAGGTCTCGGAGAACCCGTCTTCGACAAACTCGACGCCGACCTCGCCAAAGCCATGCTCAGCCTGCCCGCCACCAAGGGCTTCGAAGTCGGTAGCGGCTTCGCCGGAACACTTCTCTCCGGACGCGAACACAACGACCCCTTCCGCATGCAGGAAGGCCGCGTCCGCACCACCAGCAACCGCTCCGGCGGCGTCCAAGGCGGCATCTCCAACGGCGAACCCATCACCTTCCGCGTCGCCTTCAAACCAGTCGCCACCGTCATGCACGAACAACTCACGGTCACCGCCGACCCGCACGAGGACACCACCCTCAAAGGCCGCGGACGTCACGACCCCTGCGTTCTCCCCAGAGCCGTTCCCATGGTCGAAGCCATGACCCTCCTCGTTATCGCCGACCACCTCCTCCGCCAGCACGCCCAGTGCGGCCGACCCTGACCGCAACACGTTCCGCGCCCGCGCCCGAATTCCAGACTTGTCTCGCCAGGTCTTCCCAGCTAGCCATCACCACGGGCACGCGGGTCCGCCACACTGCATCCGCTTCCCCTCTTCTCAAGCAATCCAACCATCCACCTCCCATGGGAAACATCCAGTTCGGTTCTGAAGTATACACCTGGTTCATGCAGGGCACCGGCAAGGGCTACGACAACAAGCTCGACCACATGATCAAAATCGCCGCCCAGGCGGGATTCACGGGCATCGAACCCATGGTCCTCGAGATCTCGGAAAGCGCCCTCGGCTGCGGAAAATACTGGCTCGGCGACTTCTGCGACCCCCACCGCCTCAAGGACGCTCTCGCGGCCCACAACATGAAACTCGCCGGCCTCGCCCTCGTGTGCGCATGGGACAACGAAGACGAACTCCCCAATGAACGCGCCGCCGCCGACTTCACCATGGACCTCCTCAAGCACTTCCCCGGAGCCATGCTCGGCACCGTGACACTGCCCAGCGGCCGCGCCAAAGACCTCCAGCGCCGCCGCCTCAATGTCGCCCGCAACGTCAACCGAGTCTCCCAGCGGGCCACCGACATGGGCATCAAATGCTCCTACCACCCGAACAGCCCGCCGGCCTCGCTGGTGCGTACCCAGGAAGATTACGACGTCGTCCTCAGCAGCCTCGATCCCAAAGTGACCGGCTGGACCCCGGACGTCGGCCACATCATCCGCGGCGGCATGGACGTCATCGCCACCCTCAATAAGTGGGCCCACCTCGTCAATCACATCCATTACAAGGACTTCAGCGGAAACGGCCCGGAACCATGGGCCCAGATGGGCACCGGCAAACTCGACTTCCACCGGATCACCGAATGGCTCGTGCAGCGGAATTACTCCGGCTGGATCATCTGCGAGGACGAAGCCCACGTCGCCGTCGACGACCCAGACGGCGTCACCCTCCAGAACGGTCAGTGGTGCCGCGATAACCTCGCCCCCATCGTCGCCTGACCCGGCCACCAACCTCCAGCAACCATTCACGGCCCGGCCTGCCCGCCCCAACGCGCAGGCCGGGCTTCTTTCTGCCCGTTTCCACCACGACCCGGGAACCACACCGCGCACCCCCACCAGCCGCGCGACCCGCTTGAGCACTCTCCCCTCACTCAACCACCGGACCAACCCGCACCAGTTCCAGTGACGGCCGCCCGCTCTCCCTCGCCGCTGCCAGATCCACCCGGAACTCAGCCTGCCAGTCATTCGCCCCATCCGGATCAATCAGTACCTGACAAACCCGCCAGGACCGGCCGTCCTGACTGATCTCCACATGCGTATGCCGGCCATTCCGCGCCTCGGGATCAAGGCGGATTCTTTCGTGATCCTCATAGTACCCATCAATCGCCTCGCCCAGCCGGTCTGCCGACCACGCCTGCCCCGGAGCGGCCACCAGCATGGCCACCGCCCCATCGTAATTCCCCGAAGCCAGCGGACGCAGGAACCGGAATACCTCGGCACGCACCAGCGCTGTGAATTCCCGCACGTTCCGCGTCACATCGACCTCCTTCACCTCCTCCTCGGCAACCACCGGAGCCCCCGGACTGCGCATGCGTTCCCACTCCGCCAGCAGGCTCGCATCCGTACCCCGCACCACCCCCGCCAGCCATGCCTCCATCTCCTCGACCGCCGGCGTCTTCAGAGGCAAGGGCACGGTCTGCGCCAGCACCTTCCACACCGCCGACAGATGCCGCAGCAGAATCCCTTCCACCCGGTGCAGATCATAGTCCTTCACATAGTCCCCAAACCCACGGAAATTCTCGAACATCTCCCGCACAATGCTCTTCAAGCGGATGTTCTCCTGCCCCACCCACGGATGCTGCTCCGCAAAGGCATTGAAGGTCCGGTACACAAACTCCCGGCATGGCTTCGGATGCTCCAGTTCCTCCAGCCGCGCGATCCTTTCCTCAAACGGCACCCCATCAGCCTTCATCTCCCGCATCGCCTCGTCCTTCAGCTTCGCCAACTGCCTCCGAAGAATGATCTCAGGATCCTCCGTGATCGCCTCGCAGAGAGTCAGCACATCCGCCGCATAGGAAGGCGACTCCGGATCCAGCAGCGCCAGCGTGTCGATCAGATAAAGCGACAGCGTGTTATGCAGCGAAAAATCCTCCTGCAGACTCACATGCACCTGCAGCTTCCGCCCGCTCATCCGTTCCCCCCTCGGAATCACCTCGATGATGCTCCGCTCCTCAAGCGACCGGAATAACTGCCACGCCCGCCGGCGGTGCACGCCCTTCGCCGAGTCCGGATCATGACAATCCCGGATCAGCCGCTGCAGCGCCCGGCAGCCATCTCCCTCCCGGCTCAGCACCTGCAGCACCATGCCGTGCGTCACCTGAAACCTCGACTGCAGCGGCTCAGGAGCCGCCACCTGCAGCTTCCGGAAGGTCTCCTCGCTCCAGCCCACAAAGCCAGGCGGCGGTTTCTTCCGCACCAGCTTCCGCATCTTCTTCTGATCCCCGCCGGCCCGCGCCTCCATTTTCGCATTCTCCACCACATGCTCGGGGGCCTGCGCAGCCACATAGCCGATCGTGTCAAATCCCCGCCGCCCAGCGCGGCCCGTGATCTGATGAAAATCACGCGCACTCAGAATCCTCACCTTCGTCCCGTCATACTTCGAAAGCCTCGTCAGCAGCACCGTCCGGATCGGTATGTTCACCCCCACCCCCAGCGTGTCCGTCCCGCAGATCACCGGCAGCAAACCCTTCTGCGCCAGCGATTCCACCAGCAGCCGGTACTTCGGCAGCAACCCGGCATGATGAACCCCGATCCCGTTCTGCAGAAACCGCTTCAGATCGCGGCCATACGGACTCGTGAACCGGAAACCGCTGAGCGCTTCCTTCAACCCGGCCCGGATCTCCGGTCCGCAGGCATTGAGACTGCTCAGTTCCTGCGCCGACTGCGCCGCATCGTTCTGCGTGAAATGCACCACGTACACAGGAGCCTCCCCCTGCCTCAGAATCTCCCCCACCGTCTCCTCCATGGGCGTTTCCACATAACGGAACTCCAGCGGCACCGGCCGCTCCACACCCCTCACCACCACCGTCTCCCGCCCCGTCAGCCCCGTCAGCTTCTCCGCAAAGAAACGCGTGTCCCCAAGGGTAGCAGACATCAGCAGAAACTGCGCCCGCCGCATCGTCAGCAACGGCACCTGCCACGCCACCCCTCGCTCCCGGTCGGAATAATAATGGAATTCATCCATCACCACCTCGTCAAACGGAGCCTCCTCGCCGGAGCACAGCGCATGGTTCGCCAGAATCTCCGCAGTGCAGCAAAGAATCGGTGCCCCCCGGTTGATCGACGCATCACCCGTCGCCATCCCCACCTGCTCCGGTCCGAACTCCGCACACAAAGCCAGAAACTTCTCGTTCACGAGCGCCTTGATCGGACTCGTGTAGACACTGCGCCGACCCGCCGCCAGCGAACGGAAATGCAAGGCCGCCGCCACCAGCGACTTCCCGGAACCAGTCGGCGTGTTCAGAATGACATTCCGCCCACCGAACAGCTCCAGTACCGACTCCTCCTGCGCCGGATACAACTCCAGTCCGCGCGCCGTCACCCCGTCCAGAAACCGCCCGAGGAGGGCATCACCCTCCGCCCCAGTCCCCTCCGGCAGAAATTCACGGAATGCCCTCGTCCCCACTTTCTCAGCTAGCCCTCCCGGTTCCAGCAGCCGGAGCCGCCAATGCCTTCACCATCGCCAGAAACCGCTTCTCTGCCTTCCGGTCCTCCGGCTGATCCTCGTACCGCAGCGCATAATGATACGTCAGCACCGGCGCAAACTCGGTTCCTATGAAACCCCGGCGCGCCAGATCCCGGAAATACTCCCGCACGGTCGACCCCTTCGGCCGAGGATGACCCGCCGCCGCCGCAATCCGCACCAGTTCCTTGAGATAGCGCGGCTGGTGCAGATGCTCGTCGGCAAAACGATTCTCCCGCACTTCCCGGTTCTTCTTCACCGCCGACGTGCGCCTCCCGCGCCACGCATTCCAGAGAAACGCCAGCGCCGTCACCAGCCCCACCCATGGCAGCAGATTGCGGAACGATTCCACCGAACGAACCATGTCCGGACCCGATCCCATCGCCTCGGTGATCTTTCCCGCCACCCCGCCGCCCTTCTTCGCAGCCTCCTTCTCGGCCGCCTCGGCCGCCGCTTCAAGGGCCGCAAAGGCTTCCTGCTGCAGGGCAGAACCATTCGCCGCCGCTCCAGCCGTACCCAGCCCGCCAACGTTCACCGGAGGGGTGAAGTCACAAACGACCCAGCCATGCTCCTCCAGAAGAATCTCAGTCCACGCATGCGCCATCCCATCCGTGAACTGATACACCCCCGTCACCGCATCATACATTCCACCGGCATAGCCATACGCCACCCGCGCCGGAATCCCCTGCGCCCGCAGCAGCAGACAGCCCGCCGTCGCAAAGAAATCACAATACCCCTTCCGCTCCTTCATCAGAAAATTCGCCAAGGCCGTGCGGCCCGCCTCTCCCTCCACCCTCGTGCTGTACTCAATGTTCCCACGGAACCATCGCTGCAACGCGTCAATCCGGCCCTCCAGCGTCGAGGGCGCATCACGCAGCAGATCCTCCCGCGCCAGCAGCTGCTCAATCACCGGATCATCTCCCGCGTCCACATGCACCTCCTCATGCTCGCGCGCCGCCGCCAGCGACCCGATCGAGACAGGAGGCACACCGTAAATCCGCGGCGAAGCCAGCGCCTCAAACCGCACATCCCCATCCAGCTGCATCCGGCACCAGCCATCCGGAAACACAAACAGCCGCTTCGCACGGTATGCAGTCGCCCCCACCAGCGCCGGGAGCGATTCCCCCCCGCTGTTCAGAACAAAAATCTCGTGCGCCACACTGTCCGCCGCCGCCGGACTCAGCGTTATCCAGCCATCCGGCCTCCCATCCGTGGAATCCTCCAGCCACTTCCCCTCCCCGCGCGCCGCCCTCCACGTCTGCTCACGGTACTCATCAAGCGTATGACTGCGCACATAAACAACCCCATCCGCCCGCAACCGCTCCCGCGCGCCGGGATCCGTCACCTTCAGATACAACCTCGGAAGATCAGACGCTTTGATGTCCGCCTTGCCCGGCAACCGATGCAGCCCGGTCGACGCAGATGAATCCAGCCCCGCCCGCATCTCCACCCCACCGGAACCCGGCCCGCTCTCCTCTTCCTTGCCTTTCTCCGACTCGGCCATCTCGGACATCCGCATGTCCCACTTCGGAGAAAGGCGGCACAGAAACTGCGCCGCCATCGGCAGCAGCAGCACAAAAAGCAGAGCCAGCAGAAGATGCAGCCCCACCACGCTCAGCCACGCCAGCACCGCCGTCCCAGGCAGCGCTCCAGACGGCGGACCCGCCTGCCGCAGCCGCAGCAGCCGCGATGCTTCCCATGACGGCACCGCCAGCAGCACCACCCCCAGCGCCAGCGTCCCGGCCATCGCCGACGGTACCGGATTCCGGTCCGGCCGCAGCAGCAGCGCCGCCAGCCCCAGCGTCGCATAGAAGGCTATCGTGAAGACCGCCCCGCGCAGCCGCAGCGATGGCGTCAGTCGGCCCTGTACCCCCCAGACCGCTTCCCAGACCGACTGCGTCGCCGCAAGGAAATGCGCGAGCGCCAGAAAACACAGCAGCACCGGAAAGGCCTTCGCCTGATAATAAAGCGGCCCCGCCACCGCCAGCACCCCGGCCGCCACCGCACGCACCATCTCGCCAGCCGACTCCGACTGTCGCACCACGGAAACATATCCCAGCAGACCAACAGCCCACACCGCCAGCAGAAACGGACTGCCTCCCACACTCCACGCCAGCACCCCCTCGATGAGGAGCAGCACCACATAGATCGCAAAGGCAGCACGCATGTCTCAGGAAACAGCCGGTGCCGGGGTATGCTTCGCCGGAGAAAGCCGGAAAACCCGGCCCGGCCTCCGGATCCGCAGGTCCGCCACACTGATGCAGTTCAGCTCAAACGGAAACTCCGGCAACAGCGGCTCCCACTCCTTCACCGGCACATCGCTGAGCACAAAAACCCGCGAATGCCGCCCCACCCCGCTCAGCGCACGCACCAGGCACCCAGCATCACGCTCCCCATGCCGGCGCGCCGACGCCAGCAGATGAAAGGCAGCCTCCATGTCAGCCTCCGTCCGCACCGTCATGGTCTTCCACCCATGAAAGGACGCCAGCAGATCAAAGGGAACCTGCTGCACCCGGCATTCCCGTATGAGACCACACAGCAGCTCCATGGCCCCCTCGAACGCATCCACATACTCCCCGTCCGCCTTAGCCGGACTGATGCTGTGGTAGATCACACAGAAATGCTGCGGCAGCGGTCGGTCAAATACCCGCACTTTCAACGCTCCCGTCCGCGCGGTCGCCGGCCAGTGAATCATCTTGAGCCGGTCCCCCGGCTGAAATTCCCGGATCCCATGGAAATCTCCAACCAGATCCCGGCGGTCACTCTCGAATTCATCACTGTCGGATGCCCCGGCACTGCTCGGATCATCAAAGGCACGCGGCCGCACCGGCCGCGGAAACACCGTGAAATCCAGATGATCGCTGAACTCCCGGCTCGTCCGCCAGATCCCCAGCGGAAACTCCGAAACCAGCGCACAGCGGATCCGATGCCGGATCCCCCGGCGCAGCATGCGCGTCTGTATCCTCCGCTGTACCACACCACCCGGCCCAATCACCCTCGCAGACAATCCACGCTCCGTCGGCCCCGACATGGCATCCTCAAGTTCCACCCCGAACCTCGGCAGAAACTGCGACTCGTTGCTCAGCTTCAGATCCATCCGGAAGACATCGCCCACAAAGCAACTCGCCGGAAGATCCCGACTCAAAGTCAGTGCCGACACGTTCCAGCGCGACAAAGGATACGTCACCGGCACCAGCAGCATCCCGAACAATCCCATCCGCACCACTTCCTCCTCCCCCAGCATGCCACCCACCGCCGCCGTCAGCAGACAGACAAGGAGGAGAATTCCTCCCCGACCCGTCAGCCGCGTCCTCGCCGACCTTCTGCCTTTCCGGGACATGCGTGCAGACAGAATTTGAGTTCAGGGAACCGGCGTGTTCTCCAATACGTTCAGGACGGTCTCCGCCGCATCGCCCGGCCCCTGCCGCGAGCTATCCCGCATGATGAGACGGTGACTCAGCGCAGCCTCCGCCACCGCCTTGACATGGTCCGGATAAACCGCCTTCGCATCCTCCAGCCACGCCGCCACCTGCGCCGCCCGCATCAGCGAAATGCTCGCCCGCGCCGACAGGGCCCCCCGGCTCGTATCCGTCTTCCGCAGCGCCTCGCAGATGCTCGTGATGTAACGGCACATCCGCTCGTTGACCGGCATCGCCAAAGACGCCTTCTGACAGAACGAAATGTCATCCGCATCCAGCAGGGGCGACTCCCCCGCCGCCTGCACCCCCTTCTGAAGATGAAACTGCAGCAGCTTCGCCTGCGTCTCCGCATCCGGCAGTTCCATGTGCACCGTCATCAGAAACCGGTCGAGCTGCGGCTCAGGCAGCGGAAACGTCCCCGTATCATAAAGATTGTTCTGCGTCGCAATCACCATGAACGGCGACAACAGCGGCCGCGTCACCCCATCAATCGTCACCTGCTGCTCCCCCATGCACTCGAAAAGCGCACTCTGAATCCGCGGACTCGTCCGGTTGATTTCATCCGCCAGCACAATGTTCGAAAAAATCGGACCCGGTATGAAATCAAATCGCCCGGTTCCCTGATTGAAGATGGAATATCCCGTGATGTCGCTCGGCAGCAGATCCGGGGTGAACTGAATCCGCTTGAACGCGGCATCAACGCTGCGCGCCAGCGTCGAGGCGAGCGTTGTCTTGCCAATCCCCGGCGGACCCTGCACCAGCACATGCCCCCCGGCGATCAACGCCACGATGAGATGCCATGATGCGTCTTCTGATCCCAGTACAGTCGAGGTCAGACGTTGGTTGAGGGCCTGGATTTTGTCTCGCACGGAATTGGTTTGGTAAAGGAACGAAACATACTTCGGCGGCTGTCGCGTTTGTGAAAGGAAAAACATTCCGCCGCCCGCTCCCTCGCGCAAAAAGCGGAAGATCCGAAAACAGGCAGACTCCGGACGCTGACCGTCCGGAGTCTGCCAATCATCCGCGGAATCCTAGCCACGGCAGCGATCGACCTCACTCACCCCTGCGGCGCACCCGTGGGAACCGGCTCCATGTCCTTGTCTACCTCCACATTCGCATGAGCCACAAGAACATCGAGGGCTTTAGCGAGGATGATGGAATGGCGCAGGTTATCAAGACCGCCATCCTTCTGCAGAGCCTTGACGACCTTCTGCGGCGTTGTGCGGGCATTCGCCGCAATCGCCGACACCCGGCGTACCATGTCCTCACGTGTCGCCTCCAGCTTCTCCCTGGCCACAATTTCCAGAAGAATGAACTCGTCCTTCACATCAACCCGGGCCTGATCGCCAGCTGCCTTGAGGATGTCCTCCTCGTTCTCCACAATCACTTCCTGCGGAACCCCGCGCTCCATGTTCATCCGCACCAGCTGCTGCGCCCGCTCCTGCGTCGCATTGCGCACCACGGTTTCAGGCAGCGTGAAGTCCATCTTCTCGCGGAGCGCCACCATGGCAGCAATCCGCTTCTGCTCAACGTCCCGCTGAGCCGACTCTGATTCCAGATGCCTCCGGATGAGTTCACGCAGGCTCTCCACCGTCTGTTCCGGCATCACGCGCGCAGCAAATTCATCGTTCAACTCGGGAAGCAGCGCTTCCTTGATCTCCTGAACGGTCACCTTGTAGACAACTTCCTTGCCCGCCACCGCCTCATTGATTCCCTCGGCCGGCATCGTCAGCGTCACCTCCTTCGTTTCACCCTTCTTCATGCCCTCCAACCGGGGCGCAAACCCGGGCAGAAAACTTCCCTCAGTGGCCTTGATGAGATACCCGGAATTCGCCGCGAGAAAATGCTCGGACTCGGGCAGGAGTTCCGCAAGCGGCTGACCTCCAAAGTTCGCTGTGTAGTCAATCGTCAGATAGTCGCCCAGTTGCACCGGACGGTCGGCATCCGACAGAGTCGCCAGACTCTCCCGCTGGCGGTCAAGCACCGCATTGACCTTCTCATCAGTGACTTCGAACGACGGCACCCGGATGTTCAGCCCCTTGTACTCAGGAAGCGCGATCTCGGGGGCCAGCACCAGACTCAGTGTGAAGGTCGTGGCGTTCTCAGGCTTGAATCCAGAAACGGAAATGACCCGCAGATTCTCCTGCTTCACGGCAGCGCTGAGCGCCTCGTTGGCCAGACGGTCCGCCACTTCCCGTTCAATGTCTTCCCGGAAACGCTTTTTGACGACATCCCTCGGGACCTTGCCTTTGCGGAAGCCAGGAATCGCAGCCTGCCGGGCATAGCCAGCCAGAATGGCATCGTGGGTGGACTTGACGGTGGCCTCGGGCACTTCAACGCGGACCTGCGCCGTGCAGTCTGGGAGTTTTTCGACGGTGATTTTCATGAAGGATGGAAGTCGGAAGATGGCTGCTGCTCCCGGAAACCACGAAACACAACCACCAGGCTAAGGACAGTCAGCTCTCCGGCCGGGACGGGCAGGGCCGGAAATATAGAAACAGCCCCCGGCGATGACAACGGGCTTTTTTCCGGATGAGGAAATCCCCGCACCTCATGGCAGGTCCGCCGCCGCCTCCACCACCCGCAGCACCGCCGCCGCATCGCGGAACGGTTCGGTTCCCCGATGCTGCCAGCGGATTCTTCCAGCACGGTCAACCACCACGGTCGCATGAATGGGCCCTGCGCCGTATTCATCCCACGCCCGATATCCACGGAAAAGCCCGAGCGACGGATCCGGCAGAATCGGGAACGGATACGGCTGCCGCAGCGACCGGTCCGGGCCCGCCCACGTTTCCGATACCCGTTCCGGCTCATCCACACTGACGGCCAGTAGATCCGCCCCGGCGATGTTGAACCGCTCCCGCCATGGCACAAAGGCATCCAACTGCTGCAGACAATGATCGCAGCGGTATCCCAGAAAGAAGAGGATGACCTTCAGCCGCCCGCCGCCGCGCTCCCCGGGCAAGGCCGGAGCCATCCGGCCGCTCCGGCCTCCCTCTCGGGAAGCCACTCCGGGTAAAAACGCAGGATCCACCGCAGCCCGTCCCCACCGGCTCAACAGTTCGTCAGAAATGGGAAACAGCAGGCCCGCAGCCTGCGCGGCATCTCTTTCGGGAAGACCCAGCGGAAAGGCAACCCGCAGCAGACCCGCGGCACGGTCAGCCTGTCCCGCCGCCCCCAGCATGGGCAGCATCCTCACAACAGGAATCCCCTTCTCATCCGCCGGAACGTCCCCCGGAGCGGTTTGGGCCGCAGTCCGGCGCTGCAGCCACCATTCCAGCTCAGACACCAACCCTGCCAGCTTCCCGTCATCCATCCCCGGCAGCAGGGCCACCTGTGCCACCACCTCCCGGAGCGAAGCCAGACCGCCAAAGGCTTCGGAAAGTTCACCGGAACGCAGGGCCGCAAGGGTCTGCGCATGCAGCCACAACGCCCGTTCCACCGACGGTTCCGGCCATTCCCGCAGCCCCAGCGGAACCGCCGCCCTGATCGCCTCCCACACCCCCAGACGCAGGGCCGTTTCCCGCAGGCAGGATCCCCCGGCTTCCCCAGCAGCCGCCAGCGCTGCCGTACGCTGACCAGCCGACGCAAGGGCCCGCGCCCTGCCCTCGGCCGACTCATGAAACCAATCCATCAGAAGGGCGTCCCCCGGCATCCGCATCAGCAGCTGATCGGCTCGGTCCCTCGCCCAGGCAAACCACGCGGCCGACTCCGCCAGCCAGCCCGCACGCTCGAGACAGCGTGCCCGCGCCAGCCCAGCACCCACGGAATCCGGCACCCCACGGGGCAACTCCGGCGAAGACTCCGGAGCCATCAGGCAATCCAGCCGGTGATCGGGAAATTCCACCGATCCCTCGGCAATCGCGACAAGGGCTTCCTTCTGAAAATCGGCGCCGGATGCCTCCCCCGGTTCCACGGCAGCCAGCAGCAGCTCCCGCGCGAGCAGCATCCGCGCCAGCGGACCCCCGACGCCCATGCGGCGCAGCCCAGCCACCCTCGCCCGCCCCGCACCAGCCGCCGTAAACGGCTTCTGTCCCGCGCCCGCCAGCAGCGCAGCCCGTGATGCCCCATCGGAAACCCTCGCCGCCGGAAGTCCCGCCAGACTGTCGCGCCACACCCCGGCAATCTCCATAATGGAAGAATCTTCCCCCGGACGGTTCTGCGCAAACACCCTCCTCGCTGCGGCCGCCGCCCGCCCTGGCCTCGCATGGTTGGCCACCGCCAGCCCCACCAGCGCCGATACCGAATCCCCATCCTTCTCGAGCGCCGCCCGGAACCACTGCACCGCCTGCACCTCATCCAGCCGGAAAATCTGACGCCAGCCCTCGCGCAAACATGCCTCCCCACCCGGCAATGGCTCTGCCGGCACCTCGAACGGTCCCTCCGCAAAATACTCATCCCAAACGGGCACCGCCAGCGGATCACTGCCAAGCCCATGCATCGCATGCCCGCCACCAAACGCGGCAGGACAAGCCAGCAGCAGCAGCACCCAAAGAAAACTCGCGCACTTCGTCACCATCATACCTTACTCCTGCCCTGTACCGCCCGTCCAGCAGGCAGCGCATCCTCCCGCAGATTCAACTCGCGAATCGCCACGCTCCGTCTACATCCCCACCATGCCGTCCCGTCTCTCCTCCCCGGTCAGCCGCCGGCACTTTGTCGCCGCAGCCTCCACGGCCATGGCCGCACTCCCGCTCGGCTGCCGACGCCAGCCCACCGCCGCCGCGGGCCGCCCGACTTCATGGATCCTGACACCACTGGCGACCGCGCCAGACTGGTCCCGCCTGACCCCATGGCACGGAACCCTCACCAGAGAAGAGTTTACCAACCTGATCGATTCCATCCTTACCCACAAACCAGGTGCATGGTTCACCCACATCCAGATCAGACCCGGCGATGCCCTCATCCGTACCGCCTCGCGGGAAGCGGGGACCGGACACACCCACGTGTTCCCCTTCGCGTCGCATTCCACTCCTTCCCCTGCGGTCGCCCGGTTCTGGCGACGCGCCGAAGACCTCCCGCCAGTCTCCCCCACCCGCCCTCTCGACGGCGTCCGCATCGGCATCGATCCAGGACACCTCGGCGGACCATGGGCCACCATGGAACAACGGTCGTTCCAGCACAGTGACTCGCCTCCCATCAGGGAAGGCGACCTCACCCTCGCCACCGCCCAGCTTCTCAAGCCGCGTCTCGAAAACCTCGGCGCGTCCGTCTCCCTCCTCCGCGAATCCTCCAGCCCACTCACTCCTCTGAGGCCCACGGAACTCGTCACCGCAGCACGCCAGAGCCTCGCCGCCGAAGGCCGCACCTCCACGGAAACAGAAGTCATCCGTGAAGCCGAACGCCTCTTTTACCGGACCGCCGAGATCCGCGCCCGCGGACATTGCGTGAACGCCGAACTCAAGCCCGACCTCGTCGTCTGCCTCCACTTCAATGCCGACAACTGGGGAAATCCCTCGGCTCCCACCCTCGCAACCACCAATCACCTTCACCTCATCGCTCACGGCTGCCTCCTCCCAGGCGAATTGACCCTCGACGACCAACGCCTCGAATCACTCCTCCGCATCGTGCAGCGCATCCCGGACACGGAAATTCCCCTCGGTTCCGCCGTGGCCCGAAGCATGGCCGCCGCCACCGGCCTGCCACCCTTCCAATACAGCGGCAATTCCGCCCGTGAGGCCCCCGGCGAACCGTACCTCTGGTTCCGCAACCTCCTCGCCACCAGAGTTTACGAATGCCCGGTGATCTTCCTCGAACCCTACGTCATGAACCATCCCGAGGTCATCGACCGCATCGCCGCCGGCGACTACGAAGGATTGCGCAACACCGCAGGCCGAACCATGCCGTCCATCTTCCGCGAATACGCCGACGGAGTAACAACCGGAATCGCCGACTACTTCCTCCGCCACCGCCCCATGCTCGCGTAAGATCAGCAGATCACCCTCAGAGCCTGATGCTCTCGCCAAGAATGTGCCTCGCCGCCTCCGCCACGTCCTTGTCGCCCCGACCCGACAGATTCACAATGATCAGGCTGTCCTTCGGCATGGCGGGAGCCACCCGACTCACGTGCGCCACCGCATGCGCAGTCTCAAGAGCCGGAATGATGCCTTCGGTCCGCGCCAGTTCCTGAAAACCAGCAAGCGCCTCGGCATCAGTCGCATAGGTGTACTCAATCCGGCCAATGTCCTGATAGTAGGCATGTTCCGGACCAACGGCCGCATAGTCAAGACCAGCACTGACACTGTGGGTCAACTGAATCTGTCCCTCCTGATCCGCCAGCAGCCAGGTCTTGGTCCCCTGGAGTACCCCCAGCCGACCGCCCTGAAATCTCGCCGCATGCCTACCCTCCGTAATACCGTCCCCACCCGCCTCAACACCCGTCATCCGCACCGAAGCATCCCCAAGGAACGCATGAAACAGGCCAATCGCGTTGCTGCCACCACCCACACAGGCCACCAGCAGGTCAGGCAACCGTTCCTCCCGCTCAAGAATCTGCCGCCGCGCCTCCACCCCGATGATCCGGTGAAAATCCCGCACAATCATCGGAAAGGGATGCGACCCCAGCGCGCTCCCAAGGATGTAGTGCGTCGTCCGCACATTCGTCACCCAGTCGCGCATGGCCTCATTGACCGCTTCCTTGAGCGTGGCCTGACCAGACGTCACCGCCCGTACCTCCGCACCCAGAAATCTCATGCGCGCCACATTGAGGGCCTGCCGGCGCATATCCTCAGCCCCCATGTAAATGACACATTCGCAGCCAAAACGCGCCGCCACTGTGGCAGTCGCCACCCCATGCTGCCCAGCCCCCGTCTCCGCTATGATCCGGCGCTTCCCGAGCCTCCGTGCCAGCAGAATCTGCCCTAGCGCATTGTTGATCTTATGAGCTCCCGTATGCAGGAGATCCTCCCGCTTCAGGTAAATCTTCGCTCCACCCAGTTTCTCCGTCCAGCGCTCCGCAAAATACAGCGGCGTCGGCCGACCCACATACTCATGAAGCAACCGGTCAAGCTCGGCATGAAAGGCAGGGTCTGCCTTCGCCTTCTCATATTCATCCGCCAGTTCCCGCAGCGCATACATCAGCGTCTCGGGAACGAACATGCCCCCGAAGCGGCCGAAGTGACCATGAGAATCAGGAAGGGTGGCTGAAGAAGCAGTGGCCATGTGAGGTAGTAGGTAGGTGCAGATGCGATGGCGCGGATGACCTGATCCGCCTAATGCCAAGCAGCCCGGACTTCAAAGGACATTATTGCGGCGAACCCGCCGCCGGCGCATCCGGACCGGCCGGCTTGTCCGCAGGCTGCGCCGCCGCCTTCGCCCGCGCCGCCTCAATCTGCTCGCGGAATTTCGGAATGCGTGCCGCAATCGGTGAACCGGGGGCCGCCTGCTCCGCTTTGGCCAGAAATTCCAGTGCACGGTCGTAATTCCTCGCATTCGCACACATCCGGAACCGCTGCATCTCAAGTCTCTGCACGGCCAGGGGCGAGGGCTTCCGCTCGTCAATGAGCCTTCCCACAATCGCCAGGCATTCCTCCAGATCCCCCTTCCCGGTCGCCGCAGCCAACGGATCCACAATGCTGTCGAACAGTTCCTGAAACTGCTTCTTCGCAACGAAATCATCGGCCTCCGCCCGCACCGCATCCAGCTCGCGCGCCTCGCGGTAAACACCTTCCCTCAGCTTGCCCGGCAGAGCAGGATCGACCGAAACCGCAAACCCCACCGTCTGCTTCGCCAGAATCTGTGCCAACAGCCCAGCCCGCTCGCCCTCCGTCGCCACAGCCATTTTTGCCTTCAACCCAGCCACCAAACCAGCCTCAGCCACCCATTCCCCCAGCCGCGCCGCGGCCTCCTCCTCCGTCTGCACAACCACCGCGGTCCCGAGCAATGGCTCGCCAGTTCGACTGTACACCACCACAAACGGAAAATCACTGACGCGAAGCGACTTCACCAACTCTCCATACAGGCCATTCTCCTCAGGCCTGTTCTCATTCGCGGCCCTGACAAACAATCCCTCGCGCACTACCCCGCGAAGCAACGCCTCCGACTTCATGAGCGCATCCTCGACCCCCGCCGGGGTAATGACCACACAAAGATACTGGGTACCAACCGGCATCTCCGCCAGACGCTTCGCCAACTCACTCCCAGCAGCCGACGGCACCGATCCTGCCGAACCCGGCACAGAGTCCGGCACAGAGTCTGTTTTCTTCTCCTCCGCATTCACCCAAACCGGCAAAAAGGCTCCAGCCAGCACAACGGCAACAATTCGGGAACAGATCATCATGGTTCAAAATGCACTCAGGTCATAAATAGTTTGGGCTCGCCAGCAAAACTGGCGAGCCCAAACCGAATCAATATCTCACCAATCAGGCGCGCTTGCGGCGGGCGAGGAATCCGAGAGCCACGAGACCCGAAAGAGTCGTCGAGGTTGGCTCAGGAATGATGCCACCGAGGACGAACTTCGGATTGTTGGCAGCGTCGCCAGCAACGATCTGGGCAGGGATCCAACCAGGGATCTCAACCACGCCAACGAAGTCAGTCGCGGAAGTCACAGTAACGTCGTCACCCACTCCAGCCACGTCGTTCACTGGGAACGCCTTGTTGGAGGCGAAGATACCCTGCTGGGAAGCAGTCAGGGCATTCGGCGAGTTGTATACCCAGATGTAGAGGGTCTTGTTGTCGAACTGGGTGTGCTGCGATTCAGCAAGAGTCGGCGAGACCGAACCTGTAATCTTCGACGTCGCTGTGATGATCGTACGGGTGGCTCCGGTTCCAAACTCGACAAATGAACCAACGGGGTCAGCCAAGTTGGCAATCATGCCCACCCGGATCAGGTTTCCGGTTCCGGCGAGGGTGACACCGTCCGAGAGGAACGCGGCGGCACCAACCCGTGAGGTCGAGAGAGACACCGTGGACGCTTGGACAGCGAACGGCATCGCGAGGGTTGCGATGAGAAGGAGTTTCTTCATAGATATGCTTTGATTATTGTTGGCTTCAGGTTGAGGTCAAGGGGCAATCGGTTCCGCTGGAACATTCCAGACGAAACCTGAAGCAGGGCGACGAAGAAGGACGAATGATGTGCCCTCTTTGAGTTGGACGTTGGCCGCCTCATTGAAGTCTTCATCGTACCAGCCCTTCGTGGAGCCATCGTCGTAGAAGAAGTAGTTCTTGAGAGCGCCGGATGCCTGAGCGATCCGCACCAAATCAGCCTTGCTGGATTCATCACCCGACTGAACACCACCGGTGGTGGTCTTGAGTTCGGAATTTCCGAGCGTGAAGGACGAACCAACGGCACGGGTCACGGCCATCACGTTCAGGCCGGGCTGGACGGGAAGAGCGGTCGGACCGGTCTTCACGCTACCAACACGCACGAACGAGAGCGGAGCGGCGAGTTTGCGAACAATGAAGATACCCTGCTGAGGAGGAATGCCAACGTTAGAGGCATCATTGAAGTCTTCGTCAAACCAACCTTTGGTGGAACCGTCATCGTAGAAGAAGATCTTGGTGATCTTCTTGGTCACGGCGTCGAGCACACGGACTTCGTCAGCATTGCTGAGTTCATCACCGGACTTGAGGCCCGCAGTATTCGTGGCACCGAAGAAGTCACCGACAGTGACGTGCTTGCGGATGCGGACGGTGGCACCGGCTGCGAGGCCGTTGCTGATATCTGTGGTGGTGGTGATCGAATTCGCCGTGTTGGAGGCGATGGTCGACCAAGCCCCTGGAACGCCGCCGGAGGAAACTTCCACGTAGAAGCCAGGGCCGTAGGCACCAGCCGTCAGCGGGGTGCCGGCGAAGTTGATGGTGGTTCCGGTCGTCGTGGAGGTAGCTCCAGCGAATTCAACCTTATTGACGAGGGTCGGAGCGATGAAGGACAGGCCGGAAGCGCTGCCGTTCACAGTGACCGTGATGTAGCCAACCGGATCAGTGACCGCGGTCTGGGCCTTGACTCCGACTGCGGACGCGATCGAAAGCGCGCCGATGAGGATGGAGAGTTTGTTTTTCATGGGATGGTGAGGTGGGATTTTTGCGTGGGCTGATGCGAAATTAGGAGATTCGAGGGTCGATGTAAAGAATTTCGTGCGATTTTTTCAGGGATTTTTCCGGTCGGTTTCCGGCGGTTCTGTTTCCTTGTTAGAGATTTGATAATCAATTTGTTGCGGGTTTTCTTGATCGGATTGGGGGTTGGTTGCTGGCGGAGCAGGAGGCGACGGAGACGGGTGGTTTTTGGGGTGGAGTCGCCTGATGAAGCGGCAGTGAGAAGGTGATTTACTGAGTTCCGTCGCGGCGGCGGAATTTTTCGCCGATGCGCTGGAAGATGGTGCGGCGGGGAGGGGATTCTCCGGGTGGGTAGCCTGCGGAATCAAAGGGGACATCCTTTTCGTAGGCTGGCAGCACGACATCGCTGGTGTCGCGGTCCGGCTTGAGGAAGAGTTCGGCATCGGGACCGACCACGGTGCGCTGGGTTTCGGATGCGGTCACATTGACCATGTCATCGGACGAATCGATGATGCGGGCCTGGAGCATGATGAGCAGTTCGCGGCGCTGTTTGGTGCGACCGGTGGAACCGAAGAGGTATTTGACCACGGGGATCTTGCTGAGGATGGGAAGGCCGCTGGCGCTGCGGCGGTCGTTATCCGAGATGAGTCCGCCAAGTACGAGGATGGCTCCATTGGGCACCGTGATGCGGGTGTTCAATTCCTGCGTGGAGATGTTCGGGATGTCATTCCCGTTGATCTGGGTGCTGCCGTTGATGGTATCATTCAACTGGCTGATGTTGAGGGTGATCTCGTTCTTCGAGTTGATGAGGGGCTGCACCTGCAGGGAGAGCACGACATTCTGGTACTCGATGCTGCTGTTGAGGGAGGTGGTGCCGCCGGCGACGATCTGCGACTGCTGGTTGCTGGGGATCGGCACTCGTTCACCACTGGAGATGCTGGCAACTTCGTTGTTGGCCACGGTGACGTGCGGCTTGGCCATGAGGCGTGCCTTGCCAGAGGTCTCGAGGACACGGACGTAGGCATTGAACAATTCGCCGAAGGCCGCGTAAATGTTCATTCCCGAACCCCCGGTCGGAAAGTTGGCGATGGTGTCGAGAATCCCCGGATCGATGAAATTGTTGCCTCCGCTCGAACGGAAGAATCCGGCCGCGCTGACGTCCTGGCCGAAGAGTTGGAGATCTTCGACGCGCCGCAGGTAATCGACTCCCGTCTGCATGTTGTCATCCACGCCAACCTGGGCGACGACCGCATTGATGTGAACCTGGAGCGGACGGCGGTCCATTTCCTGAATCAATTCCGAGACACGCTGGATGGAATCGGGTGGTCCGGAAACAATCAGGCTATTCGTGCGGGGATCGGAAATGAGAAGGGTTTTGCCGACTGTCTGAGCCCGGGGTGGCTCGGTGACACTGCCGGAAAGGCCGCCACCACCGCCGGTGCGTCCTCCCAGTCCTCCACCGCCGAGGCCGCCGCCACCAAGACCACCGCCGCCGAAGCCACCGCCTCCAAATCCGCCACCACCGAATCCGCCGCCACCGAACCCGGAAGAGGAACTGCCGCCACGGTTGGAGAATCCACTGCCGCCAGACACGCCTCCGGTCCGGGAGGCGCCGCCACCGGAAGTCGCACCGCCACCAGCGGCTCCCGCCGAGCCCTGACCGGCCACACCGGCACCCGAGGTCTCCAGCGAAGTGACCGCGATCTGGAAGAAGTCATTCACCGGAACATAGCGCAGTTGCTGCGTCAGGAGGTTTTTGACCCGGCTCGGTTCGTCAAATTCATGGATCAGCAGCTTGAGGTACTCCACATGCTCCTTGGGACCGTGCACGAAGACCCGGTTGGTGCGGGGATCCGACTTCACGAGCACGGAGTTGCCATCCGGCATGACTCCGGTCGCGGCTGCTCCGCCGGCACTCCCCGTGGGCATGACTACTCCACCACCGCCGGGAACAGCACCCTGGCCACCAAGCGCAGCGGCGGCCTGGCCGGGGGCCACGGACCGGAAACCGCTGCTTTGCCCTGATTTCCCCTGCGACTGCGCCTGCAGAATCGTCGACAGAATCTGCTCAACATCCTCCGCCGAAGCACGTTCCAGCGGCACCCATTCATGAACCATCTTGACCGGGGGCAGATCGATTCCCTTGATGAGCCGCAGGATCGTCCGGATCGTGGAGACCGTTTCCTGAACCACGAGCGCATTGGCCGAGGGCACGCCGACGTACTTGGTCCACGCATGCGTCGGGGCGGCATTCTGCAGAACCGTGGCGGCATCAGCGACCGGGAGGTGCTTCAGAATGATGACGTAATTGACCGGAATGTCGTCGTTTGGAAGGTCCTCTTCCCGGGTGTAGATGGGCGCTCCGGAAAACGGGCCCTCGATGAGCGGCGGTTTGTTGAGCTGGATGATCTTATCGATGTTCCCCTTGTAGGGCTGGATGACGAAGCCCTGAATCATGAGCGACGCCTTGATGAAGTCCGCCGCTTCCTCAGCCGTCATGGGAACGGCCGGATTCTTGGTGATGGAAACCGTTCCCTGAAGATTGGTATCGCGGATCACATGGCGGTTCGTGATTTCCTCGTACTTGAAAATCACATCGTTGATGGGAGCATCGACAAAGGCGATGTCCGCGAGCGGGTTGTCATCGTCTCCGGAATTGCCTGATCCAGCCAGTCCCGCACCGGGAAGGGCCGCCGCTCCGCTTCCGGGAGTTCCGGGCAAGGGAGTGGCTCCTGCGCCAGAGGTGCGGCGGCTAGGCTGGCTGGAGGCTCCGCCAGGGGCTGCCGGTCCTCCATTCGCCGATGGGATGCCGGATCCGAGAGCGTTGCCTGCAGCGGCACCGCCGGGCGCGCCCGCAGGCGTGCCGAAGCTGCGCCGACCCGGAACGGACCCCGAGGGCGCCGTGGCCGGACCTCCTGAACGGGAGGGCGCACCGCCGGGAAGGATGACTGCAGGGCGTCGCGGTTCCACTGCCGGGGCCGGACCGGCCGATGCGGGATCTTCGGCTGCAGGGGCCGCCGGGGCGGGCTGCGAAACAGCGGATGCCGGAACGGGCGTCGGCGTAGTATCGGGTGTTCCCGCCGGCGGCTGCGGAACCGGAGTGTCGTTCTGCGCAAGCAGCTTCGCCCTCAACGATGCCGAAAGCCGCGAAGGCGGCTCGATGGTGGACGACGAATCAGCAGCCAGCGCCGCAATGGCGAAAGGCAGCGTGAGCACGAGCGGCAGGAGCCGGGATCTGGAAGACATGAGCGTGACGGGGAAAGGTGGTGAAGAGTAAAGTGATCAGTTGCCGGAAGGCATGACGACACGGCGGCGCGGCGGCGCGTTGTCCCGGCCTCCGCGTCCCTGCGGAAGACCAGGCTGCGTGGCCTGCGTCTGCGGCTGGGGTGGGTTGACAATGGCGGGCTGCTGGACCTGCACCTGCGGCTGCACTGCTTGGACCGGCTGAGCCCCCTGCACGTTCGGGACCGCACCCTGTCCTCCCCCGGCGAGGAAATTGACCATGGCGGCATTGTTGTTGAGCGGCACCGCCTGGCCATTCACGATGACAGTTCCCGCCGCCGCGGCGCCCGGATTCGGCTGCGCGTTGTTCATCCCGGGCACCACAGCCTGTGGAGCCTGGTACTGCGGCACCGGCAGGGCACCGCCAGGCGCGGGCTGACCGGGCCGGGGCATCCCTCCGGGACCCCGCATGTTGCCGGGAAGCTGCGGACCACCCTGAGGACCGCCCGCGGCAGCGCCGCCCTTCATGTTGGACAACGCCGTTTCGTCAAAACCGATCTCCTTCTGCTGGCCGTCCTTCTCAAGAATCACAGTCGTCGTCTTGAGCGTCCGCCCGCGGTTCAGTCCCACAATGCGGATGCCCGTTTTGTCGGATCCCTTGCGCGGCGAAGCGTCGCTGTAGACCGAAATCCGCTCACCATTCGCCTTCGTGTTCACAAGGTATACCGTGAGGTTCTTGGTCGAGCCGACGTAGCCCGCGAGCACCATGCCCTCGAACGGATCTGCCACCTCCGGAGGCGGCGGAGCCTTCAATTCAAACTCAAACGGGCTCTTCGCCTGCAGGTTCTCGTAGCGCGAGACATCGTATTCCTGCGGGGGAAACACAGCGGGAGCAGCGGGGTCGACCGCGGCCTGCTCGGCGTGCCCGGTGGACGTCCCGGCCATGGCGGTGGCTACGGCCGTCAGCTGGATGGCCTTGCGGATGAGGTGCAGTCTACTGTCCATTGCTGGAGGGGATGGGGTTGGCAACTGGTTCGGATGCAGGAACCGGCTCGGTCGGTACCGCCGGAACCGCTCCGCTGCTGGTTTCTTGGACTGGCGGTGCCGGAATTTGTTCAGCCGAAGCTTCTGTCACTGCCATTTCCATGGTGGTCCCGCTTTCCGGCGACCACCATTTCTCGATCATGAGCGTGCACTCCACGAGTTGCTCGGCGTCATTTTCCTCATTCTTCCGGGGCACCATGGTCAGGCGGGGCACAAAACGGAATTCCGTCGGCTTCTGGAGCCGGTACACGAACGTCATCACATCGGCCCATGTGCCCTTCACCTTCGCCTCGTAGCGGCTCCGGACAAACGGCAGTTCATCCGAAGGCATCTGCGTATCCAGAGGCCGCGGCGACAGAAGCTCCAGATCAAGCCCAGACCGCAGTTCTCCCTGCACCAGAGCATCCAGATACGTGTCCCGAAAGGCCTCGTCAGGGTACTCCTTCAGATTCGTGCCGATCCATTCGCGCTTACTGGCAGCACTACCGGCTTCCCGCTTCCACATTTCGAAATTGCCAGCCTTGCCGCGCAGCAGACCGAGTTTCCGCTGCGTCCGTAGCATCAGACCGGAGTACCACGTCCAGCCAAGGATATTGAGGATCAGGAAGATCCCGACCCCAAGGATGATGAGCATCCGCTTCTCGCTGGGTTTAAGCTGCGTCATCGTCTTTCTTCCTCGTGGTTCCTTTGATCTGGAAGGGCACCGCCCCGCCCTTGGGCGCTTCGACCTTCGGAGTCCACTCGTACTCCTTGAGTGCAGGGTTCGCCTTGATCTTGGTCGTGTAGAGAATCGCGTTCTGGCTGGTCTGCCCCTCACCCTTGATGGTGATGTCGGCCACGTCCTCGCCCTCCTTGTGGTCACGCTCAATGTCGATGCTGGTGACCCGCACGTTCATGCTCTGCTGCTGGTACAGCGGATCAAGGACCTGCTTGAGAATCTCGATCGGATACTTGTTCACGTTCACCGCAGCTTCCATCGCCTGCTCCTGGCGGACGGTTGTTTCGACCCATCCATACTGCGACTGCAGAGCATTCACCGTCTTCTGCAGGCGGTCCGTCTCCTGCTGCGCCATGAACCAGCGCACGGCAAGAAATCCGGGAATCAGCAGATACGCAGCTGCACTGGCCATCACGATGCGCCGGATGCGGGCGGCTTTTGCCGAGCGGATCTTGCCGAGCGCCACCGAGGGGGGCTCCAGCGAGGACGCCACCTGAGGCGGAGCCGGAGCCGGACGCTTTTCCTGAATCACCCGCGCCCCGAAGACTTCCCCGAGAGCTTCCGCCGCACCCGGCTGAATCGAGTCCGTCCACAGCCTGACACTCTCCAGTTCGGGAGCCATCTGCTGCATGTACAGCGGCATGAGCAGCTGCTCGATCTCCTGAGCCGCGGCCGGCGTGAGATCCGGCGTGTTGAGCGCGTGGAAATAAAGCGGCTGATCACCCCGGGTCAGACAGAAGACCAGCCGTCCCAGCTCCTTCCAGATCACCAGCGAATTATCCGGCAGATAGTACAGGTACGGCGACACCTCGAACTGCCGCGGCGGCTGCTTCGGCAGCACATCCGCACGCGCTCCATGGAGCACACTCGCCAGCAGCAGCGTCTGCCCGCCATCCTGCTCCGCAATCCGGTAATCCATGAGCCTTCCATACTCCGATTCAGGCTTCAGATTCTGCTTCTCCAACTGCACATCGACTATGTCCGGCAGCAGATCCGCCTCCGTCGTCGCCGCCCGCACCGGAACCGCAAAGGCCGCCGCCACCGGATAGCCGAACACCCGGCACTGGCGGCAGTCCGCTGGACCCGCCGATTCCGCAAGCACCTCCGCCAGTTGCCAGCCGGCCGGCGTCTGACGCCAGAGTTCCCACGCCTGTTCACCCGGAAGCAGGATCGAGTTTTCGTTGGGGTTGGCTGTCTGTTTCATGAAAGCGGGGAATCTCGGAAAAGCGGCATGCGAATCACAGGGAACGCCAAGAGGCTACTGGAAAAGAGGGACTTCTTCGCGGGTTAGAATCTGCGGGTTGGCATTCCGGCCGCGCACGATCATGACCACTCGCTTCCGGTACTCCCCCACGGTGGCCACGCTCTCGATATGGACGGTCTGATCGTTCAGACTGAACCGCTGCTGCGTCATCGGATCACTGGCATCAATTCCCAGCATCTGAAAAGCGGTCCCGAGATCCTGCAGCTTCTGGTCGTCCTCCGTATCCTCAACCCCATCCGCACCCCATCGGAAATTCTGCACGAACTCGACCGCTTCCTCCACAAACCGAGGATAATCATCCTGCGGATCCGCCGTCGGACTGCACGCCAGAATCGCCGCCGCAATCACCTTCGGCTCAGCCTCGTTCAGGTCCAGACCCCCACTGCTGTAGATCGTGAAGAAATCCCGCCAGTCCGGCGCATTCGCCGCCAGCAGGTCAAACCCCGGTACCAGCAGCAGTTCGTCCAGTGAATAGAACGGACGATTGAACGGATAGCCGATATAACCGAGCTTCTCATAATCTTCCCGCTCCATCCCCTTGAGTGTCGTCTGATCATTCTGATCCGTCCAGTCCACCAGCCGGTCAATGAGGGTATCCGCCTCCTCCGACCCAAAGCCCCAGAGCGCAAAGAGCCTCTCGAGAAGCACCCGGTCCTGCATCTGCAGAATCCGGTTGATGTTGAACCGCCCGCCCTCCCCGCGGATCCGCACCGCCACGGTCTCTCCCTCCGCCAGCATCGGATTGGTCTCCATCGTCATGTTCAGCAGCGCGGCATCGTATTCCTTCACCACCGGATTCATGGCCACATTGATCCCCATCTCCGCAAGCTGCCGCGCCCGGAAGGCCTGCTTCTGCGCAATCGTCAGGTCCATGTCGTGCGCCACGATCCGGATCGTGCTGTAGATGATCAGCGACAGCATCGCCACCAGCCAGATCACCATCAGCAGCGCCGACCCGCGGCGATGCCTCCGGCTCTGCTTGAGGGAACAGTCAGTAATCAGCATGAGAATCAGAAAATGGAGAAAATCCGGAGCATCAGGGCGCAAGCCGAGGCTTCAGCCCCGTCTGCTTCCCCTCACTGTGACCACCGGACAGCGATTCCGTTCACCCGAAAGCCTCACCATCTCCCTTTCCGATCCGCACCCGCGTAGTCATTACGTCACGGGAGGCCGACGCCGGGATTCCCCGGCTGCACAGTTTTTCTAAAAATTCCGCAGCAGTTAACGGCTCCAAAGGACAGGCCCGCCACCGCGCATCACAGTCTTCCAGCGCCAGAAAAAGACCATTTCCCGTTCCGAACCGGAAATCTCCTAACAAAGTTCATTTCAAGCGGAAATCCGCAAAAAAAGTGCCGCTTCCAGGGAAAATTTTCTTGTCGGCGCGAGGGTGCGGACTACACCTGATGAGGTCTCCGCAGCACCCCGTTGCATCCATCATGCCCTCCATTCCTCATGCCTCCCCCGACATTGCTGCCAGGCGTTCCGCCTGCTCATGGGATGCTGCCAGCGGTGCGGGTGCTGGCACCTTGCTGCGCGGCCCTTTCCAGACGTCGGCGATCCCGGCTGATGGACCTGACGCAGCGCGCCTTCCCTCTCTATCCGCGCAGATTTTCTTCCGTTTTTCCTCTTACCTGACCCATGCCTTCCTCAGACCGGCTCCAACTTCTCTGGCAACACGTTTCCGAACACCTCCGACAGAACGTGGGACCCGATGCCTTCGCGCGGTGGTTTTCCTCGGCGACACTGCTGGGAGCCTCGGATGAAGGGGTGAAGGTAGGCGTTCCGGATTCGATTCACCACCTTTGGATCGAGGAAAACTACCTTCCCGCCCTCCAGAAAGCGTTTGCCCTCGTCGTCGGAGAAGCGCCGCCCCTCAGCATTGCCGTCGCTGATGGCATGGCGACGGGAGCCCTGCAGCCCCCTCAGTCCGGCCATCAGGCAGAATCCACCAGTCCGGCCGAAGCAAGTACGGACGGGGAACCCGATCCCGCCCCGGTCGCCGGGCTATCTGCCGATCGGAATTTTGGCAGCTTCGTGGTCGGCGCCAGCAACCAGTTTGCCCATGCCGCCGCCCATGCCGTCGCAGCGGCTCCGGGCAGGGCCTACAACCCTCTCTTTTTCTACGGAGGATCGGGACTTGGCAAAACTCACCTCATGCAGGCCATCGGTTGGCAGATCGCGGCGACCCGCCCGAAGGCCAAGGTACTCTACATCACGAGCGAGGAGTTTACGAACCTCTTCATCCAGGCGCTGCAGACGAATACCATCGTCAAGTTCCGCAAGCGCTTCCGGCAGGCCGATGTCCTCCTCATCGACGATATTCACTTTCTCGCCGGCAAGGAACGTTCCCAGGAGGAATTCTTCCACACGTTCAATGCGCTTCTCGACGGTCACAAGCAGATCGTCCTGTCCAGCGACCGACCGCCCGGAGAAATCAAGGACCTCGAATCCCGTCTGGTGACCCGCTTCGAGTGGGGACAGACCGCGGAACTCACTCCTCCGGACGAGGAAACAAGGGTGGCCATCCTCCGCAAAAAAGCGGAAGCCCTGTCGATCGACGTGCCCCCGGACCTCATCCACTGGCTGGCCTCCCGGGTCCGCAGCAATGTCCGCCGGCTCCATGGAGCATTCATCCGCATGGCCTCATGGATCTCCCTGAACGGCCCCCTCTCCCTCAGTCAGGCCGAGGAACTGCTCCGGGACCTCCTGCGTCAGGAAGCGGAAAACTGCATCACCATCGACCGCATCCAGAGACTGACGGCGGAATCGTTCGACATCCGCCTCGCCGACATGGTCAGCCGGAAACGCACGGCTGCCATCGCCTTCGCCCGGCAGGCCGCCATGCATCTCGCCCGCGAGTTGACCGGACTTTCCTATCATGAAATCGGCGAAGCCTTCGGGGGACGCGACCACGGCACGGTCATGCACGCCTGCCGCACCGTGGAGAAGCGCCTGCGCGACGACGAATCCCTCCGCTTGCGCATCACCGCACTTGAAACCGGGCTGCGGCGCAGCATCTGACGGCTGCCATGCCGCCTTCTGTTCCGCCTCCCGCCCTCCTCGTCCTCGCAGCCGGCATGAGTAGCCGCTACGGCGGCAAATCCAAGCAGACCGACGCCATGGGGCCGGGCGGGGAAACCCTGCTCGACTTCTCGGTCTTCGATGCACGCGCCGCCGGATTCGGGCGCGTCGTCTTCATCATCCGCCGGGAAGGCGAGGCGGAATTCCGTGAACGGGTCGTCAACCGACTCACCCCGCACCTTCCGGTTTCCCTTGTCTATCAGGACATGACCGATCTTCCTCCGGGCTTCTCCGTGCCCGCCGAACGCCGCAAGCCATGGGGTACCGGCCACGCCGTCTGGGCAGCGCGCCATGAAATGACGGAACCGTTCTGCGTCATCAACGCCGACGACTTCTACGGAGCGGAATCCTTTGCGGCAATGGCCCGGTTCCTCCGCTCCCCGGGTCCGGCGGATGGCCCGGCCGCATGGAGCATGGTCGGTTTCCGGCTCCGCAATACCCTCAGCGAACACGGCCGCGTGGCCCGCGGGCTCTGCTCCGTCGACGCTGCAGGCCTGCTCGCGGGCGTCGAGGAACTCACCGATATTCACCGCACGGAAACAGGCGCGGAGAACCGCACCGAGGGAAGCGCCCCACGACCCCTCAGCGGCGACGAAACGGTCTCCATGAACATGTGGGGCTTCACCCCAGCTGTTTTCGGCATCTTCGGTGCGGAATTCACCCGCTTCCTCGCAGCATCAGGCACCAGCCCAGCCGCCGAATTCTACATTCCACTCGGAGTCGATGCCGCCATCCGCTCGGGATCCGCCACCTGCCGCGTCCTGCCCACCGAAAGCCAGTGGTTCGGAGTCACCTGGCCCGATGACCGCCCCCGCGTGGTCGCCGCCATCGCCGCCCTCTTCGCGAGCGGCCAGTACCGATCCCCCCTCTGGACCTGATTGCCGTCACCCTCCCGCTGGGGAGCAGCGAGGCGTCCTCGAAGAATGCGGATGCCGCTCGCCCGGCACCAGTTCCTTGTCCAGTTCCCCAGCCGGAGCCGCCCGGCGACCCTCAGGCCGACGCGTCCCGGTGCGTCGGCACCGGCTTGCCCGGGCGGAAATGCTCGGCATGCTCCACGGTCGCCTGCAGACCCTGAAATTCACCGGACGACACCACCAGCCCGTCCCGCAGCGACGCCAGCAACTCCGCAGGATCCGCTTCCGCCCGCAGATTGACAATCAGCTGGCCGCCCGCCACCGGCTCGTCCAGTTCCATCCCCAGCTCCGGAACATAATCGGTCCGCACAAGGTTCACACTGGCCAGTTCCCCGGCCAGACTGCCATCGGGACTGAAGGTCATCTTGAAATGGGCAATTTCGGCACCGGCGTCCGCCAGCCGTCCCTGCACCCTCTCAGCCAGCACGCGGAGAAAGGCGTTGGCGTCGAATTCATCGTCATGGCGCAGGGAAACCGTCGCATTCAGCCAGCCCAGCAGGGCTTCACCATCAGCGTAGACCTCGTAATCGACAGCCATCGGACACCGGCGCGACTGCTCGGCGGACAGCAGAAAATCCATGAGCGGCGCAAGTCCAGCACCGTCACGCAGCGCAGCGCTCATGACCCGTGCCTCCGGAAACTCCCGCTCCAGCACACTCCTCAGTTCCTCCAGTTCCTCCGCCGCCAGCAGGTCGCTCTTGCTGATCACAATGACGTCCGCCTCCTCCAGCTGCTTTCGGAAGATGTAGACCACCTTTGCGGAAAAATTTCCGCCCGACTCCAGTCCGAAGATCCGCCGCGCCCGCACGGGATCGACCAGCACCGCCAGCGGAGCGATGGTGAACGCATCGCCATAGAGCCTCCGCAGGGGATAGGTCACCGTGGCCACCAGATCCGTGCAGCTGCCCACGGGCTCGGCAATGAAAACATCGGGACGCGCCGCCGCATCAAGCTTCTGCGCCGCTTCCACGAGCGTGCCGAAACGGCAGCAGAAACAACCGCCCGCAATCTCCTCAGTCGCAAACCCCTGCCCCCGCAGCAGCTTAGTATCGACGAGCCCTCCCGCCTGATCATTTGTGATGAGCCCGACCCGCAGTCCCTGCTCCGTGAGCCGCCGGGCCACCGCACCCACCGCAGTGGTCTTGCCCGCCCCGAGAAATCCTCCAATCATGATGTAGCGCGCTCTTTTCTCCATGGAACGCGAGCATGCGGCTCCGCATGCCACCCGCAAGCCGGGAAGCCGACGCGGCACCGGGAGGAATTTTTCCGTTTTCCCTGACTCTCCCCGGGCGACCTGGCACGCTTCCCGCTTTTCCATCACATGACATAGGTGCCCGGTTTTCAGGCCAGCACCGCTACCATTTCCTTCGGGGGGAGGATACCGCGCCAGTGCGCCGTCCGTCGTCCGCCAAGGCTTCGCAGAAAGCCTGGCGTGTGTTCGCGGACCACCGCACTGGCGCGGACATTTTTCCCCGCGCCACGATTGCTCTGGCAGGACTCAGGATTCCCGGATACCCACAAACCATGGCCGCCGCAGCCGTCCGCGCCTTTCTCGCCGCCCACCCCTGCGAAAAAACCCTGCTCGCCGCCGTCTCCGGAGGGATCGACTCGGTCGTCCTGCTGCACGCCCTGCACGAAACCGCCACCGGCCACCGCATCGTCGTCTGCCACCTCAACCACCAGCTGCGCGGTCGCGACTCGGACGAAGATGCCGTTTTTGTCCGGGACCTCGCCGCCCGGCTCTCGCTTCCGTTCATGGAAGGATCCGCAGACATCCGGGCTCAGGCGGAACAGGACGGTCTCTCCCTTGAAACCGCAGGACGTCATCAACGCCACCGTTTCTTCGCCGCCTGCGCCCGCAGATACCGCAGCCGCACCGTCTTCCTCGCCCACCATGCCGACGATCAGGTGGAAACCATCCTCGCCAATCTGCTGCGCGGCAGCGGCGGTCTCCGCGGCATGGAACCCCTTACCTCCCTGCTCCCCCCTCGCTCCCGCCAACCACTCACGCTCTGCCGCCCGCTGCTCGGCATGACCCGCGCTGCCATCTCCACGTGGGCCGCCCGCCGTTCCCTCGCGTTCCGCGAAGATGCCACCAACGCCATCCCCGATGCCTTCCGCAACCGCCTGCGTCTCGAAGCGATCCCCGCACTCCTCAAGGCGGCGGGGCGCGACTTCCGCCCAGCCCTGCTCCGCGCCGCCGCCATGGCCTCGGAAGACACCGGCTTCCTTCGCAGCCTCGCCATTCCCATCGCCTCCCGGCCGCAGCTTCCCGTTCCGGAACTGCTGAACCTTCCCCCGGCCCTCCGCCGCCACGTCCTCCACCAGTGGCTCCAGCACCACCAGATCCCCGACTGCGGATCCCGCGAAGTCGCCGCCGTCGCCTCGCTCCTCGACCCCTCCCTGCCTCCCCGCGTCAACCTGCCCGCCAGCCATCAAGCCGGCCGAACGGCCCGCCACCTCTGGATCCGCAGGCTTTCCTGAGGTGCGGGGGGTTGACCCCACGGCGCTTTCAGCCAATGATCACGTTCATGCGACATTCCCTGCTTCCGCTCCTTTTTGCCTCCCTCACCGTCAGCGCTCAGGAACAGAGCGTCAAACCGGGCATCAACGAGAAATTCCTCGATCCCTCCCTCAAAGTCGAGGAATGGTCAGAACGCTTCGAAACGGAGAGCCGCGAAATCTTCACTCAGCGCCAAGCCATCCTCAAGGCCTGCGGAATCACAGAAGGCATGACCATCGCCGACATCGGAGCCGGTACCGGGCTCTTCACCCTACCCTTCGCAAGGGCCACCGGCCCGTCCGGTAAGGTACACGCCGTCGAAATCGCCCGGAAATTCCTCGACCACATCACCGCCCGCGCCACCGCGGCCAAACTCACCGGCATCGTCCCCGTCCTCGCCACTCCCAGATCCGTCAACCTCCCGGAGAATTCCATCGACCTCGCCTTCATCTGCGACGTCTACCACCACTTCGAACACCCGGCCGATTCCATGAAATCGCTCTGGAAGGCCATGAAGCCGGGCGGCATCGTCATTCTCATCGACTTCAAACGCATCCCCGGCACCAGCAGCGAATGGACCCTCAGCCATGTGCGCGCCGGACAGGATGTCTTCGAAAAGGAAATCACCAGTGCCGGATTCGAGAAAACCGATGAGGTGAAGGGCTTTCTCATCGAGAATTACCTCGTGAAATTCCGGAAGCAGGAAGCGGCGAAGTAGCCCGTCGGGACCATCCGGCTCCAGCACCGGGCGTACTGCTGGCTTGCACCGCAGGCATTCCGCCTACGATGAATGGACACATCCATGTCCTCGCTCCGCATCCGCTTCCCCGCCGCCGCCGTCACCCAGCTCGTCCTCGCCAAGGTCGGCAACCCTCAGCGCGAGGAACCACTCCAGATGTCCCGCGAGGTCCTCCGCGTCGGCAGCGATGACCGGGACCTGCTCACATCGCTGTTCCTCAAACCGTTCCGCAACCTCCTGCCGCACCGGTTTCACCACCCCACTTCCCTCGAGACCCACGAAATGAACTCGCTGGCGAAGGAAATCTTCCACAACCCCGCCGCCCTGCTCGAAAACGGCTGCGCGATGGCCCGCCGCCTTTACGCCAAATCCCAGCACCCCAACATCAAGTCCGGCGACCTCTGCATCGCCCTCGTCGAAGGCGTCGATGTCGAAAGCGATTCCGTCAAAGCCATCTGCATCCTCAAATCGGAAACCGTCTCCCCCTTCCTGAGCATCGCCTCGGAAGACGGCGACCTCCGGCTCCGCACCGAACACGGCATCAATCCCGAGAAAATCGACAAAGGCTGCCTCATTCTCAATCATTGGCAGAATACCGGACTCTGCGTCCTCACTTTCGACCGCTCGGGCGGAGAAAGCCGCTTCTGGGTCCGCGAATTCCTCGGCCTCCAAGCCATCCCGGATTCAGCCTTCCTCACCCAGACCTACGCCGAAATGGCCGTCGCCGCCGTCCGCCAGCAGCCGGAAATCGCCGCAGCCCCGGAAGAATCCGCACGCGCCTCCCGCGAAGTCCTCGACTGGTTCGACGGTCGCGAAGACTTCGACCTCGCCGCCTTCGAAACAGAAGTCCTCAAATCACCGGAAGCCGTCGCCCACTTCGAGGAAGTCCGCGCCCGCTTCGAAGAAGACGAAGGCGTCCCCCTCGACGCCAGCTTCAGCATCGAACCGAAGGAAATCAAAAAGGCCGCCCGCCGCGCCACCGCCGTCCTGCAGACGGATACGGGCGTCGAAATCCGCATCCGCCCAGAAGCCACCGCCCATGCCGCATCGTCCGTGGAACGCGGCTTCGACGAAGACCGCGGCATGAACTTCATCAAGGTCTGGTTCCACGAAATCGTGGACGCCAGCTGAACACCGCCCCACCACTCAGGGCCGCTGCGGAGCAAACCGCGTGGCCACGCCCTTGCCCGCCACCAGATCCGGAATCTGCTCGGGCCGCCGCCCGTTGGCAATGAGCGTCGCAATCCCCGCAGAAACCGCTTTCTCCACCGCCCGGAGCTTGCTCGCCATTCCCCCCACGGAGTACTCTCCCTTCTCATTGCGGGCAAAAGACAGCACCGAGGCAATGTCGTTCACCTCCTCCACAATCCGCCGGCTTTCCCCGGGAGGCAGCAGGCCATCCACACTGGTGAACAGAATCAGCATGTCGGCCCGCGCCAGCACCGCCACATCCGCCGAGAGAGCATCGTTGTCCCCGAACTTCAGTTCCTCCGTCGCCACCGAATCGTTCTCGTTGATCACCGGCACAATACCCGGTCGCTCCATCAGATTCCGCAGCGTCGTTTCAAGATTCCCCCTCCGCTCGGCATGGGCAAAATCCTCGTGCGTCACCAGCAGCTGCGCCACATGCAGCCCACAGGCTCCCAGCAGCGTCGCATACTTGTGCATCAGCCGCGTCTGCCCCACCGCAGCACACGCCTGCAGCTGACCCGTCTCCGCCGGACGCTTCGCAAATCCCATGACCCCAAGCCCCGCCGCCACGGCCCCGCTCGTCACCACAATGACCTCATGCCCCTGCTGCTTCAGGATGGCAATCGCCTGCGTAAGCCGCGCAAACTGACTCTCGTCGAGCGCCGCCGTATCCGGAAGCGTCAGGATGCCGGATCCAAACTTGATGACGAGCCGCAGGGGAGTAACAGATGCTTCGGAGGACATGAAATGTCCCCTATTCAATCCCGCCCACGCCCCAGATTCCAGCGCGAAGCCCGGAAAATTGGTTGCGCATCGCTTTTCCCAAAGCATGGGTCTATTCCCGTCCGCTGCCCCTCCGGCAGCCTGGCCAAGACACGCTCCTGTAGTCTAACGGATAAGACACTGGTCTCCGAAGCCGGTGATTCAGGTTCGATTCCTGACGGGAGCACCATCCGCCCCGGTGCCCGGGCCGATTCCAGTCCTGCAAACGCCTCGCCCATTAGGCCCATTGCGCACATCCTGGCAAACACGCGCCAGATCATGCGCTGGCGCGTAATCTGCATGAGGAATGACTGCTCCAACCGTACAATCCTTCCGGAGCATCACCAATCATGACCACACACCCCGAAGTCGTCGCATGGGTCGAAGAAACCGCCGCCCTCTGCCAACCAGAATCGATCCACTGGTGCGATGGATCCGACGCTGAATACCATGCCCTCTGCGACCTCCTCGTGGACCGCGGCACCTTCATCCGGCTCAACCCCGAAAAGCGCCCCGGTTGCTTCCTCGCCCGCTCCGCCCCTTCGGACGTCGCCCGCGTCGAAGAACGCACCTTCATCTGCACCCGGCGCCGCGCCGAAGCCGGGCCGTCCAACAACTGGATGGCACCAGCCGAAATGAAGGCAAAACTCCGGGAGAAGTTCCGTGGCTGCATGCGGGGCCGCACCCTCTACGTGGTCCCCTTCTGCATGGGGCCTCCAGATTCACCGCTCGCCCTCGTCGGTGTCGAAATCACCGATTCCCCCTACGTCGTCGTCAGCATGCGAACCATGGCCCACATGGGCCGCAGCGTCTGGGAAAAACTCGGCAGCAGCGGCCGCTGGCTCCCCTGCCTCCACAGCGTCGGACACCCGCTAGCCCCCGGCCAGGCCGATGTCCCATGGCCATGCCACGATGACAAATACATCGTGCACTTCCCCCAGGATCCCGCCGTATGGTCCTTCGGGAGCGGCTACGGCGGCAATGCACTCCTCGGCAAAAAATGCGTGGCCCTCCGGCTCGCCAGCTGGATCGCCCGCGAGGAAGCATGGCTCGCCGAACATATGCTCATCCTAGGTCTCCACGCCCCGGACGGTGAAAAAACCTACGTGGCCGCAGCCTTCCCCAGCGCCTGCGGAAAGACCAACCTAGCCATGCTCGTCCCCCCGGAACCCTACCGTTCCGCCGGATGGAAAACCACTCTCGTGGGCGACGACATCGCATGGCTCTGGCCCGACTCCGAAGGCCAACTCCGCGCCATCAACCCGGAAACCGGTTTCTTCGGCGTCGCTCCAGGCACCTCGCCGGCATCCAACGCCAATGCCATCGCCGCCATCGCCAGAAACACCATCTTCACGAATGTGGCCCTCACCGACGACGGCGATGTCTGGTGGGAAGGCCTCACGGATACTCCCCCGGCCCACCTCGTCGACTGGCAGGGCCACGACTGGTCGCCCGGCTGCGGCCGCCTCGCCGCCCACGCCAACAGCCGCTTCACCGCCCCGGCCCAGCAGTGCCCCAGCATCGACCCGGACTGGCAGAACCCCGCAGGCGTCCCCATCAGCGCCATCATCTTCGGGGGCCGCCGCCCTGGCACTATGCCTCTCGTCTACCAGAGCTTCAACTGGGCCCACGGCGTCTACATCGGAGCCACCATGGGCAGCGAAACCACCGCCGCCGCCGCCGGAGCCATCGGCCAAGTCCGGCGCGACCCCATGGCCATGCTCCCCTTCTGCGGATACGACATGGGAGAATACTTCGCCCACTGGCTCGAAATGCGCCGCCACATCCGCAGGCTTCCCAGAATCTTCCACGTCAACTGGTTCAGGAAAGGCCCGGACGGGCGCTTCCTCTGGCCGGGCTTCAGCGAGAACATGCGCGTCCTCGAATGGATCATCCGGCGCTGCCGCGGTACCGTCGCCGGACACGAAACCATGATCGGCTGGACTCCCCAGTGGGAGGATTTCAACAGCGATGGCCTCCACGGATTCGCACGCGCAGACTTCGACCGCGTCATGGCCGTCAACCCTGCTGAATGGCGCACGGAAGTGCTTTCCCAGGGCGAACTCTTCCTCCGCATCTACGATAGCCTGCCCAAGGAACTGATCTATCAGCGGGAGTTGCTTTCTGCACGGCTCAGCCTTGATTGAACCCGCGACCGGAACGATGAACAGAACGTTCCTTTTTCCGACGCCCCCCCCGCAAACCCCATGAAGACCATCATCGCCGGTACCGACTTCTCACCACGCGCCGCAGCCGCCGTCCGCTACGCAGCTGCCCTGGCCCGCGAAACGGGAGCAGAACTCATTCTCTACCACGCGGTCGTCCTCGCCGGTGCCCATCACGCCGCCGTCGAATCCCACGGCAAAGCCATCGAGGATTTCCTCGTCAATCAGGCCCAGACCAACGCCGCCACCCACGTCACATCCCTGCGCCGCTCCTGCGGAGCAGACTTCAACCCGACGATCATCATCGAAACCGCCGACTACCAGTCCGGCGGCATCATGTCGGCAGCCGCCAAACGCCACGCCGACGTCATTGTCGTGGGCACCCGCGGCTCCGGCACCATCTCCCGCCGTGTGCTCGGCAGCGTCGCCTCCCGCCTGCTCGACTCCCCCCGCGGCGTCCCGGTCATCGCGGTCCCCCGCCATGCGCGCTATCACGGCCTCAAAACCATCGTCCTCAGCTCAAGCCTCGACCAGATCGGCCCCGAATCACGCTGGCTCGCCGATTTCCTCAAACCCCTGCACCCGGAACTGCACGTCCTGCACCTCACCAAGGGTGCCCAGGGCGGAGGAGAAGCCCGCACGGCCGCCACCCTCGCCGCCGTCAAAGCCTCAGGCTGGGACCATGCCGTCTTCGCTGAACCACAGGGAACCGACTGGGTCGATGTGGTAGACGACTACGTTGCCGATGTCATGGCCGACCTGCTCTGCATCGTCCCCCGCCCCCACACGCTCTGGGAAGACCTCTTCGGAAAGCGACTCATCACGGAACTCGCCTTCGAATCCATCGTTCCTCTCCTTTCCCTGCCCGCGCCCGCCGCCAGCTAGAGTCCATGGCCTCCCGACGCGACTGCCTCGCCGCTGCTGCTGCGCTGCTCGGCTTGCGCACCACATCCCAAGGCGGGATCGAGCACCTGCCTCGAAGCCTTACGTTCAGAGGGAAGGAACGATACGACCGCATCATGACCCGCGCCCGCGGGGAACAATGGCACCGCCTCCCCATCGGACCCCGCATGGCCCGCATCGGCCGTGCCTTCCTCGGCGTACCCTACGCCGGCCATACCCTCGAAATCGACGACCGCATCGAGTCCCCATCCGTCAACTGCGACGGTCTCGACTGCTGGACGTTCTTTGAATGCGTGCTGGGCATGGCACGCCAACTGGAACGGTCCACCTCCGCAGACGCCGACGGCCTCCTCCGCGAAATCGAGTGGACCCGTTACCGAGGCGGCCACTGTCACGGCCACTACCTCGACCGCATCCATTACCTCAACGAGTGGTTCATCGACAATGAAGCACGCGGCAATGTGAAGGACATCACCCGCTCTCTCCCAGGAGCCGAACGGCTGCGCGGGCGCCAGAGCCGCGAAATGACCGAGTTCTGGAAATCCTACCGCTACCTGCGCGCCGATCCCTCCCTCGTGCCGAAACTCGCCGCCTCCGAAGCCTCCATCACCGCCCTCCCCGTCTGGTACATCCCCACCGCCAGAACCCCCGCCGTGGAACCCCTGCTCGCCGACGGCGATATCGCCGGAATCGTCACCCGCAGTCAGGGGGTCGTCTGCTCCCACGTCGGGCTCATCAGCCGCGACGAAACCGGACGCCCGCTCTTCCTGCACGCCTCCCGGAACTTCCGGAAAGTCACCACCGAAAACTCCCTCTCCACCTACCTGCGCACCTACCGCAGCCACGCCGGCGTCATCATCGCACGCCCACTCCCCGTCAGCCAGACAATCACCAGCGAAACCCAGTACCGCCGCAACCTGCGGAAACTCACCGCCGGTTCCTGAATTCCATCTGAGTTCGATGCTTCCGGCATCCTTCCCCGGAAATCATCAGGGGAAGGCCCCTCGCGGAACCTTCCCCTGAATCGTCAGTCATGCACATCCGGTGCCGGCTGGCACCAGCAGATCACTCAGGGCTTCCCTCGCCAGCAGGAGCGGCTTCCTCCGGAGACGCAGCCTCCGGTGCGACCGCTTCGCTACCCGCCAGTTCGGATCCCTCGCCGGACCCGGCACCCCGTGCCTCCCGCGGCTCGCGAACCGGTGGTGGCGGCGGTGGCGGACGACGGGCCCGCAGTTCCTCCTGAAGAAAAATCTCCGCCAGGCGGAAACTCCGGCGGGCAAGCTCCCGGGCGTCATTGTCCGGAAACAATTCCACGCCTTCCTCACTCACTTCCGCGAGGTAAATGTCCCACGCCTTCCGGCAGAGATCGTCAATCGGCATGCGCGCACGATCCTCCGCCTCGCGGCGCTGACGGTCCTGCTCGCGGCGGCGGTTCTCGTCCTCGCGGCGCAGTCGTTCCTGCTCGCGCCGCTGCTGCTCCTGCTGACGCCGCTGCGCTTCCTGCTCGCGGCGCTGCTGCTCATGCTCACGCCGCTGTTGCTGCTCCTGCTCCCGCCGGTTCACAGGCGGGCCCTGAGCATCACGGGGCGGTCGGTTGCTGGTCGATTCAGTAGGGGGGAGGTCGTTTGCGGGAGCGGCATGCTCCGACGCTTGCGCGTCGGCTGCCTGCTCTGCCATGACCGCCTCCGCGATCTCCTGCACGACTTCCATCGGAAGTTCGCCGGAGGATTCTTCGGTATTGGGGTCCATATCAGTAGAGTCTGAAGCGTTGGGGCCAGATGAAACGCCCGGCCGGCCTTTATAGCGGCGCGGACGTTTCCTGTTCTGAAACATTTGGTTGTCTTTCATCCGGGATATCCACCGGGATCCAGTGGATGGGTTCATGTCTGACAGCCTTACCCAGCTTCGTCCAGGACGAAAAACGGGAACTTCGCTGCCAGATGCGCGGCACTCGGGTGATTATGCGTCAGAATGACTCAATGCCGCCGCTTGGGACGGCCGTCATCCTCCTCCATCTGCGAGAGGATCTCGTCCATGGTCAGGGTATGCACATGAGGCGTGCGGTCCTCCTCCTCATCATCCTCATCGTCAACATCTTCCACGTATTCCACCTTGGGCTTCTCGAACTTCCGGTGCCGCAGATGCTGCGCCAGCGGTGACAGCGTCATGCTGATCGCGCGACCCGCCTGCTTGGGAATCATGTCCACATGCGCCATCGTCTTGAGGTCCTCAACCACCTTCAGCATCAGCTTCATCCCAATCTCAGGATGTGCCATTTCGCGCCCCCGAAACTGACAAACCACCCTCAGCTTGTTGCTGTGATCAAGGAATTCCTCGGCATGCTGCAGCTTGATCGTGTAGTCGTGCGGGGAAATATTGATCCGGAACTTCATTTCCTTCACCTTGCCGCCCCGCTGCTTCCCCTTGTCCTTGCTGTGCTTGGACTGCTCGTACTTCCACTTCCCATAACTGATCACCTTGCACACCGGCGGTTTAGCGTCCGGTGCCACTTCAACCAGATCAAGACCCCTCGACCGCGCAATCTGCATGGCCTCAAGGGGTGTCATGATCCCAATCTGCTGGTCTGTCGTGCCATCGACCACGCGGATGCGCGGTGCCCGGATGCGGTCGTTGACCCGTGTGGTGTCTCGACCGCGCGATGGCTGGTTTCTGGGAGGATAGGCAGGAATAAGCGTGAACAGGTTGAGGATTTCAGAACGAAAGCAGCACTACGGGTGCAGCAGGGAGCATGGCAGCATGACCGCCGGAAACTTAATCAAGGAAACCGCCGACACGAACCTCATTCAGACAAGCGTTCGCAGCATACCGCAGGCACCCCGGAGATCATGACTGCAAAGACCGATCCGCCATCGCCCTGACGAAGAGAGGCGAAGGTATCCATCTGGTGGATGTGGAGTCGTGATGCAGTCAACCGCTGGAGAATAATGGCCCGTCAAACCGAACGCAACTTCAAAATGCCGATTTTCCGGGAAGATGACCCCGCCTTCCGGATGCGGTTTCTGCCCCGGATTTGTGCTGGGCAAGCCCCATGGACCGCACTACCATCGACTCTGTGAAACCAACCTTTGTTCTTCTCCCCGCCCTGCTCGGCATTCCGGGCGTTCTCACAGCGGCCCCGCCCGATGACGAGGCTCTCCTTGGCATGATCCGCCAGCGGGACAGGCTGGAACGGGTCACCGCCAGCCCAGTCGACATGGACGCCCGCACCGCGCACCTTTGCCGGGCCCCGGTGGCACCCCGCCCGGAAGGCCCGCACAAGGGAGCCAGACTGCAGCTTTTCATCAGTCCGGATGCGGCCGACTCCCTCTATGATCCATGGGCCGGATTTCCCGTCGGCACCCTCATTCTCAAGGAAAAACTCCCGAAGGAACCCGGAGCCGGCCCGGAACTGATCACGGGCATGCTCAAGCGCGAAGCCGGCTTCTGGCCGGAACTGGGCGACTGGGAATTCTTCACCACGGATGGCAAGGTCAGCAGCCTGACCTCCCGCGGGAAGCTGGAAACCTGCGCCGAATGCCACCGCGACTACAAGGACCGCGGCTTTGTCACAAAACTCGTCACGATTCCGGAACCGGGTGCCGCCGCCCCACCGCAGCAGACCAGCAGCGGGAAGGTCGTGCTGCACGCCGTGCGCGCTGCCGTCAAAGAGGGCAGCCGCCTCCAGTACGAACCCCCGCAGAACAAGAACACCCTCGGTTTCTGGACAGACCCAGCCGATACAGCCTCATGGCAGTTTGAACTCCACTCCCCGGGCCTCTTCTCCATCGCCCTCACCCAGGGATGCGGCAAGGGATCCGGCGGAGCAGACGTCGAGCTTGCCTTCGAAGCACTCGACCCACCCTCGGACATCCGCCCGGAACCGCTGCGCTTCACCGTCGAAGACACCGGTCATTTCCAGAACTTCCGCGAACGCCAACTCGGATCCCGGGACCTCTCCACGGCAAAGCGCTGGAAACTGACCGTCAAGCCCCTCTCCAAACCCGGAGTCGCCGTCATGGACCTCCAGCGCATCGTCCTCGAACCGGTCCGGAAATGATGAACGCTACTGGGTAGCCGGATCAAACACCGGCAGGCGCAGCACCTCCACCAGCCGCCATACCACCACGGCATTGAGGGTCCACAGCAGCCCGCTGTAGACCCATTCCATCCACCGCGGCCCCCCGCGCATCTTCACAAGGTTCATCATGCTCTCCGCAGCCCATGCAAAACTGAACGCCAGCGGAAGGTAAAGCGACAGCATGAACCGGTCGCCACGGCCGATCGGCGTATACCATCCATAGACCAGCCCATATCCCAGGCAGGAGGCGAGCACAAACATGGCAGCCGACCCCGCCCCGCAGGGCAGCCGCAGTCCCTCCCGGTCCGCAGCCCGCCGCCGCGCCCACAGAAAGCCTCCCGCCACCAGCATGATTCCCAGCAGCGCCCCAAGATAAATTCCGCGCGACTGCAGAATGTGCCGCCATCCCGGAAATGGACGCTGCTTCGATGGACGAACCGTCCGCGGAGCCAGAAACCGCGACCATTTCTCCCAGTAGCCAGCCGTGAGCCGATCCCATATCTGCGCATCGGAATGAGTCTTCCGGTAGAGCGCCAGCGAGGGACGCGCGTCCGGCGGCACCGCCTCCAGCGAGGCCCGGTCAGGATGCGCCTGCATCCAGCGAACCCCTTCCCCGAAATCATCCATCCACATCCAGACCCCGGGCCACGTATGCGTCCGGCTCCCGAACCGCTCCGCCGCATAATTGTAGCGCGGACCACAGACAGCCAGCCAGCCGATCGCAAACGCCACCAGCCCCAGAAAATGCCGCCGCGCACTCCAGCGCGATTCCTCCAATGCGTCTCCCTGCCGGCAGCAGAGCGCACACAGCCAGCGCCACGACGCCGCCCCGAACCACGCCAGCACCACCACTTCGCTGGACGTCTTCGCCAGCCACGCCAGCCCCGCCAGCAATCCGAACAACGCGTGCAGCCCCACCGAATTCGACAGCAGAAGCCGGAGCGCACAGAGCCACGCGAGGAACAGAAACACATAGTACAGCGGTTCGGGCTGAAAATAGACCGCCCGCGGCAGCAAGGCCCCAAAAAGCCCGAGCAGCACCACCGCCACCGCCGCCGCCGGCCGGAACCGCCTCGCCAGCACCAAACCCAGCACCCCCGCCACCGCCAGGACCATTCCCACATTGAACCACTTCCCCCGCTCGAAAAGCCTCCAGTCCGCCACCCCCACCTCCAGTTCATCATACGGATGACCCGGTTCCGCCAGCCGGGATGCCACCCACGGCCACAGCGGATTGACAATCCCATCGGTATTATGAGGCCACCAGCGCGTGACATTCTCCAGCAATCCGATCGCGGGATCCCGTTCCCAGTACTTCCGCGCCAGCAATGTCCGGTTGATATTGTGCTTCTGATCCTGATCCCCCCGCACCTCACCCGTCTCCGGATCGGTCTTCGGACCAAGATTCCGGTTCTGCGTCCGGATCAGCACACCCGCCAGATGCAGCGCCACGGCCAACGCCGCAGCCACCAGCACCAGAGTCAGGAGACCAGCCCGCCAGCCCGGCGCCGGAGGCACAATCCCAGCCGCAGACACGGCTTCCTCCGGAGGTTCGCTGTTTCGGGACAAGGACACGGTGCAGTCAGGCATTGATTCCCGGGAAATGGGACGCGCGACTCTGACGGATCACCGCACGCGGGTCAAAACCATTCGCAGACGAATTCCTCGGCCACTTCCCTAGCCCCGGAACCCGGAGAGCCATGACCTCAGTTGCTCCACGGCCCGCGCCCGGTGACTGAGCCGGTGCTTCACCTCGGCCGGAAGTTCTCCAAAGGTGCGGCACTCGCCCGCCGGAATGAAGGCAGGATCATATCCGAATCCTCCCCCTCCCTTCCCCTCTCCCGCCAGTACCCCCTCCACCGTTCCATGGAACGCCCCGAGGCGCTCCCGGCCCCGCGCCACCACCAGCACACAGCGGAATCTGGCACTTCGACCCTTCCCCCGCACCCCCGCTGCCGCCAGTTCCCCCAGCACCTTCTGCAGGTTCGACCGATCCGTCGCCCCAGGCCCGGCATACCTCGCCGAATGCACACCTGGCCGACCCTCCAGCGCATCGACCTCCAGCCCGGAATCATCCGCCACCACCAGAACTTCAGGCCCCAGCGCGCCGCCCGCCGCCAGCGCCTTGATCGCCGCATTCTCCTCGAAGGTACTCCCCGTCTCCTCAGGCACCGGAAGCTCAGGATAGGCGCTCATGTCCGCAATCTCCCACCCCTCCCCCAGCAGTTCCCGGAATTCCCCGGTCTTGTGACGGTTGTGCGTAGCCAAAACAATGCGCCGGATCTCTGACATGCTTTTTTCTGGTTTCTTTCCCGATCCGCAGCTTTAGGAAACGGACCCTTCCCGGCAACAAGGTTTTCCGCCGGACATCCACACGATCCCGCTTTCTCATGACCACCAGCAAAGACATGCGCTTCCGGACATTCCTGATCTTCGGAGCCCCCGGCAGCGGCAAAGGTACCCAGGGAGCCATCCTCGGCCGCATCCCCCGCTTCATCCATTTCGTCTGCGGTGAAGTCTTCCGCGCCCTCGATACCCGTACCCCACTCGGCCAGAAATTCGTCGAATACTCCAGTCGCGGCGAACTCGTCCCCGACGAACTCACAGTCCAACTCTGGAAGGCCAATGTCGACTCCCGCGCCGAAATGCACCTCTTCAAGCCCGACATCGATTTCCTCGTGCTCGATGGCATTCCCCGCAACGTCGAACAGGCCCGCCTCATGGAACCGTTCATCGACGTCCTCCACGTCTTCCACCTCTCCTGCCCGGACCGTCAGGAACTCCACCGCCGCATCCGCAAGCGCGCCCTCAAGGAAAACCGCTTCGATGACGCCCGCGACGAAACCATCGAACGCCGGATCCGCACCTACGAGGAAGAAAGCAAACCCATGCTCGACTTCTACCCACGCGAACGGGTCACCGACATCGATGCCACCCAGCACCCCGCCGTCGTCTTCCACACCATCCTCAGCCGCATCATCGCCCTAGACGAATTCACAGAGTCCGCCCGCGAAGTCCATTGACCCCGGACCCACGGAAATTCCCCCGTTGACCGGACCCCGGAATCACAGGAGTCTCCGCGCTCTTTTTCCGGAATGCCGGGAGCCAACCGCGCCCCAGTCCACCTATGACCCTCCATACCATTTCCGTCCTCGTCGAAAACAAGTTTGGCGTGCTCGCCCGCGTCGCCGGCATGTTCAGCGGCCGCGGCTACAACATTCATACCCTCAACGTCGGCCCCAGCCACGACCCCCACGTCAGCCGCATGACGATCGTCGTCCGCGAAAAGGAAAATGTCCTCAACCAGATCATCAAGCAGCTCGATAAGCTCATCGACGTCATCCAAGTCATCGACTTCCGCGAAGGAGACTATGTCGACCGCGAACTGGTGCTGCTCCAGGTCAAGGTGAACCGCGAGACCCGCGCCGAAGTCATCGAACTCTGCCAGATCTTCCGCGCCAAGATCATCGATGTCGGCCGCAATGTCGTCACCGTCGAAATCACCGGCGACAATCCCAAAATCACCAAGTTCATCGCCCTGATGGACAATTTCGGGATCATCGACCTCACCCGCACCGGACGCATCGCCCTGCCACGTGCCGATCACGCCCCGGAAGAGGAAATCTCCTGAGTCCCCCCCCCCCCTTAGTTTCATCACATCCCAGCAACCACCAAGACCCCATCTCATCATCATGCCTGCCAAAGTCTACACGGATAAAGACGCCGACCTCGGAGTGTTCAAAGGAAAAACCTGCGCCGTCATCGGCTTCGGTTCCCAGGGCCACGCCCACGCCCTCAACCTCAAGGACAGCGGCGTCAAAGTCATCATCGGCCTCTACAAGGGCAGCAAGTCGATCCCAGTGGCGAAGGAATACGGTTTCGAAGTCGTCGACACCGCCGAAGCGGTGAAGCGCGCCGACGTCATCTTCGTTGGCGTCCCCGACACGAAGATTCCAGCGGTCTACAAGAAGGACATCGAGCCCAATCTGACCAAAGGCAAAACCCTCCTCTTCAGCCACGGTTTCGCGATTCATTTCAAGACCATCGTCCCGCCGGCCGATGTCAATGTCATCATGTGCGCCCCGAAAGGACCCGGCCACATCGTGCGCCGCCAGTTCACGGAAGGCAAAGGCGTCCCCGCCCTCATCGCCGTTCATCAGGGCGGCAAGGAAGCAAGGAAGATCGCCCTCGCATGGGCCAAGGGAGTCGGCGGCACCCGCGCCGGCGTCATCGAAACCGACTTCAAGGAAGAAACGGAAACCGACCTCTTCGGGGAACAGGCAGTCCTCTGCGGAGGAGCCTCCGCCCTCGTGCAGGCTGGCTTCGAAGTCCTCGTGGAAGCGGGCTACAGCCCGGAAATGGCCTACTTCGAGTGCCTCCACGAACTCAAGCTCATCGTCGATCTCATGAACGAGGCCGGCATCGCAGGCATGCGCTTCTCGATTTCGGAAACCGCCAAATGGGGCGATGTCACGGTAGGACCGAAGATTATCGACGCGTCCGTCAAGAAGCGCATGAAGGCAGCCCTCAAGGACATCCAGACCGGCAAATTCGCCAAGGGCTGGATCAAGGAATACGAAGGCGGCTACAAGACCTACCACAAGCTCCTCAAGGACGGGGAGAAACACCCCATCGAGAAGACAGGCGAGAAACTCCGCTCGCTCATGCCCTGGGTCAAGAAGCGCGACGTCAAGGGAGCCCAGGCCAGCTACAAGTAAGCCTGGACCCATCCCGCGGCTCAAGCACGTCCCGCGGCCCCATACCCCCACCTGTAAGGGGGCGGTTCCTTCACCGGAACCGCCCTTTTTGCTGTCCCCGGGGGGAATCTCAAAAAGACACGTGGCACGGACGGGAAATCCGGCATAGGTAGCAGGTTCATGCAAAAACGACTCTTTTCTGAACTCGGGCTGTCCGAGCCAATCCTCAAAGCCGTGGCGAAACTCGGCTTTGAACAGACTTCGCCGATCCAGTCGGCCGCCATCCCCGTGCTCATGGAAGGCAAAGATGTGGTGGGTCAGTCCGCCACCGGCAGCGGCAAGACCGCTGCATTCGCCATCCCTGCCATCGAACGGGTCGACGACGCCAGCCGCAAAGTCGAAATCCTTGTCCTCGTCCCAACGCGCGAACTCGCCGTTCAAGTGGCCGAGGAAGTGGCGAGGCTAGCGGCCTTCCGTCCGAAACTGCACACGGTTCCCATCTTCGGAGGAGCGAGCTACGAACGGCAGTTCTCGGAACTGCGCAAAGGTCCGCAGATCGTCATCGGCACCCCCGGACGGATCATCGACCACCTCCAGCGCAATACCCTCGATGTCTCCCATGTGAAGATGGTCGTTCTCGATGAATGCGACCGCATGCTCGACATGGGCTTCCGCGAGGACATGGAACGGATCCTTTCAGGAACACCGGAGGAACGCCAGACCGTCTTCTTCAGCGCCACCCTGCCTCCGGCCATCCGCCGCCTCATCGAGGAATTCTCACGCTCGCCTCAGCACATCCGCATCGAGACGCAGACCATGACGGTACCCACCGTCGAACAGATGTACTACGACGTGCCGCCGCGCGCGAAACTCGATGCCCTCACCCGCCTCGTGGACATGCACGATGCCCGCCTCGGCATTATTTTCTGCAATACCCAGCGGACCGTCGATGACGTGGCCGACGCCCTCATTGCCCGTGGATATTCGGCCGACCGCCTCCACGGCGGCATGAGCCAGATGATGCGTACCCGCACGCTTTCGAAATTCAAAAGCAGCGGCTTCGACCTGCTCGTGGCCACCGACGTCGCCGGACGCGGCATCGATGTCGACGACCTCGACCTCGTCGTGAATTTCGATCTCCCGTACGACCCGGAAGACTACGTCCACCGCATTGGCCGCACGGGCCGGGCCGGACGCAAGGGCGTCGCCCTGACCCTCATCAGCGGCCGCGAAATCTACCGCCTCCAGGGCGTGGAACGCTTCACCCGGCAGCGCATGCAGCGAGGCAAGGTCCCCACATGGGATCAGGTCGAGGAGAAACGTCTCTCGGGCGTCCTCGATAAAGTGCGTGCCAACCTCGAGGCGGGACGCCATACGGCGCACGCAGCGAGCATCGATCGCCTTCTCGACGAAGGCCACGCTGCCACGGACCTCGCTGCCGCTCTCCTCGGCGAACTGCTCACGGCCAGCGGCATCGAAACCGAAAAACCCGAAGGGAGCGACCCCTTTGCCCGCCGTGATGGCCCGGGCAAAGCCGCGGAACCAGCGAAGCCGGCCCCCCGCCCAGCCAAGGCAGCTCCGGCCCCGAAAGCCGCTGCTCCCGAAACACCCGCCGCACCGCCGCGCAAGCCGACCGAATCCCCCGCCGCCAAGGCATCGCCAAAGGAAACCGCGGCCCCCGCGGAAGCCGAGCCGACACCCGCCGCCGCGGTGAAGCCCGCCGCCAGTCCCGTCAAGGCTCCACCCGTCAAGGAACCGGAACCGACCGCACCCGTTCCGCCGGAACCGACCGCCGCCGCCATGGAAGCGGAAGTTACAGCGGAAGCGACCCCGGAACCGGTGCCGGTGCCAGCCGAGGTCGTTGCTTCCTCCGAGCCGGAAACGGAAGTCCCGTCCGAGACCACCGCCGCCCCGAAAGAACCACGCAGCAAACCCCGCAAGGAAAAACAGCCGCGCATTTCGGACGCGGACGCCGATGCCCTCATGGCCCTCGAATCGGAACAGGCTCCCCCGCCACCCCCCAAAGCAGCCCGCGAGGAAGTCAGTCGCCCGCTCCCCCCAGCCGCTCCCGGCTACAAATGGATCACCTTCAGCGTCGGCAAGGAACATGGCCTGACCCCCCGCGACATCCTCGATGCCGTGGCCTCAGGTTCGGAATTCCCCGCCAAAGTCGTTGGGCTCATCAAGCTCCAGAACAAGGAAACTCACGTCCAGGTCCTCGGCCCGCATGCCCGCGAAATCATCGAGGTGCTCGACGGCGGCGACTTCGCTGGACACAAGGTCAGGGTCAAAGCGACCGTGCACGGCAAGCCAGAAGGAAAACCGGCCAGCGGCTTCCGTTCCGGTCCCCCGCCATGGGAACGCGGTCCCGCCGGACGCAAGCCCTACGGCCGCAGCTCCGAGGGCCGGCCCGCCCGGCCCGGCGGTTACGGCGGACCACGTAGCCGCGATGACTCGCGCGGCGGCGGCGAAGGACGTTCCGGAGGCTACGGCGGTGGCGGCTACAGTGGCGGCGGCGAAGGACGCTCCGGGGGCTACGGAGGCGGCGGCTATGGCCGCAGCGGTGGCTACGGCGGCCCGAAGGGCGGCAAGGGCGGCCCCAAGCGCCCGCGTCCCTGACGCCAGGGCTCAACCCGGACGAGTCACAGTCTCTTCACTTCTCCCCCGGTCCCGGAACCACTGCTCCGGTGCCGGGGGATTCCTTTTCCGGACGACCCTCGGAAAACGACACCGGTTCGCCCCGCTCCATGCGGCCCATCATGTCGACAAAGACTTCCTCAAGGCTCCGTTCCTCGCGGTGAAAATCCGTCACCGCAATCCCGTCGGCCACCATGCGCCGCAGCACCGCCGCCACCACCGTCGGTTCAGCGCTCCCGATGCGCAGCAGACATCCCTTCCGCCGTTCTTCCTCCAGTTTCACATGGGGAGCAGTCAGCGCCCACTGCACAAGCGCGGCCGGACCATCCGCAGTCTCCACGGCCACGAGGGTTCCCTGTTCCTCTGCTCTCGTGAGACTCTCGGCCGTGCCATGATGCACAATCCGTCCGCGGTCGATGAAGAGCAGTGAATCACACATCTCTCCCAGCTCGGAAAGGATGTGCGACGATATCAGGATGGTCTTGCCCTCCCCCGCCAGAATCCGGATGAGCCGCTTGAGATCAACGCGGGCCCGGGGATCAAGCCCCGCCGCCGGTTCGTCCATGATGAGAACTTCCGGATCGTGAATGAGCGCCCGCGCCAGACAAAGCCGCTGGCCCTGCCCCTTCGACATCGTGCTGATCATCCGTTCCGACAAGGCTCCGAGGTCGGTGAATTCCACCACTTCACGGATTCTCCCGATCCGGTCGGCTCCGCGGAACCCAAGTGCCCGGGCATGGAAATCGAGATACTCGAGCGTTGTCATGTTGTCGTACGTGCCGAAGCTGTCGGGCACCCAGCCCAGCCGCCGGCGCACTTCTCCAGGATAGAGCACCACATCGCGGCCCAGCACGGCGGCCCGGCCCGCCGAAGGATAATCAAGGGTCGCGAGAATCCGCATGGTGGTCGTCTTGCCGGCACCATTGGCTCCCACGAAGCCCACCACCCTCCCGGCCTCGATCGCAAACGAAACTCCGTCGACTGCCGGAATCGTTCCGAAGTGCCGTTTCAGATCCTCGACAGCAATGGCTGGTGTACTCATGGCGCAGCAGAAGGCGTTGGCTCGGGCTCCAGAGGTCCCATGAGGATGGTATGGTTCCTTTCCCACTTCACCGATCCCAGCGTTTCGACAAAACCTGCCTCGGGTTGATCCGCGGAAGCCAGCAGCCATGCCCGGTGCCCGGTGAATTCCCCGCTCCGGTGCGGCGACAGAATTCCGTTGAGGCTGTAGCCGCCCGCAGCGGCTTCCGCCGCAAGCCACCGCTCCGCGTCGTCCCGCCGCACTTCCTGCAATGCCACCGGAGCGCCCGGCAGCACGTCCCCCGGAGCCTTCCACCATTGCCCCGCGGCATCCACCCAGAACAATGACTTCAGCGGAAATCCAAGCGACGAAACCACCTCCCATCCACCCCCAGCCGCACGCACCGCCACTTTCCCCCGGGTCGGCAGCACCGCCTCGACCCATTGCGCCTGCTCGGCACGGCTCTGAAACCAATCCCCGAAATGCACACGGTCGTTCTCGAGCAGGACATGGACTTCAGAACGCGAATTGGCATCCGGCCGACCTCGGTCGGACTCCGCCGCTCCCACCCGCACCTGCGCCCGGCTCGTCACCACAGGCTGGGCCGTGGAGAATTCCGAGCCCAGCAGCAGTCCGGTCCGGCTGATCTGTTCCTGACTCAGCATGGCCTCGCGCGCCGCCGCATCCAGATAAACCACCGCACTGCGCCGCCCCCGGCCGCCGGTCCCGTCGCGCAGCAGAATCCATCCCAGCAGCAGCAATGTCGTCGCCATGGAAATCAGCGGAGTCGTCACAAAAAGGCGATGCCGCCGTCCCGGTCCCGCCAGATAGAAAAGATTCACCGGACCCACGAGGATTCCGAACGCGAGCAGAATGATGCCCACCGGCAATTCCGGCGACCCCCGGTCCCCGATGATTTCACTGAGCCGACTGCTGGGAATCCCTTCCGCAAGGGCCACCCGCTTCGCCCGCGTTCCGCGGGGCTCCCACCAGCCCGCCGCTGCTTCCGGCCCGAGTGGCTGGCCGTTCCACTTCCGCAGCCTCACACTCCCGAGTCCCCGGAAACCACGGTCTCCCTCATGCCCGTCCAGTCCGAGTTCAAGGCCCGCCGGATCCCACGATCCGTCCTCCGCATGCAGCTCCAGTGCTCCGCCCAGCGCCAGCCATTTCCGGATCGCCGATTTCTGCGCAGCTTGCAGCGCGACCCATTCGCCGAGCGTCATCGCAAGGACATCAACCCCCGAGTACCCCCGCCAGTCGGACGGCAACTGGCGCGCTTCACAGCGGGCCGCAAACCGAGGATGCCGGCTCCCAAAGTGAACCGGGGAAGTCGCCTGATGCATGGCCGCCGCCTCGCAGATGGCTTCAGTAGAAACACCCGCAAGCGCTGCGCTCAGCGCGACGAACGGTAGCGTGCTCAGCCCACCCACCGGAATTTCGAAGGACGGACTCACGGATCCGGTCACCGAGACCCGCAGCTCCCGGAAAGGCGCATCCACCGGGGCCACATATACCGGCACCATCACCTCCGTCACGGTCGTGCGGCGCGCCAGACCGGCAACCTTGAGCGCTGCCGACACTTCGCCCGGCCCCCAGCTATCCCGGCTGGTGGTCCTGACCCCGAAGGAAGCATCCGCATCACCATCATTGACCACCGAGATCACCAGCGGCGCAAATCCCGATGGCGGTGCCACACTGAAGACACTTGTGACTTCCACGCGCCGGCGGTTCTCCGCATCCATGGAGAATACATGAGTTTCCTGCGCCCCCGCAGCGCCTGCGGTGGCAAACATCAGAACCGCCACAGCATGCCGCAGCGCCTTCATGCCTTCGTCGTGCGCTCCTGAACGGTCCATGGCAACCCGCCCGGCTGCGCCGGCACTTCGCTCAGCAGGGCAGCCACCACCTCCGCCGCCTTACGCCCGGAAATGCGCGCTTCATAATCCATGATGAGCCTGTGCCCGAGCACCGCCGGTGCAATCACCCGCACATCCTCAAAACCAGCATGCAACCTCCCGTGCAGAAGCGCCCGGGCCCGCGCCGCCGCCGCCAGACCGAGCGCCGCCCGCGGACTCGCCCCGAACTTCACTCCCGTCGCCGCAGCCGACTGCCCGGGATGCGTCGCATCCACCAGCCGCGCAATGTAGCCAGCCACCGCATCCGGCAGAAAAATTCTCCGCGCCAGTTCCAGCAGAGTCGCCAGTTCCCCCTGCGCAAGCACCCTCGCCGGCTCGGGATCGATCCCGAATTCCCGCCCGCGCACAATTCGCTCAAGCGTCGCCGCGTCGCTGCGGGGGACCTCGAGCTTGAAGAGAAACCGGTCAATCTGGGCCTCGGGCAGCGGATAGGTCCCCTCGAGTTCCACGGGATTCTGCGTGGCAAGGACGATGAAGGGATCGGGCAGCTCATGCGTCGTTCCCATCACGGTCACCCTGCGTTCCTGCATCGCTTCGAGCAGAGCACTCTGCGTCTTCGGACTGGCCCGGTTGATCTCGTCAGCGAGCAGCAGATTGGCAAACACGGGCCCGCGCTGAAACACGAAGGCCCGGCCCGCAGGCGTTTCCTCCAGCACGGGATTTCCCGTGATGTCTCCCGGCAGAAGGTCCGGCGTGAACTGAATGCGCCGCGTCTCCAGGCCGAGCGTCTTCGCAAGCCCCTTCACCAACTCGGTTTTTCCCAATCCCGGCAATCCCTCCAGCAGCAGATGCCCGCGCGCGAGGATCCCGGTGAGCGTCAGTCCAATCAGTTCCTCCTTGCCAAGAACGACCTCCTCCAGCACCCGCCGCAGCGCCGCCATCCGCTCCGCGGCCCAAGCCACTTCGGCTTCGCTGGCATACTCCCGGCGGCTTTCATTCATGATGTGCCCACCATGCCTGCCACCTGATGACCGGCAACGGCTTTCCCTCCGCCCCAACCCACCCACAGCGGAACGCAAAACCCGCCGGTCCCAGAGGAACCGGCGGGCAAACTTCGGCGGATTGATGATGAGTCAGGGAGAATCCGGACTCACTTGGCGGGAACCTTCAGTTCCACGCCATCCGGCCAGTTGGCCCCGGCATTGATCCACTCCTTGAGTTTCTCGACCTGTTCCTTGGTCGGACGCGGAGCCTTGTCCTTCGGAGGCATGGCGTCGTCGTCGTCTTCCGGCAGCAGAAGGACCTTGATGAGCGCACTGTCGTCAGCCTTGCCGGCTTCAAACAGCTTGCCGTCTTCGCTCCCTTTGAGAGCGCCTTCCTTCGTCTGCATGTTGAGCTTTCCCTTGGCCTTCGTCGAGTTGTGGCACTTCACGCAGGACGCTTCGAGAATCGGAGCAATGTCCTTGGCAAAGTCAGGGGCTTCTGCGGCCACAGGTCCAGCGAGGGCAAGAGCAATGAGGATGGTTGTCGTTTTCATGGTTCTATCAGATGGAAATAGCAGCAGGCGTTTCTGGAGGTCCGCCTCCGTTCCCGTCCGCTTCCGGGGCGCATCTATAATGAAGCGATGCCGCCCTGCGAATCTTTTTCGCGGAAATTGGCGGGCGGCAGGAGAAGGCCCGGACTCATTCGTCATCCGCTTTCCGCCCGCCGGAACGGGCCGCGGCAGCCTTGATCTGAGGTTTGGCTTCCGGGTAATGATCGCGCAGGATAGCCCGCAGGGCCGCCACGGTTTCCGGGGACGAGGCCGCCAGATTCTTCTCTTCCCCGGGATCTTTCACGTAGTCGTAGAGTTCCACGACCGCGGAATCGGCCGCCGCCCCAGGAACTTTCCATTCGACGAGACGCTGCGTTGGCGTGCGCAGGGCGCGGCCGATGAGTCCACCGCTCCGGGGGTAGCAATGCAGGACATGAGGCGCGCCGGGAGCCGCAGGATCCCGCAGCTGCGGCACCAGACTTCTGCCATCAAGACCGGCCCGCGCCGGCAGACCCGCCAGTTCCGCAAGGGTCGGGTACAGGTCCACGGTTTCCACAAGGCCCGCAGCACGGCCCTGCGCAATGCCGGGTCCCGCCATCATGAGAGGAATCCGCGCTGCCTGTTCGTAGTTACTGTGCTTGCACCACAATCCGTGGTCGCCCAGGTGCCAGCCGTGATCGCCCCAGAGCACCACCACGGTGTTCCGGGTCAACTCAAGCGCATCAAGGGCATCGAGCACCTTCCCGATCATAGCATCCGTGTAGCTCACGCAGGCATGGTACCCATGAATAAGGGTCCGCTGCAGATCGGCGGAAAATTCCCCCTCATCCGGAATGGCCGAGTACCGCCGCAGTTCCCCGCTCGGGTGACCCGCAAATTCCGGAGCCCCGGCAGGCAGCGACTGCAAAGCAGCCACCGGAAACGCCGCCCGGTCGTACACATCCCAGTACTTCTGCGGTGCACAGAACGGCAGATGCGGCTTCAGAAATCCTACCGCCAGAAAGAATGGCGTACCAGGCTTCGACGCCGCCGCCTTCAGCCGGGCCACCGCTTCGTCCGCCAGTTGCCCGTCCCGATAGGCATGGTCAGGCACATCCGCCGATTCCCATGCCGCCCCGCGCGGGGCATTCTTCGGAAGTCTGCCGTACGGTCCCGCCGGCTTGCCGGTCTTGTCGGCCACCCGGCTCGCCTCCAGTGCGTACATTTCAGCATCGCCCTTGAACACGGGAACACTCCACGAACCCGGATCCTCCCGGTTCCCATTGCCGGCATGGAGAATCTTGCCGAGCGCCTCGGCCCGCCAGCCCTGCCCCATGAAATGCTGCGGCAGCGTCACCGCGTCCGGTACCGCCAGCCGGAAATGCGTGGCCAGATCGTAAATTCCCAGCCGTCCCGGACGGATTCCCGTCATGAGCGCGTTCCGCGACGGCGAACAGACCGCCTGATTCGTGTACGCCCGCTCAAAGACCACCCCGCGCGACGCCAGCCGATCAATGTTAGGCGATTTCACCATCCCGTTTCCATAGCAGCCCAGCACGGGCTTCAGATCGTCCACGCAGATCAGCAGTACATTCGGCCGGACGACATCAGCCGCATCCACTCGCCGGACCACGGAACCAAGGCCAAGCACAAGGAATACCAGAGCAATCAGTCGCATGCTGCCAATCTGCCGTCGCCCCGGCCTGCCGCACCCTACGCGATTGCGTCCCCACCAACCCGACCACAGCAGCCCCGGAAAAACCGCTTTACAGGCAGGCCATCGGCACGCATACCTCGCCAACGTGAGCAGCGACACACAACTCCTCGACTCGGGTGCAGCCCCCACGGGCTTCACGAATGACGCTCCGTTCAAGAAGAAGGGCCGGAAGAAAGATCCAGCCGGCTCCGCTCTTCTCGCCATCGGTATTCTCGGCTGCCTGCTGTGCCTCGGTGCCGCAGCGCTCGCCTTCGCTTCCCTCTGATCCATCCCGAGTATCCTCCCGGAGGAACGGAAAGCTGACGCCACCCGTCACGGTCTTCCCCCGTTACCTCCTTTCCGCCGGACCGGCGAACCCGTTCCGGCATTTCTTTTTCCCCTGAAGCATCATGGCTAATGTGATTGTGACCGGCGCCCAGTGGGGCGACGAAGGTAAAGGCAAAATCGTCGATTTCCTCACGGAATCCGCAGACGTCGTCGCGCGCGGCGCAGGCGGCAACAATGCCGGACACACCGTGATCCATGCCGGCACAAAATACGTGCTCCACCTCATTCCCAGCGGCATCCTCTGGAAGGACAAGGCCTGCGTCATCGGCAATGGCGTGGTCATGGACCCCGTTGGCCTGAACAGCGAAATCGACAAGCTCCGTGGCCAGGGCGTCGCCATCTCGGAAGCCAACCTCTTCATCAGCGACCGCGCCCACATCGTCATGCCCTACCACCGCGGGCTCGATCAGCGCCGCGAAATCCTGCTCGCCGCCCGCCGCATCGGCACCACCGGTCGCGGCATCGGCCCGGCCTACGCGGATAAAATCGAACGCCGCGGCTTCCGCTTCATCGATATCGCGGACACCCCCGTTTTCCACGAACGCGTCGCGGAACGGGTCGCCGAATGCAATGCGCTCTTCGCAGCCGTCGGCCTCGCGTCCATGGAGGCCGCGCAAGTCACGGAAGAAATCCTCACGGCGGCGGCCCGCCTGACCCCCTTCCGCACCAATACCTCGGTCATCATTCACGAAGCAGTCAAAAGCGGCAAAAGCGTGCTCTTCGAGGGAGCGCAGGGTACCTATCTCGACATCGACCACGGGACGTATCCCTTCGTCACCAGCAGCAATACCACCGCAGGCGGAGCCATCACCGGAACCGGTGCCGCCCTGCGGAAAATCGACCGAGTGGTCGGTGTCTGCAAAGCCTACACGACCCGGGTCGGCAGCGGACCGTTTGTCACTGAGAACGATGCGCTCGGCGACCGCCTCCATAATATGGGACGCGAATTCGGAGCCACCACCGGCCGCCCGCGCCGCTGCGGCTGGCTCGATACCGTCATGGTCCGCTACGCCGGCATCATCAACGGACTCGACGACCTCGCCGTCACCAATCTCGACGGCCTCGACGGCGTTTCGGAAATCCATGTCTGCACGGCCTATGAACTCGACGGGGAAAGGATCAGCGTCCCCCCGGCCACGGTCGAGGAAATGGCCCGCTGCAAGGCTGTCTACGAAACTCTGCCCGGCTGGAACTGCGACATCACCGCCGCCCGCAGCATCGGTGACCTGCCGAAACTCGCCCGTGCCTACCTCGACCGCCTCAGCGAACTGACAGAACTGCCAGTCTCCCTAATCGGAGTCGGACCGGACCGGGAACAGACGCTTGTCGTCTCCTGAAACCCGCCGGGCTGCGCAACGCCGCGGCGTGGTTCTGAAGGCACGCTTCCGGATTACGGAACCAGCCGCAGTCTCCAGAAGGAAGACTCTTCCCCTGCGGGCATGGCAAAGCGCAGCCGCAGGCGATCCCGTCCATCCGGGTCCGCAGCGATGACATCCATGCCGACGGCGTCCGTGAGCACCCAGCCACTCAGTCTGCTGCTGCGCTCGCCACTGAGCATCGTGTACGAGGCCCGTCGGTTCTTCACGAATTCCATGGTGAATTCCGCGCCCATGATCCCCGGGATCACCTGCAGCGCTGCCTGCCCGGCCGCCGATTCAGCAACGTTCGGATCGGTCCCCGCCAGAAACTCCATGCCGTTCGCAATCCCATCGCGGTCATCATCGCTTCCCGCCGCACCAACCCCGAACGCAGACGCCCAGCGGCTGTAGTTGTACAGCACCGTCACCCGTGCGGAACGGCTCACGGTTGTGCCCGCCGCATTCACTGCGGTCACCACATGGAGCCCGTCGTCCGTCATCGCCGCCGCGGAACGCTCGAGAATCAGTTCCTTTGCTCCCGCCGGCACAGCATCGGGCAGCACCTGACCATTCCTTGTCCAGAATGCCGAGTCCGCCAGCGCCACGGAAGCCTGCAGCCGCCATGGTTCCCCCAGCGCCACCACCACATCTTCAGGCTGTGAATGGAAATACGGAGCTGGCCCGCCCCCATTCGGCCAGCCGGGGCTCGCCACCAGTTCGCCCATCGTTTCCGCGCCGTCGCTCACCCTCCCGCCGCTCTGCGGCATCACCGGCGGAGGACCGAATGAAACCGCATCGACCAAAGCCCTTCCTTCGTCGGCCTGAGAAAGCGTCAGGGTATGCCCTGCCGGGGAAAGCCCGAAGCCGTAGGTCACGGGCCACGCGGGCACGCCGCCGGGAAATTCTGTGCTCAGCTGGCCAGCCGGCCGCAGCAGGAGATGACCCCGCGGCTCCACAAAACTGAGTGCAGGCAGCCGATGCCGGAACCTGCCGGCTTCGCCCGGTCCATCGCCCAGCCACAACCCTCCTGCATCAACCGGATCCGCATGAGGATTGAAGACTTCAATGAATTCACCGCGCGGTCCTGCTCCTCCCGCCGCCCCCTGCCATTCGTTGAGCCGCAGACCTCCGGGCGACCCCATGGACATCTTCCCGGCATTCTCCCGCCCGCGGCTCGGCGCGCGCAGCAGGGCCCACGCCCCATCGGCCTGCAGCCCGATCGAATGATCCGGCAACTGCCGTCCCCATGTGACCCGGTCCATGATCTGTCCGTCCGGACGGATGAGTTCCAATCCATGATGATTGTACACTTCGGCATCGAAGGGCATCCCGAGCGTCCGGCTCCAGATGGGAAGGAAGCCACCCGCGGCCAGCACCGTGCCCGCAGGAACCGCGTAATCCACGCTTCCGCCAGTCACCACGACACTGCGGATCTTCCAGCCGCCCAGATCAGCTGCCTGACCCGCCGGATTCACCAGTTCCACCCATGCATCGCGGGTCGCCCACGGCGTATTGTCGCCATTCCGGTTGATCACAAGGACTTCGCTGAAGCGGGGCCGCACGGGCGGCAGAGCCTCGTTGGGGAGTCCCGGACTCGGGTAATCCAAACGCACCCACGCGCCCTGTCCCACCAGTCGCCCGCTCGTCACGCCTTCCTCCTGCCTGCCATACACAATGCTGTCTCCCAGCTGCCACTCAGCGTCGCGCCACCAGAGACTGCCCCCCGCCGCCGGAAGATTCAGATTGAGCGCATCCCCGCGGCGGCTGCCCGCATCGCAGCGCAGCGTCACATATTCTCCCGCACCGATCACTGCAGGCACCACCACCCGCACGGCAGCCTCGCCTGCACCAAAGGTCAGCCCCATCAGCACAACCGGCAACGCCCCCTCATTGCGCAGTTCCAGCCAATCGTCTTCCCCGGGCACCGGATCCGCCAGCACTTCACTGAAACGCAGTGCGGCGGCCGGAAATGACAGCGGCAGCGCCGTGCTGACGCCACCCGGCGACGGCTCGCCCACCCTCCATGATTCCGCATCCCGGGAGAACGACAGACCCGCAGACTGCGGACCATAGCGGACGCTCTCCACGGTCGCTCCACCCAGCGCCAGCACCACTTCTCCCTGCGACCGCTCCAGCGGAACATCCACCACCAGACGGGCCCCCGGAGCCAGCACCCCACCGCCCAGCGCCACCCCATTCAATGTCCAGCCCGCCAGCTCAATGGGCACCCCACCCGCATTGATCACTTCCACAAAGTCCCGCATCGGCTGCCCCTGAAAAATCCCCTGACCGGAGGCCGCATGGAATTCACTGATCCTCAGGGCGAACAGCGACGGCGTCCCGCCAGATCCCGGGGTTCCTCCACGGACCGGACTCGCCTTCCAGTTGCCGACTGCCTGACCGTCACCCGCAGGATCCACCACCTCAAGAGAACTTCCCCGGTTATCCGCCGCCACCGGCCACGGCAGGTCATCATCGTATTCCACCGAGTACACCACCCGGCCGGCCGCATCGAAAAGCGTCAGCCGTTCTCCTCCGTTGCTCAGATTCCCCCCGAAATATCCCAGCGGATCCACTCCGGGATACTGCGAGGCAAAAATCACCGGATTGTCATTGCTCACAATCACAACCCGCTGCCCGGGAGCCAGCACAAGGCCCGCCGGAAATACAAACTCTACTCCCTCCATCCACCACCCACTCATGTCCACCGGCAGCCGACCGTGATTGATAAATTCAAGGAACTCCGACGCGCTCCCGCCCTGATTGGCCGGAGGATTGTAGTGAATCTCGGAAATGGCCACGGTCGCAAGGGGCGCACCAACCGTCAGCCGATGCTCCATGAGGGCACTCCAAGGGGTGAAGACAGCAAATCCCACGGACGTGCCCGCACTTCCCCCGACCGTCACCGCCGCCGTGTTCGTCACCCGCCAAACCGTTCCCTGGTTCTGATTCCCGGAAATCACCCGCACCCACGTGCCGGGCGGCACTTCGCCATTCTGATCCCAGTCCGCAGCCCGGTCCCACTGGCCATTGGAGCCACTGCCCAGCACCGTGACCACCCAGATGCCATTCTGCGATCCCACACTCTGATTCTTCAGAAGCACCCGGTCTCCCTCCACAAGGGCCACACCATCCACGGTCCGCGGGGCCGCCGTGATCTGCCCGCGCCCGCTGGCTCCCCCCACCGCATTGTACGTGACAGTCACCTGCAGCGAAGGCGAGGCCACCCGCACCGGTGCCTTCGCCTGCGCCGCATCTCCACCCGCCGCATCCACCCGCACGGCCCGCCGCGCCCGGATGATGACTCCCGCATCGACCGTGACCGGCTTCTCGTACCGCTGCGCCGAGCCACGCGGCGCACCGGTCTGATCGTACGGAGGCCTTGGATCGGTCCCATCCAGCGTGTACCAGATCTCCGTGGCGAAACCCCCGGACGCATCCGCCGGATTCACAAGGCGGACCTGCGTTCCCGCAGCCACCACTCCATCGGCAAGCAGGTTGCCCGTCCGCTCATCCCGCAGCTCCGGTGCCCCCAGCAGCGGATACAGTCCATTCGTACGGAACTGGTTGACCACATTCGCCGACCGCACCGGAAAATACGCCGTCCGCAGCCTCCGGATCTCATCCCACCAAGCATTGGCCATGCCCTGATTCCATGTCCCGAGGGTCGCCGCCGTCCGCCCGGTATTGTAGCGCGGCACCCCACCCTCGAACCAGCTGCCGTTCCATGTGTACACCTGATTCACCGTTCCCGTGGTGTAGGGATGCACCTTGTAGCGGTAGTCACCCCAGCGCGCCGATTCCAGACAGATCGCATCGGGCCCCACCACCGCCGTCCACTTCTCTAGGCGCGCCAGATTGGCGGCCGGCGTCAGCGCTCCCCCCGGCCGGATCAGATGCCGCCAGACCCGGTCCGCAAATTCCAGACGGTATTCCGGATTCATGACCGCCCGCGGATGAATCGCCGCCGGTGGCAGCAGAGAGGGTGCCCCCGATCCAAAACTGGTCATGCCGGTGACGCGGTCCTCGTCCTGATGCCAGAGAAGATTCTCCATGTCCCATGGCATTGTCCGGAACGTCCCCTTCCGCGGCCTCAGAAAATACACGTTCTTCATGTACGGTGCCGCATCGCTGGCTCCCGTGGCCCAGTCGCGGTGTCCTGCAAAATGATGCCAGATCATGTAGTCCTGAAACCACGGCAGATCGAGGAAACCGCGCAGCTGTTCATACTGCGCATTGGTGAAGGCACTCTGGAAGACGGCGACCGAGGGCGGTGTGGGACGGTCGCTGGTGGCCGTTCCACCCGTCCAGCCAAGCAGCGACTTCATGGCGGACCACTGCTGCCAGTTTCCGCTCTTCAGCTTCCCCTGATCGACCACATCGAAGTCATCCTTCTCCCCTCCGAAATAACTGGCTCCGAAATCCTCGGCCTCGTCTTCCATGAGTTCATAGGAACCCCAGCAGACACCATTGATGAAGAGATTGCAGAAGCGGTGATGACTGGCTGCCCCTCCCATGTCCCGGAACGATTCCTTGCTGAAGGCTTCCCGGATGCGGATGCCACGTGGACGCTGCGACGTGTCGGCTGACACTGCGAGCGCATCGACCCCGTTCTGGTGCAGCCAGCTGCCACCGAAGTCACCCCGCAGAATCAGCTTGTCCCACTCGCGCACGGGTGAATCCGGAAACAACGGCGCCTCCAGCTTCCCGGCCCCGTAGCGACCCCGGAAACGGATCACGAATCCATGCTTGGGATTCTTGAAGGGATCCCGGCTGGCATTCCCATGCAGATCAATGCCCGCTTCAATCACAAATACCGTCGTCCCGTCGGCCTGCATCATCTCCAGCGAACACGGCTTGGTCATGTCGCGCTTGATCGATGCCGCCGAATTCGGATAGAGCGGATCCACCGTTCCCGCGGGCACCGTGCCATTCGGATAGGCTCCGAACATGTCCGCACCCTTCATGACCAGCGACAGCGCAGGCAGTGTCCGCAGACAACGCTCGATCCGCTCGCGGTTCGTCACCCCCTCGGCACTCACTCTGCCGCTGTCATCATAGCGCTGCGGATCGGCGTGAATCTTGGGATCCATGCCGTAGTCGGCCGGAATCTGCCCAGCTGTCAGATTGTTGGCACCAGGCAGGGTCTGCGCTGCGGTGAAGGTCGCATTCGTGCCCCAGGCAACCGGCAGCTTCGCTCCTCCCGGAGACGGCGGCTGCGGATTCCCATTGTCCGTGCTCACCGCCGGATGGTCGTACGGCGGCGACGGCTGATCCACGACGGATGAGGCAAACAGATAGGTATGCGTAACCGTCCGGCTCGGAACCCTGCCTTCCCCGAAGGCCACCATCCGCAGCACGGTCGTCGATGCGATTTCCAGAGGGCCGGTATATCCCGGGCTCGTGACCACCGGGACACTCCCATCAAGCGTGTAGCGGATCACGGCCCCGGGCTCGCGGCAGCTCAGCACCACCCGAAACGGCCCGTCGTAGAAACCCCGTGGCACACTGACCTCAGGTTCCGGCATCACCCCAGCCAGACTGCTCGTCCCATTGGCCCTCCCCAGCGGCACAGGCGGCACCGTTCCCGGCGGACTGCCGATGTCGGACGACGGCAGGGTGTAAAGTCCCTGCGTCGCCGTCGGCGGAGAAAAATAGCGCACTTCCCCACCGGGTTCGCTCACCCCGTAACTGTAATCATAGCGCTGCTCAGGGTAGTTCAGCCACGCGGACACGGGAACAGCCGCCGGACAATCGGGCGCATAAAGCGCCAGACTCCCGCCAGACGCCTTCAGTCCGAAATTCGCATGGAGATGACCCGCCGCCGGCTTGCGGTCCTTCCCGGAAACCCACACCAGCAGACGCTCGCCGCCCGCAAGGGTCCGGTCAGGCAGCACCCACTGCCTCGGCTCATCCGTGCTGTCGGTGAGACTCCAGCCCCGCAGACTGACTGACCCAGTGCCCGCATTGTACAACTCGACCCACGGCGACAGATCCCAGTTTTCATCCCGCACGCCATCAGGGTCGGCTCCCGCCATGACGCGCGTGCCGGCATTGGCCGCGAGAAACTCGGAAATCACCACCTGCCCGGCAGTCGACGCGCGCACCGCACTCCAGCCGGTGCCCGCGAAAAGATTGCCGGCCGCATCCGCAATGCCATGGCCGGCAGCCCAGCTGAACTGCACCACGCCTTCCGCAACAGCGTCGAACTGGAATACATATGGCCCGGCGGCGCTACCGGTGACCGCCGCCGCGGCCAACCCGTTCACCAGCAGATCCGCCGCATCGACCCCGGAAACTTCCTCGGAGAAATTCACCACGGCCTGACGGATCATTCCCGCGACCGAACCCGGGGACGGCTGTACGTCATCCATTTCCTGACCGGGCACCGACGTCGCCAGTTTCGCCAGCTGCGGAGGCAGGCTGTCGGTCAGCGTCACCGTGATGCTTCCGGCGGGCACAAACTCCCCGGTGCCGAGCCCCGCAATGCTCTGATCGACATCCCACGAAAAGGAAACAGTCCCCGCAGGCGGCTGCGGAAAGGTGAACACATACGGCCCCGCCCCGCTGCCCGTCACCCCGGCTGCCGGATTCCCATTCACCCCCAGATCGGTCGCATTCACCCCCGTCACAGGTTCACTGAAGGTAACCCGCAGGCTCGTCAGTGCGGACACCACCGCTCCGTCAGCCGGCACCGTCGCCGCAATGTCCGGTCCCGCCATCACCAGCCGCAGAGACAGAATCAGGACAGCCGCAGTCAGAAAACACACACGCATGGCAGCAACAAAGATTAGTTAGGGGGAAGGCCGGCCGGGGCACAGCCCGCTCCGGATGGCTTCGGTTATGCCGGAATCGCCCTGACACGGCAAGCTTCATGAACACCGGAACCGTACGGCGGCTCCCGCACGGCGGTCACCGGCCGGCTGCCGCGAGTTCCATGGCCTTGCGGTAATTCCCGCGGAACACCACGGAAAGATCCCGCGCCACCGTCGCCGCCATCACCGGATCCCGGCTCTTCAGCTTCGCGGCAATCCCAGCCGCCGCCGTGTAATTGACAGCCTCGAGATTTCCAAACCGCGCGGTCGCCTCCGCCGGAAACCCCCGGTCGGCCAGCATGGCCCACGCCTCCCGCAGTTCATGATGCGGATCAATGCACATCGCCCGGATGATCACCCGGATCGTGCTGAAAAGGTCGGCGGTCAGCCGCGGATCATACTGAAAGGCAATCCCATCCTCGAGCGGCCGCAGCGCGGGATCGGCCGCCTCCTTCAGGTTCGCTTCCACATAGTAATCCTTCCGGATCGGCATGTTGCGCAGCGCCATCTTCTCGGGACCACCCGGAACGCCGGCCTTCCAGCCCCACAGCCGCTGCGCTTCCGGCGTCAGCAGATACTCAATGAAGCGCGTCGCCAGTTCCGCATGCGGTGCCCCGCGCAGCATGGCCACCGGCTGCGGACTGACCGTCGTCTCTCCCGGCGGAGCCACAAATCGCAGACGGCTGACGCCATTCGTCCGCTCGAGACGCTCCACGAAATTCCGTCCGTAGAAATCCACACAGATGCCCGCCACCGCTTCGCCGTCGGCCACATCGAGGGGAATCTTGGTGGAACTGTCAGTCCAGTAGCGCGCATTCGCCGCAATCCTCTGTATGAGCCGCAGGCCACGCTGCCAGCCTTCAGCCACCGCTGCCGCCCGCCTCGCCTCATCCTGTCCCGCCTCGGCCGCGGCGCGCTGCATCTCGATCTGCAGAATCACCTCGAACATCGCAGCCACCGTCCCGGACTTGGTGGGATCGGCGAGCGCAATCTGATTCCGCCATGCCGGCGACGCCAGATCGCTCCACGTCGCCGGAGGCCCGGGAATCCCCAGAGCCTCCCGCCGTTCCTCATTCCAGCAGATCCCGAAGGCGGACAGACAGGTGCCAACCCATGCAAGGCCCGGCTCGTAGAGTTCCTGCCCGGCCAGCTTCGCGGGAATCACCGCGTCAGTGAACCACTCGGGGTGCGCCTTCCGCACCGCTTCGGGCCCATGCCCCGCCTCATCCCGGCTCACAATGAATCCCTGCTTCCGCAGCCCATTGTAATCAATCGGCCCACCGCCCAGCATGAGGTCAATCCCCACGCCGACACTGCTCCGCAGAAAGGCCTGACGCGCTGGCGACTCGCTCTTCGCATCGGCAAACTCCTGCATCGCAGCCACCTCGTTTCCTCCCCTCGTCCACTCGTTCTCAAAGGCAGCCGTGTACTCGGACTTGAGTACCTTGATGATGTCGGACGTCCCCCCTGGAATGCGCCAGTCAATGACCACGCGCCGCCCATGCCGCTCCTGCATCCATTGCTGAAAACCACGCTCAAGTTCGTACCGGATCGTCTCCACATGCGGCGTCACCACCACGAGGCGGTCTTCCGGCCGGTAATCAGCACTGCGCGCACTCTCCCGCGGCTTCAGCAGAATGGGTGCCGCAATCACCACCACCATCGCCCCAAGGACAGCAAGATACCGATTCATGACCGCACACCGCCCCCTCCAGGGCTTGCTCCCGGCAAAACCAAGCCCGCTGGCAAGCGCGCTCTCATCGGCGCAGAATCATCACATCGTCCGCCGCCGCCACCACCTGCACCGGCCCCGGCCGCCGCAGCTCCGCCGGATTCAATTCGGCCAGCCGGATGACATCGGCACC